>NZ_JABSOE010000035.1 GCF_013618865.1 Phocaeicola faecicola
GCCGGCAATTGAAGCAAGCTTCAATCCCGCTGCCCCTCGACTTGCATGTGTTAAGCCTGTAGCTAGCGTTCATCCTGAGCCAGGATCAAACTCTTCATTGTAAAATATCTTTTTACTCTTGCGAGTACTTTTTAATCTCTGTTCAGGAAACCGATTATTTCTTTACTTGATTAAAGTATTGACGGTTTTTGTTTTTCTGAAAAAATTCAGAACTTGTACTACATCTTGTTGTTTATTTAAAATCTTTCAAAGAACTTGTCTATTTTCATCCGAGAGGTTTATTTCTCGAAAGCGGGTGCAAAATTATGCCATTCACTGATAACTTCCAAATAATGCGATGAAAAAATTCAATAAAAAATTCAGATAAAATCATAGATTACTAATAAACAACGATTTACCACAGAAAATAAATTTTAGTCGTCCCAAACAGGTCATTTCCGTACACATTATTATAATATATTCTCAGATCATATCATTTTCACAACGACAGATAAAACAAAGAAACTTCTTACAAGCCACCCACGGTTTGTAAGAAGTTTGCCTCTCTCTACCTTTAAAACTATTCTTTCATCGACAAAACTATAAGAAACAGAAAAAGCAGTCAAGTTCACATAAGTTCATTTTACCCATTCGGCAATTATCCTTTCGACCGCCCCATTTCCCCATTATTCCACACCAGTTACCAATCTCCCCACCCAAAGACAATCCCGTAGTTCTCACCCTGCTGCCTACCTGTCAACATTCAGTTTCCTCAGCTTCATCTTCCCTTTTATCCGCATATTTCGAAGGAGAAACACCAAACATACCTGTAAAATGTTTCCGGAACGTAGGCAAATCATTAAAACCAACTCTCTCCGCCACCTCCGTCACAGACAAATCCGTTTCCATCAAAAGCAAAGCAGCCTGTGTCATACGCACATTACGGATCAGTTCCACTGCAGACAAGTCCGTATACTGCTTCAGTTTCCGATACAACGTAGCCTGACTCATGTTCAACAACCCGGCAAGCCCCTTCACATTGAAATCCGGATTGCCCGCATTTCCTTCGATACACTCCAGCACCTTTTGCATAAACTCACTCTGCCGCTGTTCTTTTCCATCCTTTTCCTGACCGGTTACATTCAGCATAGTTTTCGTGTAAATCTGCTTCAGCCTCCTCCGCATATCAAGCAACTGTGCCACTTTAGCCAACAACACCTCCGGATTAAAAGGCTTTCTGATATACTCATCCGCCCCCAGATAAGCAGCCTCCACACTATCCTTATCCTCCGCCTTTGCAGTCAGAATCAGAATAGGAATATGAGCCGTCTCTTTCCTTTTCCTCAACTCCGCACAACAGGCGAAACCGTCCATTACCGGCATCATCACATCCGAAATAATCAGATCGGGGGTATGCATGACTGCCATACGTATGCCCTCCTCTCCATTCTCAGCTTCGATAACCCGATAATCTTCCCGCATCAGTTCCCGCAGATATCCCCTCATATCCCGGTTGTCCTCAATTACCAGCACAAGTTGCCTTTCCTTTGTGCCCTCCTTTTTATCCTTAATTTCATCCGCCCCCTTAACCTCTGTATTTTCAGGCGTCAGATTCTCCTTTTTCCCTAATAAGCCAGGTCCCCAATCCACAGTTCTCCGGACTTCCGGTTCATTCTCCCACAAACAGTTATCCTCCTCAAAATGCTCCTTTCCCTCAGGAAGAAAAATACTGAACAAACTTCCCTTGCCCACTTTACTTTCCACCGTAATCCTTCCATGATGCATCTCTACCGTATGCTTCACAATCTTCAGTCCCAGTCCCATGCTCGAAGAATAAGCAGGCTTTTCCATCCCCTCCATAAACGGCTCAAACAAATGTTTCCGCAAATTCTCCTCAATTCCCTTTCCGGTATCCGCCACCGACAGACAGCAGAACATCCTGCCATCCACCTCTTTCCTTGATACAGCCAAGGAGATACATCCTCCCGCAGAAGTATACTTAAATGCATTGGATATCAGATTCTGCAAAGCCGAAGCCAACTTCTCCCGGTCGGCCCACACATACCACTCCATTTCCCGGGAAGGAAGCACATAGTCAATCCGACGTTCCTCTGCCAACGCCACAAAACCAGAAGCCACGTCATTCAGCAAATCCACTACATTGACATAAGAAAGGCGAAGCCGTACCATCCCGGCCTCCACCTTTTGCATATACAGCAAGCGGTCGGTAAGCGCATGCAGTTCCTCCGCATATTTATACATCATCACCAGCTTTCCGTGAGATGAATCCGAAACAGCAGACCGCGAAATCAACTCCTTCAAAGGTGCAAGAATCAACGTCAGAGGAGTCCTCAATTCATGAGCTGCCATTGCAAAAAACGTTTCCCTCTCCTTTCTCAGCTCCACCTCCTTGTTATGCTCCATCTGCATCGTAAACAATTCATGCTCCAGCCGCAGTTCATGCTGAATGCGTTTTCCTTTCAATTTCAGACGATGCACATATATCCCCACACTGCCCACCAGCACAGCCAGGACAATCAGCCGGAACCAAAGAGTCTCACTCCAGTGAGGATCCACCGTCACATACAGACTCGTAACCTCACCCTCACTCTGATCCTGGAAAATCGTCTTCACCTGGAATTCATACTCTCCAGGAGGCAAACGGTCATACAGAATCTTCTCTCCCTCATCCGCCATCATCCAGTCCGTCTGATAAGGATACAACCGGTACAGATATTTCTGTAAGTCAGAAAGATACAATAAATTAGTAAAAGAAAGCGCCAGATTGCGGTTTGCATTGTTCAACCGCACCCGGCCAGTATACGACAAAGCCTCCTGCAAAATGACCTGCCCATTGACTTCCTCCCCGATATTCACAGGCGAATGGTTCACCTCCAGTTCCGTGAGCACCACCCTTCCCCGCTCCTTCGGATAATTGAAGCGCAAAGCCGACGGAGCAAAATAAGTCAGCATACTATGATTCCCCCACCAAAGAAAATCTGCCGCAAACAACGAAGACCGGTTACTGCCCGACACATAAAAATTGTAGAACGACTGAAGGTGCCTGCTCAAACGGGAAATTCCCGAATTGGAGCCTACCCATACCGATCCCTCCCCATCCTGAGTAATCGTAGTCACGAAATTGCTGCACAATCCTTGTTCGGTAGTATATCGCTTCACAATACCTTTCTCCATCGGAGACCATACGGCCAGTCCACTTCCGCCATATCCTATCCACAGTTTCCGGTCATCGCCCCACAAAAGCGCACGTATTCCTCTTTCTTCCTTCAGCAGACCGATATGCTCCTCATATCCTGCCTCGGCCGAAAGAATATCGGTGCCGTTGACAGCAAGCACCACCAACCCCGCTTCCGTACCCAGGAACAAATAACGTCCCGTACGGTCAGCAGTCACCGCCCTTATCGAAACATTGTCAGGAACTTCACAACCGTTCCAGTGCATTCTGAGACATTTTCCAGTCCGCAAACTTCCCCAAAAAAGTCCTTTTTCGGTTCCCATCCAACATCCCTCTCCCGGAACCCCGCAAATACTCCACACCGGGAACTCCCTTTTCTGCATGTTCAAACGGAAAGACCTCCATTCCTTCTCTTTCGAACGATGAAGCACCTGTCCGTCCAAGCCTCCGCACCAGAATCCCCCTTGTCCATCAGGAGAAATGCACAACGCAGCATTCATCTCCCCCTTTTCCACAGCCGCCTGCCCGAAAGACAGAGGACACCCCGGATCAAAAGATGCTGCACTTTGCATCAGTCCCTTATGGTAAGTCGCCAGCCAGACAACCCGCTCATCATCCATGAATATGCCTCCAATCTCATTGGAGTTCTTCTGCACATAACGATAATAAAACGACTCCCTCAGATCGGCATACAACAGTCCGCCCCCTTCCGTACCGATCCACAGCCGACCTTCCGGATCGTAAAAACCCGCTATCATCCTCGTTTCGATATAACGGCTTCCTTTTCCACGGAATACGTGAAACGCCTGCAAGTCTACCGACCTGTCCTTGTTCAGGGAAATCAGCGTACATCCGTCCCAGGTGGTTGCCAGATAATGAGAATCCCCCACCGCAAATACATGGAAGACATCGTTGTGCGACAACTGATTCTCACCTTTCCCGTCCTCATACTTCCAGTGAAACATCTTCCGGTTTACCAGATCATACGCATACAGTCCCTCCTTGATGGTAGTAATCCACAGATACCCCTTGTCATTCAGCACCGACCTCACCTTTGCCGGCCGGTCGAATCCTCCGGTCACTACCGGCGTCACGGCCCCGCTCTTCCCATCGGCGTGCCAGATGTCTCCATCCTCACTCACCACATAAGCCCCTTCACCGTTCTCGCTCAAGCACGTCATTGCCAGGATGCTCCCCGGAAAATGCTTCTTCATCGATACAGCCACAAAGACCGTATCACCTTTTACGTCCGCATCCGAAAGATCAATCCTGTACAGTCCGTCTTCCCGAATTCCCCATCCTTGAGCAGGGGAAGCAAACGCCCAGTCTGTCAAATGCAGAGACCGTTTTTCGTTTTTTGCGCACACCACCACGAAACGTTCGTTCCGCTTATCAAACAACTTCAATCCCTCAGCCGACTGAAGAAGCAGGAAATCTTTATCTAAAGGATGTATTTTCTGTATGTGCTGGCGGGACGGCTCCGAACACCTGAACGATTTGAACATATGCCCGTCATAACGGTTGAGTCCATCACTGGTTCCGAACCACATGAAACCCGTCTCATCTTTTGAAATAAAATGAATGTTGTTGTCCGAAAGCCCGTCGTTCATGTTCAAGACCGACAGTTCACTTTCCCATGGATATTGTGCCCCCACAGCCCACAAAGCCCAGCACATGCATAGTATCACCAGCGTGTATTTTTTCATCGTGCAGATTTAAGGATATTCACTAAATATGCTGCAAAATAATAAAATTCTGAATTAAAACCGAAATGAGCCCTGCGAAAAACACCTGCAATTTCACAAAAACCGGGGGAATAAGAAGAATACCCACCATTTATGAATGATTCACCACCAGTGCGAACCGATTTATTTTCAGATATTTGCAGCACACGCTATTAAAAACACTTAATTATTCAACTTTAATTAACCTTTAAAAACTAGACCCAATGAAAACACAATTCATTTCCTTGCTCGTTGCGGTACTGCTAGGCTTTCTGCCGGTACACGCGCAACAAATGAGCATTACCGGAACGGTAAAGGACAAAAAACTGAATGATCCGGTCATCGGTGCTTCCATCGTCATCAAGGGAACCACCAACGGCAGCATTACGGATCTGGGCGGAAACTTCCAGCTCGACAATGTGAGTCCCGGAAGTACACTTGTCATTTCATACATCGGTTTCCAGACCGAAGAGATCCTGGTACAGGAAGGAAAGACCAACTATCAGGTCGGCCTCTCGGAAGACAACCGCACGCTGGATGAAGTAGTCGTTGTCGGTTTCGGAACCCAGAAGAAAGTCAACCTGACCGGAGCCGTTGCCACGGTCGATACCAAAGCACTGGAGTCGCGGCCGGTATCACAGGTGGGACAGGCATTGCAGGGAACCGTACCGGGACTGAACCTTTCGGCTTCCGACCTGGGAGGACAGCTCGGACAGTCCATGAAGGTCAACATCCGCGGAACAGGTACCATCGGTACCGGATCAAAAGGTGAGCCCCTTATCCTCATCGACGGAATGGAAGGAAACATGAACAACCTGAATCCGGATGACATCGAGAGTATCTCCGTACTGAAAGATGCGGCCTCTTCTTCCATTTACGGTTCACGGGCTGCCTTCGGAGTAATCCTGATTACTACCAAAAAAGGAAAAGCCGGAAAGATGACGGTCAACTACAACAACAGTTTCCGTTACTCAGGTCCGACGAATCTTCCCAGACAGCTGGACTCGTACCGCTTTGCCAATTATTTCAATGAAGCAGCGGTCAACCAGGGCGACAAAATCATTTTCAGCGACGAGACCTTGCAGCGTATCCAGGACTATATGGCCGGTACGCTGACCACGACTACCGTACCCAACGGCAACAACTGGCATTTTCACGAAAAGGCCAATGACAACGTAAACTGGTACAAGACGCATTTCGCATGGGCGTGGAGCAACGAACACAACCTCAGCATGAGTGGAGGTACTGAAAAACTGCAATATTATGTGTCGGGAAGCTACCTCAACCAGAACGGAAACCTGCGCTACGGAAACGATAACCTGAAGCGCTATAACCTGAGTGCGAAGATCAATACCAAAATCAACCGCATCGTAGAGTTTAACCTGAGTACCAAATTCATCCGCTCCGACCTCGACAACCCGGTCTATCTGGAAGAAGGAGGTTTGTTGTATCACGACATTGCCCGCATGTGGCCGATGATGCCTTTCCAGGACCCCAACGGACATTATATGCGCAACGGAAAACTGGCACAGCTCACCGACGGCGGCCGTGCGAAGACACATAACGATGACATCTACCTGCAGGGACAGCTTGTCCTTCATCCACTGAAAAACTGGAATATTTATGCAGAAGCCGGCATGCGTGTCATCAACCAGAACAAGCAGACCAATCTGAACAAGGTATACGAATACGACATCAACAACCGTCCCGTAGAACTGGCTTTCAGTGCCAACTATGCTCCAGGAGCCACGTTTGCCCGGATGAATTACCTGAACAGTAATTTCTATACTTCATCGGTATATACAGACTATACGATGGAGAAAGAAAACCACTACCTGAAAGTCATGCTGGGTATGAATACGGAAGAATACATTGTCCGCTCCCTCTCGGCACAGCGCAGCGACGTCATTACCAGCAGCATTCCGGAAATCAGTGCTTCGGTAGGAGCTGACAAGATCAACAATGACGGCAACAACCCCACACAGTACAAGAACTGGGCAACCGCAGGTTTCTTCGGCCGTATCAACTATACGTTCAAAGACCGTTACCTGCTGGAGGCCAACCTCCGTTACGACGGTTCTTCACGCTTTCTGCGCGACCAGCGCTGGAACCTGTTCCCTTCCTTCTCCTTGGGATGGAACATGGCATACGAAGAATTCTTCGCTCCGCTCAGTTCTGTGGTGAATACTTTCAAGCCCCGCCTTTCATGGGGTATGCTCGGCAACCAGAATACCGATGCGTTCTATCCGTTCTACCTCACACAGACCGTAATTGCCAATGGAGGAAGCTGGCTGATGGGCAATATCCGTCCTACAACGGCTGCCGTACCGGGACTGGTAAGCAGCAGTCTGACCTGGGAGAAGATTTATAACACCAATGTCGGTTTCGACTTCGGACTGTTCGACAACCGCCTGACCGGTTCGTTTGAATACTTTATCCGCCGCACCAAAGGAATGGTGGGACCTCCTGCAGAAATCGGTGCCGCTCTGGGAACGTCTCTTCCCAACACCAACAATGCGGAGCTCGAAAATAAAGGATGGGACCTGAATATTTCATGGAGAGACCGGATCGGGGAAGTCAATTACGACCTGGCATTCAACCTCTCTGACAACCACGTAAGGGTGAAAAAATATCCGAATGCCTCTAAAGCCATCTTCCAGTCCGACGGAACGACCTATGCTTATTACGACGGTAAGATACTTGGAGAAATCTGGGGATACGAGACCGAAGGCATCGCACAGAGCGAGCAGCAGATGCAAGGCTGGCTGGCAGCCAATGACCAGAGCAAGCTCGGTTCACAGTGGGGAGCCGGTGACATCATGTACCGCGACCTGAATCACGACGGAGTGGTAGACGACGGTGCCAAGACCGTAGACGATCACGGAGACCTGAAAGTAATCGGTAACAGTGAGCCCCGTTTCAATTTCGGCTTGCACCTGGGTGCAGATTGGAAGGGCATCGATGTTCAGATGTTTTTCCAGGGAGTATTGAAGCGCGACCTCTGGCTGAGCGGTCCGATGTTCTGGGGAGCCGACGGAGGCGAATGGCAGTCGGTCGGTTTTGAAGAGCACCTGGATTACTGGAGACCGGAGAACACCACCTCCATCTTCGGGGCAAATCCGAATGCATATTATCCCAAGGCTTACCTGGGCGACAAAGGCAACAAGAACAAGCTTGTCCAGACCGGATACCTGCAGAACGGTGCCTATGTCCGGATGAAGAATCTGCAGGTGGGATATACCTTGC
The DNA here is from genome assembly GCF_013618865.1 of Phocaeicola faecicola. Classification (GTDB taxonomy): domain Bacteria; phylum Bacteroidota; class Bacteroidia; order Bacteroidales; family Bacteroidaceae; genus Phocaeicola; species Phocaeicola faecicola. The sequence goes on from NZ_JABSOE010000035.1 coordinate 8,146, forward strand.
CGAAAGCATGGACACAAAAAGCGCATATGGAAAAAATACGTTTGTATTTCAGTGCTGAGAACTTGTTTACCATCAGTGGAATCGCCGACATGTTCGATCCGGAAGCCATTGCATCCAACGGTTTCTCCGACGGAAAGACCTATCCGCTGTCTCAGACTTTCTCCTTTGGTATAAACGTAACACTTTAACTTTAAAACTGAAAAGACATGAAAAAACATATTTTATTCTATCTGGGGCTGGCAGTGCTGGCCAGCTCATGCAACGATTTTCTTGACAGGGAACCGATGGATGAAATCCCCACCAACCTGTACCTGCTCCATGAAAACGACCTGGCCGCATATACCGCAAAACTGTACGAGAGTCTCCCGTCTCACCAGCCGGGCAGCTACGACATCGGTGTCTTCGGCTTCGACAGCAACAGCGACAACCAGGCCGGCTCGAATCCGGAGAAAATCTTTGTCAAGGGTGAAAGCCGTGTCCCTCAATCGGGAGGCAGCTGGAACTTCAATGAAATACGTTCCACCAACTATTTCATCAACCGTGTCCGCGGCTTGCTTGAAAGCGGGGAACTGGGAGGCAGTGAGGCCAACAACAAGCATTATCTGGGAGAGGCTTATTTCTTCCGGGCCTATTTCTATGCCAACAAGCTGGATTCTTTGGGTGATTTTCCCATCATCAAACAGATCATTCCCGACAATTATGAGGCGGTAAAGCTCAACAGCAAGCGCCGTCCGCGCAACGAGGTTGCCCGGTTTATCATACAAGACCTTGATTCGGCCTATTATTTCATGTCGCCCACTCCACCGGTCAGCAACCGCCTGACCCGGGACTGTGCCGCCCTGCTCAAAAGTCGCGTAGCCCTGTTCGAAGGAACGTGGGAGAAATACCATAAAGGAACGGCCCGTGTGCCGGGCGGACCGGGATGGCCGGGAGCACAAAAAGATTACCTGAAGAATTTCAGCATCAATATCGACAATGAAATCCGTTATTTCCTGGAAGAGGCCAAGAAGGCTGCGCAACTGGTAGCCGACAATTACACGTTGCATAATGACTACCCGGCACTGTTCAACAGCAACTCCCTCGACGGAATCCCCGAGGTTCTTCTCTGGAGAGCCTATAATGCCGGCATCACTCCTGCAGTGAACCACTTCGTAGTGGGTTACCTGCAGCGCAACGGAGGCGGAAACAGCGGATACACCCGCAGCATGATAGACACGTACCTGATGAAGAACGGACTTCCTATCTATGCCTCCGGTTCGGAATACAAAGGCGACCGTACCTATCAGGATGTGGCAGACGGCAGAGACCCTCGCCTGGCATTCAATACCATGCTGCCGGGAGATATGCTGACCAAGCAGGCTGCAATGACGGAAGCCATCATTGACGGAGCCGGTTTCTATTACCGTGCGCCGATTACGGAAATGGCCGAGAATCGTTGTACTACTGGATATTCCATCAAGAAAGGACTGACTACCGACCCGTCGCAGGGCCCTACGCTTCCGTCGGTTACCGGATGTGTCATCTTCCGTGCCGCCGAGGCTTACCTCAACTACATGGAGGCCGACTATGAGCTGACGCATGCGCTGGATGCCAACAGCCAGAAATACTGGAAGGCACTGCGTGAACGTGCCGGAATGGATACTGATTATCAGAAAACCATCACGCACACGAATCTGGAGAAGGAGGTTGACTTTGCACGCTATTCGGGAAGTACGCTGGTAGACGCTACTCTCTACAATATCCGCCGTGAACGCCGCATCGAACTGGCAGCAGAAGGTTTCCGCATGCGCGACCTGAGACGCTGGTGCGCCCTCGACAAGATGCAGGATTATCAGGTAGAAGGCTTTAACCTGTGGGCAGAGAACTATAAGCGGTATACCACACCGGCTGCCGGACTCGACAAGAATTTTGACAAGCCTCTGGGAGTAATCGACTTGAAGGAGGCGGGTACAGAAGGAGCGAATGTATCGGCCCGTTCCGACGGGGAATACCTGAAGCCGTATCGCGTGATTGCTTCCAACATTGCATACAACGGATACAACTGGAATCCGAACCGATATCTGTATCCTATTGCTTTTGATCATTTCCGTCTTACTACGGAAACGGAAGGCTCAAGCGACTACAGTTCGTCTCCGATCTATCAGAATCCGGGATGGAAAATAGAGACCAACAGTCTCCCGGAAGGCGACTGATTTTCTTGAGTTTCCACTGACTGAGATAGAAGATTTTAAGATTATTTCAATTTCTTAATAATCTTAAAATCTTCTGCTTTTATTTAATTCTTTACCTTTACATCATTGTATATCTTTTTGAATAAAAATATCATAAATGAAATTTATACATCTATCTCTGTTTGCTTCCCTGCCCTGCCTGGCGGTTCCGGCGGTAACTTGTGCACAGTCGCCTCAACCGTCATCTGCCTGCCGGCCCAATCTGGTCTTTATCATGGCCGACCAGTTCCGGGGAGATGCCCTGGGGTGTATGCAGAAGGAACCTGTCCAAACCCCTCACCTGGACCGCCTGGCTTCGGAAGGAATCCTCTTTACCAATGCTGTCAGCAACTATCCGGTTTCTTCTCCGGCCCGGGCCATGTGGATGACGGGGATGTATCCCGCTTCCAACCGGGTTACGGGCAACTGCAATTCGGAGAACAGTCCTTACGGAGTGGAATTGCCTTCCGATGCTGTCTGCTGGAGTGACGTGTTGCAACAGGCAGGATATGCTACCGGATACATCGGGAAATGGCACCTGGATGCCCCTTATCCTCCTTATGTAAATACCTGCAACAATCAGGGAAAGGTAGCCTGGAACGAGTGGTGTCCCCCTGAACGGCGGCACGGTTTCGAGACCTGGATTGCCTACGGCACCTACGACAACCACCTGCATCCCATGTACTGGAACACGGCTGCCCCGAGGGACAGCTTTTATTATGTAGATCAGTGGGGACCGGAGTATGAGGCCGGACAGGCCATCGAGTTCATCCGCACGCACAGCCGCACACCGGATACCCCTTTTGCCCTGGTCGTGTCGATGAATCCCCCACATACGGGATATGAGCTGGTTCCCGATAACTACAAGCAGTTATATGCTCCGCTCGACGTAGAGAAGGTTGCCGCCTCCATGCCCTACATTCCTTCCGGCGGAACGGACAACGGAGATTATTTCCGCCGTCACATTGCCGACTACTACGCATGCATCACGGGAGTAGACGAGCAAGTGGGAAGGATCGTTCAGGCTCTGAAAGACTGCGGCCTGTATGAAAACACGATTGTCGTTTTCACCTCCGACCATGGAGTGTGCATGGGAGGCCACGAGATAGAAGGCAAGAACACCTTCTACGAAGAAGCCATGCACATTCCGATGATTGTCAGTTGGAAAGGCCAGCTCTCTCCCCGGAAAAGCCAGTTGCCCGTCGCCCTCGGCGACCTTTATCCCACCCTGCTTTCCATGATGGGAATGGGCAGCCGGATTCCCGGAAGCGTACAGACGTACAACTGGAGCGGGTATCTTTCGGAAGACCGTGTTCCCGAGAAGGAAGTTCCACAGCCTTATTACTACTGTGTTCCCTCCGACCCCAGTTCCGGGAAAAGAGGAGTACGCACCTCCCGCTACACGTATGTCGTAGAAGTCGAAAAGGGAACAAGGAAACAGGAATGGCTTTTCGACAGACTGGCAGACCCGGCTCAGATGCACAACCTCGCAAAGAAAGAGCCAGTCCGCTGCGACTCCCTGCAGACAGTGCTTAAGGACCTGCTGACTCAGACAAATGATTCATTTATCAAATATTTAATACCATGAAGAAAATAGCTATTGCATGCTTATTGATGTTACAATTGTTCCAAGGCGACCTGTACGCAAAGACCGGTGAGATACAAGGTCCGGTTCCGGCTCCGCACCAGATGAAATGGCACCAGGCGGAAATGGGAGTGGTTTTCCATTACGACCTCCACGTGTTCGACGGTGAGGTATACGGACAGGGGAACAACCGGATCAATCCGATAGAGGATTACAACATATTCAACCCGGAGCACCTCGATACCGACCAGTGGGTCCAGGCAGCCAAGGCGGCAGGCGCCAAGTTTGCCATTCTCACGGCTACCCATGAGACCGGATTCGGACTCTGGCAGAGTGATGTCAATCCGTACTGCCTGAAGGCAGTGAAATGGAGGGACGGAAAAGGCGACATCGTGCGTGACTTCGTCAACTCCTGCCGCAAATACGGCATACAGCCGGGTATCTACATCGGTATCCGCTGGAACTCCCTGCTGGGTATCCACAATTTCAAGGCCGAAGGAGAGGGAGAGTTTGCCCGCAACCGCCAGGCATGGTACAAACGCCTGTGCGAGAAAATGGTCACGGAACTCTGTACCCGTTATGGCGAGTTGTTCATGATCTGGTTCGACGGCGGAGCCGATGACCCCAAGGGAATGGGTCCCGATGTAGAACCGATTGTCAACAAATACCAGCCCAACTGTCTGTTTTACCACAATGTCAACCGTGCCGACCTGCGCTGGGGAGGTTCGGAAAGCGGTACCGTAGGCTATCCCTGCTGGTCCAGTTTCCCTTATCCGTACAGCCACAGCAACGCTACGGACGGAGTGACCGACCACAACCGGCTGCTGGCACACGGCGACCCCAACGGCAAATTCTGGGTACCTGCCATGGCGGATGCCCCGCTGAGAGGATACAACGGACGGCACGAATGGTTCTGGGAACCGGGAGACGACGACAAGGCGGTCTATCCTCTGAAGGAACTGGTAGACATGTACGAGAAATCGGTGGGAAGAAATGCGACCCTGATGCTCGGACTGACCCCTAATCCGGAGGGACTGATTCCGCAGGGAGATGTCAGCCGGCTGCAGGAACTGGGCAAGGAGATTGAGCGCCGTTTCGGTACGCCCCTGTTGCAGACCTCGGGAGAGGGAAAGAAGAAACTGACCCTGCCGGCTGGGAAAGAGGTGACGGCCAACTATTACCTCATCCAGGAAGACATTGCACACGGAGAAAGAATCCGTGCTTACCGCATCGAGGCACTGAGCGGAGGAAAGTGGAAAACCGTAGCCAGGGGAACGGCTGTGGGACACAAGCGCATTGAAAGTTTTCCGGCTACCGAGGCCAAGGCCTTCCGTCTGGTCATCGAACAGCAGACGGCGGATCCGATAATCACGAACTTCAGTATTTACCATATAAAACCTTAACCATGAACAAACTTCTATTCACTACATTGGGAGTGCTTCCTTTTGCCGGCATCACCGGACAGACCGTGGCGGACAACAGCACGCCTCAACGGCCGAACATTATTTTCTTCCTGGTCGATGACATGGGATGGCAGGACACTTCTGTTCCGTTCTGGACACAAAAAACAATGTACAACGAACGTTACGAGACTCCCAACATGGAGCGGCTTACACGTCAGGGAATGCTCTTTACGCAGGCCTATGCCTCCAGCATCAGTTCCCCTACCCGCTGCAGTCTGATGACGGGAGCCAATGCGGCGCGCCACCGGGTAACCAACTGGACGCTGCAGAAGGGCAAGACCACGGACATGCCGAGCGAGGTGCTGCAACTGCCCGACTGGAATTACAACGGTATCTCGCAGGTGCCCGGAACCGATCATACTTACGTGGCGACTTCCTTCGTACAGTTGCTGAAAAACAGCGGATACCATACCATCCACTGCGGCAAGGCGCATTGGGGTGCCATCGACACTCCGGGAGAAAATCCTTGTCATTTCGGATTCGAGACAAATATCTCGGGACACGCGGCCGGGGGACTGGCCACTTACCTGAGTGAACTGAATTACGGACACGACGAGAAGGGGAATCCGACATCCCTCATGTCGGTACCGGGACTTGAAAAATACTGGCAGACGGGCACTTTCATTACGGAAGCCTTGACACAGGAAGCCCTGCATGCCCTCGACAAGGCCAAGGCCTACAATCAGCCGTTCTATCTCTACATGTCGCATTATGCCATCCATATTCCGATAGACAAGGACGTACGTTTCTTTGAAAAATACAAACAAAAAGGAATGTCGGACAAGGAAGCAGCCTACGCTTCGCTGATTGAAGGAATGGACAAAAGTCTGGGTGACATCATGGACTGGCTGGAAAGAAACGGAGAGGCCGACAACACCATCATCCTGTTCTGCGGCGACAACGGAGGATATGCCACCGGTGCGGGATGGAGAGATGAACCGCTCTATACGCAAAACGCACCGCTGAATTGCGGAAAAGGATCGGCGTACGAAGGCGGCATCCGCGAACCGATGATTGTAAGCTGGCCCGGCGTCACGGCCCCCAACAGCCGCTGCGACAGCTATGTCATCATTGAAGATTATTTTCCCAGCATCCTGGAAATGGCAGGAATCACCGACTGGCAAGTGCCGCAAACCGTCGACGGGGTCAGCTTTGTTCCACTGCTGAAACAGACCGGAGATCCTTCGGAAGGCAGAAGTCTGTACTGGAACTGCCCCAACCTGTGGGGAGAGCAGGGTCCGGGTATCGGAGCTACCTGTACGGTCCGCCAGGGCAAATGGAAGCTCATCTATTTTTATGAGACCGGGAAAAAGGAACTCTACGACATTCCTTCCGATATCGGAGAGACACGCAACCTGGCAGGCAAATACCCGAAGGTGGTGAAACAGTTGTCGGAAAACCTCGGACAGTTCCTGCGGAGCTCGGGTGCACAACGGCCTTCTTTCAAGTCGACAGGAAAGCCTTGTCCCTGGCCCGATGAAATCTAGACAGCCCACTGCGAAAGACCTGCACAGTTATTCCGGCACATGTCGCTCATGACCCTATGAACGACAGAACACCCGCCGGACCTTGTACCGCAAATACCGCAACCTCCGTCAGGAGATCCATGCGGTACCCCCAAAAAGATGGCATATGAAATGACGATTGTCCGTCAGTCTCATATGCCATCTTTTTTGTCATCAACCTTATACCTTATATTAATCCTCACATGATTAATAATGTTCTGCTTTTCTTTTCCAGGGAATTTTCAACCCCCATACGGAGGTCATAAAACGTTCCTGCGGAGGTTACAGGACCTTCGTATCAGGGTCGTGCAACCTCCGCAGGAAAACCGGAGAAAAGAACAAGTTCGCACAGCGTTCTCTTCTTTACAGAAACAAAAACGCATCCTTATCCGGCCGACTTCTTCTTCAGCCAGTCGGTAGCCGCATGCGTGACTCCTCTCCACAAATAAAACGTCCAGTATGCCCACACCTCCTTCGGGAACAGCCGACTCATCTGTCTCAGGTGATGGACCGTTACCTTCAGCGAATGCAGTTTACCGGAAAGATACCCCTCCGGCCGCCCCTCACGCACGGGATTGAAGAAGCCGAAGTTGCCGTTGCGAAGCACCAGTTCCAACATTACTCCCGCACTCTCACGGACATCCTTGTCGTCCGCATAAAAAGGAAATTCCTCTTTCGGCATTTCCAGGTAATTCACCACCAGGTAACCCATGATCTGCCATCCCCGCATCAGTCCCATCTCATTCAGGTCCTTCTCCAGCAGGGAGCGGTCGACCTCACCGGCATAGGCATGCAGGAACATCATACAGTCGCAGAACTGCCTCAGTCCCACTCCCCCCGTAAGCAAGTGACGGTGCAGATGATAAAAAATAAACAGGGCATCAAAACGCACCGGAGGCAGGTACACCGTCTTTCCGCCGACCTCCATTGTCCGGCAGTCGGGTCCCTGCAGCAGCGCATCGCTCCACGCCCGAAAAGCCCGGTTTATCCGCCAGTGATACATCACCCCCGTAATGCGGTGAATCTCCAGCGTCACCGAACGGTACGTCAGATGCAGGTGCTGCATCGTTTCCGAAGCCTCCTCCGTCAGCATCCCCCAATCGGCCAGCAACCGGCAAACCCGGGGATAGTTCTCACTCCCCACATACAGGTCAATGTCACCGCACGCACGGCGAAGCGGCTCCGGATAATTGGCAGCCAGCCCCTGTCCCTTCAGCAGGACACAGTGAATCTGCTCACCCTCCAGGCGTCCGGCAATCTCCTTCCACACCTCATTCAGCAAATGATGACGCTGCACCGTCTGTACACACCACGAATGCAGTTTCAATATCAGCGCCCGCTCCGGCCGGTACTCCTGCGGAAGCTGCATGATACCCTCGTACAGCAGTCCCAGAACAGTCTGCCGGAAAGCCAGTGCCGATACGGCCTTCCAGTCGACCGCCCCCTTGAACAGCGACACATCCACCTCTTCCTTCCACAAGGCAGCGCGCAGCAAGGCAAAAAGTTGCAAGGCAGTAACCTCCATTCCTATTCCTCCGTCACTCCAATTTCCGTCCAGTCCTTCAGCAACTGACGCACGTCGGCCAGAGCCGTTTCCCGGTCGATATCGTATCTGTCGGTCAGCAGGTCCGTCAGTCGGTCTTCATCAAACTCACTGCCGTAAACCTCCTCCCACAAGTAAGCCGCAGTAGGATTCAGCGTAATCAACTTATTGAAATCCATCTGTTCCAGTCCTTCGGCAGACACTATTTTCTCTCCTGCTACATCGCGCAGTACAAATCCTTTCTTTAACTTCATGTCTCTTATTTCTCTCAGTTAACATCCAATTTCATTCAAACCTGTCAGGGCCTGCAGCCTCATCCTCCTTCCGTCCGCAGCACGGCCTTCCCTCACCGGATGCGGCGGTACACTCCCAGCAGGATCCGTCGGAACGGCAGCAGTTTCCGCCACCACCAGGCCCTGCAGCGCTCGCCATGTCCTTCGGGGTTCACTTCCTTCCCGTTGCGAACAATCACCTTCACCTTACCGCAGACCTCCGACAGCCGGCACACCTCCGTGCCCTTCACGTTCCCATCCCCCATCAGACGCACCTTGTCGTCCTTCAGGGCAATGATGCGGTGCAGGTAATACCGTCCCTCGCCCACCCGGGCCAGGACAATGTCACCCACCTTCAGGTCGCGGGGATTCTGCAGCACCACACTGTCGCGGTCGCCCACAATGAAAGGAAGCATGCTGCTCCCCTTTGTACGCAGCGTCACCGTCAGTCCTTCGGACAGCATCCGCTCCACCTCAGGCAACAGCACCTCGTTGGGCACCCTCCGTCTGACAATCATTCCGCGTTCCTCCCCACCGTATCATGACAAAGCAACGCCGCCTCCTTGTCCGGAAGGCACTGCAGATGATAGACCCCGCAGCGTCCTATCAGGTCGACCAGCGTGCGGTGCAGACCGTCGGCATACTCCCGCCTCCACTTCATGGCCGAGGCCGAAGGAGACACTGCCGCATAAGCCGCCACCCCCTTCAGCCGCTCGATTCGGTTGAACGGAGCCTGACTGAGCCGCACAATCGCCCCCAAAGCAGCCTTGCGGTTGCGGTAGCAAGGTGTCTTCCCGCTCCACGGGGTACCATAGACATACACCCCTTCCGGCAAGGTGCGGATGACCGGGTTGTCATCGTTCAGCAGTTCCGTTCCCTCGATGGCAGACAGCCACAGACGGCTGTGCGTACTCTTTCCGGTCCCGCTGCGTCCCAGGAACACATATCCCTTCCCTTCGCACACGGTTACAGAAGCATGCATCAGTAAAGTATTTTTACGTGCCGTACAAACCGCATACAGCAGCATCAGTGCATTATTCACTGCGAAAACAGCTTCCCGCCTTCCTACTGCCGGATGCAGGAACAGCACCGCTTCCCCGGTGGTCAGGTTCAATTCAAGTCCGCTCTGACGGTCACGGTTCACGCGGGCATCCGACATCCCAAACCGCAGTTCCTCCGCTCCCGACTCATACAGACAGATGTATGAGCCGTCGTCGTCGAACTCAGCTACCTGTTTCTGGGCACTGGGCCAGTTTTCGTCCGGCATGCAGACAATCTGCAGACGGAAGACCGTCTGCAGCCTCTCTGCCTCATCCTCCCCCTTCAGAGCAAGTTCAAAAGGCTCATAATTGGTCAGGTGCTGCCACAACTGCCAGTTCTCCTCCATCTCTACCGAGAAAAGATGTCCGGCCACATCAAATATTCTGGTTCTGATCATATCGTCTAACTTTTGTTTCATCCTATTCCGTCCGGAAAGACAACCGTCTGGTCCGGACCTCAATTTACAAACAAAGATAATTCTTTTTCAGCAACCGATAAAAGATTTTTTTAAACATTACTGCGTTTTCTCTTGCAAATTCGCTGCCAAATACCTATTTTTGTCGCATGAGGCATCCTGCCATGCAGGTGCTGCATTTTCAAAAAATATAAACAACAAATTCAATTCAAAGATGCTTAACGGATCGTTATTCATGTAAGTTAATTTTTCAAGCATTTCATTACATGTGTCGGTGTTGCCGCAGCAAAAAGGAGGCAGCAAGGGTTCGTTGTGTTCTTTGACATAGTAGTTCACTCCTCTCCTTCAACGGGGAAGAAGAGGATCTCTCTGACTGGCTGTATACTCACAGCCGCCACTTTATTCAAATGTTACTACCAACCTTTAAAAATTTGTTGTTTATGATGAAAGCTTATGTATTACGTGCTAAATGTGAAATCGACTCATCGGTACAGACACCCGAATATGCAGATAATCTGCTGCTCGTTGAGTTTACCTGTCATACCCCACTGATAGGAGTTTCGGAACTCACTGTCTGTGCCTATTCTTCCGACCTGCAACTGATTGCTTCCGACACCGTTTCTGTCGCTAACCGGAAAAGCATCCGGAAAGTATGCTTCCGCCTCTGTGACTCAAAGGAATGGAACGACAGACAAGGTTACCTTTACATTTTCAGCAACGGACATCCCCAGTGGTTCGTTCCGTTTGAAGCCCCGGTAGCTTATGCCACCTGGAAAAAATATCCGGTGGAAATGCTCTGCGACCATCCCAAGGAACTGTTTTTCATCACCGAACTCTGTCATCGGGAATGGTGGAACAGACTCCATATCTGCAAATTCAGTTCTTCGGTCATCCATCAGTTGCTGGACACCCTCTATCTCCAGCACCAGTCGGCTGCCCATACGCATCCGGCTCCCCATTTCCACATGCTGGTAAAAGGCGACCGCTTCTACACCCGGGTCTTCTCCTCACTGATTCTCTCCGCTCATTTCACGGAGGAAAACACCGAGACCCGCTATGCCTTTCCGGTAAAGGAATTCTTCAGCGGGGAACTGGGCTGGGAAGAACTCTCCCCCCAGCTGAAACAGAGCAAGGCGGTTACCGTCAACCTCCAGTCGTTTCCGGACAGTCCTGCGGCGGAATCACAGCTGAATATCCTGTACAACCTGATCGTACAGAATACCTTTCCGAATGCCACCTTCATTCTCCACGGCACAGAGGAAGACATTGAGCGTACGCATTCGCGATGTCCCCGACTGGTGCAGTTTTTCGGTCCGGAAAATACCTTTACCGTACACAAGCCCGCAGACGAGTCTTCCCATCCGGAAACGGAATTTCCGTACGAAGTCACACCGATGCACCTATCAGATGGTGAAGATACGGTTCATACCCAACCGTCCCCCTCCGAGGAAGAAAGCGCTTCCGCCGAGGAACAGCTGGACGAACTGGTGGGACTGCAACGGCTGAAGAAGGACATCCGTGAGGCGCGCCTGCTCACCTTATTCATTAAGGAACGCAAGATGATGCAACTGGAGACCTCGGACGACAACCGCCACCACATGCTGTTTCTCGGCAATCCCGGAACCGGAAAAACGACCGTGGCCAGAATCATCGGACAGATGTATCACGAAATGGGTATCCTTTCCAACGGAAACCTCATCGAGACCAACCGCACCAGCCTGGTAGGAGAATACATCGGACACACCGAGAAGAACATGAGGGAGACCATTGCCAACGCACGGGGCGGGGTATTGTTCGTAGACGAAGCCTACACCCTGATTACGCAGGAAGAAGACTCGAAAGATTTCGGGAAAGAGGTCATCAACGCCCTGTTGCCCGTATTGTCAGAACCCAATCCGGACATGATTGTCATCCTGGCAGGCTACAAGGACAAAATGCAGACCCTGCTGAACAGCAATCCGGGACTGAAAGACCGTTTTCCGCTCCATTTTCACTTCGAGGACTATACTCCGGAAGAACTGGCTGAAATGGCAAGGCGCATTCTGACCAAACGCAATTTCACCCTCACTCCCGAGGCGGAAGAGCGGCTGCGAAAGACCATTGAAAAAGCGGTCTCGGCACACGCCCCTCATTTCGGAAACGGAAGATGGGTCCACAACCTGATTGAGCAAGGCATCATTAAGAGTATGGCCAAACGGGTGATGTCGCAGTCCGGAAAGAGCAAAGGCTCCCGCCAGTTGTTCAGCCGGATAGAAGAAGAAGACATCATCGAGGCAGAGAAGAATTTCCTGGGTTGCAGGCAACTGAAAATCAGTGTTTCCCGTCCGATCGGATTCATAGCCTGACGGATGTACCGGAACTTACCGGACAGGGGTTGGGAAATCGTAAAAACCGAAAGACCCATACGCGGGGATACGGAAATAAACTGAAATACGTATTCCCGCATTTTTTAATGCAAAGGCTTACTTCTATTGACAAGGCATGATAAAATTATGTATGAACAAGCGTAATTTCAAACAAGAATCGTTATCTTTACCCGAAGAAAAATGCTTTTTCACATAAACCTTATATTATAATCATTCTTTTACAATGAAAAAACTGAATCTATTACTCACGTGTACGTGTGCCTTTCTTTCCTTATCGTTACAGGCACAAAAGAAATTTCTGCTGTCTTCGCCCGACGGCAAACTGACCTCCCGGATTGAGGTCGGAGACAGACTGACGTATGACATCTCTCACAGCGGGGAACAGGTATTGTCTCCTTCTCCTATCTCCATCAAGACCGACCAGGGAAAGACATGGGGAGAAAAGGCCCGGCTGTCGAAAGTGTCCCGCCGGAGCAACGACACTCAGGTAAACAGTCCGTTCTACCGTTCGTCGCAGGTCAGAGACTATTACAACGAAATTACCCTGCGTTTCAAAGGAGATTACAGCGTAGTATTCCGTGCCTACAATGACGGCATTGCCTATCGCTTCGAGAACCATTCTCCCAAGACATTCTGTATCCTCCACGAAGAGGCCAGCTATCAGTTTCCGACGGATGCGACTGCGACCGTACCTTACGTGTTCCGGGGTAAAGACGGCGATTTTAACGACCAGTTCTTCAGTTCCTTTGAAAACATCTATGCCACAGCTCCCATCTCACAGCTGAACAAGCAGCGGCTGATGTTCCTGCCGCTGGTGGTACAGGCAACTCCCAAGGTGAAGGTCTGCATCACCGAATCGGACCTGAACAATTATCCGGGTATGTATCTGAGCAATGCCGAGGGTAAGAACATGCTTTCGGCGGTCATGGCCCCTTATCCGAAGACACTGAAACAGGGCGGACACAACGAGCTGCAGATGCTGGTGGAAGACCGGGAAGACTTTATTGCGAAGGTGGACGGAAAAAGAACCTTCCCCTGGCGCATTGCCATCGTTACCGACAAGGATACCCAACTGGCTGCGTCCAACCTGAGTTACCTGCTGGGAGAACCCTCGAAGCTGACTGACACTTCATGGATCAAGCCGGGCAAGGTGGCATGGGAATGGTGGAACGACTGGAACCTGGACGGTGTGGACTTCAAGACCGGTGTCAACAATGCGACTTACAAGGCGTATATCGACTTTGCCGCCCAGCACGGTATTGAATATGTGATTCTGGACGAAGGATGGGCCGTCAACTTAAAGGCCGACCTGATGCAGGTGGTAAAAGACATCGACCTGAAGGAACTGACCGACTATGCGAAGGCGCGGAACGTGGGAATCATCCTCTGGGCCGGATATTATGCCTTTGAACGCGACATGGAGAATGTATGCCGCTACTTCTCGGAACTGGGAGTGAAAGGTTTCAAGGTGGACTTCATGGACAGGGACGACCAGATGATGACTGACTTCAACCACCGTGCGGCTGCAATGTGTGCGAAATACAAACTGGTTCTCGACCTGCACGGTACGCACAAGCCGGCGGGACTGAACCGTACTTATCCGAACGTACTGAACTTTGAAGGGGTACACGGCATGGAACAGATGAAGTGGAGACCGGCCGGTTTCGACCAGGTTACTTACGAGACCATGCTTCCGTTTATCCGACAGACATCGGGCCCGATGGACTATACACAGGGAGCCATGCGCAATGCTAACCGAAGCACTTATTACCCTTGCAACAGCGAGCCGATGAGTCAGGGAACCCGCAGCCGGCAGCTGGCACTGTATGTTATTCTGGAATCGCCGCTCAACATGATGTGCGACACACCGAGCAATTACCAGCGGGAACCGGAATGTACGGAAGCAATTTCGCAGATTCCTACCGTCTGGGACGAGACGATTGTGCTCGACGGAAAGATGGGAGAATATGTGGTAATGACAAGACGCAAAGGAGATTGCTGGTACGTCGGAGGAATTACCAACTGGGAAGCACGGACGGTGAATGTGGACCTGCCTTTCCTTCCGGAAGGCAGCCGGCAGGCAATGCTGTTCAAGGACGGAGTGAATGCAGACCGGATTGCCCGGGATTACAAACGGGAGAGTCTGACGGTCGGCAAACAACAGCCGCTGCAGATTCACCTGGCACCCGGAGGAGGTTTCCTGCTGAAGATTCAGTAACCCTGCGATATCACGGAGGATCTCACGGCACCGTCCTCCCATCAGAATACTAAAATTCCCCACAAGCTGTCTTCCGGAAGACAGTGTGGGGAATTACTATTTACGCCTACGTATGAGAAATACCCCTTGACCTCCTCAAATACAAATCATAAAAATCAAGTCAAAAAAAAACAGACAGATTGCCTGATAGATTTAAATCTGAGGAGCAAAAGTCAGAGATCTAATCCAGCACAACCTGTCTGTGGATTCAAAAAACTAATAAACATATTTATTTCATTTTCCAGGATACATATCCCAGGTATACGATGCAGACGAACAGAGGAAGCAGTCCCGCTACCTGTCCGAACGCATCGGAGCATGCCCCCATTACCGGCATCACCAGTGCGCCGCCCGAAACACCCATGATCATCAAGGCCGAAATTTCATTGGCCTGCCTGGGAGAATGCTGCAAAGCGTAGGAGAACAAAATCGAAAAGACATTCGAACAGGCCAGGCTGACCACCACTATCAGGACGGAAAGCAACCAGAGCTGTGTTACGGAGAGCAGTGCCACAAAGGCCACTGCCGCTACTGTCATACAGACCTTCATAAAAGTTTTGCCCGAGATTTTCACCAGCAGGAATGCCCCGATGAACGCACCTATCGTACGGGCAGCGAAATACAGACTGGTTCCCAGTCCGGCCTCGGCCAGGGATATGCCAGTCTGCTCCATCAGCAGCTTGGGAATGGCTGTATTCAAGCCCACATCAATGCCGACCACCGCCAGGATACCCACGAAGAGCATCCATATCGTACGGTCGGAAAACAGATGAAATGCAGAGCGGAAAGTCGTGACTTCCTCTTCCGAGCGGTCTGCCGGAACAGTCAGCAAGAGCCACGCCATCGACAGCAGCGTCACCACCATGAAAACGATGAAAATCATTTTCCACGACCCCAGATAAGCAGCTGCCGCACCGGCGATGATCGGTCCGAGGAAGGAGGATACCGCCTTGATAAACTGCCCCATCGTCAGCACACTGGCCAGACGATCGCCCCGCACAATGCCTGCCACCATCGGGTTCAACGAAACCTGCAGCAGGGTATTTCCGATTCCCAGCAAGGCAAAGGCAATCAGCAGGGGAACAAACTCATAGCCGCACATGGGTATCAGCATGGCTACTGCCGTGATACCCATGGAAACCAGCACCGTATTTCGTCGTCCGATGCGTCCCATCAGCATGCCGGCCGGTATGGCGCAGACCGCAAACCACAAAAACACCATCATGGGCAGCAGGTTGGCCAAGGTATCCGACAAGGCGAAATCCTTCTTTACGTAGTTGGTGGCAATGCCCACAACGTCTACGAAGCCCATGACAAAAAATCCGAACAGCACCGGCAGAATGACTGCCGACTTTCCGCCGGTGGCTGTTTGACTGTTGTTCAGTTCTTTATTTTTCATAGCAATTCTCCGGATTAATATTGATCTTTCGGCTGTTTACCCATCTGAATGTCCAGACTGCCGCCCTTCACAATATCGGCGAACGGGATACGCGTCGCATGCAACGGTTGTCCGTTCAGCAGATACTGCTGTACATACGTATCCGATCCGGTATTGTCAGAAACCGTAATGACGAATTCCTTGCCCGGATAATACTCTTCATTCAGTTTGATGGTAATTTTATCAAACAAAGGAACACCCAGTCCGAACGAAGGCTGCGGATCGGTCAGTCCCTTTACGTCAAACAGACCCAGGGAAGAAATCACGTACCAGGCGCCCAACTGTCCCTGGTCTTCGTCCTGTCCGTAACCATATCCGTGGATGCCGTCGGTGCCGTAGAATTCATTCAGGATGGCACGCACCCACTTCTGAGTCAACGACGGACGTCCCGCCTCGTTAAACAACCATGAAGTATGCAGACAAGGCTGGTTTCCCTGATTGTACAATGTCTGCAATCCGGCAAAGGCTCCCACTTCCGTACCTCCGCTGAAAATCTTCTTCTGCGAGATAGAGAAGATACTGTCCAGACGGGCATTGAATTCGTCGGCACCCATCTTTTCCACCAGTCCCTTTACATCGTGAGGCACATAGAAGGTATACTGCCAGGCATTTCCTTCCTGGAATCCTCTCCATACCTGCATCGGATCGAAGTCGGCTATAAAACTGCCGTCTGCTTTCTTCGGACGGATGAAATTGCACGACGTGTCGTACAGTCTCTCCCAGCCCTTCGACAGGTCCATCAGCTGATTGTAGTGCGCCGTATCACCCAACTGTTCGGCCCACTGAGCCACCACCCATGCACTGTAAGAATATTCCAACGTATGCGAAGCCGAGAACATGAAGGTCTCATGATATCCCTCTCCTTCATCCTGATGCGGCACATAACCGTATTTTACAAATTCCGCCGTATTCACCTTGCCGGCCCCGAAAGGTCTGTCCTTTCCGTCCAGTTCGTTTTTCAGGCAGGCCTCATAAGCCGTCTTCGTATCAAAATCGCGGATACCGCATTCATAGGCTCCGGCAATGATGGTACTCAGCAGGTTCGTACCGACACCCGACACATACCGGTTGTTGGCCAGTCCGTCGGCCAGCCAGCCCGCATCCTTATACGCCTGCAGGTGACTGCTGATGTATTCGGACATGTATTCCGGATAAGCCAGTGTCCACAGCTGCGACAGGTTCCACTGCGCTCCCCAGGCAGCATCCGTATTGTACACATTGTATACAGGGGCACCGTCCTTCATCGGCAACTGTCCCACTGTACCGTCATTTTTCGGATACGCTCCGTTGGCATCACTCGCCAGTCCGCGGCCCAGCAGCGCATGATACAGTCCGGTATAGAATTTCACCTTATCTTCCTTGCGGTCAGTTTCCACGCGGATACGTCCCAGGTAATCCTCCCAGGTAGCCTGTGCCTCTTCCCTGGCCTCATCAAATTCCAGGTCGGCAGCCTCCTGATACAGGTTCAGCCGGGCATTCTCCACTGAGGTATACGACAGACCGATCTTCGCCGTCACCACCTCCTGGTTTTCAGGAGCAAACGAGAAATACATTCCGGCTCCTACTCCCTTCGACTCACGTACACCCGCCTGCTGTCGGTCGCCGTGATAGGCCCCATAACCCACGGGTTCCTTGTCCAGTACGGCCGAGAAATACAGCGGCACCACTGCCCCGGGCTGATATTTCTTTACATATTCCGGTTCGGTAATGACCCATCCCTCGATCCGGCCATCAGAAGTGTACGTCACATAGGCATCCTTCACGGCACCACTCTCTCCCTGGCGGTTGCCGATATTGAACAGGATATGCTTTTCCTGTCCCTTCGGGAAAGAATAACGCTGGAAAGCCACACGCGGAGTCGCCGTCAGTTCGGCCTGTATCTGATAATCTTCGAGCAGCACGGAGTAATATCCCGGCTTCACCACTTCCTTCTCGTGACTGTAGGCCGAGCGGTAACCCGTCTTCACGCTGTCGGTAGGCAGTCCGGGCACCGTCACCAGCGGACCGCAGGTAGGCATCAGTGCAATACCTCCCACCTGAAACTCGTGCAGGCAGGGGAAGCCCTCTATCGTCAGCTCACGGTAATCGTATCCCGTAGCCTCCCATCCCGACTTGTTGCCCAGGCTACCGTTGGTAGAAGGGGCCGGCTTGGCCATACCGAAGGGCATGGCTCCCGGAGCAAAATGGAACCAGCGGCAGTGTGCCGTACCGATACGAGGTTCCACATACTGTGACAGGTTTTCCAAGGCAACCACCTCCTTGCCTTCCTGACAGGCAGACAAAGACGCTGCCAGCAGTCCCGTCCATAAAATATTTCTAAAAACTACATTCATGTGTCATTCATTTTATTAAATCCAACTGACTGATTGCAAACCAATAGGCCCCCAATGCGATGGAGCGGTTGGCTCCCAGGCGCGACAAGGCAATGCCTATCTTGCGGTCCGTCTCATAAATCGTACTCCGGTCAGAGAAAGGTACCGTCACCCGTACGGCCTTGTCTTTCAGGAAAGCCTCCCTCTCCTTCGGATCCTCCAGGTAATACGGTGTCATCTGCAGACGGGGGAATACCGTACCGTCCCATTTGCCCGTCGTAGCCCGCAACTCCTTCATCAATGCCGGCATGATGTATTTCGATGCACCGGCCAGTCCCCCGCCGATGACCACCAGTCCGTCTATCAGCGTAACGGCCGTCGAAATGGCATGTCCGGCCACCTCTCCCAGTTCGGCAAATGCCTGACGCGCTGCCTGCGCATCACCGGGCAGATTACCTTCGGCAATGTCGAAAATCGCTTTGGGAGTCCGCTCTTCCCTATCTCCCGACAAGTCGGCATACACCCGCTTCACGGCACGTACCCCCACGTTCTCCTCTGCAATCAGGTCAGGATACCGCTTGTTCGGCAGGCACCACAGATATCCTCCCGTCTGGTTGTCACCCAGCAGCACCTTGCCGTCGATTACTACACCACCGCCAAATCCGGTTCCGAAAGTCACCCCAAGCAGGTTACGGTAACGCTTCGGATTGCCGCAAGCCTCCAGCATGCCGTTTATCTCCGGCAAAGCCCCTGCCAGGGCCTCGCCATAGGCAAACAGGTTGCCGTCGTTATTGATGAAGACCGGAAGATGAAAATGCCCTTTCAGGAAATCTCCCAAAGCTACCCCACCCCGGAAAGCCGGAAAGTTGGGCAGGTCTCCGATCACCCCGTGTACATAGTCGGCCGGTCCTGGAAACGCAAAACTGATGGCCGAAGGTGCAGCCGGCAACCGGCGCATGACTTCCTCAAAGCCGCTGACCAGTACCCGGAGACAGCGGTCCAGATCGTTCACCTCCGAAGGCAGGGTAACAGGAGTCACCACCTCCCTGCCGTCCTGAATGGCAGAAAACACCAGGTTCGTACCTCCCGCATCCAGGGTCATCACAATCCGGTTATCCGATTTCATGTTCATAGATAGTATCTTTTAAGTTTAACATTCCGAAAACACCTCACCGTCCGGCATCAGAAGCGGACATACGCTTTCACTGTCACACATTCCTTGCCTTCGGAAAGTCCATAAGGACGGATGGTATAGTCGCCCACACAGGCCGGAATGATGAAAGTCTCTGCATAATGTACTACAAACGGTTCGAAAGCATGAGTCGGACTTTCCACGATGGCTTCGTCTCCTTCCAGCAGGTTGAACACGTTCACGCTGTTGTTCGTATGGTGCAATACCGGTACTGAGAAGCGGTGACGGCGGGTCTCAATGAATTCATTGTCGTGCAAGCCCGTGCGTTCCTCTGTCCAGCCTTCTCCTTCTCCCATCAGAGTAACGTGGTTACGCAACTTCTCGTATACATAATCCGTATTCCGTCCCCAGTCGATGACACATTTTCCACGTTCCACATTGATCGGGCGCGGTTTTCCGTCCAGACCCAGACGCTGCCAGTCCCACAACTTGAAAGTAAACAGATTCGGAGTCGAACTGATTTCAAGTACCATGCTGTTCGAACTCGAACAGTGAACGGTTCCTCCCGGAATCAGGAAATGATCGTGCTTCTTCGCCGGAATCTTGTTGACATATTTTTCCGCATCAAACACAATCTCCCCTTTCTGTGCCCTGCGCAGGCCCTCGATCATTGCCTCACGGTCCACTCCGTTCTTCACACCCAGATAAACCACTGCATCCTCTTCGGCATCCAGCAGGTAATAACTTTCATCCTGAGTGTAGTACATGCCAAACTGTTCGCGGATGAACTGAGTGGTAGGATGTACCTGCAGACTCAAGTTGCCGCCACCGATCGTATCCAGGAAGTCGAAGCGGATCGGGAAATCCTTACCGAAACGGGCTTCCACCGGTTCACCCAGCAACTGACGGCTCTTCAGCAGCACCAGGTCGACTGAAGGCAGTTCAAAACGTACGCCGTTTACCTCGAAATAAAGACTGTTCTCTTCGGGCACACAGTCGAAGCACCATCCGTAATTCTGCTTCTCGCGGTCCAGGTCGCATACCTGCTTCATCCACTGTCCTCCCCAGGGAGCCGGGTCGAAGAAAGGAACCACACGGAAAGGCTTGGAAGCCGTTTTCTCAATTCCCTTAAAGAAGGTCTTACGGTCAATCATCTTCGGCTGTCCGGCAATGTGCGTATCCAGCCAGAAATCCACCTTCTCAAACAAGGTATCCTTGTAACGGTCGCATACCCGCCAGTCATTGAAGTATCCCCGCTTGTACTGGACAGACACCGCATCCTCACGGTTGTCGATACCCAGGGCACGTACCTCATGACGACGGAAACGCTGCTGGATTTCCCAGCGGGCCATGTCTACATAAACCAATGCAGCCTCAGGAGCCACCTTTTGCGCACCCGTACCCAGTACAATCACCGGATCCGTACTTTCACTGATCTCGCGACGCATTGCCGCCAGTTTCTCTTCCTCAAAATAATCATCCAGCGTAAGGTTGGTCACATAACCGAAGAGCACATCATCCGTCATGAAACGCTCTGTCATCTGACGTACACATTCCTCACTCTTGTAACAAGCATTTACGGACAATACCCGTGCGCCCAGGGCAGACAGCTCGCGGAGCAGTTCCTCTTCGTATACCCCGGTATAGCAGTCGACTGCCAGTACCCGATTGTGCAACAATACTTCTTTCAATGCCTGACGCACTTCGTCCCAACCCAAAAACAAAGTTCCTGAAATAGCCGTAGCCGGAAACTTATCGTAATTTGATTTTCTCATATAACTAAAAGATATTTGTTTATACATATTATCTTCTTGTGCAAATATATGAATAATATTTTATCTTACACAAATCTTTGTCTCAAAAAAAATTCTATTATATTTGCAAAAGAATGACTAATACGCAAAAGATATGGAATTAGACCACAATAGCAGCAAACCCTTGCACGTTCAGGCCGAAGAATTGCTCCGAAACCTGATTGACTCAGAAGAATATAAATCCGGAAAATACCTGCCCAATGAGGTGGAACTCTCACAAAGGTTGAACATTTCACGCAATACCCTCCGCCAGGCCATCAACAAACTGGTGTTCGAAGGACTGCTCATCCGTAAGAAAGGAGTAGGTACAAAGGTGGTACAGAAAGGCATTGTCAGCGGTGTCAAGAACTGGCTGAGTTTTTCTCAGGAAATGAAAATGCTGGGTATCGAAATCCGCAACTTCGAACTCCACATCAGCTGGAAGAGACCCAATGACGAAATCTGCAATTTCTTCAACCTCGACAAGGAGAACCCTACCAAGTGCATCGTACTGGAAAGGGTGCGCGGAAAGAAAGAGTATCCGTTCGTATACTTTATTTCTTATTTTAATCCGAACATCCCGCTCACCGGCGAGGAGGACTTTACCCGACCGCTGTATGAGCTGCTGGAAAACGACTATCAGATTACCGTCAAGACCAGTAAAGAGAAGATTTCCGCACGACTGGCGGGTGAACTGATTGCCGAGAAACTGGACATCAAGGCCGGCGACCCGATTCTGATCCGCGAACGCTTTGTGTACGACACCCAGCAGGTCCCCATTGAATACAACATCGGCTATTACCGTGCCGACAGTTTTACCTATACCATCGAAGCCGAACGATAAGCGGAATATCACGTGCGTAAAGGAAAGAAAATCCCGCGCCGAAGGAGAAAAGGAAATCTCCCTTTATCGGTGTGAAAAAACATAAAGAAAGAGGAAGAAAAACCTCGCGGTCTTTTGCAGAAAAGGTCGCCATCTTTTCGGGAAAGATGGCGACCTTTTTGTATACACACTTCGTTGCGTTTTCCTGCACATAATGATGCAGGCGCAACACTTACTTCATGTTCACCAGCAGCTGCATCAAGGAGTCGCGCACCACCACGTACTCAGCCATGTGCTGCTCACTGATCGGCTTCTTGGGCTGCGACTTGATAGTCAGCGGATTGATCGGCCTGCCGTTCTCATAAACCCGGAAATCCAGGTGCGGACCGGTAGAGAGTCCCGTAGAGCCTACGTAACCGACCACCTCTTTCTGCTTGACCGAACTGCCAACCTGAATGCCCTTGGCAAAGCGGGAAAGATGCATATAGGAAGTCACGTACGAACCGCTATGTTTGATCTTCAGGTAATTGCCGCCGCCGCCTGCCTGATAGCCCTTCGCGATGACCTTTCCATCTCCGATGGCATAAACCGGAGTACCCGTAGGAGCCGCATAGTCCACTCCGTGATGGGCACGATAACGCTTCAGCACCGGATGGAAACGGCTGTTGGTAAAGCGGGAAGAAATCCGGTAAAAATCCAGCGGCGCCTTCAGGAAGGCTCCTTCCAGACTGTTGCCCTTCTCATTATAATAGAGCTCCTCTCCATCCTGCACAAAGGGGATGGCATAATACAGGCTGTCGGACGCACGGAAGGAAGCAGCCAGCACATGGAAGTTGGCCAGTGCCTCACCCTCCACATATTCCTGGTCGTAAATGACCCGGAACTCATCCTGCTCCTGCAGGCCGAAAAAGTCGATTGTCCAGCCGAAAATCTGGGAAAGTACCATGGCCAGCAACGGCGAGGTATCCTGTTCTTCCATGGCCACCCACAAGGAAGAAGCCACCTGTCCCTTCACCTGCTTTCTTTTCCATTCGGCAGGCTTCTCGCCGCGGTACACCCGGTAAGGAGGCCGCAGGTCGAACACGATGTAATTCTTCGCATCCTCCTCGTAAACGAAATAATGCGGTGTCTGCAGCGTATCGCCGGTAGCATACACCGCATACTTCTGCCCGCTTCTCACCTTACGGACGTCGAAGACCCCTTCCGTCTTCAGGTTCAGTTCATGAATCTCATTCGGCTGAAGTCCCTGTTCCGAAAGAATCAAAGAGAGATTCTCTCCGGACTTCACCTCCCCGTACGAAATCCGGTACGCCTCGTCGGGGATATTGTACTTGTAGACCTTCGGGGCCGCCTTTACGGTATCCGCCGCAACGGCCTGCTGCAGCTCCGCCTCCTGTTGCTGCTGCTTCCGGAGGCAGTAGGTGCCTCCTCCCACAGCCAGCAGGCAGATTCCGGCCACGATTCCGGTGATTATTTTCTTTTTCTTATCCATAACTGTCACAATTCATAAGGGTTCCTAAAACAGTTTTCCCGGATTCTTCTCTGCCTGCCATTGTTCGATGGACATGCTGTACAACCAGGAAGTCTTTTCTTCCTTACGCTCTACAAAGTACACGTAAGAGATATCGTTCTCCACAATGTGGATGTTGTCGTTCGGAGTCACCACCAGCAACTGCAGGTGCAACTGTTTGCAAAGGTCGATCAGGTAACGCGCCTTGTCCTCGTCCTGCGCCTTGAAGGCCTCGTCGATGGCAATGAAACGGAAAGAATTCTCCTGCATGCCGCTCTTGGTCAGCCCGAACTGGTAGGCAATGGCCGAGCCCAGGATGGTGTATGTCAACTGGGCCTTCTCTCCACCCGACAGGTGTCCCATGTTCTCATACGTCGTTTCCTTCGCCTCTGTCTCACGGTTGAATTCCTCGGCCTTGTAAGAGAACCAGGCACGCACATCGGTCACCCGCTTTCTCCATTCCTCGTCTTCCAGGCGCCGCATGAAAGGTTCGATATGGTCACGGAAGTGGATCTTTCTGCCGTCTACCGAAGCATTGACCACCTGCACGTTCGGCATGGCCTCATCCATGAGGCGGCGGAATTCCTTCACCTCTTCGTTGGCACGCGGCTGGGCAACCAGCTGAATGTAGGTCACCGGACGACGGCGGTAATCGATACCGTACAGCGACTCGTTCAGCATCTTCACGTTCTCGT
The DNA here is from genome assembly GCF_013618865.1 of Phocaeicola faecicola. Classification (GTDB taxonomy): domain Bacteria; phylum Bacteroidota; class Bacteroidia; order Bacteroidales; family Bacteroidaceae; genus Phocaeicola; species Phocaeicola faecicola. The sequence goes on from NZ_JABSOE010000035.1 coordinate 32,506, forward strand.
GGATGGCATCCTTCCAGTGCATGAAGAACATACGGAACTCACCCACCTTGTCGGTCAGGGTCTTCTGCAGGTAATTGTCGAACTGCTTTTCGTACTTAGGCAGATTTTCCTTCTCCAGGCGGGCCAGCAGGTGCGTATATTCTCCGATGAGTTCGATATGGTCCGAATCGGGCAGGGCATCCACGTCCGAGCGCCAGTCCTTGAACTTCTCGGTGATGTATTCCGAAGGACGCTTGAACTCACTGATCAGTTTCTTGGCCTTGTCTTCCAGCGTACGGCGCTTGTTCAGGATCTTGCCGCACTCGCTGTTGTTGCGGTCCTTGAACGAACTGTACTTCTTCTTCAGGTCTTCGTAGGTACAATCCTTCAGGTCCTCATACGCCTGCTCAAAATCCGTCAGCAGCACGGAACGCAGGGAAGTAATCTTATGCTGGCATTCCTCCATCTCCGCCTGTGTCTCACCGATTTTGTGCTCTACCGCATAAATCTCCTTCAGTTTTCCGGCAATGGATTCCTTTGAAATCTTCTGCAGTTCATGACGCACCTTCTCCAACTGCTTCTGCAGGGTCTGGATCGTATTGCTGTTCTGCTCCAGCTCGGCCTTGTTGGCCTGCTTCTCCTGCAGACGCAACGCATACTCCTTCCAGTCGAGCACCTCATAATCGGTAAAGGTATCGACCAGGGCCTTGCTCAGGTCGCGGCGGTGCTGAATCTTCTGACGCTGCGCCCCCATCTCGTTCAGGCGTCCCATCAGGTCCAGGTCTTTCTGCTGCAGGGTCTTGATTTCCCGCTGCAGGTAACTGATTTTCTCCTGGTTGTCCCAGCCCAGAATGTAATTCTCTTTTCTGACAATGTGCGGACGGTCGTCCTTCTCATGCCGCTCGTTCGAGAACTTCACCAGTCCCTCACAGGTTACGGCCTTTTCCTGGTAGCGTTCGAATTCTTCGAGCGAATCCACACAGGCATAATTATAGCGTTCGAAGATGGTATCTCTAATCCATTCCTCATACACTGAATCCGGACGAATCTCAATCTTGTCGAGAATACGGTTCTCCGTATCGGTAAACTGCTCCAGTCCCGCCAGGGAATTGTACTTCCGGTAGCGGTAGTAGGTAATTCGTCCCTTCAGGTCGGTACCGTTGATGAACTGATTCACCTCGTGATAATACTCGTCGGGAACCAGCAGGTGCAAGGCAAAGTTATGGAGGATTTTCTCTACGGCACCCTCCCACTCCTGCTCGGCCGGATTCACGCGGATCAGCTCACCCACGAAAGGAATCTCTTCCTTGGTGGCTCCGGTATGCTCCAGAATCATGTCCCTGATTTCCGACTCCCGCACAGGCATGTTGTTCTTGTTCTTCTTCAACGAGTCGATGGTCGACAGATACTCCTGGATGGTTCCGGCAATTTCCTTCTGTTCGTTCTCCGTGGCCACGGTCTCACGGATGCGCTGTTCAATCTCGGCATTCAACTGCTCCAGCGAGGCTTTCACCGTTTCCCGCTGCTTGAGGAAGGTATCCCGCTCGGGATCGACGGTGAGCGACAACTGCGAAGCGACTTCATTATATTCGTTCATTCTGGCCAGGCGCTCGTCACGCTGTTCCGCCAGCCGCTTCATTTCCTGTTCGATTTCCCGGATCTTCCGTCCCGCCTCGTCGTTTTCGATGGCCAGTGCGATGGAACGTTCGTCCTCCTTCATCTTCTCCTCATCCTCGCGCAACTTGTCCTCTTCGCGGCGCAGACGCTTCAGTTCCTGTTCCGCATTGTCCACCCGCTCCTTACCCAGTTCGATGGTCTTGCGGGCAAACCAGTATTCAATCGTCTCACTGTCGACCTTCAACTGCTTCAGGCGGTCGGCCGATTCCTCGATCTGACGGGCAAGATCGGCTATCGGAGTCAGCATCCGGATCTGCTCGCCGGCCTTCTCGATGTTCACCTTCGCATCCATCAGTGTCTTGAAACTGTCTTTCAGCATAATGAACTGCGACTCGGCATCCTGCTCCTCGAGCATGTTCGTACGGATAAAGTCGTCGAGGTCATCGAGCACCTTCACTCCCACAATCTGGTTGAAGAGCCCCAGCGCCTTCACCGAGCGCATGCCGAAGAGCTGTGTCATACGGTCGGCATAACCCACCGGTCCCTCGAAAAACTCCACCATGTTGCGCGAACCCTTATACGTACTCTCTAGCCTGCGCCGCCACATTCCCTTGCCGTCGAACGGCTGGAAATCACGCTGAATCTCCAGCGCACAGTGCGCCAGTCCGAAGGTACGCCTCAGTTCCCCGCCCGAGAACCACCGCACCTGAAAAATCGTCACGGTACGCTGGTCGGTATTCGTAAACGTAGCCAGCAGCACCGAATACGCCGACTGGTCGCGCAAGGCCTGGGTTACCGTACCCTTCTCCCCGTCACGCTGGATATTGCCGTAATGTCCCAGCACATAGGTTTCCTCCGTACGGTTACCCTTCTTCTCCACTCCCGACGACTGGTTATAGAACCGGTCCTTCTTGGCAGGCACCATCAGTGTCAGCAGCGCATCGATGATGGTACTCTTTCCCGACGCATTCGCTCCGGTGAGCAACGCATTGTTTCCCTGCGGTTCCATTCTGAAAATCTTTTCATGAAACGTACCCCAGTTGTATATCTCCATATATTGCAAACGGAATCCCGACGTATCGGCTCCCGTACTAAACAGACTCCACATATTCCTGCAGTTTATTCTTAAAATCTTGTAATTGGTCCAATGTCACCTTCTCCTTGATTACCCGATGAATCTGATAGAGGTTGACGTTATCACGCTTCACCACCTTCAGAAAGCCCAGGTTGACGATACGGTTGAGATACGCATCAATCTCGTTCAGCAGCTTCACCCGGTTGAAACGCTCCGGCAGAAACAGCTCGATCCGCTCCTTCAGCTCATCCGCACTCACGAAACGCTCCGTAGCATAAAGTTCGTCGAGGTTGCTGTCGAACTCCTCCAGCATCTGGCGCAGGATGATCAGTATCACCGAAATCTCAAAGCCCAGCTGCTGGCGGGGCACCAGACCGATGGTCTTCCCCTCGTCGTCGACCAGCTGCTTCACGTAGGCAAAGCCCTCATCCCGCTTCACGATCAGTTCCAGACCGATGTGTGACAAATATTTTTGAATATCCGACTGATAATTCAGGATCGCCTCCCAAATCTTGGTATCCGTATGTTCCACAGGCCCCTTCAGCAGTCGGACCACCGCATAGCCATATGGCGCTATTACATTCTCTAAATTCATTTCAGTACAATAATTTCAGGTATGTTGATTGATTTGCGCAACTCGCTGTTGAACTCCACCAGCTGCATGCGCTCCGGATTCACCGTATGACGGAAATTACGGATGACACTGATGTATCCGAACAATTCGGAAAGTCCCTTCTCCAGTCCTCCGTTTTCCTCTATCACCTCGGGCAGAGACACCTGCTTGCGCCTTGTCAGTGCCAGGGAAATCCTCCGCTTCAGTACCTCACGGTCAACCCCATGACTCACAAACAGACGGTCCACCCCGGTCGCGTCAGAGATATCCGCATCAGCCATCTCCAGCACCTGGTCGTAGGTAATGTCGGCACTGCGTTCCAGCGTCAGTTTCCGCTCCAGCGGCATGAAAATCTCCGGCTGTGTCTCCACTTCCAGTGAAATCTCCGGCTTGATATTCTGTCCGGCCAGTTGCAGCAGCAGGGCCTGAATGTCCTGTATCAGCCGCTGCGAAGCCAAGGTCTGCGAAGAACCGTTCTCACAGATAATCCGGCTCAGTTTGTCCGCCATCTTGTCGTTGGCCTGATACACCTTCTTCCCGCTGTTGTACAGGTAACCCTTCATGTTGCGCAGGAACATATCGTCCTGCTTCATCTGCTTGGCATCCAGTGAACTGTACAGATCGCTTACCATCTTGTCCCAGGTATCCTGCATGGACGGCGTCATCAGGAAGTCCCAGAAAGCATAGAAACTCTTTCCCTGCGAACTGGTCTGCAGTTTTTCAAGGGCATCGAAGGTAAATCCCAGAATGTCTCCCTTGGAAATCTCCCCTTCGGCATGCTTCTGGTAAATCGACTTGGTAATCGACTTGAAATTGTCTTCCACTTCCTTGAAGTCGGACAGCAGTTCCTTCGCCGTACGGGTGATGTCACGGAAACGCGGAAGCACCTGGTACTCCTCGTACACCACCGCACTCTCACCTGCCTGCAGGCTCTGGATCTGGTGTTCAATCTCCATCTTCTTCTGTTCCAGCATCCGGATACGCTCCGAAGCATCTTCGTTGGTAAACTCCACCAGTTCCTTGATCTGGCCGAAAAGATTCATGAATTTCGATTCCGTACCCACAAACTCCTCGCGCTTCAGACTAATGAGCCAGTCGATGGCCTTACTGGCATACGAAGACAGTTCGTAGAACACCTCTCCGCTCTCCTCCTGGTAGTTGCGCAGAAACCCCTTGTCGGTCCACCGCTGGATGTATTTATAGGCCTTCTCATCGTACGAATCGAAGCTGGTGATATCGTTTTCCTCATCATTCTCCAGGTGAATCGAACTCAGGTAATCGGTCAGCCTCATGCGCAACGCCTCGTAAGCGACCGGTTCACGGTGACGGTAAAAAGTTTTATATAAAAAAAGAATGATAATCTCCCGGTTACGCAGCCTCAGCAGCTCCACACTCGGAGAATTATTCAGTATATCAGACAACAGATTTTCTTCAGACATCATAACGCTATTCAAAATCGGGCGTGAAGATAATGATTTTTCGCCAAAACTCCCCCATCTCACCCCGGAAGAATCCTGCGGAAAAGGATGAAATCTGAATCCTTTTCCCTGAGGATATTCCGCAGACAGGCATCCGGCCGTACCTGCCTCAGACAAAGTACGGCCGGATGCGATAATTCTGTTTATTTCAAATCCAGTACGAAGGTGCAGGCGTCTCCGGCATCATCAACGACAGGAAACAGCCCACACATCACACTCAATAAATTTAACAAAATTCCATATGACAATCATTCAAAAAACAGAGTAAGGAACTTCTCCCGTCCAGGAAGAAGGAGCGGCAACCTGAAAGAGATAAAGTACGGTAGCGGCAGTGTTGACCGTGTTGTTCGGTTCTTCCAATTTCATGCCGGATTTGATACCCGGACCGGTAATACCCCAGGGTACAATCATTTCATCTTCCGACAGGCCTCCGTGTCCGTATTCAATGCCTCCGTGGTCGGACAGGAACAGGAAATGAGTGTCTTCGTACAGACCGGCCTTTTTCAACCGCCCGATGAAATCCCCGATTTGCCGGTCGGCTTCTTCTATCGAACGGATATACTCGGGAGACATCCACTTATGGTTGTGACCGGCGTGGTCGGTATGTACCGAATACAGGAACACCAGTACCGGCTCTTCCTGATGACGGACAATAAAATCATAAGCCTTCTGATAATTAGGTACATACCCATCGTTCTCCAAGAAGCCGGCTTCATCGAAGTATTTCTGGTTGTACGGATAAATCAGATTGGCCCAGTTGTAGTAAAACGCAGTACGGCATCCAGGCAAGGCTTCTTTCAGCACCTGAAATACGGAAGGATAAGATCCATCGGCATCGACAGCTACCGGAGGCAACTGCCTTTTATTGATCTGCCAGTCATTATCGGCCACTCCGTGCTGTTCCGGACCGCTCCCGGTCAGGTGACTGGTCCAGTTGGGTAAAGTCACCGAAGGCATGACGACCCGTGTTTCCAGCGACAATGCCCCCTGAGACAGCAACTCATCCAGACACGGAGTCCTGGCCGTTTTAAAGCCATTGACAGAAATCCCGTCGAGGGCAATCAATACCACCCTTTTGGCTTTCGGACGACCGGCGGATACCGCATGCGATACCACAGTAAATAAAGACAACAAAATAAGCAAATAAATTCGAAAGTTTTTCATAAGTCAACAAATTTAAGATCATTCCATTTCAATAGCGTGAAGAAGTTCCATTCTTTCCGGCAGCCCCGATCCCTCGGAACCGGACTCTCTGTACCTCCTCATGCTTTCCTCTCTTTTCATCCCTGAAAAAGCCGGGACTATCCGCTTCTCCCGATGAAAGAAACAAGCAGCCCGACGACTGGAAAAAAGATATCTATCGTCACGCATCACACAATATGTACCTTTTAAAGAGAAAATGTAAGTACTAATGTATGAAATAATTTTTAAGAGAGAAATTCAACAGCGGCTAATTTCAAAGAAAGACAGCAAAATCAGGATAGCTGCTAAAACTTCCATGAAAATTACACGATGCGCTTTTTTTACTGTCATTCCGCAGAAACTCTTTCAAATAATGCCGCGGAAACATTTTTTTTCTTACCTTTGCTTCCGGTAAAAGTAAAACAAAGGGGTGCCCTACCCGACGGGCTGAGATCATACCCTATGAACCTGATGCGGTTAGTACCGACGAAGGGATTGTTATTTTGCATCATATGTTATTTTCCCTCCCGCTCTGCCGGAAAACTCTTTGGATTACTTTCAACAGGACAAATTCATTGTATAATGCGCTTGTGCCCTGCACCTGTATGGAACAAGCCCAACAAATAATCGTACGTTATGAAAGTATTGGTAAACAACAAGGAGACGGAACTGAACGGCAGCACCGTGGCCGACTTGGTCAGGGAACTGGCGTTGCCGGAAAAAGGAGTAGCCATCGCACTGCAGAACCGCATTGTGCCCCGCACGCAGTGGGAGCAGCAGCCGCTGCAGGAAGGAGATTCACTGGTAATCATTAAAGCGGCTTGTGGAGGATAAGGCATGGAACTGCAATTCATTACTCATTTCACTGAAAAATATTCTTATTTCGACGCTGCGCATCTGGCACTCGAAGGAGGCTGCCGCTGGATTCAGTTGCGCATGAAAGAGGCACCGGAAGCTGAAGTAGAGGCAGAAGCCATACGTGTACGCGACCTGTGCCGGAAGTACGGAGCGACTTTCATCATCGATGACCATGTGGCACTGGCAAAAAAGGTACAGGCCGACGGAGTGCATCTGGGAAAGAACGACATGCCCATCGAGGAGGCACGACGGATACTGGGAGATGCGTTCATCATCGGGGGTACAGCCAATACGTTCGAGGATGTGAAACGCCACTGGCAGGCAGGGGCAAACTACATCGGTTGCGGTCCCTTCCGCTTTACGACGACCAAGAAAAACCTCAGTCCGATTCTGGGTCTGGAGGGATATCGTCAGATCCTGCAGCAGATGAAGGCAGCAGGCATTACCCTTCCGGTAGTAGCCATCGGCGGAATTACCTATGAGGACATTCCGGACATCCTGCAGACGGGAGTAAGCGGTATCGCACTGAGCGGAAGTATCCTGCGCGCGGAAAATCCGGTGGAGGAAGTCCGCCGGATACTGAGCCTCGGATAAGGCGGAACCACCAGGGGGCTGTGTATCCGCATGCATCCCCATCGAAGGCTTCATGCGGCTGATACTGCGTTGGAACATCGTATGGTGGAAACTCAACCTGACATAGTGAAGATTCCACTGGCAGACTCATCACCTGCAGGGACGTCACGAGTGAAGCCGGATTTTATTGAATCAGTATTGTATTATCAAATTCATTATCACCGAATATGGAAAAATTAGTCATTGCCGGACGGGAATTCAACTCCCGCCTGTTTCTGGGAACCGGAAAATTTAATTCAAATGCCGTAATGGAAGAAGCCATCCTGGCTTCGGGTACGGAAATGGTTACGGTAGCCATGAAGCGTATCGAACTGGAAGACAAGAACGACGACATGCTGCACCACATACAGCATCCGCATATCCAATTGTTGCCGAACACCTCGGGGGTACGTACAGCTGAGGAAGCGGTATTTGCGGCCCAAATGGCACGTGAGGCTTTCGGAACCAACTGGCTGAAACTGGAGATCCACCCGGATCCGCGATACCTGCTGCCGGATTCTACCGAAACCCTGAAGGCTACTGAAGAGTTGGTAAAACTGGGATTCGTTGTGTTGCCTTACTGCCAGGCCGACCCGACGCTTTGCAAGCGGCTGGAAGAGGCTGGTGCGGCTACAGTCATGCCATTGGCTGCCCCCATCGGTACCAACAAGGGATTGCAGACACGCGACTTCCTGCGCATCATCATCGAACAAAGCAATGTACCGGTAGTCGTTGACGCGGGAATCGGAGCCCCCAGCCACGCTGCGGAAGCCATGGAAATGGGAGCTGCTGCCTGTCTGGTCAATACCGCGATTGCCGTAGCCGGAAACCCGGTGGAAATGGCCCGTGCCTTCAGCGAAGCGGTAGTCGCCGGACGCCGTGCCTACGAGGCAGGTCTGGGAATGCAGAGTGTGGACATGACGGCTTCGGCTTCTTCTCCGCTGACTGCTTTCTTGAATGAATAAAAAATTTAATTAACCCATTCACATTACGAATTTATGGACAAGAACCAAGATAAAAAGGCGTATGCACACGCCGAGAAGGCTTATATGCAGGGAACCCTCTTCCCGTTCATCAAAGTAGGTATGCAGAAGGTCAACCTTACTCCGACAGTTACCGTAGTGGACGGTCAGAAAACAATAACCCCGAACGAGCCTGTTTATGTATATGACACCAGCGGTCCGTTCAGTGACCCTTCGGTGACCATCGACCTCAAGAAGGGATTGCCGCGCATGCGTGAAAACTGGATCCTGGAACGTGGCGATGTGGAACAGTTGCCTTCCATCACCTCGGAATACGGAAAGATGCGCCGCGACGACCACTCGCTCGATCACCTGCGCTTTGAGCACATCGCACTGCCCTACCGTGCCAAGGCAGGAAAATGCTGTACGCAGATGTATTATGCCAAGCAGGGCATCGTGACACCGGAAATGGAATATGTAGCCATCCGCGAGAACATGAACTGCAAGGAACTCGGCATCGAGACGTATATCACTCCGGAGTTTGTGCGCGACGAGATTGCTGCCGGACGTGCCGTACTGCCGGCCAACATCAATCACCCGGAATCAGAACCGATGATCATCGGACGTAATTTCCTGGTGAAAATCAATACCAACATCGGTAATTCAGCTACCACTTCCAGCATTGACGAAGAGGTGGACAAGGCCGTATGGAGCTGCAAGTGGGGAGGCGATACGCTGATGGACCTGTCTACGGGCGACAACATCCACGAAACGCGTGAATGGATTGTGCGCAACTGTCCGGTACCGGTGGGTACGGTGCCTATTTATCAGGCCCTGGAAAAGGTCAACGGAAAAGTAGAAGACCTCAGTTGGGAGATTTACAAAGACACCCTGATTGAACAGTGCGAGCAGGGAGTGGATTATTTCACCATCCACGCAGGTATCCGCCTTCACAACGTACACCTGGCCGACAAGCGTCTGTGCGGTATCGTATCACGGGGAGGAAGTATCATGAGCAAATGGTGCATGGTACACAACCGCGAGTCGTTCCTGTACGAGCATTTTGATGAAATCTGCGATATCCTGGCCCAGTATGACGTAGCGGTATCCCTGGGAGACGGTCTCCGTCCGGGCTGTATCGCAGATGCGAACGACGAAGCGCAGTTTGCGGAACTGGATACCCTGGGAGAACTCGTACTGCGTGCATGGGACAAGAACGTGCAGGCTTTCATCGAAGGACCGGGACACGTGCCCTTGCATAAGATTCAGGAGAATATGGAGCGTCAGATCAAGCACTGTCACAACGCACCGTTCTATACGCTGGGCCCGCTGGTAACCGACATTGCTCCGGGATACGACCACATTACTTCGGCTATCGGAGCCGCACAGATCGGATGGCTGGGAACTGCGATGTTGTGTTACGTGACTCCGAAAGAACACCTGGGTCTGCCCAACCGCGAAGACGTACGCACAGGGGTCATCACGTATAAGATTGCCGCACACGCTGCCGACCTGGCCAAGGGACATCCGGGTGCACAGATCCGTGACAACGCACTGAGCAAGGCCCGTTATGAGTTCCGCTGGCGCGACCAGTTCCACCTGTCGCTCGATCCGGACCGGGCACTGGAGTATTTCAACGAGGGACGTCATACCGACGGGGAATATTGTACGATGTGCGGACCTAATTTCTGTGCAATGAAACTGAGCCGCGACTTGAAGGAAATTAAATAATCTATTAAATTGGACAAACGAAATGTTTAGTGAAGAACTTGAGAAAATCAGTTGGGAGGAAACCACCCGAAAGATTTATGCCAAGACCGAAGCCGATGTGCTCCGTGCCCTGAGCAAGAGCCGTTGTGACGTGGAGGATTTCATGGCACTCATCTCACCGGCCGCAGAGAAATTTCTGGAACCGATGGCACGGTTGAGCCGCAAATATACGGAAGAGCGTTTCGGGAAAACCATGTCGATGTTTATCCCGCTGTACATTACCAATTCGTGTACCAACTCGTGTGTATATTGTGGCTTCCACATCAGCAACCCGATGGCCCGTACCATTCTGACACCGGAAGAAATCGAAAATGAATACAAGGCCATCAAGAAGCTGGGCCCGTTCGAGAACCTGCTGATTGTCACCGGTGAGAATCCGGCAAAGGCGGGAGTTCCGTATATCGCTAAGGCACTCGACCTGGCAAAGCCGTATTTCTCCAACCTGAAGATTGAGGTAATGCCCCTGAAGGCGGAAGAATATGCCGAACTGGTACAGCACGGCCTGAACGGGGTCATCTGTTTCCAGGAGACATACAACAAGGCACGGTACAATGTGTATCATCCCCGGGGCATGAAGTCGAAGTTCGAATGGCGTGTCAACGGATTTGACCGTATGGGACAGGCGGGTGTTCACTCCATCGGCATGGGCGTACTGATCGGTCTGGAAGACTGGCGTACGGACGTTACGATGATGGCCTACCACTTGCGTTACCTGCAGAAGAAATACTGGAAGACAAAATACAGTGTGAACTTCCCGCGCATGCGCCCGGCAGAAAACGAAGGTTTCCAGCCGAATGTCATCATGAGCGACAAAGAACTGGCACAGGTGACTTTTGCCATGCGTATTTTCGACCATGATGTGGACATTTCTTACTCTACCCGCGAACCGGCACACATCCGTGACAACATGGCTACACTGGGCGTCACCACTATGAGTGCGGAGAGCAAGACAGAACCGGGAGGATACTATACCTATCCTCAGGCACTGGAACAGTTCCATATCAGCGATGACCGTACGGCCGTAGAAGTAGAAAAAGCCCTGAAGGCCTTGGGTCGCGAACCGGTATGGAAGGACTGGGACGCTTCGTTCGACTGTTGCCATACGGAGAAGGTCGGATGAGCGGAAACGGAGAGTAAGTACCGGAAAAGCGGAAAAGAGTTGAATCAATCAGAAAAACGATTTTAAACAGTTTTATGGAGAGATATAGCAGACAGATGATGCTGCCGGAGATCGGTGAAGCCGGTCAGGAAAAGCTGAGAAACGCAAAGGTATTGATCGTGGGTGTAGGCGGACTGGGTTCGCCCATTGCCCTGTATCTGGCCGGAGCGGGGGTAGGAACCCTTGGAGTGATTGATGAGGATGTGGTGAGTGAGAGCAATCTCCAACGGCAAGTACTTTACACGGAAGCAGAGGTAGGATTGCCCAAGGCGATTCAGGCCAAGCAGCGCCTTGAGGCGTTGAACCGGGATATCTGTGTGCAGGCGTATCCGGTACGGCTGACTTCCGAAAATGCGGCTGACATCCTTTCGGAATATGACATTGTGGTGGACGGATGTGACAACTTCCAGACGCGGTATCTGATCAATGATACTTGCCTGCGGCTGAATAAAGTATATGTTTACGGAGCCATCCGTGCTTTCGACGGACAGGTATCGGTTTTCAATTACAAGAAAGGAAAGAACTACCGCGACCTGTTTCCGGATGAAGCCGGGATGTACGATATGCCGGCTCCTCCGAAAGGAGTACTGGGAGTCACTCCGGGACTGGTAGGCTGTGCCGAAGCCAACGAAGTCATCAAGATAATCTGCGGCTACGGAGAGGTGCTGGACGGACGGTTGCTGCAGATTGACCTGGGCACCATGCAGAGTTTCATACTGGAGTTTTGACGGCGGGCACCTGCACCGGGAGTCAAGAACAAAGGAGGCCGTCTCAGGCAATGATGTCTGAGGCGGCCTTCATCTTTTCATGGGCACTATAAAATATTTTGTGTAAATGGAAAATACGGGATTCAAGTTTGAGTCGCGTATTTTTTATTTTATAGATTTGCAAAATGAAGAAGATTATGAAAGAAAAGAATCAAGTAGTGCCTGATGAG
>NZ_JABSOE010000036.1 GCF_013618865.1 Phocaeicola faecicola
CCAAAATTCATGAACATGACAAATAAACTGATATTACCAGTGGAGAGCCGTATGCAGGGAGACCTGCACGTACGGTTCGGGGGCAGGTTATGGGAAACCTACCACCGAAAGGTGGCAAGGCGTCCATCACCGAGCCTACACGTGAAGTATGCCAAGGAGCCGCTGCTGCTCAACGTGGAGATGTGCGACTTCATCCACGATGGAGAGGCGGTGAACCGTCCGAACAATGCGCAGGAGATTTACCTGAAGGAACTGGGCAGCGAGAGTCCGATGCTGGTGCGACTTATCATGAAGTCCATCCACAAGCAGAACAAGCGTGAGGTGAAGCACATCGGCTGCAAGCGTTTCGGCATACAGTACCTGCTGAAAGGTATCTACACGCACAACGGACTGCTGTATTTCCACACGGAAATCAAGAACCAGAGCAACGTGCCGTTTGATGTGGACTACGTGACATGGAAGATTGTGGACAAGAAGGTGGCGAAGCGTACCGCCGTGCAGGAGCAGGTTGTCCTGCCACTCCGTGCGCAGAATTATGCTACCTGCGTGCCTGGCAAAAAGAGCGAGCGCACGGTGTTCACGATGGCGAAGTTCACCATCCCTGACGACAAGTGCCTCGTGGTGGAACTGAATGAGAAGAACGGTGGTCGTCACCAATCCTTCGTGATTGAGAACGAGGATTTGGTGCGTGCCAATACCATCAACGAACTTCAAGTGCGCTGACCCTATGAAGAAGTTTCTTTTTATGATTCTCGCGTCGCTTGCCCTGTTTACGGGGCAGGCGCACGCCCAGCGATGTCTCCCGAAGATGCAGGGCATCGAGGTGAGGGCGAACATGGTGGACGGCTTCAATCCCGGCGGCAATGATGGAGGGTACAGTCTTGGCACGGCTCTCTCCACCTATACCAAAGGCGGCAACAAGTGGGTGTTCGGTGGTGAGTACCTGCTGAAGAACAAGCCCTACAAGGAGGAGAAGATACCCGTGGCGCAGTTTATGGCGGAGGGCGGCTACTATCTGAAAGTGCTGTCGGACGCAAGGAAAACGCTCTTTGTCTATGCCGGGGCTTCGGCTCTTTCAGGCTATGAGACGGTGAACTGGGGAGACAAGGTGCTGCATGACGGGGCGATGCTCCACGATAAGGATTCCTTCATCTATGGCGGTGCGCTGACACTCGATGTGGAGTTTTATGTGGCCGACCGTATCGCCCTGCTCGCCAACCTCAGGGAAAGGTGTCTCTGGGGCAACTCCACAGGGCATTTCCATACGCAGTTCGGCGTGGGCGTGAAGTTCATCATTAACTGACGGAGCGCATGGAGATTGACGCATTGAGGCAGATACCACTGGAGGACTTTCTCGCACGTTTAGGGCATGAGCCTGTCCGAAGAAGGGGTAATGAATGGTGGTATGCCGCACCTTACCGCACGGAGCGCACTCCCTCGTTTCGTGTGAACGTGGACAAGCAGCTTTGGTATGACTTCGGTCTGGGCAAGGGCGGCGACATCTTCACGCTGGCAGGCGAGTTTGTCCACAGTTGCGACTTCATGGAGCAGGCAAAGTTCATCACGGAAGCGGGCATCGTTCCGCTTCCGCAGACAGAACCTCGCCCTCATAAAGCCGTGGGAAAGAAGCCTGCCTTTGAGGAGGTGGAGGTAAGGGCGTTAAGTCATCGGGCATTGCTCTCGTATTTGGAGGAACGTGGCGTTGCTTCGGCGATTGCTGGGCGGCATTGCAAGGAAGTCCATTTCCGGCTCAACGGCAAGCGGTATTTTGCCATCGGTTTCGGGAATCGCAGCGGTGGATTTGAACTGCGCAACCGCTTCTTCAAGGGTTGCATACCGCCGAAGGACATCACGCTGACGAAGTATGGAAGCTCTCGCTGCCACCTCTACGAGGGATTTATGGATTGGCTATCTGCGCTGGCTCTGGGCATCGGACATGCGGAGGACAGCCTTGTGCTGAACTCCGTAGCCAATGCGGACAAGGCAATACCTGCCTTGGAGAACTACCACGAGATAGTCTGCCACCTCGATCATGACGAGGCGGGGCGCAGGACGGTGGGAGTCTTGCGGAAACGGTTCGGTGAGCGTGTGGCAGACCATTCCGGACGCTATTCGGGCTACAAGGACTTGAACGAGTACCTTGTGGCCAAACAGAAAATCAGTAACCATCAAAACAAAGAATGACAATGAACATCAAGAATAACAAGAACAACAAGACCCTGAGAGTGAAACTTTTGAGTATGGCAACCGTCCTGTTCGTGGGGCTGATGGGGTGTTTCCTCGCCTCCTGCGATGGCGAGCTGGACATACAGCAGTCTTATCCGTTCACGGTGGAGACGATGCCCGTACCGGGCAAGGTGACGAAGGGGCAGACGGTGGAGATACGCTGCGAGATGAAGAAGGAGGGCAACTATGCCAATGCGCTCTACACCATCCGCTATTTCCAGTTTGAGGGTGAGGGTACGCTGAAGATGGACAACGGTATTACGTTCCTGCCCAACGACCGCTACCTGCTCGAGAACGAGAAGTTCCGCCTGTACTACACTTCGGGATGCAGCGAGGCGCAGAACTTCATCGTGGTGGTGGAGGACAATTTCGGGAATGCCTACGAGCTGGAGTTTGACTTCAACAACCAGAATGTGAAGGACGAAACGCTGTCCGTAGTTCCCATCGGTAACTTCAAACCCTTGTCGTGATGATGCGGATATTCATGGCTATCTGCTGTGCATTCCTGACGGTCAGCCCTCTGCTTGCACAGGGCGACCGCATGGAGGCGGCAAGGATATATCGCCTGCCCCGGTTTGAGAGGGCGGTGCGCTGTATCAAGTTCTTTGAGGGGTGGCACACCGAAAAACATCATCCGTACGTTGGATATGGTCATCAGTTGCAACCGGGCGAGAGGTATTCGGCAAGGACAATGACACGCAGGCAGGGCGAGGCGTTGCTGCGGAAGGATTTGAGGAAGTTCTGTGCCATGTTCCGCAAGTTCGGGAAAGATTCTCTCTTGCTTGCCACACTTGCCTACAATGTCGGTCCGTATAGGCTCTTGGGAAGCGACAAAATACCCAAAAGCAAGTTGATAAGGAAGTTAGAGGCAGGCGACCGCAACATCTATCAGGAGTACATCGCTTTCTGCAACTACAAGGGGAAACGGCACGCCATGCTGCTTAAACGCAGGAAAGCGGAGTTTGCGCTGCTGTATGTACCCTGACGCAACTGACAAATTGACAACAAAATCCGTGTCTTGTTCAAATTGGCACGGATTTTGCATATTGCTAATAGACAATTTTAGGATTTTCTCGTTATTTGACATCGTTGAACCATTTTTGCCAATCGGTTTCCAAAATGCACTTCAAATAGTAAGTGTAGTGAGAGCATTACATGAAATAGTTATTTACCGTAAAAAGTATAGCGAATATATGAAGAGAATATTTTGGATAATTCAGAAAGGGACAACAAGAATGTTTAGACATATCAAAGCGTTGGGGGTTATGGAAACGAAGCAGAAATGTGTAGTCAACGTTATGAGATAATCATTCCCCTTCCACCAAAAATAACGACTCAATATATTTTCCTCCGCAAGTTTTTACTTGCGGATTTTTTATTCATCGTAGATTGGTACATAGGTTTCTTTGCTACTTTCTTTTTCCGCTTGTCCTGCTCATGAAAGAAAGTAGGCGGCTTGCGCCGCCCACCTCTCAAAAGTGTGTATAGAGTCCGGTCACTTGTGTGAAGACCTCCTCCAACATATCAAAGAAGATGCCTTCATGTACTTCTACGTCCTTCGACTTGCTCTCGAAGGTCTTCTTGCTGAACGTCTTGCGGAAGAAACGCATGTTGTAGAGGTCAGTCCCTGCATCATAGATGATGTCAAGGCGGTTGGCACTGGTCTTGTTCCTCGCAAGGCTCATGCGCAGTCCGTTACCCATATCCACAAAATCCTTGCTGCCTGTCATGACGGCAAAACGCTTGCCGCCAATCTGCTCCAATATAGTCCGTGCTATCGTATTCATTGCCTTTTGGTTTTAGGTTTAGGCGGTGTCCGCACCGCCTAAACGCAAGTAAATTTCTCAATACTCTAATTTCTCAGTGATAGAAGTGTACTTCTCCAACCACTCTTTCAGACATTCCATGTTGTACTCGCTCGTTATGACTGCCGTGTGGCTGTCAATGGCGGTGAAACGGCTGCTCTCGTAGTTGTCTATCCACCCCTTTAAGGTGGAAACTCCCCATGCTTCGGCATCGTCAAATATTCCGTCCAATGTAGTGATTGGCTCGCAGAACCTGACAATCAGTGTTTGATAGGTCTCGCTCATAGTCTGTCCTCCTTCTTTTTCAACCACTCGTCACGCTTCTGTCGGCACTCGTCCAACGTGGGCTTTACGCAGGAGAAAAGTTCTCCGTCCGTGTGGCGGTAGTCGTATTGCACAAGGGTACGCTTGCGTCTGCCGATACCCGATTGACGTGTTGTTGAGCCTTGGCGAAAAAATCTCTCGTACTTCTCAGTACCTGCCGCTGTGCAGGTACTGAGTCCGTTGATGGTCATTTGTGTAGTCATAATCGTTTCTATTACGCTGCCTTCATCCGCTGACGGATAAGGTTGATGTTGT
Source organism: Phocaeicola faecicola (assembly GCF_013618865.1). GTDB lineage: Bacteria > Bacteroidota > Bacteroidia > Bacteroidales > Bacteroidaceae > Phocaeicola > Phocaeicola faecicola. The sequence continues at coordinate 4,611 of NZ_JABSOE010000036.1, forward strand.
TGTTTACAAGATTGATGATGCGGTCGTGATACTCGGTGTTGGCATTGCACGCTCCTCGGCTCTGAACCACTTGGAGGGTCTTCAGCGACACCTCTATCGTCTCGATGCGCCTGCCGTCAATAGTGGCTGAAAGTATGAGGGAGTCGGCTCGCTTGTAGTACGTGCCTACGCAGTGGTGCATCGCCTTGCCCTCCAATATCATTTCCTCTACGCTCTCTATTACCTTGACGGAGATGAGTTCATCGGCAAACACAAGTCCGAAGAACATGCCTTTCTCTTTGAGGAACTTCTTCTCATCCTTGATAGCCTGCTCTCGTTCCTCCGCTGTCCGCTCTCGCTGCAACTGCTCCTGCCTTTTCGCTGCCAACTTGTCGTGGAGGGCTTTGAGGTCGGTCGGGCAGACGTATTTCGGTTGACGTATGTCCTTGCCAAAGTGGCGCAGGAGGTCTATCGTGTCGCACCATAGAGAGCCGTCGGGAATGGTGTAGCCGTTGCGGATGCAGATTTTCACGGATGCCCAATAGTTTTCGATGTTGCAGGAGGAGTTGAGGTAGTGGCGCAGCATGGGGTGTTGCCCTGCCTTTATCAGCGTTTCCGCACGGCTGTCAGACAAGAGTGCAGGGATGAGTTTCGTGGGTACGATGTCGTGGAAGTCACCTCGGAAGCCGTTCCTGCGCAGCTCGTCCACCACCTTGTATTCGGGGCAGAGGGGCATGTGGGCGATATGCTGGTAGGCAAGGTTGTCGCCACGGATTGCCATGGGTGAGGCAAAGGTGAAGGTGTCTATGTACCTGCCCAACGTGCGCTGTATGGCTACGATGGTGCGCTTGCCCTGCCTGTTCCACCAATAGCCGCCTATCTCAAGGGCAGTGGGAGTAGCCTTGCAGCCTTTCTCCATTTCCACGATGAGGAGGTACATGCGCAGCACTTGATACTCTCCGCAGGTGGTGAGTAGGGTGAAATACTGCTTCTGCTGCAACTTGCGCTCCAAGGTGTTCTTCACCTGCAGGCGTACCTTGCAGTGGGGGCAGGTGCAGGTGCGTGCTGTGCCGTCTGTCTGCCATGTGTGTCCGCAGTCCATGCAGGTGGTTCGTCCTTTGGGTAGCCGGTAGGCATAGTGGTCCACACACTCACGGAATGCCCATTTCAGTTGTCGCTTGCTGATGGGGCGCAGGTGCCTGCTCTCGGCAAGCACCGCTTTCTCAAACTTGTTTCTCGGTCTCATACGTCAAAATCGAATAAGGAGGGTTCAACTTGGGGTTTCTGTGGCTTGGCTGCCCTTGCTCTCTGTCGGTTCTGCATCTTGCGCAGTTCCTCGTCTTGGTATTGGCGGATGGCTCGCTGACGTGCTTCCGCCTTCTCCTCAGCGGTGAGTTCCACTACATGGTTCACGGCTATCTGACATTGCAGGGGCTTGCCTACCTCTATCTCGTTCTCGTCATAGTAGTGTACGGCTTGTCCGTAAATCTCTCCGTCTGAAAAGCCGTTGCAGCCGCTCTTCTGCACGTAGTTCAGAATGTAGGTGATGCAGTCGTCGATGTTCTTGGCAGGGTTGCGGTAGTTCTTGGCGAAGAGTTCGTCCTCCGCTGCACGCTGCTCCAAGTACATCTGTATCGTTCTCTTGAAATGGTCTGTTCCTTTCATGTCGCTTGCTGTTTTATAGGTTATTGTTCTTGTAAAGTATCTCGCAGTCCTCCACCTCGGTGGGTAGTCCGAAGAGGGGGTAGTGGCTGAAATAGGGGTGCGTGCTGCCGTCCTCGTCCATGAGGGGCGAAACGATTTCCACCTGCCATTTACTGACCCACTCGTCCACCATTCGGATTTCCTCGTCTGTCAGTGCCGTTGCATCGCCATTGATGAGGTAGCACAAACTCCATGTGGGTATCTTCTCTGTCGTTCTGTTCATATCGCTGTCAGTTTATAGGGGTTATAACATTCGCTTGATAATCTCTCTGTGGTACTGCGGATTGACCTCGTTGAATAGGAACTCCACGAAGTCCTGCCGTGCCTCCTTGTTCAGTTCGTGGTACAATTCGCTGAACGTGCTGTGGTTGCCGTTGATGTAGGTTTCCACCATATACTCGAAGATGTTGTCCACCTCGTAGTACCTGCACTGCTGCGCTGCCGTCTTGCTTGTTCTCTTTGCCATTGCCGTAGGGTGTTAAAGGGTGAGTAACCAAAGGAGAAGCCCGAAGAAGGTGATGAGGGAGAGCATGAGCACTATCACGCTTACCACTACTCGGAACACTCCGTTCACAATCTCTCTGATGACGCTCCAAAGGATGCCTATGAGCCATAGGAACGCCTGTACGATGAGGGTGCATATTGCTACCGCCATGTAGTGTGCCGTCTGTCTGATGTCCATTGCTGCTGTCATTGTCTGTTGCCGTTTTGAAGTTCCACGATGTTGTCTATCCTGCCGTAAATCACGTTTCTCAGTGCCGTCTTGTCCGCTGCCTGATACTCGCTCCACCTTCCGTATTGGCACACAAGGTAGGGTCGGAGCACATCGGAGAAGTCGAATTTCCACCCCATGAGGGGTACTGCGGTCGTGAAGTAGGTGTTGAAGTTCACGTTGTGCGTGAGCCAATCCTTCTCCTCTCGGTTCATCTTGCCTCCGTTGTTGAGTTTGTGGCGGAGTCTGTAAACCTTGCTGTCTTGAAGGGTGTCCAGTTCTGGAACTTCCCATTCGACGAATTTTGTTGCCATTGCTGTTGCCATATCCGTTCTGTTTTTATTTTTATATGCGGATCCAAGAGCTGAGGGAGTTGAGTTTCAAAACTTCTTATCTGCCTCTCGGTTATCCGACATTTTTTTTATGCGTCTTCCTGTCGCATCGGTCGTTTTCGTTTCGGTTGCCCCATCAAGGTAGGGATTCGGAAATGCAAGGTTTTTCGGGAAAAATACTACCCGTAGGGCTGGAGATTTTTCCCGCAAACAGGAGGCTTGACCTTGCATTTCCGGCAAATCCCGGAGTTACCTTTGCAGCCGAACGAGAATGACCTCCTGATGCGCCGTCTGGAAGTCGCAAAATGGAGGTAAGCGTAACAAGAGACAGATTGAATGGAACATCTCCTAAATGCGGAAACTGCATGAGAAAAGAAAACGTCCTCTAACTTGGAAGCTCGCTTGAAAGCGTGAACAAGCCGAAGCCCCACAAAAGAAGTATGCCCGTATATGCCTATCCGACTTGTTCGGACAGACACATACAGGCATTCTTCTCCAGCTTCGGCGGTACGGACAGCCTATTGTGGCTCACTCGTGAGCGGCAAGTGGTTGGCTGTACCTATCTCAATTCCGCTTTCAACAAAATGAAAAAGAGACAGAGGGAACAGACTGAAAGCGTGAAAAGCCGAAGCCCCACAAGAGAAGTGTGTCCGTATATGCCTATCCGACTTGTTCGGACAGACACATACGGACATTCTTCTTCGGCCTCGGCGGTACGGACAACCTTTTGTGGCTCACCTGTGAGCGGCAAGTGGTTGGCTGTACCTATCTCAGTTCCGCTTTCAACAAGAAACAAAAGGCGCAAGTGGTAAAGGCGGTTGTGCCGTAAGAAAGATAATCCGCACATCCATCGTCAAACCCTCGGTTTGATGCGGATATGCGGACTTTCTTTCAGCCATGCCGCCAGTGCCGATGACCGGCCCTTACCACGTAAGGGTGAATCATCAGCACGGTTTCACTTGCGCCAAGAAGAACAACAAAAAAAGAAAACGGCAAGACCCCGTAAAAGTACCTCTCTCGCATAGCCATGAAAGGGTTGTCCGATTGCCGATTGTCTAAACGAGAGTTTAGGCTTCAAAAGCTGACATTCCTTTCGGATATGCCATAGTAGGAAAGAGGTTGTCTGAACTCGTTTCAGCCAACGCCTTTCCTACATGAAAACTCACTTTTACGGAAGAACAGTAATGAACAGGTCAAGAAATCACGTTGAAAACAAAGAAAAACGAGCAATTCCTTGGCGTACCCGAATAAAAAGTGTACCTTTGCAAATAGAGTTGTGAGGCGAAGTAAATCACAGAATATCAGTGCACTTGCACTTTCGCTAAATCGTTACCATAAATCCGCAACTCCTCCATTCTATTCTGATATTCAATCAGATACACGTTTTTTGATTATCCTGTGCAAAGATACTTCTTTTACCGATACCAGTCAAGTTCCCGGCTCAGTATTTCACATGCTTTTCAACATGTTAGGCTTTTACAATAAATTCTTCACCGCTGCTTCCAGATCGGTCTTTTCACCCAGTCTCATCACCAGTTCATTGTTCCGGTTCACGAGGAATGCAGTAGGCAACTGAGTCACTCCGTACAGGTTCACGTACGTAGAATACGGGCCGCGCGGATCACGGACACAAATCCAGGGAAGGTTGTCGGCAGCCGTTTTCCAGAAATGTTCGTCAGCATCGAGTGAAATCTGATAGATTTCCAGTCCCTGAGCCGCATACTTGTCGTACAGTTCACGCAGCAACAGGTTGCGCGCTCCCGATACCGCATTGCCATAAGCCGTAAAATCAATCAGTACCACCTTTCCCTTCAAGTCGGTCAAGTGACGTGTCACCCCTTTCAGGTCCATCAGCGGAATATCGATGATGGAAGTTTCCTGTACCTTATCTTCCGGAATCGTTACCGCCTGCTGCTGAGGAGTACGCGTATTTTTCATTCCCTTGATTACCATATTATACAGGTTGCGTGAGCGGTCGGCATGCGGATACAGATTATTCAGGCTGGTAGCCACCGCAGCAAAGCACTTCACATCCTCCTTGTTGCCCAGCGGATCGAAAATCATGTATCCGTTCAACTGCTGGAACAGCGCAAAGTACGCATATGCCTTATTCGGCGCAGCATAAATATATCCTCTTTTCACTTTATCCTTGTAGGCTTCGACCATCGCAATCAGGCTGTCCTGTGCAATACCTGCCGGCATCCCTGAAAGTCCGTTCACCCGATTCTGCAACTCTGTCTGCAGCAGAACCAGTTCCTTGATCTTCGCACTGTTTTCCGAGCCTTCCACCTGATAGCCGGTAGCAAAATCCGGAAGCTGTGCAGTCACCTTCACCGTTTCGACAGAATCCACCGAAAAGTTAATCACCTTATCTTCTATGCGCAGACGATAGAACTCCGGTGACTCCGGACGTGCAGCCGCAAAACTGAATACTCCCTCCTCATCCAGGCGGGCAGAGTCGAGGGCCACAATTCCTTCCAGACCGGCCTGTTCCAGATACAGCATCTTATCGGCCGCATCCGCAACCGTTCCTTCTACCTTAAATTCCGGCTGGTGGTTACAAGCCGAGAAACCGGCCAGCAACAAGGCTCCCGCAATACAACTGATATTTTTTCTCATCGCTTTCTTTTTTCTTTTTTATTCAGGGTGCAAAGATACGGCTTTTCGTGAGTCCGCAAAGTTTTTAGCCAAGTTCTTATCACAGACAGTAAGTATTTTATCCCTTAAATCCAATCTTTGCCCCCCGATACAGGCCAATAATCATAAAAACTGAGTCCTGCCACAAACTTTTATCTCATTTTCACCATTTTACTACAAGATTATTCTTATCTTTGACACGAATTTTATATATAACACATTTTTTATATGATCAATCCAATTGTTAAGACGATCGAGTTAGGTGATGGAAGAACCATTACTCTCGAAACGGGAAAGCTGGCAAAACAGGCAGATGGTGCTGTTATGCTACGCATGGGTAACACCATGTTGCTGGCTACTGTTTGTGCAGCAAAAGATGCAGTTCCCGGTACTGATTTCATGCCTCTTCAGGTAGAGTATAAAGAAAAATATTCCGCTTTCGGACGTTTCCCGGGCGGTTTCACCAAACGTGAAGGTAAAGCTTCCGACTACGAAATCCTTACCTGCCGTCTGGTAGACCGTGCATTACGTCCTTTATTCCCAGATAACTTCCATGCAGAAGTTTATGTCAACATCATCCTTTACTCAGCCGATGGTGTAGACATGCCGGATGCACTGGCCGGTCTGGCTGCCTCTGCAGCGTTGGCCGTATCTGACATTCCGTTCAACGGTCCGATTTCCGAAGTCCGTGTAGCCCGCATCGACGGTCAGTTTGTCATCAACCCGACATTCGAAGCCCTGGAACGTGCTGATATGGACCTGATGGTTGCCGCTACTTATGAGAACATCATGATGGTGGAAGGAGAAATGAACGAAGTCAGCGAACAGGACCTGCTGGAAGCCATGCGTTTCGCTCACGAAGCCATCAAAGTACACTGCAAGGCTCAGATGGAACTGATGGAGGAAGTAGGCTCTACAGTAAAACGCGAATATTGCCACGAAGAAAACGACGAAGAGCTGCGTAAGGCCGTTCACGATGCCTGCTACGACAAGGCATATGCCATCGCTGCTTCAGGTAACCGCAACAAGCACGAACGTCAGGATGCCTTCGATGCCATCTGCGACGAATTCAAGGCACAGTTCACTGAAGAAGAACTGGAAGAAAAGGCCGGCATGATCGACCGCTACTACCACGATGTAGAAAAAGAAGCCATGCGCCGCTGCATCCTCGATGAAGGCAAGCGTCTGGACGGACGTACTACTACAGAAATCCGTCCTATCTGGTGCGAGACCAGCCCGCTGCCAGGTCCTCACGGATCTTCTATCTTCACCCGTGGTGAAACCCAGTCATTGAGTACGGTTACTTTGGGTACCAAGCTCGATGAAAAGATTGTAGACGATGTACTCGACCAGCACAAGGAACGCTTCCTGCTGCACTACAACTTCCCTCCGTTCTCTACCGGAGAAGCCAAGGCACAGCGTGGCGTAGGACGTCGCGAAATCGGTCACGGTCATCTGGCATGGCGTGCATTGAAAGGCCAGATTCCAGCCGACTATCCATATTGCGTACGTGTAGTATCTGATATCCTTGAATCTAACGGTTCTTCTTCTATGGCAACAGTATGTGCCGGAACACTGGCTCTGATGGATGCGGGTGTACCTATCAAGAATCCGGTTTCGGGTATTGCAATGGGATTGATCAAGAATGCCGGAGAAGAAAAATATGCCGTTCTGTCTGATATCCTGGGCGATGAAGACCACCTGGGAGACATGGACTTCAAGGTTACCGGAACAAAGAACGGTATCACTGCCACTCAGATGGATATCAAGTGCGACGGTCTGACTTACGATATTCTGGAAAAAGCCTTGCTGCAGGCAAAACAGGGACGTGAATACATCCTCGGCAAACTGACTGAATGTATCGCTGCTCCTCGTGAAGAACTGAAGCCTCATGCTCCGCGCATTGAAACCATGACTATTCCGAAAGAATTCATCGGTGCAGTCATCGGCCCGGGCGGAAAGATCATCCAGGGTATGCAGGAAGAAACCGGTGCGACTATCACTATCGAAGAAGTTGACGGAGTGGGACGCATCGAAGTTTCCGGAAACAACAAGCAGAGCATCGACAGCGCAATGCGCCTGATCAAGGGTATCGTTGCCGTTCCTGAAATCGGCGAAGTATACACCGGTAAAGTACGTTCTATCATGCCTTACGGTGCATTCGTAGAATTCCTGCCGGGTAAAGACGGTCTGCTCCACATTTCAGAAATCGACTGGAAGCGTCTGGAGACTATCGAAGAATCAGGACTGAAGGAAGGCGATGACATCGAAGTCAAGCTGCTCGACATCGATCCTAAGACCGGTAAGTTCAAACTGTCACACAAAGTGCTGGTTCCGAAACCGGAAGGCATGGCTGAAGAAAACCGTCCGAAACGCGGTGACCGCAAGCCTCAGCACAATAAGGAACAGAAATAATCAGGGAACCTTCCCTGTCCATACATATCCCTTCTTCCCCGGCAACGGAGAAGAAGGGATTTTTCGTATCCGGCTGTTCCGTTTCAAATATATCCGCCTGTTCATCTCAACGTATCCTGCTGTTCATTTCCATCTACAGCCATCGGGCGCCAGCGCTTTCTTCACCGCACAAAAAAGCGGCTTTATCCGTATAAGATAAAACCGCCTTCTATAATTTACGGGTATCCGAATTATTCTTCTACCACTTCAAAATCCTCTTTACCTACTCCGCAAACCGGGCAAACCCAGTCTTCTGGAATATCCTCAAACGCTGTACCCGGAGCGATGCCATTATCCGGATCACCTACTTCTGGATCATATACCCAATCACAAACTGTGCAAATGTACTTCTTCATAATTTTATCTTTTGCTTTAAGTTAGTATTAATGACATTACATATATGAAACAAATATAGGCATTATTTGTTTATCATTCTTCTTTTAATAACATTTTTTTCAATTCTTCCATTCCTTCGGATGCTCCCTTCCGGATTACATGCACCTTCCGGTTTGCAGGAACCGCCACCTCTTTCGGGTCAATCAGATACACCGGTACCCCCGGACGCACATAATGCAGCAGTCCCGCCGCCGGATACACATTCAGGGAAGTCCCGATAATCACAAACACATCGGCTTCCATCACCTCATCTACCGCCTTTTCAATCAGCGGCACAGCCTCTCCGAACCACACGATAAAAGGCCTCAGCTGCGTGCCGTCGGCAGCCAGGTCCCCCATTTTCACCTCATACTGCTCCGGAGTCAGTTCCCTGATGCAGCGCGGATCATTCGGATTCCGGCTCGAAGTCACCTTCGTCAGTTCCCCGTGCAGGTGAATGACGTTCGTCGAGCCCGCCCTTTCGTGCAGGTTATCCACATTCTGTGTCACCACCGTCACCTTGAAATCACGCTCCAGTCCGGCCAGCAATTTGTGTCCCCGGTTCGGAACCACCTCCAGCAACTGCTTTCTGCGTGCATTGTAAAAATCAATCACCAGCTTAGGATTGGCCGCATAGCCCTCGGGAGTCGCTACCTCCTCTACCGAGTATTGTTCCCACAGCCCTCCAGAATCGCGGAAGGTACTGATACCACTTTCCGCGCTCATTCCCGCACCTGTAAGCACCACCAATTTTTTCATATACCCATAATTTACATACAAATACAAAAATAAGAATTTTTAATCGCTTAAAGAAGCTCATATTCAAAGAAAAAAGATACCTTTGCGCCAATATTTTAATCAAAAACAAAAATATGGATAAATTCAGTTACGCCATTGGTCTGGGTATAGGCCAAAATCTGCTGAGCATGGGTGCTCGCGGTATCGAAGTAAACGACTTTGCACAGGCAATCAAAGACGTATTAGAGGGAAACCAGACAGCAATCAGCCACACAGAAGCCCGTGAAATCGTCAACAAGTATTTCACCGAACTGGAAGAGAAAATGAACGCTGAAACCATTGCCAAAGGCAAGGCTTTCCTGGAAGAAAACAAGAAGAACCCCAATATCATCACACTGCCCAGCGGACTGCAGTACGAAGTAATCAAAGCCGGCAACGGCAAACAGCCTAAGGCTACCGACCGTGTACGCTGCCACTACGAAGGTACACTGATCGACGGAACCCTCTTCGACAGTTCCATCAAGCGCGGTGAACCGGCCGTATTCGGTGTCAACCAGGTAATCAAAGGATGGGTAGAAGCCCTGCAGCTCATGTCGGAAGGAGCCAAATGGAAACTTTACATTCCGTCGGAACTGGCCTATGGTGCCCAGGGAGCCGGTGACATGATTCCGCCTCACAGCACACTGATTTTCGAAGTAGAACTGATTGAGGTGCTGTAAGCATACATCCGAATATTTTAAATTATTACTCAATAAAAAACAAAACTAAAAAGCATGAAAAAAAGTACAATTTTCATGATGCTGGCAGCTACAGCAGGACTGGCATCATGTACTTCTCAGGGCCCGAAAGCTAATATGAAAAGCGAAGTGGACACTCTTTCATACATGATGGGAGTAAGCAACACTCAAGGTTTGAAAGACTATGTCATCGGTCGTCTGGGCGTAGATTCAGCACACATGGCAGACTTCGTAAGAGGTATCGAACAGGGAATGAAAGAAACTGACGCTAAGCAGAAGGCTTACATGGCCGGTGTACAGATCGGTCAGCAGGTAAGCGGTGACATGTTCGAAGCTATCAACAACCAGATTTTCAGCGGCGACTCTACTCAGAGCCTGAGCAAAGAAAACTTCCTGGCTGGTTTCATGGCTGCCGTACAGGAAAAAGGTCTGGTAAGCGCTGACTCAGCAGGAGTATATGTACGCACTAAGGCAGAAGCTATCAAAGAAAAAGCATTGGAAGCCAAATATGCAGACTACAAGAAAGAAAACGAAGAATTCCTGGCCAACAACAAGGGCAAAGAAGGTATTCAGGTAACTGCCAGCGGCTTGCAGTACAAAGTAATCACTGAAGGTAAGGGTGAAGTTCCTACTAAAGAATCAAGAGTAAAAGTACACTACAAAGGTACACTGATCGACGGTACTCAGTTCGACAGCTCTTACGACCGTAAGGAACCGACTACTTTCCGTGCCGACCAGGTAATCAAAGGATGGACAGAAGCCCTGACAATGATGCCTGTAGGTTCAAAATGGGAACTGTACATTCCGCAGGAACTGGCTTACGGTTCTCGTGAAGCAGGAAAGATCAAACCGTTCTCTACACTGATTTTCGAAGTAGAACTCCTTGAGATCGAAAAAGAAAAATAAATAATCAAGGGGCATGACTCCGGCAGCACACGCTGACCGCCGTGAGTGTACCCGACAAAAATCCCCCGGACGACCTTCTGGCTGTCCGGGGGATTTTTCTTTCAGGCAAGTATGCTGAATAAGGTCCTCTTATCGGATATGGTTCCAGTACTCCATGTTCGAAACCATCTCCACCATCACCTTACGGTCCGCCTCACGGACGGCATCCGAAGCACTGCTCGAGGCAAGGGCTATCTTCTTGCCGATACCGACAGCCTTCAGGTTGTCGGCAGGAACCCCACGGTCCACCAGTGCCTGCACCACCGCATCCGCACGGCGGCGCGAAAGCCGGAGATTATAATCCACCGTTCCCCGGGCATCCGTACAGGCAGTTATCAGATACTTGCGGTCGGTATCTTTCAGCATGATACGGGCCGCACGGTCGAGTATTTCGGCAGACTTCTCCGTGATGTCCCATTTGTCAAAATCGAAGAATACATTCTGGAACAGTTCATACAAATTCTCGGAGGAAGCTACCTCAATAACCTTCTCCACCTCCACAGGCTTTTCCACCACTACCGGCTTCTCGACCACACGCTCTACCACCCGTTCCACATACTGGGGAGCAGGCGTTCCGGCCCGTTTGGGCTTACCTCCAAACCGCCACATCAGCCGCACCGTTCCGTTCCAGGAGTTTGCCACATTGCGGTAAGGCATGAACAGATAATCTGCCTGAAGACCAATACCCAAACGGTCATTAAGCCACATATTCACACCTGCTCCCAATGACAGGGGAATCAGATGCTTCCGGTCCTGCCCCTCCTTATTATAGTCGTTCGACATGTTCCAGCCCATCCGGTCTCGCTCAAAGGCCTCCAGTCCGTTATAGTCCACCCTAAAGTTCTTATACATATAATTCACCCCCGCACGCAGGAAGGGATCGATGAAAGAAGAACGGAAATACTCTCCCAGACGCCACTGCAGGCCCAGGCCCGCCATGCCCGCCCAGCGGGACGCACGACCGCTGCGCACCGGATCGGAACTGTAATCCCACGTCCCCTGCAAATCCAGGTAAAAATGAGTATTCAGTTCACGTGCCAGATAAAGGTGACCTCCGAACAGAAGGTCCCTCTTGCTCGTATCAATGAAATACCCTCCCTGAGGATTGGTACGGAAATCCAGCACGTTGAAGCGGGTCATCTGAAGCGCATTCGCCCCCACACCGAATTCCCAGGCCTTTCGTTCTTTCACAGTTTCAAAACCAGGGATTTCACCCACAACACCCATAGTATGCTGTGCATTACCCCACAGGCACGTACTCAATATCGTTAACACTGACAGAAAAATCCGTCGGCTGACTGTATATCTACTTTTCATATTCATTGCTTTATGGTTCATAAGTTACTTCCACTGCAGGGAGCTGATAAGAATCAGTATAAGGTACTACTTCAAATTTATTTTCCTCCTCTCCCTGCTTCTTTCGCAAATACCCCTGCGTAAACCTATAAAACAACGAAGAAGAAGAGTTGCTACTTATACTGATGGTTGAATTCAAGAAAGGTGTAAAGACTTTGAAAGCAGGCGCCTCAAAAGAAGAGGAGTTATTGGAGCTGGACGCAGTCTGCCTACCTGCAGATGAAATATAAGAAAATTCGATATAAGCCATCTTTATTTTTTTAGCCTCTTCCTCTGTATAAGTTTCCGGCACTACCAGATCCATACCATTCTCCAGCACGGTACACTTACTCAAACTCTTGTACATTTTACTAAAATCAATTTTAGAAAAATCAAAAGTTCCTTCTGCTTGAGCAAACGAAGCTTCTTTTTCACTATTCAGCGCTTTCAACTTCAAAGTTTTCAGTACCGGCCCCATCTGATATGGTGCAAGCAGACACACTCCGTTCCACTGATATTCCTCACCATAATAAACCTCTCTTGCTTTTACACTATAATATACATCCGTCTTATCCCAGTACTCATTCTGACTGTTTTTAAATTTTCCCGGATTTTCTTCCATAAAACGATAGGTATAAATATTATAGTAATAAGACAACGACCCGGAGTATGTACCAAAACTCATACCAGAATACAGTTTTTTATCCATCTGAATGCTTTTGGGATTTTCCTTATCCGACACTCTGTATGCATCCAAATACCGGTTACCGCTGTTCGGCAAATACGCAGGAATATTCTGCCATTCATCCTCCGGATTCATTCTGCGCTGTATCAGGAAATATAAATCCTGGTATTTACTTAATGAGTTCGAGTTATTATCACGCAAAATTATCCGCATGTGTACCCTGTTCGGTACATAGGTATTCTTGGCAGAAACCTGAGCACTCTTTCCCTTCAGTGTCACTTCCTTTACAGCTCCCCAACGCAAATCCACACTCTGAATCTCCGGCAAATCTTCTTTAGGAATAATGAATTCACCTTTTTCATTGGCAGTATACACCTTCTCGGGTGCAATTCCCGGCATGCCTTTTACCTGTGCTCCTGGAGCTACTTCTCCCATCTCATCATATACCTTATACAATACCCCGCCGTCTGAAGACCGTACATATTCTCCGTACTCCGATTGAGAATACTGGGCTATCACATTAGGAACTCCTCTAATAATGGTTACTTCTGCTCCCGGCTTACCCGGTTCTCCTGGACGACCGTCCTGTCCATCTTTGCCATCCTTGCCGTCCTTACCGCGCAGATACTCATAGAAATCGGCCAGCGTATTCTTCTCACAGTTCCAGGTGCCTCCGTTCTTATAATCCACAAGCGCTTCAGCCGTATTACAACGGGCCGCAAGGTCAGCTTTCCAAAGTTCATATGCCGACAGACCGTTTGTTCCGTTCACTCCGTCGACACCGTCTTTACCAGTCAGGTAACTGAAGAAGTCAAGTTCCGATACCTTATCCGCAGGCCAAGCCTGTCCCGGATGTTTAGGGTCACCTACATTGCCGGCTGCCACGGTTTCTTTCCACAATTCATAAGCCGACTTACCGCTGTCACCTTTCGCACCGCTCAGATACTGATAGAAATCCTCCATCGTATTCTTCTCTACAGGCCATACCAGACCCTGCTTGTCACGAATTCTTCCAGCCTTGACATCGGCCACCCAAAGTTCATAAGCCGAAGCTCCGGCTGCCCCGTTGCTGCCTGCCTGACCGCTTGCCGAAACACCCGTATCTGTAGTGCCGATAAACCAGTTGCCGTTGTCACCGATGTGTGGAGAAGTGCCGTCAACACCATTCGTTCCGTTAGTTCCCACAGCTGATACACCAGTATTAGTCTCACCAATCCACCACGTACCGTTCTTGATGACCGGAGTCTTTCCGTCTACACCGTCACGACCGTTAATACCATCCGTTCCTACAGCCTTTACACCCGTATTCGTATCGCCAACCCACCAGAAGCCATCCTTAATAACAGGGGTCTTACCATCTACACCGTCACGGCCGGTAACTTTCACACCCGTATCGGTAGTACCAACCCACCAGTTACCGTTATTGCCTACATAAGGAGAGAGTCCGTCGGCACCGGCAGCACCGTCACGCCCTGCAGCACGGACACCCGTATCTGCAGCACCCACAAACCAGTTGCCGTTCGTACCCACATGAGGAGTCACCCCGTTCGCCCCATCACGGCCTTTCAGATACAGGAAGAAATCATTCTGAGTCAACTGGTCGGAAGGTCAGCTGATACTTCCCTCCGTCACCAGACGCTTCCACTGGTCATAGGCAGAAATCCCGTCCCGACCATTGATGCCATCCGTTCCCGCAGCCTTCACGCGTGTATCCGTATTACCGATCCACCACGTACCGTTATCGCCCACATGCGGAGTTTGACCGTCGCGGCCGCACAGGAAATCCCAGAAATCCCCTTCCGTATTCTTCGAAGCAGGCCATGCCTGAGACGGATTATGAGGGTCAGATACCCCTCCCTGTGCAATCATAGCCTTCCACAGTTCATAAGAAGACAGGCCATTATCTCCCTTGTCGCCCTTCTCACCTTTAATATATGCCAGGAAATCGGCAACCTCTGTACGGTCCGATGGCCAGTTGATACGGCCTCCCACGACCTCCTCCTTCCAGATTTCATAAGCCGACTTGCCGCTTGCTCCCTAAGGTCCCTGAGGCAGGTCAAAACCAATTCTGCTGCATGAATAGAAAATTACAAGCAGTAATACAGCCCATATATGGACTCTACATTCTTTCTTTATTCTCATAATAAATTTATTAATAAAACATTAGTTGTTTGCTGATTACCTATTTTCTTCATGATTCATCCCGTCGGCACAATGATTCTTTCCCGGTCTTCTGCTACGGCCGTTCACATCTCTACCACACATTGTCCCTCTCTGGCATACACGTTCATTTCACACTCCCCTTGTCATCCTTCAACACTCATTTATCCGTCCGGTGAAATGAAAATTTCCTGACATAGGAATCTGCAAAAAGACAGGTATCCATCCCCCTGCAAATCCGCTTACATACAAAAGAAGAATTTCAAAAAGGCATATTTCCAATCAACTCTTTCCGAATTTCTTCACACTCAACCTATTTAAAGTCTGCCCCCTATTCTTCCTTATACTTGTATATTTTACCGTCAACTATCAGGGTCGCATTCCGGTGGTTGCCCACATGCCACTCTACCTTTCCGTCGGTATATACAGCTGCTTTCGCAGAGCCCTCAACCTGAGATAATGTATAGCATTGCTCCGTATCCGAAGTTATCAGCTTCACATACGACTCGGTATCTCCTGTATAATACACCACATCATAGAAAGAGGGAACACTCTCCTCTCCCTTCGGTTCTGTCAGATTGTATACACTATATACAGGTGTCAGTCTGGCAAAGGAAGATGTTCCGCAGGGACCTTCAAATACGATTTTTTCAGAAAGGGGCTCCAACGGGTCACTCATTGCCAGTTTCAGTGAGAAATCCGAACCTCGGTATTCACTCACAGAATCATTCAAAGTTTCCAACTTCAGTTTATAGTCTTTATCTCCCAGACTAAGGTCTGCATATTTTTTTTCCTCTCTCTCGTAGAATCTGACAACAGCATCTTCTCCCGTCTGATAATCCTTCAAGGCTACCGACGTATAAAGTTCAGGCAAAACTGTTTCTGAAGATATCCGTCTCAAAGCGACTCTCTGACACTGCAGACTGCCGCCCTCTACCTTTAACTCCATGCTGTTGTCCAGATGTAATCCTTTTCCTCCATCCGTGCTTTCCACCTTTCCATAAGTGACAAAAGTCTCCGGATGCAACAGATACTTTTCCAGCAATTCATACTTGTCGCCGTTGACAGCCAGCAACACATAAATCCCCGGACAGTCAGCTGCCGGCAATACTCCCTCGTAGGTTCCGTCAAACGAAGGCGAGCTGCAGGACGTCAGCGCCAGCATCAGCCCGGCAAATCCCGCCTTCAAAAATTCCTTTACTCTCATAAGTTTATCTGCTAACAGACGGTGCCACATGAGAAAAGACTCATGTAATACCGTACTTTCATTTTATCGTTTTTTATTCATTTTCCTGTATCGTACAGATACTCACCCGGTTCCAGTCGGCTTCCGAGAACATGTTTCCTACCCCCTGTCCACCGGCAGTAATGCGTTCCGCACTGATACGGTACTTCTTGACAAGCAGGCTCATCACCGCATTGGCACGAGCCTCAGCGATGCGCGCATTCACTTCCGCACTGCCTTCCGGCGAAGCATATCCCTTGATGACCACCCTGGCATCCTTATGATTATTCAGGTAAGTCGCAATCCGTTCCACGTTAGGCAACTGAGAAGCATCAATGGTCGATTTTCCCTGACGGAAAGTCACTACCGACTCCAGCGTCTTGGCCGTCTCCACCACCGTCTGCACCTGCGGTTTCCGGTTGCGGCAATCCTCCAGTTCCCGGTTCAGCTGCACAATCTTCTGATCGGCCAGAATCAGGTTGTTCTGAGCCACCGACAGTTCCTCCCGTCCGGCACGTACCTCCGCACGCAACGCATTGATATCCTGGTTCAACGCATCAATCTCAATCGGGTCGTAGGCCCTGACCTTCGTGAAATGATGCTTGCCGTTGCTGTTCTTGAAATGATACACCACTCCGGCAGTAATCTCCACACACGCATTCTGCGCATTGAAACGGCTCTGATGCTCATCGAAATCACCCTCCATGTTATACACCAGCGCCGGTTTCAGTGCCAGCGTCCATGCACGCTTCTCTCCCAGGTTGAAATTCAAGTTCATCCCCAGTTTGGTAGACCATGCATTATAGTCGCCCGGACCATTTACATACCCATGCAACCATCCGGCACCCAGTACCGCCTCCAGTTCAAACACCCGCGGACGACCGTGGTAACCGCCCAACAGATTCATCAGGTTGAACTTACCCAGCAGACTGACATTCGAACCGTCAAAAGCCGTCCTGCTGTCAGTGATGTTGATATAGCCCATACCTTCCACTCCCAGTCCGAATCCCGGTGTAACCTGCTTGGAAAGTTCCAGTCCCACTGCCGGGCGCATGTCCTTCAGGAAATTCCCGCGCGAGAACGGAGTCAATCCCCCTCCCGACACTCCGACCGACCAGTTGTCAAAAAACTTGTTTCCATCAATCAATGTCTGAGAATAAGCATTCATGATACCCATTCCCAACAACAAACACATTAATCCTTTTTTCATACTTCTCAATAAATTAAGATTCAACTATCGTTACAGTAAAGGCAGCGCCCCTACCTGAACACACCAAACACCTTCGGGCTTCCGCCTATGCCAGGTTCTCGCGCCGGCGCACCTCATTCGGTGCATTACCGATGTTCCGCTTGCAATACGCCGTAAAATGAGAAAACGTCTTGAAATGATACTCCAGCATAATCTCCTTGATGGGCTGCCGCGTCTTTTTCAGTTTATACTCTATCTCACTCGAAGTCTGCTTCTGCAGCCACTGGTAGGGAGTAGAACCGTGAAAACAAATCTTGAAAAGCTGGTTGAAGACAAGCATATTGTACCCGCACGCCATGGCCAGTTCCTTTGCCGTACGGCAAGTCTTGTAATGCTTCATGACCGAAACAAAGAACTGCACGTCCTTCGACAGGGCATCCCGGAATATCTGAATCAGCTGCTGCTTGCTGTAGCAAATCTTGAACAGAGAGAAAAGCTCACACTCCTTTGCCTGATGAAGTTCCTGAATCTCCACGTTCATCTTCATGTAATCCACCAGCGAATGCAGGTAAGAAAGCATCAGCGGATACACCGGGAAAATATCTTTCTGAGACACCTTCTCCGTCGAAGTATCGCCCAGATATTCCAGTACCCGCGTATAGAAATAAGGCGCTATGACGTTGCAGGCATACACCACGATATGCACATTTTCTATCGCCTTGATATTACATTCATGAAAATGACTGATAAAGAACAACTCATTTTTCGTAATCAGCTTCGGCATGGAGTTCGCCTGATTATTAGAGAAACGCAGTGTCCCTTTCAGCACAAAGCAAATCTGGAACTCCTGATTTTCGTTCAGATTGCTGATACTCTCACCTTCGTTGACAGTATACGACCTGAACTGACTGAATTTAGACAATACCAAAGGGTCACGATATAATTTCTCCAACAAAAACAATACGTCCATAAATTATAATGTATCTTGAAATAAAAAAGCCTTATTTTTCTTCTAATAAGAGAAAGAAACAGGGAAAAAGGGCCATTGCCGATTTATTAAAAAAACAAAAAAATACCACTTTGCAATCCATCTTTTTCCGACGCTTCGGGAGCGTATTGTTTATGGAGAAACAAAGAAAAGCATACGCCATCGCATGCCGATATAAGTTTAAACCCGCGTACGGAGGCCGTATAACCTCCGTACGCGGGTTTCATCACTTTCCCATGCAGGTTGTCCGACCTCCGTACGAAGGTTCAAGACCCCCTGCAATCATTCCGTAAATAATTTCCTTATGTCATACCTTCTCCAAAGCCTGCCCCAGATCAGCCAGCAAGTCGTCTACATGCTCCAGTCCTACAGAAAGCCGGATGGTTCCCGGATAAATCTCCTGTTCGGCCTTCTCCGCCTCGCTCAGCTGCGAGTGAGTGGTGCTCGACGGATGGATAACAAGCGATTTCGCATCGGCCACGTTCGCGAGCAGGGAGAAAATCTGCAGGCTGTCGATGAAACGGTAAGCCTCGTCCTTTCCTCCTTCAATGTCGAACGTAAAGATGGAACCTCCTCCTTCTCCGAAATAACGGCGGTACAACTCATGTCCCGAATGCTCCGGCAGCGACGGATGGTTTACCTTCTTCACCTTAGGATGACGGTGGAGGAAGTCTACTATCCGGAGCGCATTGGCAACGTGCCGCTCCACCCGCAACGACAAGGTCTCAAGCCCCTGCAGCAACAGGAATGCATTGAACGGACTGATGGCCGCACCCGTATCGCGGAGCAGTACCGCCCGGATTCTTGTCACATAAGCCGCCGTTCCTGCTGCCTCCGTAAAGCGAAGTCCGTGATAGCACGGATCCGGCTCAGTAAACTGAGGGAATTTTCCGGAAGCCTGCCAGTCGAACTTTCCAGAGTCTACAATCACTCCTCCCAGCGACGTCCCGTGTCCTCCGATAAACTTGGTGGCCGAATGTATCACCACATCGGCCCCGTATTCGATGGGGCGGAACAAGAACGGAGTGGCAAACGTATTGTCGATGATCAGCGGAATACCGTGCCGGTGTGCCACCTCGGCCACTGCCTCAATATCGATAAGGTTGGCGTTGGGATTTCCCATGGTTTCTACAAAGACCGCCTTCGTGTTCGGCCGGATAGCCTCCTCAAAATGCGCAGGCGAAGAAGGATCGACAAAAGTCGTCGTCACCCCGTAAGGCTCCAGCGTATGCGCCAGCAGGTTATAGCTTCCTCCATAGAGGGTACGTGCTGCCACCACGTGGTCACCGCTTCGGGTGATGTTCAGAAAAGTATAGGTCACGGCTGCCGCTCCCGATGCCACGGCCAGTGCCGCCACCCCTCCTTCCAGTGCAGCCATCCGCTGCTCGAATACCGTCTGTGTAGGGTTGCCGAGGCGACTGTAGATATCTCCCGGGTCTTGCAGGCCGAAGCGTGCGGCCGCATGCTCCGCATTGTCGAAGACGAACGAAGCCGTCTGATAAATAGGTACCGCCCTGGCTCCTGTAGCCTTGTCGGGACGCTCCTGTCCCACATGCAACTGTAAAGTTTCAAAACGCAGTTTTCCGTTTGCCATATTCAATCAATTTTTAGGGTTTTACAAAACGATGAACTCTTCCGCGATAGACTTCCAGACTGCCCGGACAGGTACTTTCATCGGTTGCAAAGTTATCCTGCATAGCAATATCATCCAATATTCTTTTATTTTTTGGAATAATACACTATATTTGTCCGTATAACTATTTATTTTATCTGATAATCCGTGTATAAACCCCTTTAAACAGAATATTATTCCATGAGCAGCTATTTGGAAAAACTGGACAAAGTAGACTTACAGATACTCCGTACCCTGCAGGAGAACTCACGCCTGACAACCAAAGAACTGGCCACACGGGTGAGTCTGTCTTCCACCCCCGTGTTCGAACGCCTGAAACGCCTGGAGGCCAACGGATACATCAAAAAATACATTGCGGTACTGGATGCCGAGAAGCTGAACCAGGGCTTCATGGTATTCTGCAAGGTCAAGATGCAGCACATGAACTACGACATTGCCGTCCAGTTTGCCGAAATCATCTCAGGCATACCCGAAGTTACCGAATGCTACAACATCTCGGGCAGCTTCGACTACCTGCTCAAGATACATGCCCCGGATATGAAATACTACCAGAGCTTCATACTGAACGTGCTGGGAAGAGTAGAGAACCTCTCTTCGCTCGAAAGTGTCTTTGTAATGGACGTCATCAAGCACGAATACGGCATACACATCTAGCAGCGGAGACCGGAGGCACGCATCCTCCCTCCTATAACACACAGGGGCTGTCTCACCGCAATGAGACAGCCCCCGCATCCTCCGCCAGCCGGACCCGGAAGGCGGATTCAGGAACTTTTCCGGCTTACGCCTTTTTCTCTTTTACATCCGAATGTGCCTCGACCACGTTCACCACGTAATCTCCCAGTTTCTCACATTCAGCGATAATATCCATATAGTGTACCCCCATCTGGTAACTGTATTCTTTATTGTTGACGTCAATCACGTTCTGGTTCTTCAGCTGACTGCGGTAGTTGTTGATTTCATTCTCGATATTGAACGAACGGTTGACATCTACCTGACGGTGTGTATCCTCTACCAGTGCAATCATCTGTGTGAGGGCGTCATCGGTAAGCTGGAACATCTGATGTATGTGCTCATACTGCTTGGGAGTAAAATCGGTATCTCCCCTGCGCTTGCGGTTGATGGTACGTGCCAGGTTATAACAGCTGTCTCCGATACTTTCAATCTCGGTAACCTCACGCAGCATTTCACGGATCTGCAACTTACTTTCCGAGCTCAGTCTTCCTTCCGACACCTGGTTCAGGTAATTGGCAATTTCCACCTCCATGTTGTCACTGATGTTCTCATATTTCTCAATCCGGCTGAAAAGCTTGTTGAAATCATTCTCGTTCTCCGTATGCAGCAGGTCGCGCACCATGCGGAACATCCGCTGTATCCGTTCGGCAAACAGATTGATTTCCTTGCGTGCCTGCAGGATAGAAAGTTCTGCCGTAGAGAGCATACCTCCGGTAATGAACTGCAGACGGTATTCCTCTTCCTGTTCCTTCTGCGGTACCACCTTGCAAACGGTTTTCTCGATAAACTTCACGAACCAGATCAGGATCAGTACGTTGCAGACATTGAAGCACGTATGGAAAGCCGACAGTTTGAATGAGACAGCCACACCTCCGGCCTCACTGATATTCATGAAGTCGGCAATGATCCAGTCGACCATATTCAGGAAAGGCTCGAAGAGACACAGCACCCAGACCACTCCGAAAAGGTTGAACATCAGATGCGCCACAGCCGCCCGCCGTGCCTGGGTATTGGCCGTCAGAGCCGCCAGATTCGCCGTAATCGTCGTACCGATGTTCTCTCCCAGTACCAGAGCCGCTCCCAGTTCAAAGCTGATCCATCCGTTGGCACACATGATCAGCGTAATAGCCATCGTAGCCGCCGAAGCCTGCACAATCATGGTCAGCACGGCACCGATGAGCACGAACAGGATGACAGAGAGGAACCCCATATCCGTATAATTCTGTACAAAGGCCAGCATATCCGGATTATGGCTCAAGTCGGGCGCATTCACTTTCAGCAAGTTAAGTCCCATGAAAAGGAAAGCAAAACCAAAGATAAACTCCCCGACCGATTTACGGGAACTTTTCTGAGAAAACAAAAGTGGAATACCAATCGCCAGAAGAGGCAGCGAGAAGGCAGAAATATCAACTTTAAATCCTAGGGTAGAGATGATCCACGCAGTCACGGTAGTACCGATATTGGCTCCCATAATCACTCCGATTGACTGGGAAAGCGTAAGGAGTCCTGCGTTTACGAAACTGACGACCATAACTGTCGTTGCCGAAGAAGATTGAATCAGGGCAGTAATGAGCATACCTGTCAGTACACCGGTCACCCGATTGGTGGTCATTGCAGTCAGGATACTGCGAAGACGGTCGCCCGCAAACTTCTGCAGTCCCTCACTCATGATTTTCATTCCATAAAGGAAAAGCGCCAGCGATCCGAGCAGCGCTAAAAAATCATAAAAAGTATATTCCATCAGTAATTAATTAAGCTGGAGATAGGCTTATAACTTTTTATTGCGTAAATTACCTGCCTATTCAACCATGTTAGTAATACATATTACAATTATGCTACAAATATATTGCAAAAATAACAATTTAACAAAAGAATTCCCTGTGGGAAGTTCTCTTTTGGACATTTACAGCGGCCTGGACCTGAATATGCCCTATGGTCCGGTCAGCGCCAAGGTCAACAACAAGGTAGAAGGGCTTAATTTCCGGGTATATTACAATAAAGACGTAGAGTTTCTCGACATTACCAACCCCTCGGGAATGCGTACCTATGTGCGTTCGCTCTGCTTCATCCTGGTAAAGGCTGTAAAAGACCTGTATCCTACGGGCAGCATCTCGCTCGAACACCCGGTATCGAAAGGATATTACTGCCACCTGCACCTCGACCGCAGCATCGGACTGGACGACGTAAGCCGGATCAAGCAGCGGATGAAAGAGCTGATAGCGGCCGACCTGCCTTTCGAGCGCATTGAATGCCACACCGAAAAAGCCGTCGGCCTGTTCCGCTCACAGGGCATGGAAGACAAGGTAAAACTGCTGCAGACCAGCGGACAGCTCTATACTTTCTATTACCGGCTGGAAGACTGTATCGATTACTATTACGGCAGCCTGGTTCCCAGCACGGGATACATCCGCCAGTTCGATATCGTAAAATACTACGACGGACTGCTGCTGCGCATTCCCGACCGCCAGCATCCCGAAAAGCTGGAAGAGGTAGTCAAACAGGAAAAAATGCTGGAAGTCTTTCAGGAATACCGCCGCTGGAACCAGATTCTGGGAATCAGCACCGTAGGCGATTTCAACATTGCCTGCAACGCCGGACATGCCACCGACCTTATCAACGTATCGGAAGCCTTGCAGGAAAAGAAAATCGCACAGATAGCCGACGAGATTACGCACCGTAACCAGAACGGACAGCGGGTGAAACTGATACTGATCTCAGGCCCGTCGTCATCGGGTAAGACTACCTTCAGCAAGCGTCTCAGCATACAACTGATGACCAATGGCATGAAACCGTATCCCATCTCACTGGACGACTATTTCGTAAACCGGGAAAACACCCCGAAAGACGAAAACGGAAATTATGATTTTGAATCGCTGGAGGCACTCGACAGACCGTTCTTCGAAGCACAGCTGAAAGACCTGCTCGACGGAAAGGAAATAGAACTTCCCCGCTTCAACTTCACTACCGGAAGACGGGAAATGAGCGGAAACAAACTGAAAATCGATGAGCACATGGTATTGATTCTGGAAGGCATCCACGCCCTGAATCCGGCGCTGACTCCGAACATTCCGGCCGAAAACAAGTTCAAGATTTATGTATCGGCACTTACTACCATCCTGCTCGACAACCATAATTATATCCCGACTACCGACAACCGGTTGCTGCGACGGATCATCCGCGACTACAAATACCGGAACTATTCGGCCGAGGAAACCATCTCACGCTGGGGCAGCGTACGCAAGGGAGAAGACAAATGGATTTTCCCGTATCAGGAGTATGCCGATGCCATGTTCAACTCGGCCCTGCTGTTCGAGCTGGCCGTACTGAAAGACTATGCGGAACCCATTCTGAGGAAGGTACCCAACAACCGGCCCGAATATTCGGAATCCCACCGGCTGTTGCGCTTCCTGGAATATTTTGTATCGGTTCCCGACCAGGAAATCCCGCCCACCTCACTGCTGAGGGAGTTTCTGGGAGGAAGCAGTTTCAGGTACTGACATGCATCTGCCGGAACATATCTCCGGCACCCCTTCCGGAACATCACCGGCCCAAGGCCCTGTAAAGCATCAATGCCGCACCCCCGTAAAACGGAAGTGCGGCATTGACAGTTTTTATAGGCCCGGACAGGACTCCGGATTTATTTGATATTAGCTTCTTCGAGCTTGTATCCGTACTTACGGTCGGCCAGTTTCAATGCAAAGGCAATGAACAG
Organism: Phocaeicola faecicola; assembly: GCF_013618865.1. Classification (GTDB taxonomy): domain Bacteria; phylum Bacteroidota; class Bacteroidia; order Bacteroidales; family Bacteroidaceae; genus Phocaeicola; species Phocaeicola faecicola. Next base: position 28,883 of record NZ_JABSOE010000036.1, read on the forward strand.
CGACAATACCGCAATACCGGTGAAGATACACATCGGCAGCGTATAGTCGTAAAGATTGGCTCCCGATTCGGTCTTACCTACCACACAGAACTCTTTGAGCACAGCCCCTATCAGTGTAGGAATTCCCCAAAGACCGATATTCTGGATAAAGAAAATCAGTGCATAAGCCGTTCCCAACTGGTGTGAAGGGAAGATTTTGGCAACCGAAGGCCACATGGCCGACGGCACCAGCGAAAAGGCGATACCCAGCAGAATCATCAGCAGGATGGCTATAAAAGAACTGGTGATGAACGGAAGTGCGTAAATAAGGTGTACGCAAATCAGCATGAAAGATCCCAGCATCATGATAGAAGCTGCCTTTCCACGCTTGTCGACCATACCACCGAATACCGGAGTCAGGAACAATGCTCCCAAGGCCGGCAGACCGGCAAAGAATCCGGCTACATTCTCATCGATGCCATATTTACTGATCATCAGCTCTGAAGCGAATTTCTGGAAAGGGAACACACAGGAATAAAACAGCACGCACAGCAATGCAATCAGCCAGAATCCCGGGTTAGACAGGATCTTTGCCACATCACGGAACGAGAACTTTTCTTCGGGTGACGCATCCGGTTCGGCTTCTATCTGACGGTCGAGCTTCTTGTCGAGCACAGAGAAAGCAAAAAAGGCAATCAGTCCTCCTACCAGACAGACCAGACCGATCAGCACCGGTGTAGTAATCTCATAAGAACGGGAAATAGGAATAGCCACGGCATAAGCAGCCTGCGAACCGATACGCGCCAGTGCCACCTGCACTCCCATCGCAGTAGCCATTTCTTTTCCACGGAACCATTTTGCAATCATCTTGGTCACGGTAATACCTGCCACCTCGGCGCCGACACCGAAAATAGAATAACCCACAGAGGCAACAAACACACTGATGCGGTAACCCATCACCATCGCCTCATCATCTACCATACAGGTCATGGCATAATATTCCAGTCCGGTACCCAGCACCATCAGTACGGTAGCCAGCTTTCCGGTAAACCGGATACCGAAACGGTCAAGAATCAGTCCTCCCCAGATCAGCATCAAAAAGAATACATTCAGAAAGCTGTACGCGCCGGTATACAATCCGAACGCACTGCTGTCCCATTTCAGTTCGGTTTCGAGCATGGTCTTCAAAGGCGCCACCACATCGTTCACATAATATGCCGCCATCATTGTAAAGGCCACAATGGCCAAAGCGCCCCAACGCACGGCCCGAGAATCATTCAATCTTTTCATTTTTGTTTCTTCCATCGTTATTATATTATTAATTTTCCTTTCATCTTTGATAAAACGTGACAAAGATACATTTTTTCAGCCGTTTTTATTTCATTATTCAAAATAACTTCTAACTTTGTAGTATCCTAATTATATAAAAAAGCAGATATCATTAACTTATTAAAATATCAAGCCATGAGAAAGACTAAAATAACAGCAATCTGTGCCATATTGAGCGGAAGTTTACTTTTTTCTTCCTGCATTGGTTCATTCGGTCTGTGGAGTCAGTTGAAAGACTGGAACCAGAGTTTGGGCAACAAGTTCGTAAATGAGATTGTATTCCTGGCCTTCCATATTGTTCCTGTATACGAAGTGGCATATTTAGCCGATGTAATTGTACTGAACTCCATTGAATTCTGGAGCGGTTCCAATCCGGTTGCGGAAGTCGGCACCGTAAAGACAGTCAAAGGAGAAAACGGAGAATACCTGGTACGCACCAATGCCGACGGCTATACCATCACCAAGAAAGGTGAGGAAGGTCAGTCAGTCGATTTGGTCTACAATCAGGAAAACCGTACCTGGAATGCTGTATACGAAGACAAATCATACGAGCTGATTACCATGAACGAAGACGGCACCATCACGTTCAAGCAGAAAGACGGTACCCCGATGACAGTCACTCCCGACCTGATGGGTGTATCTGCCATGCGTGCCCAGAACGGCTCACTGTTCTTTGCTGCAAGATAAGCGTTGTCTTTTCAACCTGTGATACTGCGTCCGATGAATCTGCCGCAAGATTTATCGGACGCTGCTCTTTTATATAAAGAATAATTACTTATCCGGCAAACATTCCGGGCCCTACCTTTGTTATATATAAATTAAAAAATGCTGTCCTGCATTTCAAGACACAGAAATACTAGACTTACATTTACATATTCAAGAATTTTATGAGAAAACTACCCCTGTTGGCACTCTCAGTGCTTATGTGCGGCATGCTTTGCTCCGGATGCGAGAAAAAAGAACCGGAAATCCCCAAGGCACCGGAAAAGACCGAAGAAAAGGATTCAGAAAAAGACCCGGAACAGACCGGTGACACCACAGAAGAGAAAACACCGGAAGAGGAAAATCCACAAACCACTCCCGAGCAGATGAGTGAACTGTTCAAGAAACTGACCAACGGAGTATTACGTGGAGAACAGGCAATAGATGTCCGTGAATTCCACATTCCCCAAACCAAGGCCGACAGTATCTATCAGCAGTTTCTGGCAGAAACCCCTTTATTGTTCCACCTGAAGATGAGCGGAAATATCGGATACCGGACCGACATAGACAATCCGGAAAACCTGAAGGCCTTCCTCCCCCGATATGCCGTAAACCCCAGCCATATGCAGGATGTATTCCCGCAGATGGAAGAAAGCCTGGCCGAATACTATTCACAGCTAGACTACAGAATGACAGCACCCGAAATAGCCTATACTCTTTATCAGAAAGTATGCAAGGAGGTCATCTACGGACAAATGAACGAAGAATATCCCCTATCTGGCATACAGTGCCTTCTCGGCTGTAGGAGTCTTCCTGCCTAAAAAAGCAGTCTGCCAAGGATACAGCCTTTCTTATTCACTGCTGATGAACGGCATCGGAATTACTACAGACTACGTTACCGGTCAGGCCACGAACACTCAGGGACATGTATGGAACCGGATTTACATCGACGGAAACTGGTATCATGCAGATGCAACCTTTGACGATGCAAGCACGCAGAGGCAGAAAAACATGAGCAGCATCAATAAATATTTTCTATGCTCCGACGAACTGTTCTACACGGCATTCGGACATCCTAGGCCCCATACCAATCTGGCGCCACGGATTTACCTGAAAGCCGGCACCCGATTCGACGATGAATCGTGTGTAATAAGACGGTACGACGCCAACAACCGGATAACCAAGACCGAAGCCCTGTATGCCGATGGAAACTGGTATTATGTATCCCAAAAAGACGAAAAGATGGCAATCATAAAGAGCGACTTTTCAGGAAGCCGCCGGACGGTACTAAGGCAACTGCAAACCGACTCCAGAGCGGGTATTATAGACAAATTGAAACTTACTCAAGATCGGATTTACTTCATTGACCACCTGGACGGCAGCTATCACATCTGCTCAATGAACTACGACGGAAACGATTTCAGAAAGGAGAAAAAGATTTCGTTTATAGAAGCATCTTACGATAAACTGAAGTTCACACAGGACGAAAGTCAGCCAATCCATGTATACAAAGGAACGGTATCGCTGAAAGCGGAACTGCTGCTTGCCCGGCTGAGACTGCTTTATTACCATGGCGAAGACGATTACTTCAATCTGGAACAGCCTCAGGCCAAAGAACTGGAACAGCTGATCCGGAAAGCCGAAACCTTCTTGAACGACAAGCATACCGATGAGACACAGGCCGACATGCTTGCCAAGGAACTGAAAGACAAACGGAAATCATATACCGTACCCTTATCCATAAAACCCTGACAAGGCTCAGGCAGAATCGGGAAAAGTCCCATAAAAAAAAGAGTTGCTCCTTCACGAAGAAAAGAGCAACTCTTTTACATTTATAATATAGGTGTATAAAGTCTATATCAATTTAAATTAGCAGTTAGCCAATTTATTGTCAGAACCCAAAACGTTCAGGATTTTGTGCTTGTACAGTTTTTCCATGTTGTCACGAGCCGGGCCCAGGTATTTACGTGGGTCGAATTCAGCCGGTTTTTCAGCGAAGACTTTACGTACAGCAGCAGTCATTGCCAGACGAGAGTCTGAGTCGATGTTGATCTTGCAAACTGCAGATTTAGCAGCCTTACGCAATTCTTCTTCAGGAATACCGATAGCAGCTTCCAGTTTACCACCATACTTATTGATAGTATCAACTTCGTCCTGAGGAACAGAAGAAGATCCGTGAAGAACGATAGGGAATCCCGGAAGTTTTTCCATTACAGCATCCAATACTTCGAATGCCAAAGGAGGAGGAACCAGACGACCAGTTGCCGGATCAACGTGGCACTGTTCCGGTTTGAATTTGTAAGCACCGTGAGAAGTACCGATTGAAATAGCCAATGAATCGCAACCTGTACGAGTAGCGAAGTCGATAACTTCTTCAGGGTTAGTATAAGTGTGGTGTTCTGCACAAACTTCATCTTCAACACCAGCCAATACACCCAATTCACCTTCTACAGTTACATCGAACTGATGAGCGTATTCTACAACTTTCTTAGTCAAAGCTACGTTTTCTTCGTATGGCAGGTGAGAACCGTCGATCATTACTGAAGAGAAACCTGAGTCGATACAGCTCTTGCAAGTTTCGAAAGTATCTCCGTGGTCGAGGTGAAGAACGATTTCAGGATGTTCGCAACCCAATTCCTTAGCGTATTCTACAGCACCCTGAGCCATGTAACGCAACAAAGTAGCGTTAGCATACTGACGAGCACCTTTAGAAACCTGAAGGATTACCGGAGACTTTGTTTCAACTGCAGCCTTGATGATAGCCTGCATCTGTTCCATATTATTGAAGTTGAAAGCAGGGATAGCATATCCACCTTTGATTGCTCTGGCAAACATATCTCTTGTGTTAACCAGACCTAAATCTTTGTAATTAACCATTGTTGTAATTTTTATAATTGTTAGTGATTAAATTCTATGTGCAAAAATACGAATAAATGAATCAAATGCCTTCTTTTCACTCATGAAAATGCAGGATTAAGGTGTATTTTGACCTAAATCAATGCCGATAATGACAATTGAAGGACGGTCTGCAAACTGCATGTTGCAAACAGAAAGCATAAAAAAGCCGGTAATTGCCGGAATGACGGATACTCAGAAAGGACAAAAGAAAGCAGCAAAGCACTAATATACAGAAGCAAAAACAAAAAAATAGCAAAAAACTTTTTCTATTTCAAATAAAAGCAGTATTTTTGCAATCCGAAAATAAAACCATTACACACTCGTGTTACCACCATATTTAATATAAACAAGCTAATAATAACAATAAAGTATATACTGAAATGAAAAAAGGCATTCATCCTGAAAACTACCGTCCGGTAGTATTTAAAGACATGTCAAACGGTGACATGTTCCTGTCTCGTTCAACTTGTGCTACAAAAGACACAGTAGAATTCGAAGGCGAAACTTATCCTTGTGTTAAGTTGGAAATCTCCAGCACTTCTCACCCTTTCTACACTGGTAAGTCTAAACTGGTTGACACAGCTGGACGCGTAGATAAGTTCATGAGCCGTTACAACCGTATCAAAAAGTAATTTTGACTACGAATCATGCATAAGAAAAACGGTCGGTCTCCTAGTGGAAAACCGACCGTTTTTTTATCCCTTACTTTAGCCACGCCTACTATGACAAAGCCACTTCTTTCCCTTCTTCTCAGCCTTTCCGGAATACTGGTGGTCCTCTTTACCGGATGCCGACGGCCACAGCCCTACCCTGCCGCCATGCAGCAGGCCATCCGTCTTATTGAAACCCGCCCGGACAGTGCACTCCTCTATCTGCAAAAAATAGAGCATCTGAACGAAGAGCCTGAAGAAACCCAAATGTACTACCACCTGCTCTGCATCAAGGCGAAGGACAAAATGGATGTCCTCCCCACCTCCGACAGCCTCATCAACCGGATTGTAGCATATTACGAAAGTCATCCCGACAAAGAGCGGCTCACCGAAGCCTACTACCAGCAGGGAGGCGTATATCGTGACCTGCATAATGCCCCACGCGCCATAGCGTGCTACCGCATGGCAATTACAACGGGGCAAGGCGGAAGCAACAAGACACTGATGGGGAAAATATACGGACAAATGGCCATTCTCTTTGCCTATCAGGGGCTGCACAAGGAAAGTATGGCAGCAGCCCGACAGCAATATGCTTATGGGGATACTGCAGGTAATTTCTGCGGCATGGCTTTTGCATGCCGTGACATGGCACGCATCTACCACCTTTCTGCACAGATAGACAGCGCTATCCTTTCTTACCGGAAAGGGTATGAAATAGCCATTGCCCACCAAGATTCAAACACAGCCTACTCCATTCTTTCAGAGTTGGGAGGAGTTTATTTCGAAGAGAAACAGAACGATTCTGCCCGTGTCATCTTACAGAGAGTGCTGAAGTATTCACCATTCTCCAATGTATGCAAAATGCTAGGTGAAATCTATCTACAGGATGAAAAGATTGACTCTGCCGAATATTACCTGCAAACAGTATTTAAGGAAGGAGATACCTATAACCAAATAGGAGCATATCATGCCCTAAGCCAAGTAGCCGCATATCGAAAAGATTATCCTAAAGCATATCAATATGAATTAAAGGCGTACCAACTACAAGACACGATCCGGCAAATCACAAAAACGGAAGAGGTAGCCAAAGCCAATACCCTTTATGACTATCATCTGACCGAACAAGAAAACTTTCATTTAAAGGAGCAGACTATCCACCAGCAAATGACCATAACCGGACTCATTCTCTCTCTTGGCATCCTGTTTTCTGCCGGAGGAGGAATTTACCTGCACATCAGACAAAAACGCCAAAAAGCAGAAGAACAGGCCAAACGCCTCTTACTTATCCAAGAAGAACATTACCGACAGACCCAACAAAATCAACAGCAGCAAGAGCAACAGATAAAGGAACTCACCGAACAGCTTCAAGTCGCTATCCGGCAAAACGACAAGCTAAAGCAAGCTCAACTGGAAGCCCAGAAAGAAGCATTGGAAAGTTCCCAGCAGTTCCTTCACACCATAGAGTCACAAGAACAGCGCATCGCACACTTCAAGCAGTCGGATATCTATCTGCTGTTTCACCGCGCCACAGACAGTCGCGACCTGAATCCGAATGACTGGGAAACCTTACAGTGTGAGATAGACAAGGTATATCCCCAGTTTACCCACCGACTACTGATGCTCTACCCTCGCTTGTCAGCCAATGAACTTCATATTTGCCACTTGGTGAAGACAGGAATTCCAGTATCGCAGATTGCACATCTGCTTAACCGCTCCACTTCTGCCATTACGGTAGCTCGTGCACGTATGCACAAAAAGCTAACCGGAGAGGAAGGTTCTGCTGAAAAAACCGACAAAATTATACTTGATTTATAAGCAGTTACAAAATGTAAACAAAATGCAAACTCATTTTTTGCACTTGTTTCTTCATAACTTCTACTTTAGCAACAAATCAAAAAAACACAAAAGAGATTATGAAAAAACAAGTGCTATTCAGTTTGCTATTCAGCTTACTTACTTTAATCAGTGCAGATGCACAAACCTTTTTCACAATAGAAAATAATTGGAAAAACACTTCAAATAAGGACCGGAATTCTCCGCTCTTATCTATAGAGAAAGGACAACTGACTATCTCATCAGACAAAACGATAGAAGGACTCTGTATAAAAATAAAAGACACTACAGGGCATTTAATTTCTCAAGAAGAAATCTGTCTTGCTGCCAATTCCCCCCACCTCATACCTACCGAAACCTTATCACCCGGAAAGTATTTAGTAGAGATACGAAAAGGAGACAACTACATATTAGGATATCTTGAAAAATGACCTTACAATCCTGCACAATACTATGAAAAAAGCACTATACATAGGCGTCCTAATTCTCGGTCTGTTTACCTCTTGCCTATCTTCCGGCAGTGACAAACTTGCCTATGCCCTAGAACAAGCCAAACAAAACCGAGAAGAACTATTCAAAGTATTGGCACACTATCAAAATGATGCCGATACCTTGAAGTACAAAGCCGCTATTTACCTGATAGAAAATATGCCCTACCAGTATAGTAGCCTCAACACTGATCGGACAAAAGTAGAAGCAGCCAAAACAGCATTTCTGAAAGACGGTTTTATCCATCCGGACAGCCTTCAGTCTCTTCTTACCCAATGCCGTAATTTCACCATAGCAGAAGATTTGAAGACCATAAAATCCGATTACCTGATACGAAATATTGACATGGCATTTGAAGCATGGCATAAAAGGCCGTGGGGCAAGCATTATACCTTTCAGGAATTCTGCGAATACCTGCTTCCCTACCGAGCTACAAACGAAGAACTGGAAGAATGGCGCACTACCTTCCTCCAACAATACAGCTATATATTAGATTCACTATATACTGGTAGCGATGTTATCGAAGCTGCCAATGCAGTATGCAAGGTACTAAAAGAAGAAGGGTATATCCACACCATGACCTTCAATCCATTGGGAACTGCCTCTCCTCTGTTTATTGCCAAGCATCGCATAGGTGACTGTACTGATGAGTGTAATTTTACCATTTTAGTAATGCGGGCATTAGGTATTCCTATCCAAAAAGACTTCTATGCCTATTCTCCGGAAACTTTCAGTTCACATGGCTGGTGTGTAGTATTGGACACGACCAAACAAAATGTCCCTTTATTCTACTCGGATTTCTTTGCCCAAAGAGGCAGCATGGAAACTGACCCTCGACGTAAGTGCAAAGTATACCGACGTACCTATGCTCTTCAGGATGAATTCCTCTCTTTGCTGAACGATAAATCCATACCAGACAACCTGAAAGACCCACACCGGAAAGATGTATCCGATGAATATTTTCACACCGAACTCACTCTTCCCATAACAGATACCGGTAAGAACTATTATTTGGGAACTTTCAAACGAGAGCAAATCATCCCCATTATCAAAGGGGAAATAAAGGAACATGCCGTTACCTTCGGAACAGTAGAAGACAAGAACATTTATCTACTTCTTTCCGGTACACCCGAGCATTTAACATTAGAAAGCGCCCCATTCATTTTCCTGCATAATCATGTACATTACCTGATACCCGACACAGCCAAGATGAATAAAGAACTACTTTACCGCAAATATCCAATGCCTGTATGGAACAAAGAGCGCCTGTACCGAGTACTCCATGCCCGTTTTTATGCAGGAGATACGCCTTATCGAATAAGCCGTAAACTTTATGAGATATGTGATACACCCTATGTATGCTACAATCGTTATCCTTTGGAAAGCAAGCTGCGATACCTCAAATACATTGCCCGTGATAATGTACCTGTGGAATTGGCCGAACTTCATTTCTATGACAATACAAAGGAAATAAAGCCTCTTCATATGGAAGCCGGAGAAGCGTATGATTCACGCGATCCAGCCATGCAATTAAGCAACTGTTTTGACCATGATCCATTGACCTATTATCTGTCGAAACACAAGGGAGACTCCATCATATTCGATTTTGGAAGAGAAGTCCACCTGACTCATGCAATATGCGTTCCCCGCAACGATGATAACTTCATCCGTATCGACGATGAATACGAACTCTTCTATTTCGACCACACAAAAGGATGGATTCCAATACTGAAACAAGTGGCTACAGAAGTTACAATGCCTTGCCAAGTACCCGATAATGCTCTACTTCTACTCAGAGACCGTACCCGGGGACAGGAGGAGCAAATATTCTATTTTCAAAATCACAGACAAATCTATATTAACGATATACAATAAAATAACCTTATGGGAACACTTAGAACATCATCCTACATGATTCCAGTTAAACTGGAAAGTGAAAAAGGGAAATATATGCTAATTCATGGATACACAGGCGCTATGGATATTGTTAGTGAAAGTATTGTATTATATCTAAAAAATAATGAAATAAAAAAAATTTCAAGTCTGACATTACAAGTTTTACAGAAGAGAGGATATATTACAAATAAAACAAAAGAAGAAGAAATAGAATATGTAGAAAGGGTAGCTCAAGCATTACATAAAAGAGATGAAATTTTGCATAAAAGTTTCACATGGGTTGTTACCTATAACTGTAATTTTAGGTGTCCTTACTGCTTTGAAAAAAGAGAATATAAAGATTCGTCACATCGCATTGTTCTTACAAAATCTCAAGTGGACCAATTGTTTAATGCCATGACTGAAATTGAACCAAGGAAACAACTTCAAGCCCCTGTAATAACATTATATGGAGGCGAACCTTTATTGAAAGAAAATAAAGAAATAGTGACATATATTGTTCAGGAAGGTCGAAAAAAAGGGTATAAGTTCCATGCTATAACTAATGGATATGATCTAGATTCTTATTTGACTTTATTAGCACCTGATTTAATTACTCTGCTTCAGATTACAATTGATGGAACAAAGAAAAAACATAATCAAAAGCGAAAACATTTTGAAGATTTTAATTCTTTTGACAAGATTATTTCTAACATTAAATTGATTTTTGAAAAAGGATTGAACGTAGATATTCACATAAGAGTAAATGTGGATAATTATAATTTAGAAGATTTTAGGGATTTATATTCTTATTTCAGGCAATTAGGATTCTTAGCCCATAAAAACTTTAAAGTGTATTCTGCATTAATTCAAGATAATAAAGAGGTCAAAGAAAATGATAAAAATGATATTGATTTTTTATCCGAATCCGAGTATTTAAAAAGACATGAAAAGATGGGTACGATTACTGTTTGTGCAGGATATAATACAGTTTATAAAAAAATAGAATATTCGGTTACAGCTAAAAAGTCCTTACCACTAACAGCTGTGCATTGTACTGCTCAAACTGGAGAGTATGTATTTTCGCCATTAAAAGAAATTTATCCATGTTGGGAAGTTGTTGGGGATAAAAAGTTCCAAATAGGAACTATTAAGAATAATACCATTAGCTGGAATAAGAATGAATTAAAAAAATGGCATACCCATGATGTCACTTCTTCGTCTTGTAAACATTGTAAATATGTCTTTTTGTGTGGTGGAGGGTGCTTAGCAATGAAAAGCAATCAGTGTAATTTATTTAAGAGAATGATAATAAAAGCCGTAAATACTGTATATAATAGTGTTTATGCGAATATGTTTAATAAATAAAGTTTTAGCTATGATTAAAGATGAAATCTTTTCAGTAAACTCAGATTTTTCAGAGTTTGATCTTCAGCAATTAGAAGAACGTTTGGAAACAGACCCTCTAGTGTCTGGTGGATTATTAGATTTAACGGATGATCCAACACCAACTTGTTTGTTTCGCTGTCCTCACTTGCAGAATTGTGAACTACAATGCTAACTAAGTGCTGTAACAGAAAATTAAAATCTATTTAGATTAAGATTGATTGAGCGACCATTAAATGATATTTTGTTCGTACAACATATGAATTTAGATAACAAATATTAAAACGAGGCAAATTATCTGTTCAATGGTCGCTTTTAATAATTTTAAATTAAAAAGTTATTAATGAAAATATTAGGTTTAACTGTTTGGTTTTGGTTGTTTTATGTACTTCCTATGATTTCTCAAGTATTGGTCAAAGGTAATGTGAAGAGTGAAAACAAACAAGAAGTAATTTATGCTTCCATTCAGCTATTACATCCCGATTCTTCCTTTGTACAAGGAACCATAACGGATAGTATAGGTAACTATTGCCTGCAAAATGTATATTCGGGTGATTATCTACTTTTTGTAAGTTCTATGGGATATATACCGCAATGGCATATCTTTAGTATAGGAATCCAAGATAAGAAATTACCTTTGCTTACGCTGAAAAAGGATAATATATTATTGGATGAAGTAGTAGTAAAAGCTTCTTCTTTTGTTCGTCAAAAAGATCGGGTATTAATTATCCCAACTGAACAACAAGTAAAACACGCTTCTACAGGATATGATCTTTTGTATAATCTGATGATTCCGGGAATGTCTGTCAATACACAAAAAGGCTCGGTAAATACATTGTTGGGAGAAGCTACCCTTTATATAAATGGGCAAAAAGCTGACAACAAAGAAATACATGCTCTTCGTCCTAAAGATATTGAAAAAATAGAATATTTTGAAATGCCTACGGGGAAGTATGCAGGTGATAAAGCCTCGGTCAACTATATATTGAAAAAGAAAAACACAGGTGGTTATGTTGCATTAGATGGGATGCAAACTATCGGGTATTTGGGAGGCGACTACAATGCCAATCTAAAGGTTGTGTACAAAAGTACCAGCTATACGCTATTTGCCGGTCACTCCATGGAGCATAATGATGGGATACGAACAGATAAAAAAGAAGTTTTTTACTTCCCAGAGCAGGAAATAAGCCGTACAACCCATGTAGATGATGCAGAGCTGAATAAGAACAAACAATATGCACAACTGAATATTAATAACAACAATGATAAACGGACATTAGCTGGAAAAATCTCCTTTGTCCATCAAAGCATGCCGGACAATTATAGTAAAAGTGTCATTGAATATGATAATACTCCAGTTAATGATATTAGTGCAAAAACTGAAACAACCCAGACTGCCCTAATGCCAAGTTTAAATTTATATGGAAGTTTTAAATTGGGACAGACGCAGTTTTTGAATGTTAATTTAACAGCTACTTATACAAACAATGAGTATATACGAAAGTACACGGAAAGAAACTACTTTTCTCATACGAAAGTGGACGAAAGTTTATACAATATTACGTTTTCAACAGATTATAATATCCAGTTAAAACACAACAACTCTTTCGGATTAAACTTCAGCCATTTACATTCTATTTCTTCTGCCACATATAAAGAAGATTTTAAGGAATGGAGTCATTTATGGACAACTGAGACTTTATTAATGGGACAATACAATCAAAGCATCGGAAAAATATATATGAGTTTGCAGTTTGGAGGTGATTTACTGCAATATTGTTTGCATGGAAATGAAGCAAAACGTTACCTGTCTCCTCATGCTAATATCTTATTGAACTATCAGATAAATTCCGAAAACTCTATATTGTATGGATTGAATACAGGAAATTCCAATCCACCTATGGAATGGATAAATAATGTGAATCAAGAATTGGATTCATTGTCTGTCAAACGGGGTAATCCGCATCTGGAAAGGACCAATTATTATAATAGTTATTTGGTTTATAACCACCAGACAGGAAAAATCAATCTGCAAGTGGCAGGGCTTTATTTTGGGGCTATAAACAGTGTTTTCAGTGATTACTATATAGAAAATGACAAACTGGTGAATACATTCCGTACTGGAGGAAATTTTCATCAATTAAAAGGTTCACTCGCTGTTACTTACAAGATAATTCCTAGTTTACATATTAAACTGCTAGGATTTTATCGTTATAATGAAATTACGGGAAAGGTAAAACAACATAGAAACGAATGGGGAGGAAGCATGGATATAAACTATTACTGGAAAGATTTTGCATTTAATATACACGGAAAATCTACGGGAAAAACATTAGATAATTATCCCGCTTTCGTAGATACCCCAGCAAATTATGGTGCATTTGTGCGTTGGAATCATAAAAATTGGATGGCAGAAGCCGGTACGGACAATACATTTAGCAAACACAACCAAACTAAAATGTATATGGATATGGGGGTATATCGTTTTCATAACAGCTCTTATAGTGAAACGTATCAAAAAACAGGTTATATCAAAGTAGCTTATACATTCGACTTTGGAAAGAACACTTCTAAAGAACAGCGTAATATTAACACTACAATAAACAGTGCAATATTGAAAGCTGAATAATATGAATCTACATAAAATGAAGAATAGATATGAAAAAACGAATCTGCTTGCTTATCACCTGCTTCTCCTTTATGAGTGCCTACTCTGCCAATCATAAAGTAACCGGAAGTATAAAAGACATAGAACAGAACTCCATACCGGCAGCCACCATACGGATACTGGCTCCAGACTCCTCTTTCGTCAAAGGAAGCGTGACGGATGAGAAGGGAGAATTCTGTCTGGATAACATCAAGAAGGGGAAATATATTCTGTCTGCCAGTTGCATCGGATATACCAACCGTTTTCTTGACTTTGAAATGCCCGACAAGGATTATGAACTACCAACGGTCATACTAGAAGAAAACAATGTGATGCTGGAGGGAGTCACCGTGACAGGCGCATCTGTCATACAGAAGAAAGACCATTTGCTGATTATTCCCGACAAGCAGCAGGTAAAGCATGCATATACGGGATATGATTTATTGTATAATCTGATGATTCCAGGAATCACCGTAGAGAGAAGACAGAAGACGGTATCTACCTCCCGGGGACAGGCTACGTTATATATCAATGGCGTAAAGGCTGATTTCAGGGAAGTGCAGAACCTGCGCCCGAAGGACATCGAACGGATTGAGTTTTTCGAAATGCCTACCGGACAGTATCTGGGAGATGCTGCCTCTATCAATTATATTACCAAGGAATACAAGACGGGGGGATATATCTCACTGGATGGGGAGCAGCTGTTCGGATATCTGAGTGGAGACTATAACATCGCTTCAAAAACATCGCACCACAACACGGATTATCTGCTGTTTGCCGGATATAACATGAAAAAGTATGACGGAACAGATACGGAGAAGGAAGAGATGTTTGCACTGGATGTGCCGGTTTACCGAAATGCTTCGACCGAGGATGCGTCCTATAAAAACAACCAGCAGTACGTGCAGTTCAAGGTGAATAACAGTAACAGCAAAAGAACCTTGTCGGGAAGTGTTTCTTTCGTACATAACCAGACACCGCACAACGACCTCGGTGAACTGCTGACATATACGAGTGAAACCGGGAATCAGGCTATCCGCTCCGTAGAAACTACAAGCCAGAAGAACTACAAGCCGGCCGTATCTCTGGACGGTACTTTCTATCCCAGCGACAGACAAAGGTTGCACATCCTGCTCAACTCCTCCTATTCAAGGAACGAGTATCTGAGAAACTATACGGAACAGGAACGGATGTACAACACCGATGTAAACGAGGACCTGTATTCGGTAAGTGCAATTGGGATATATAACATCAAGCTGAGACATCACAACTCCATAGGAGGGAACATACAGCATTATCAGAATATCACTTCTTCCGAATATACCGGAAATACCTTGTCTTCGCAATACCTGCGCATGGGAGAAACGATGGCGTTTTTAAGCTATACACAGGATATTGGAAAGAAGTTCACCTTCATGGTTTCGCCAGGGGTATCGCTGCTGAGGTATAAGCTTAACCACAACAACGAGGACAAACACAGTTTCTGGAACTTCAGGACGAACGTGGGGTTGCGTTATCAGTTCACCCCCAAACACCAGCTGTTCCTAAGTATGGCCATCGGCAATGAGCAGGCGGACATCAGCTACCTGAATTCTGTAAGTCAGGCTGTGGATTCACTACAGGTTAAAAGAGGAAATCCTTATCTGGACAATACAAAAATATACAGCTATTTCTTGCAGTACAGGGCACAGGTGAACAAAGTCAACATGCAGTTTGAACTTAAATAGAGTTTATATCGAATAATTGATTAAAGCGTTCTTTGACTTATCTTTGTGGTCTAAAAAGTTCAATTGATGTATTATGACAAGATTCGCCACCGTCATAGCCAAGTGCTTGCAGCGACAGGATT
>NZ_JABSOE010000037.1 GCF_013618865.1 Phocaeicola faecicola
TTCCCCCGTTTTGGCTGCCAAACCTTATTTTCGGGGGAATATCTAAAGATACAAAAAAGCCAACTAATTCGCAATACATTGTGTATGAATTAGTTGGCTAATTTTATACTATTTACTGAGTGTCCCTATTATATTATCTGATAATTATCGGGCTACTTCTCCGTTTTCATCCTTTGCCAGCAGACCTTCTACCTCAGAAACCTTCACAATGTTATAGTCGCCTGCAATCGTATTTTTCAATACGGAAGCTGCCGTAGAAAAGTCTACCCGCTTCTGGTCGTCATCGTAGGCATGCTGCGCGTACAGCAAGGCACCGCAGAACGCATCCCCTACTCCTACACAGTCAACCACATTGTCGATATCGAATACCCGGGTATGTTTCAGGGTACCGTTCGAATACAGCAGTCCCGCAAAGGTATGATGTTCCGAACTCATCACATTGCGCAAAGCCACATAAATGTACTTGCAGTCGGGCACCTGACGGCTGATGGCCTGGCAGAATGCCTCATAGGCTGCCACATCATACTTGTTTCCTGCATTGCGGGCCTTGAATCCCGGTGCCGGAATGCCCGTCAGCATGGCATATTCGCCTTCACTTCCGAACATGATGTCGCTGGGTGTCATCAGCGGACGGAGGACCTCCTGTGCAGTCTTTCCGTAATTCCAGAGATTCTTCCGGTAGTTGATGTCATACGAGATTGTCAGTCCCATTTCCTTGGCAATGTCTACCGCTTCACGGCACACCTCTGCCAGTCCGGGAGTCAGCGCCGCATCAATTCCCGACCAGTGGAAAATGGCCGCATCCTTGAAAATCTCCCTCCAGTTCACCATTCCCGGCTTCAGTTCCGAGAAAGCCGAACCGTCGCGGTCGTAAATCACCTTCGAGTTGCGCATCGCCGCTGCCTTCTCCATATAATAGGTTCCCAGACGCTTTCCGCCGATCAGGATGTGACCGGTTCCGATATTGTGCGAACGGAGTTCGGCAATGCAACTTTCCCCCAGTGCATTGTCCGGAAGACGGGTAATGTATTCTACTTCCCCTCCAAAATTTGCGATTGAAATTGCCACATTCGCCTCACTTCCCCCATAATTCACCAGCAGTTCGCGGCTCTGCTGCAGACGCAGGTTGTCGGGAGTCGTCAGACGGAGCATGATTTCCCCAAAAGTTACAATTTTTTTCTTCATATCCGATTCATTTATGAACTTACCTCCTGTCAAAAAACAAAAGAAAGAAAGGAATCTCTCTGCAAGTGTGTTCTTTCTTTGTGACATTCGTACCGCAAAGATACACAATCTTGCAAGGAAATTCCTTTCTTTCTGTTAATATTTTACCTCAGGACAAGGCTTACTTGTTGGCCAGGATGTCCATCGTATCAGTAGCAATCATCAGTTCCTCGTCGGTCGGGATAACAACTACCTTCACCTTAGAATCGTCAGTTGAGATGATGGCTTCTTTGCTGCGAACCTTGTTCTTTTCAGCATCGATCTTCACGCCCAGGAATTCCAGTGTCTTACATACACCGGCACGGGCAGTTGCCTGGTTTTCACCTACACCACCGGTAAACAGGATGACGTCTACTCCGCCCATGGCAGCAGCGTATGCACCGATGTACTTGGTAATGCGGTAGAAATACATGTTTTCTGTGCGGATAGCTACCGGATCATTCTGAGCTACGGCATCTTCCAGTTCACGCATGTCGCTTGAACGCTTGAATACGCCCAGCACACCGCTCTTCTTGTTCAGCAGGTCAGACATCTGGTCTGGAGTCAGACCTTCCTTCTTCATGATGTACAGGATAGCACCACCGTCGATGTCACCGCAACGAGTACCCATCATCAAGCCTTCCAGCGGAGTCAGACCCATAGTGGTATCAATACATTTTCCGTCTTTTACGGCAGCGATAGAACCACCGTTACCGATGTGGCAGGTGATGATTCTTGAGCCTTCTACCGGAATGTTCAGGAATTCGCATACACGCTTTGAAACGTAGCGGTGAGAAGTTCCGTGGAAACCGTAGCGGCGGATACCGTATCTTTCGAAATATTCGTAAGGCAGCGGATACAGGTAAGCATGCTCAGGCATTGTCTGGTGGAATGCAGTATCGAATACGGCTACCTGAGGAACTTCAGGCAACAGTTTCTGTACGGCATAGATACCCTTCAGGTTAGCCGGGTTATGCAACGGGCCCAGGTCGCAGCATTCTTCAACGGCAGCAATCACTGCATCGTCGATCAGTACAGAACCGCTGAACTTGGTTCCTCCGTGCAGTACACGGTGACCTACGGCGTTGATTTCGTGCAAATCCTTCACTGCACCGTATACAGGGTCAGTCAGGATTTCAAAAATAAACTGAACACCGGCAGTATGTTCCTTGATTTCGCGCTCGAAGATTTTCTTTTCACCGTTAGGCAAAGTAATCTTCAGGAACGAATCCGGCAAATTGATTTTCTCAAGTCCTCCCTGAGCCAGGACTTCCTTGGTTGTCATTTCAAACAACTTATATTTGATAGACGAGCTTCCGCAGTTTAAAACTAAAATTTTCATATTTGTTTTTTGGTTAAGATAAGATAAAGACTTGAGTTCCCTCTCTTCTTCCCGGAGAAGGAACCCAAGAGATTAATAAATTACTGAGCCTTTGCAGCAATCGCCTGATTGGCTGTAATGGCAATCATCTTGTATACGTCATCGATAGAGCATCCGCGAGACAAGTCGTTCACCGGACGTGCGATACCCTGCAGGATCGGACCGATGGCAGTAGCGTGACCCAGACGTTCAACCAGCTTGTAAGAGATGTTTCCTACTTCGAGGCAAGGAACTACCAGTACATTGGCCTTACCGGCGATTTCAGAACCCGGAGCCTTGCTCTGTCCTACTCTCGGAACCAAAGCTGCATCGGCCTGCATTTCACCGTCAATCTTCAGGTCAGGAGCCATTTCTTTTGCAATGCGCAAAGCCTCAACCACCTTATCAACCACTTCATGCTTAGCTGAACCCTTGGTAGAGAAGCTCAACATAGCTACACGCGGTTCGATACCTGCTACGGCCTGTGCAGTCTGAGCAGTACATACTGCAATCTGAGCCAGCTGGTTGGCATCCGGAACCGGAGTTACGGCTACGTCACCCATTACCAGTACACCGTTGTCACCGCATTCAGGAGCGTGAGTCAGCATCAGCATGGCACCTGAAACACAGGTTACGCCCGGAGCTGTCTTAATGATCTGCAATGCAGGACGAAGTACGTCGCCTGTTGTGTTGCGTGCTCCAGCCAACTGTCCGTCCGCGTCGCCAGCCTTGATAATCAAACAGCCCAGGAACAAAGGATTAACCACCAGCTTACGAGCTTCTTCGATGGTCATGCCTTTTTTCTTACGAAGTTCGCACAACAGCTGTGCGTATTCTTCTTTTTTCGGATGATTTTCCGAATCGATAATAGTAGCCTTGTTAATATTTCCCAGTCCCCACTCTTTGGCAAGGTTCATGATTTCATCTGGGTTACCTAAAAGGATCAGATCGGCAACACCGTCGGTCAAAATCTGGTTAGCTGCCTTTAAAGTACGTTCTTCAGTTCCTTCCGGAAGTACAATGCGCTGTTTGTTTGCTTTTGCGCGTTCAACAATTTGACTAATTAAATCCATGATTGATATGTTAATTATGTGATTTTATTTTTGTGTACGATAACATCCTATCCAATTCACGATGCAAAAATACTCATTTTTGTAATATCTAGTTTGCAAAAACCAGTTTTTTTTCTTCTAAAGTATGTAAAAAAAATACCGTGTCTGTTCTCGAAAAAGAAAAACTCGGGTTTTTATATCCGCTTTATGCCCGAATCCATATCTTTGCAGTCGTTTTCAAGATAATATAATCAATAGGTATGATACGTCAATGCTTTATCCTTTTCGGATGCCTGGCGTTGGGTGAACTGATTGTTTACCTCACGCACATACAGCTTCCTTCGAGCATTATAGGAATGCTGTTATTGACCCTCTTCCTGCAATTAGGATGGGTAAAACTGCAATGGGTGCAGGGACTTTGTGATTTTCTGGTAGCTAACCTGGGCTTTTTCTTCGTACCGCCTGGAGTCGCGCTGATGTTGTATTTTGATATCATCGCCGCTGAGTTCTGGCCGATTGTCACCGCCACACTTGTCAGCACCGTATTAGTATTAATTGTTACCGGATGGGTTCATCAAATTGTTCGAAAATATGGATTTCCTAGAAAATAAATTCTTTTTGCTGGCCATTACATTTGGCTTTTTCTTTGTTTCCAAACTTTTGCAGAAAAAGACCGGCTGGGTCATCATCAATCCCATACTGATTGCCATCGCCCTGCTGATCTGCTTTCTGAAGGTTTCGGGTGTATCTTACGAAAAATATCAGAAAGCCGGAGAGCTGATTGAGTTCTGGCTGAAACCGGCCGTAGTAGCACTGGGAGTGCCCTTGTACTTGCAGCTCCGCATGATCAAGAAGCAGCTGATGCCGATTCTTATCTCACAGCTGGCAGGATGTCTGGTGGGACTTGTCTCGGTGGTCATCATCGCACAGGCAATGGGGGCCTCTCCCGAAATCGTCATCTCACTGGCTCCAAAGTCGGTCACTACCCCTATCGCCATGGAGGTATCGACTGCCACTCACGGTATTCCTTCACTGACGGCAGCCGTGGTGATTGTAGTCGGTCTGTTCGGTGCCATCTGCGGGTTTAAGGTACTGCAGGTTGGTCACGTAGGCAGCCCCATCGCACAGGGATTGTCCATGGGAACGGCCTCACACGCAGTAGGAACCTCACGCGCCATGGAAGTGAGCGGCAAGTACGGCGCCTATGCCAGTCTGGGACTGACACTGAACGGCATACTTACGGCACTGCTTACGCCTACCATCCTGCATCTGCTGGGACTGTGCTGACAAACGGAGGAATTCCGAAAACAAAAGTGCAAGTGAAAACGTTTTTTCTACAGTAGTTCTTAAGACATATCCACACTTTATGATCTCATTTCACCCCATAGCAATCGAAGACAAACCCCTGGTAGAGAAGTATACCCTGCAGGGAAAAAGACAGAACTGCGACCTCAGTTTTGCCAATCTTTACAGCTGGCGTTTCCTGTACCGCACGCAAGTTGCGGAAAAAGACGGATTTCTGCTCTTCCGCTTCTACGTAGACGAGGAACTGACCTATATGATGCCGGTGGGCGAAGGTGATCCGTGTCCGATAATCGAAGAACTGATAGAGGACGCTCAAAGCAAGCACGCACGGTTTCGCATGACAGGCATCTGTGCCAACATGCTTGAGATGCTGAAAACACATTTTTCCGGCCGGATGACTTTTACTTCCGACCGGGATTATGCCGACTATATCTATCTGCGTACCGACCTGGCTACGCTTTCGGGGAAAAAATACCAACCCAAGCGCAACCATGTCAACCGTTTTAAGAAGAGTTATCCCGACCATTCTTACGAGCCGCTCAGCCAGGAACTTGTGAATGAGTGCCTCCGGCTGGAGACACAGTGGTGCAAAGCCAACAACTGTGCGGAAAACGAAGCGCTGGAATCGGAGCGCCAGTCGATGACGGATGCCCTGAAGCACATGGAAGAACTGAACCTGCTGGGAGGCATATTAAGGGTGGACGGAAAAATTGCAGCCTTTACCTTCGGAGCCCCTATCAACCAGGAGACTTTTGATGTCTGTGTGGAAAAGGCCAATACTGAGATTGAGGGAGCCTATGCGGTAATCAACCAGGAATTTGCCAGCCGGATTCCGGAACAATATGTGTATGTCAACCGCGAAGAAGACCTGGGAATTGAAGGACTGCGGAAAGCCAAACTGTCGTACCAGCCGGAAATCCTGCTGGAAAAATATACCGCCGAACTGCTATGAACCTGAAAGAAGCTACCCGAAAACTCTGGGAGACGTGCTTCGACGACAGCAAGGAGTTCACGGATCTCTATTTCTCCAGACGGTATACCGATGAGGTCAATCATTTCATCGAACTCGACGGACAGGTGGTATCGGCTCTTCAGACTTTGCCCTACCCGATGTCGTCCGGTTCTTCTCTGATCAGAACAGCCTATGTATCCGGAGTATGTACACATCCGGACTATCGGGAAAGAGGACTCATGAAAACGCTCATGCAGCAGACTCATCAGGCCCTGTATCGGGAAGGAGTGGTACTGGCTACGCTTATTCCGGCAGAGGAATGGCTGAAAGGATATTATGCCCGTTTCGGGTACGGTATCAGTTTCTTTTATCAACAGCGTTCCGA
Organism: Phocaeicola faecicola; assembly: GCF_013618865.1. Lineage (GTDB taxonomy): Bacteria > Bacteroidota > Bacteroidia > Bacteroidales > Bacteroidaceae > Phocaeicola > Phocaeicola faecicola. Next base: position 6,258 of record NZ_JABSOE010000037.1, read on the forward strand.
AGTTATCAACAAGTACACACAACCTGTTAATAACTTAGAAAGTAATCTGATAATAAGAGAGATAGACCAGTTAAAATCGTGGAATAAATCTCTTTTCCGTTTTTTTGAACAGGAAAATCTGAAAAGGAATGCTTACCTTCAACACACGTATGAAGATTCGCAGGACATACTGGCAGACCACCTGCTTTCAGGCGGCAAACTCTACGTGGCCTATGCCGGCGAAGAGATAAGAGGTATGGCATGGGGTATCCTTCACGAGGGACAACTGACACTGAAAGATTTTTCTTTAGGAGAAGGAGTGGAGAAAGACCAGCTGTTTACGGCATTGGCCATCCACTGCGAGGCAAATGAAATCAACTATATGCTTCCCGGAAAAGCTCCGGAAGCACAGCCTTTGGGAATGGCACGGGTCATCCATGCAGAGAAAGCGCTTTCTCTCTTTGCCCAAGAAGGGATACTGACAGTTCCCGGCATACAGATCAGCGAAGACAAGGACATTCCTGAAAACAACGGATATTACTGCCTTGAGAAAGGAAGGTATATCCGTGTGGGAGAAAAAGCTCCTTCCGGAGAGGAGGTGCCCTGCTTCCAGCTCAGCGAACTGATTCCCGGCCTGTTCAACCGGATGCATCCTTACATGAGCCTGATGCTGAACTGAACAGACAGGGTATGCGGTCTTCAAATCAGGATCAAGAGCGAATAGGCTGCCCATACATCACGGGTTCATAAACAGTACCAGCAAGTCCATCAGACAACTTTTGAAATATCGAAGATTATATAAGGAAACAATAAAAAGACATTGTAAAAATGGTATATGAAGTGATTAAGTCCTATCAACTTCATATACCATCTTATTTTCCGCTTACTGATTCCCTTCCATCAATAAGGAGTTTTTTGCCATCCGCTATACATCTCTTTAAAGATAGTCTGCCCGGAAACCAGTTATTACAGTCATTAATATACTTTCTATTGTAAAAACCATCTTATATTTTTGTAACTTTTACCCAGTCTATCCACAACTCTCCCGGGAGGTCATTATCATCTATCTTACCCGGCCATGTAGAGGCACCGTTTAATTCTCCTCCAAGAGAAAAATTAAGTATTATATCATATAAATAGCTGCAAAACGGGAACTGCATTTTCTCTGAAGGCAGATTCAGGTTATTGTATCTCCATGTTTCAACACCATCGATATAGAAAATCACCGCTTCTTCTGTACGGTCGGCTCCATAAACATGATATTGAGTGACATCGAAGTTTGTCGGACGGTCAGGGTTTGTAGCCCCCGCCGAGCCACCATCTCCATTGATGTAATAGGTATGAACTGTCTGATATACATCGTAAGGAGTACCTTGTACCCACTCCATGAGATCTATCTCACCACCTTTGGGCCACTGCGGAGCGTTCATAGGCATCTGCCATATTGCCGGGAAACCGCCTTTTACCAGTTTTGTCAGTCTGGCTCTGACTTCAAGTCGTGTATTGGAGGGAAATCCAATTTTCGTTCTGACACCTCCGTTCTTATAAATTCCATTTTCTTTCGAAGCCTTAAGTTTCAGTATGCCATCTTCTATCTTTACGTTCTCGTAGCCTTCAACATGCTTGAAATGCTGCCCCCAGGCATTATTGCCATACTTACATAACTCCCATACAGAATTGTCAGGAATAGATGTACTACCTGAAAAATCATCGATAAACAGAAGCTTACTGTCTTCTTCTCCTTCTTTTTTATCACATGACGACAATACAGTTGATATCCCAAGGAATACAGGGATAATTATCAAGTAAATTATTCTATACATAGTCGAAAATATTAAAATTTGCCTATTAATGAAACAAGATTACCTTTAAAACAATCCTGTTCCTGTAAAACTATTTCCATTCATCATGTTGCACAAGCAGCTTATTAGTATCAATCTCGCCTTGTGGAATTGGCCATACATTATCCTGAGGACCACGGTAAGCACAGTCATATACTCCGAAACCATAGAATTCTTTGTCATGCTGCATTCGCTTGATGCCATTTTCCCATTCGTCCCATCTGTACAGGTCGGCAAACCGCAAATCTTCGAACGCCAGCTCAACACGGCGTTCATGGCGTACTATTGCTCTTAATTCTGCCTGAGACAGATGATTTCCTTCAGCTTTTTCTATAGCTGGCATACCGACGCGGGCACGAACTTCATTGATGTATTTACTAACCTCCTCCTGTGGCATACCTTTTTCTATTTTCGCTTCAGCCATTGACAGAAGAACTTCTGCATAACGAATGATATAATAATCAAGACTGCCATCGTATTCGTTTGCTGTATTTTCCGGAGTATACCATTTAAGGATACAGGCAGTAGACGATGCAGGCAGATTATTAGTAAACTTTTTACCGTTCCATGTCATACCTGGCAGCATCAATGTTGCTTTAAGACGAGGGTCGCGATTTTCGTATCTTGCATAGTCAGGGTTAGCCTTGGTATGCCCTCCCTTTTTCAGACTACCTTTAAATAAAGGAGATTTGTTGATAGGCAGTCCATCAGTACAGTAAAAATCATCGCACAAATTCATTGATGCTTCAATGGCATTCATTGGAGCCCCCCAGCATACACCGAATGTACTTCCTTCTTTCAGGCCAGGCCCTTTATAGTGTACGCTGAGCAGAACTTCATCCGCAGTCTCGTTTCCTTCCTTGAACAGATCTCTGAAGTTTGCTTCATAGTTTGAACCGTCACCTGACTTGAACAACTTTACTTTACCGATTACATTATCGTATGCAGCTATGGCATCATCCCATCTTTTATTAAAGAGAGCCATACGTCCCATAATTGCATATCCTGCTTCGCGAGTCATTCTACCTTTAGCCTCAGAACCCTTTTCCGGAAGATTCGGCAAGTTAGCCTTCAAGTCGGCAATCACATTTTCAGCAATTTTAGCCTTCAGCTCTTTAGGGGCTTCAGGATTCTCCAAAGTCAAAGGTGCTGTAAGATAAGGAACATCCCGGTATAGAGAAGTCAGGTTACAATATCCTAGTGCCCTCAAAGCAATAGCTTCGGCTTTAATTACATTTTTTGATGCCTCATCCATAGGAATGCCATCCAGCTTAGAGAGAAGGAAATTACAACGTTTAATCAACTCATAATTTGCGTTCCAATAGTTAGTGAAACATGCGTCAGTTGTAGCCGAAATTCCTTTAGCAACCGTACTCCCTTTCATCCAGTCTCCCCATGTATGCTGTCCGTTATCGGTGCTGCTTTCGCGCATCAGGAATCCGAATCCTCCACCATCCACATTGTCATCATACAAATGGTCGGACTGCAAAGCGTCATAACATGATGCAAGTCCCATTAAAGCATCACTTTCAGACTGCCAGAATGTATTATCTGAGACCTGATTTGGATTACTCAAATCCAGAAAACTGTCCGAACAAGAAGTTGCAGCAATAAGCAATCCAGACAACAACAATCCTCTGTATATATTCAATCTAAGTTTCATAATAGTATATTTTATGGTTTAAAAGGTTACATTTACACCAAATGAAAAAGATTTTGCATTTGGATAATTATAGTTGTTTGTATCATTAGCTCCCTTTTCTGGATCCCAGTTGTTAAGCTTGGTGAATGTCAGCAGATTTGTTCCAGCAAAGTATACACGAAGCTTTGAAACTCCAATTTTGGATATCTGACCAAATGTATAGCCGAACTCCAGATTCTTCAATCGCAAGTAACTTGAATTTTCCAGCCAGAATGAAGAGAACTGGTCATTGATAGTATTACCTAATGACGGCATAGAAGCATTAGGATTCTCCGGCGACCAGCGATCGAGCCATCTGTCGGTAAAGTTACCGCGGATATCAGTAGTCGTTTCCCAGTTATAGCGGTATATTCCTGCTACTCCCTGCCAGAAAGTAGAAAGGTCGAATCCTTTCCAGCTTGCGCCAAGATTAATACCATAAGTATATTTAGGGAACGGATTGCCGATTATGGTTCTATCAGCAGGAGTGATATTTGCATCATCATTCAGGTCGGCATACATTATATCACCCAGTTTCGGTTTAGCTCCATGCTGAAGAACCTGTTCACCTTTAGAATTGGTTCTGTTCAGGTCGGCTTCTGTCCTGTAGATACCTATGGCCTGGTAAGCATAATATGCACCGATAGGTTCTCCTACACGGTTGATAGTTTGTCCGCTGATCCGCTCTTTCAGCCCACCCATATAAAGAATTTCATTTTTTACGTGTGAGAGGTTGAATCCAGCATACCAGCTCCAGTCGCCTTTGCTGTCATTATAGTTCACGCTCCATTCCCATCCCCTGTTGCGTACTGTACCCACATTCTGATACGGTGCCCCCAGTGACCCCAGGAATATGTTTGGCATAGCCAACTGCATAAGAATATCGGATGTTTTCTTATCGAACCATTCAAATGTAGTCTGAATCCTGTTATTGAAGAACCCCAAGTCGATGGCAGCATTGACAGTTCTGGTTGTTTCCCATTTGATGTTTTCATTAGGGATAGAAGTTGCCACCATACCGGTCTGCGGGTCTTTTCCCTGATCGAAGTAGTAGTTACCCAAAGCACCAAGGCTTGCAAGATAAGCATAACTACCTATTTCCTGGTTACCCAACTTACCCCATGAAAAGCGCAGTTTACCGAATAGCCACTGATAATCTTCCATAAATGCTTCATTTGTAAATACCCATCCGGCAGAAACAGAAGGGAATGTAGCATACCGGTTGTTCTTAGGCATACGCGAAGAGCCATCGTGACGCACGTTTACCTCGAAAAGATATTTGTCTGCATAACTGTAATTTATACGCCCGAAGAATGACTGAAGTCTATACTCATCCCTGTTGCCTACTGCCGACGGGTTCTTTGAGCCTCCATCAAGTTCATAAATACCTTCAGTAGGGAATCCTTCTATACCTGCAGTTGTAGTAGAACGTGTATAACTCAACAATGAGTGTCCCGCCAGTATACTAAGATTATGCAAACCAAACTTTTTGTTATAAGTAAGGATATTTTCGTTAGTCCATATAGCTTCTCTCCAAAAATAATCCTCCAGTCTGTTGTTGGCTCCAGCTATTTTCAGTTCATTTCCTTCTGCATCATATCTTGCCAGTTCTCTTGGCTTGTAGGTCTTTACAATATTCATGTTGAATGAATATGCCAGGCTGGTCTTAAACTGAAGTCCGTCTATAATATCAACTCCTGCATAGGCCTTACCATTGAAGCGCCATGTTTCATCTTTACGGTAACCTTCGTTCATAAACTGAACAGGATTCTTCACCATTTCTGCATTCTTGAGCGAGCCGTCCACATATCCGTAGCGTCCGTTTGAATATTTTACAGGCACAGTCGGTCTTGAGAACCACGAAAGGAATCGCATTACACTGGTATCCCCACTAGGAGAAACATATGCCGGCTGGTCTACATTATTCTTGTTACCAGAGATATTCACACCAAAATTGAAACGCCCTATCTTGCTGTCAATATTTGTACGGAACGAGAATTTCTCAGCCCCAGTCTGTTTCATTATACCTTCCTGGTTTGAATAAGAAAGAGAAGTCATATAATGAGTATTCTCATTACCTCCCGAAACCGACAGGTGATGCTGGTGCATGACAGCATTTCTGAACACCTCATCAAGCCAGTTGGTATTGGCATAATGATCCGAATCTGAACCGTCTCTCAGTTTCTGCAGTGCCACATCGTCATATGTACCCGGGCTGATTTCATTTTTCATCAATGCCCAGTTATAAGCATCCAGATAAGTAGGCAGCATCGGCGACTGTATCGTATAGTTTCCGGAATAGTTCACGCTTACTTTCCCGGCCTTTCCTTTCTTTGTAGTAACAAGGATTACTCCATTTGCCGCACGCACGCCGTAAATGGCAGCCGATGCCGCATCCTTCAGTACAGAGATGTTTTCTATATCAGCTGACGGAATATCACTCATTTGTGACAGTGTACCTTCTACACCATCGATAACTACCATAGGGTTGTTGTTACCGAAAGTACCTATACCACGCACACGCACTTCCATGTCTTCTTTACCGGCCTGACCACCGTTTTGGCTGATCATCAGACCTGGCATACGTCCCTGCAGCAATGCTGCTGTATTCGATGTGGGGACGTCTTGAATATCTTTGGCCGATACAGATGCAACAGAACCGGTCAAGTTAACCTTCTTCTGAGTGCCATATCCAACCACCACAACTTCCTCCAAAGTCTCAGTATCTTCTGCAAGACTGATATTTATATCAGTTTTCCCATTAGTATTTACTTCCTGAGTTTTGTATCCTATATAAGAAACAACCAAGACAGCATTTCTGGATGAAAGATTTAAAGAGAAACGACCGTCGAAGTCGGTTATAGCTCCATTGGCTGTTCCTTTTTCCAGAACGTTTACACCAATAAGAGGTTCACCGTTCAAATCAACTACTATACCTTTTACCGTAATATTCTGTTGGGTAACTGAAGTAAGACTGAGGTTGGGGGGCGTACTTGTTTCTGCATAAGAATTAATTGTAACAAGTAAACCTACGGCTACCGGAATTGACTGTAATAAACATCTCCGCCATGGAGAGTTCATTGTTGAAAAAAGGTTTTTTTTCATAGGTTTGGTTTTAGTTAACTTTAAAAAATGAGAATTGGTCGTTAATAATCAATTTTTGTTTTTTAAGGTATTTTGGTTTATTGCAAACCTAAGTAAATCTTTGTTTTACGATTTTAAAAAAATGACTTTTAATTTTAAGAAAATGACATAAATATATGATTTTCAATATTTGTTTATTTTATCCCTTATTTTCTGACAAAAGCCTGACAATATCTGCCCCTCCTATCCTAAAATAATTTTTAATAATGTCATTTATGTAGGTAATATTGTTACATTTGTAATGCTAAACTTAGAAATACAACATGAAACTATCTCAGATTATATTTTTTATTATAGTACTCTGCAGCTTATTTGTAAATGCCTCCAAAGCATTTGCTGATTATGCATATACTCAGATTTATCTGCCTTCCGACGTTCCTTCGGTCGTTCATTGCATTTTTAAAGACAAGCACGGATTCATCTGGATGGGTACCAGATCCGGCCTTTTCAGGTACGATGGTCAAAATATAAGTGAATACAACAAAGACGAGTCCTCTCCATTGGGAAACTATATATATAAAATTTTTCAGGATATTAATGGGGAACTGTGGGTATTGACCAATAATGGTATATATATATACAACTATTCGATAAATGACTTTACTGCCGTCAACGGCTATGACGGTAAACCACTTATGGCATTTAGTGCCATAAACCATAAAGGAAAGATTATTTTAGGCAGCAAAAATGTGATTTACAGTTATGATGCATCAAAAAAAGAGCTGGCAGAACTCATATCGTTTAATGAAATCAACGATTATAACGTATCGGATATAATCATCGTGGGAAATGATTCTCTTGTGTGCAGCGACCGATGGTACGGTATGAAACTGGTAGACCTGAAAAAAAAGAAATCGGAAAACATTTTCACAGAATGCGAAAAAGACATTATCTGCACTTATAAAGACAAAAGCGGGAAAATCTGGATATCATCGTATAACCAGGGGGTAAGATGCTTTGACAAGAAATTCAACCTGCTCAGACATTACTCTAAAGGAAACTCCGGCATAAGCAGCAATATTGTTCTTAGCATTATAGAACATAAAGGAGATATTTGGTTTGGAACAGACGGAGATGGAATTTCTATATTAGACCAAACATTGGGAGAGTTTAAAACTTTAAAACATGTACCTGGTGAAAACAATTATTCTTTGCCCAGCAATTCTATAATCAATTTGTATGAAGACTACTATGGAAACGTATGGATAGGAAGCATATATTATGGTTTGGTATGCATACACGAAGTATCCATGCGAACATATAATGATGCTTTGCCGGGCAATAGCAACGGACTCTCACAAAGCACAGCCCTGTTTCTGTATAAAGCAGAAGACAACCGTCTGTGGATAGGTACAAACGGAGGGGGAGTGAATGCATATGACATGGATAGCGGAAAGTTTATTCATTACCCTACTACGTTTGGCGATAAGATAACTTCCATATGCAGTTTCGGCAAGAACAAACTTCTGATATTTAATTTTGCCCAAGGTCTTTTTATCTTTGATACCGAGAATGGTACCAAGAAACCTTTTACAATTGTAGATGAGCATATCAATGAAAGACTTTGCCATCATGGGAACTCTGTATTCATCTACCGCAACACTCCGAATTCAATCTTATTTCTTGCTGACTTTGTCTATTGGTATGACGAGAATACCAGGACTTTTAGTGTCATAAAAGAGAAAAACGGAGTCAGTATTAAAATAGGGTCGCTAGTGGCCGTTTCCGGCGATTCAAGATATACGTATCTGAAAGATATCAAAAATATATACAGACTTGATAACAGGGCAAGAGTGCTGGAACATATTTATGCCGTCCCCGATGGGGTATCGGTTACTTCCGTAAGCATAGACAATTCAGGTATTTTTTGGGTAGGAACGGATAAAGGACTACTATGGTATGATGCTGCAAACAATTCATCCGACTGGCTGAAAACGGAACTCTTCAAGAGAGTTTCTTCTGTAGTATGTGTAGATAATAAGGTATTGATTGGAGCAGAGTCCATGCTTTTCTGTTGGGAAAAAGATAAAAGAAAATTCATTTTCTACGGAGAGTCTAACGGAGTTATGCCCAATGAATACATGCCGGACTCCAAATTTGTCAATACCAACGGGAGTGTATTCATGGGTGGTGTACGAGGGCTTCTTAAGATTGACAGCCTGCAGGATTACGATATGAATTCTACCATATCACTTAATCTTTCTGAAGTAGAACTTAACGGCACGAAAACGTTCTTTTCCTCCGATGGAAATATCCCGCATTTCGAAATGTCTGAATCTGGGAGTATTGTTCTGAGGGTTTTTGCAAACAGCGAAGACATATTCAGAAAGAAAATGTACAGCTTTGGGATATATGGTCCGGGAGTAACAAAAAATATAGAAACATATAATTCGGAACTTGCCCTACACTCGTTGTCGGCAGGAACATACCGCATTATGGCTTCATGCACAACCCGAGACGGTGACCAGACTAATGAAAAGTGCCTAATGGTACTTAAGGTTATTCCACCATGGTACAAAACCGGATGGTTTTTCCTGGCATGTATCATCCTGCTGATTATGACTTTTGCTTTTATCAATATGCAGATAATAAGGAAAAAGACCGAGAAACACAACTTCATTATCAAGGAGCGTGAGAAACAGATGTATGAAGACAAGATACGCTTTCTCATTAACATCAGCCATGAATTAAGAACCCCTCTGACATTGATTCATGCTCCATTACAGAGAATACTGAAAACAATGGATATGGACAATCGGCTCTATCTCCCTTTGAAAGGTATTTTCAGACAGACACAACGTATGAAAAACCTGATTAATATGGTGCTTGATGTAAGAAAGATTGAGGTAGGAGGCTGTAAACTGAATTTGGTTGCAACAGATATAAATGAATATGTAAAGTACATAGGTCATGACTTTATAGAAGAAGCTAAGGCAATCGGAGGTGATTTGATTTTCAACCTTGATATCGAAGCGGGTATAGCAGAGATAGACAGGCAGAAGTTCGACAGCATACTGACTAATTTTCTTGTCAATGCCCTAAAGCATTCATCAAGTGGCGGATACATAACTATTTCGACCGAAAATATAGACAATGGTTGTTTTGTGAGAATATCCGTATCCGACCAAGGCCTGGGATTGAAAAATGTTGATTCCTCACGCTTGTTCAGCAGGTTTTATCAGGGAGCAGGGGAAGAAACCGGAACAGGTATCGGACTTTCTTATTCAAAGATTCTGGTAGAAATGCACGGTGGCAAAATTGGAGCATTTAACAATGATGACAAAGGGGCCACTTTCTATTTTGAACTTCCCAGGAGAATTGAAAACAATGCGAAATATGAGTCCGCACACTATTTGAATAAACTTGTTTTCGACTTCAACAGCAAGGAAGACAATAATAGCGGAAAGTTAGAAGATATTAATCTTGCTGCCTGCACGGTGATAGTGGTAGATGACAATGCCGATCTAAGAAACTTTCTTAAAGATACTCTAAAAGGATATTTTAAGAAGGTAATTACAGCATCGGAAGGCGAAGAAGCATTTATGCTTACAAGGAGTTACATACCAGATATCATTATCAGTGATGTCATGATGCCTGGCATGAACGGATATCAGTTATGCAAAGCAATCAAGCAGGATTTCTCTGTCAGTCACCTGCCGGTGATATTGCTCACAGCGAAAGACGACAATGAAAGTAAATTAAGCGGATATAAAAATGGGGCAGACGATTATCTTGTGAAACCATTTGATGTTGACATGCTCATAGAAGTCATAAAAAACCGTCTCAGGAACAGGAATATCGCACGCAAGGCCTATGCAGACAAAGGACAACTTCCTGTTGCTGAGAACACGACCTTCAGCCAAGTGGATGAATCGTTCATCATCAGACTGAATTCTATCATAAATGTGAATATTGGTAATCCGGAACTCGGAGTTAATACTATTTGTGATGAACTGGGTATGAGTCGCACCTCAGTATACAGCAAACTGAAGAATCTCACCAATATGGGCATTAACGATTACGTAAACAAGATAAAAATGGAGAAGGCTATAGAGATGCTGAGTACAACGGATATGTCACTTGCTGAAATAGCTACCACTATAGGATTTACCTCACAAAGCTATTTCAGCACAGTTTTCAAACTGTATACAGGGAAAACCCCAACTGCATACCGAAAAGAAGTGAGAGGGAAGATCCAAACCGGGTAGTTGTTCCTGTATTTTCCCTCATTTCGGAACACATCTAATACAAAATACAAAAAGCCAGCCAATCCCCACAAACACAGCGGATTAGCTGGCTAATTTTATATTATTCACTGAATATCCCTCATTAATATCCAGCCACTGGATACATAATGGCCGAACGGTACTTTTAACATTCAATCAATCTTATCGGACAGCAATAATTTTAAAAAGGTAATTTACTTCTTCGCAACCGGAGAGACAGTCAGAATCTTCCGGTAAGCCTCCGGATTGGTCAAGGTTTCAATCGCCTTCTCCAAATCAGCATCGTCTTTCAAACGCTCCATAACTGCTCCACGCTGATAGAAGAACCGGGTAGCGATGTCCTGGGCAATCTGCTTCTTGATCTGCGGTGCAAAATGATCCAGGTCGCGGTCCAGATTATGATTCAGTTTCTGCTCCAATGCCTTAAACTCTTCGGAAGCCCCCTCCATATAACCTTCGAATTCGGCTACTTCCTTCAATGTCTTCAGCATTTTCTCGCTCTGACGGTCGTACGTAAAGTTGCGTGATTTCACCAGTTCCTTAAACTCCTTGTAATCTTCGTCGGTAATCCGGATGGAATCAACCGAAGCAAGCACCGGATGCTTGATGCAATAACGGGTCACATAGTCGAAAATCAAATCATCGTTAAGCAGATAGAAAAGGATGTTCGGGAAACGGTCTTCCTTCACCTCAATATCCGGGCGGATACCTCCACCGTCGCGTACCTCACGACCGGCAGCCGTATGGAATACGTGTGTCAGACTGTCGGGAGTACGGGCAACTGTTCCATCGGCATTCTTCTTTGCATAGTCGATAGCCTGAATACAACGTCCGCTCGGAATATAATATTTGGAGGTTGTCACCTTCAATGTACCATTGTAAGGCAACGGACGGGTGGTCTGTACCAAACCCTTTCCATAGGTACGGGTACCGATAATCACCGCACGGTCGAGGTCCTGCAGCGAACCGCTCAGAATCTCCGATGCCGAAGCGGAAGAACCGTTTACCAGTACGGCCAGCGGAATTTCCACGTCTACCGGTTCTTTGGAGGTCTTAAAAGAACCTTCTGCCTGACGCAGCTTGCCCTTGGTCACCACAATCTCCTGACCCTTCGGTACAAACAGGTTCACGATATCAACTGCCTCCTGCAACGAACCTCCTCCGTTGTCACGTACGTCAAAAATCAGTCCTTTGGCCCCTTGCTGCTTCAGTTCGATAAATGCCTTCTTCACATCCTTGGCACAATTATCCGTAAATCCTGTCAGATACAGGTAGCCGATGCTGTCGCGAAGCATGCCGTAATACGGTACCGGATTGGTACGGATGCTCTTACGGGTAATCTTGAATTCCATTTCCGTACTGTCATTTTCCTGCGGACGAAGCACTTTCAGGACAAACGAGGTTCCCGGTTCGCCGCGCAATGCCTCGCTCACCTTGGAAGAAAATTCCTGTGGCGACATCGAGCCCCGGACCATTTCCTTTCCTCCAACCGAAAGAATGATATCCCCAGCCTTCACACCCATTTCTGCGGCAGGCATTCCCTCGGTAGGTTCCACAATGGCAATACGGTCTTTCGCCTTATAATAACGGATCGCAGCCCCAATTCCCCCGTATTTTCCAGTAATCATCTCTTTCAGACTGCTCATCTCCTCTTCCGGATAATACTCCGTATAAGGATCGGTCAGCGCCAGCATGCCGTTGACCCCGTTCTGTATCATCTTTTCAGGATTGATGGTATCCACATAGAACATATCGAGTTCCTTGAATATCGCATTAAAGATATCCAGATTCTTTGCTTTCTGAAAACTGCGGTCGTCTTCCGTAAAAGAGGAAAATCCCAGTCCCAGCAAGACCACCAATGCACCTACTATCGATTTTCTGACTTTCATATTTTCAAACATTCATTTTTATTTACTCAAAGAAACACATAATTCCGGTTACGGATGCAGAATCGCCTCAATATTTAACTTTATTTCGTTCCACTGCTCCTTTGACAGGTCGGTACCGGTTACCTGAATGACGTATCCGGCCAGGACCGAACTGATTCGGGCACATTTCTCCAGAGAATAACCACTGGTGAGACCGTACAGGAAACCTGCCGCATAGACATCTCCGGCTCCCGTAGTATCGACCACATGGTCTACCGGCAGAGAAGCAACCGTTACCACCTCTGTACCTTTCTTTACCATCGAACCCTGCTTGCCGGTCTTGACCACTGCAATGCTGCACTTTTTACCGATTTCAGTAAGGGCTTCCGCCGGTTCCTTACCGGTGTAAGCACGCGCCTCACTCTCATTGGCAAATACGATATCCACGTACTGGTCAATCAGCATATCAAAGAACCCCCGCTCAGATTCCACTACATTGTAACTGGCCATATCCATACAGATCTGCAGACCGGCCTCTTTTGCCAGTTGCATGGCACGCAGCATCAATGCATGGTTCTGCAGCAGATATCCTTCTATATAAAAGTATGAATACCCTTCGAACATTGAGATTGACAAATCATCGGCACTCAAGGTTCCGGATGCACCAAGATAAGTGCCGAACGTACGCTCTCCGTCGGGAGAAATAAAGGTAGAAGCAATACCCGACGCATGTTCCGATGTCGTCAGCAGACAAGTATTAACTCCCTGATTCTGTAAAGTCTGACGGAAGAAATCTCCAAATTCATCCTCACCCACTTTTCCGATAAATCCCGGAGACATACCCAGGTTACCCAATGCACAAATGGTATTGGCCACCGATCCGCCACTGGAACGGTGATACACGTGTGCAGACTGTATATGCTGTATCCGAGTCAGCATTTCCTCATCGATCAATTGCATGCTTCCCTTGGGCAATTTCAGTTCCGCCAGAAGAGAATCATCCTCCATTTTCAACAAAACATCGACCAAAGAATTGCCAATTCCTAAAATTTTATCCATTTCGCTATATTTTTTTTGCAAAGATATTGCATATTTCAAAATATCCTACTACCTTTGCATCGCAATTGAGAAAAAACCTTCTTCAGTAGCTCAGTCGGTTAGAGCATCTGACTGTTAATCAGAGGGTCGTTGGTTCAAGTCCAACCTGAAGAGCTTTTTTAATCGAGATTGCAAGTATTCTTCAGTAGCTCAGTCGGTTAGAGCATCTGACTGTTAATCAGAGGGTCGTTGGTTCAAGTCCAACCTGAAGAGCACTTCAAATAAAAAACAATCATTCTTCAGTAGCTCAGTCGGTTAGAGCATCTGACTGTTAATCAGAGGGTCGTTGGTTCAAGTCCAACCTGAAGAGCAGAAAAGTTCGTGTAAAAGCGAACTTTTTTTTGTATCCGGTACACACCTCTTATCCGTTCAACCCATGCAACACTCCGTTTCTTTATCCTTCAGACACTCCGAAATAATTTTTTCTTGTGCAGAAATGTCCGCAAGATCCGAAGAACCAGTTTGCAATGCAACGCTTCACCATCCGGCCGCACACTGCAGCCACATCATTTTCATCAACCTGTCATAAACTCAGCCCTATGAAGTACGGAGTCTCACGGAATACCCTGTTCATTATCGCCGGCCTCGTCTGGATTATCGCCGGATGCAATATCCTTCATGTCGGAATCTCCTGCTGGCTGAAAGACGAGCAGTCGCTGCTTTCCAAGCTCACAGAAGCCACACTGGTCTTTCTGTTTTTTGCCGTTTTCATCTTCCGGAAACTGTACCTGAAACACTCCCGGCGCATTGCACAAAAAAGTGACAAGAACTGTCCGTTTGCCTTTTTCGACCTCAAGGGATGGGGCATCATGGCATTCATGATTACCCTGGGAATGACCATCAGAGGGCTTCATCTGCTTCCCGACTCCTTCATCACGGTATTCTATACCGGACTTTCCCTGGCCCTGATCATCACCGGCATACGATTTATCGCATACCGGAAAAGACATCTGTAAATGCTCTCCAAGCCACCGTGAGCCATCTGGCCGGAAATAAAATCCCCTTATCCCTCCACGACCACACAAAAGCCCTTGCAAACAACTAGATATAATCTTTGTATTTTTCATAAAAAGAAATATCTTTGTTAGATATTTAATATACTAAAACTTCAACACAATGAAAGACTTTTTAAAATACATGCTGGCCACCATACTCGGACTGATTGCCACAACCACCCTGTTCGTTATCCTGGGAATCATCAGTCTGGCCGGCATGGTAGCATCCTCAAGTTCCGCACCTGAAATTCAAAAAGAATCGGTTTTCGTACTCGAGCTGAAAGGTAATATCATAGAAAGATACCAGGCCAGTCCACTGGACCAGTTCCTGGGAGAAGAACTTCCCACATACGGACTGGACGACCTGCTGGCTGCCATCAAGAAAGCCCAGGACAATGAAAAGATTTTGGGAATCTACCTCCATCCGCAGGTATTTGCCTGCTCACCGGCCTCCTTGCAGAGTATCCGCAGAGCATTGGTGGATTTTAAACAAAGCGGCAAATTCCTTGTGGCCTATGGAGATTCCTATACCCAGGAAGGTTACTACCTGGCCAGTGCTGCCGACAAGATCATCGTCAATCCTTCGGGAAGCATCTCATGGCACGGACTGAGCGTACAGACCATGTTCTTCAAGGACCTGCTGGACAAACTGGGAGTAGAAATGCAGATTTTCCGTGTAGGTACGTATAAATCGGCCGTAGAACCTTTCATCTCCACTCAGATGAGTGAGGCCAACCGGATGCAGAATCAGGCATTTGCCAATTCTATCTGGGGACAGATACTGAACGAAGTGGCAACTTCGCGCAACCTTCCGGCCGATTCACTGAACCGTCTGGCCGACCGGAACATGGATTTCCAGTTGGCAGAGACCTATGTACAGAACGGCATGGCAGATACGCTGATGTATCAGGATCAGGTATTGAGCTATCTGAAGGAAATCACCGAGACCGACGAAGACAGCAAGTTGCGTACCGTCAGCCTCGACGACATGATCAATACACAGACCCTGACACCGAAAGACAAGAGCGGCAACATCATCGCAGTGTATTATGCATACGGTGACATCGACGGAAGCACCTCGGCATACGACGGCATTCACTCGGAAAAAGTATGCAACGACCTCCGCAAACTGAGAGAAGACGAAAGTGTGAAGGCAGTAGTACTGCGTGTCAACTCCCCGGGAGGAAGCGCTTACGGTTCGGAACAGATATGGAGAGAAGTCACCCTGCTGAAAGAACAGAAACCGGTAATCGTTTCTATGGGCGACTATGCGGCTTCAGGAGGATATTACATTTCGTGTGCCGCCGACTGGATTGTAGCCGAACCGACTACCCTGACCGGTTCTATCGGTATCTTCGGTATGATTCCGAATGCCCAGAAGCTCGTTACCGAGAAAATCGGTATCCGGATGGATGGCGTAAAGACCAACCAGCTGGCCGACATGGGCAACCTGACACGTCCTTTCACTCCGGAAGAAGCCAACCTGATACAGCAGATGGTAAACAACGGTTATGAACTCTTTACCCGCCGCTGTGCAGAAGGCAGAAACATTCCGCTGGATGAACTGAAGCGCATCGCAGAAGGAAGAGTATGGACCGGAGAAATGGCAAAAGACGTCCGCCTGGTAGACGAACTGGGAGGACTGGATGCCGCAATTGCCGTAGCCAAGGAACGGGCAGAGGTAGAAAATTACACACTGGTAAGCTATCCTCAAAAAGAAGACTTCCTGTCTCTCTTGCTCCAGACCAACACAGAACGCTATATCAGCCAGAAACTGCAGGGACAGTTAGGTCAGTTCGGAACCTGGTACCACAGCCTGTCATTGCTGAAGAATCTCGGAGAACGCGATTACCTGCAGGCCAGAATACCGTTTGTACTCAATATCCATTAATCAGGAGGAACCGGCATGCATCCTTTGCAAAAGCCTCACATATATGCTATTCTGCTCCCGTTCGCTTGCCTGTACCGGGCGGGAGTCACCTTGCGCAACTGGTGCTTTAAGCGCGGAATACTTACTTCCCGTTCTTTTGCACTGCCCGTTATCTGCGTAGGAAACATCAGTGTGGGAGGAACCGGAAAGACCCCTCATACCGAATACCTGATCCGGCTGCTGTCGGATACCTTTCAGGTAGCCGTACTGAGCCGGGGATACAAACGGAAGTCGAAAGGCTTCGTACTGGCACAACAGGGAACCAGCATGGAAGAGCTGGGAGACGAGCCGTTCCAGATGTGGGGAAAATACCCGCAGATAAAAATGGCCGTCGACAGAGACCGCTGCCACGGTATTGAGCAGCTGTCTCAACTCACCCATCCGCAGGTAGACGTCATCGTACTGGACGATGCGTTCCAGCACCGGTACGTGAAACCCGGTCTGACCCTGCTGCTGATTGACTACAACCGGCCGATTTTCCGTGATGCCCTGCTGCCCGCCGGCAGACTCAGGGAGCCTCAGGAAGGGAAAGAACGGGCCGACATCATCATTGTCAGCAAGTGTCCGGAACACATGGGAACGGAAGAGCAGAAAGAATGGTACGACGCCATCGCCCCTCTCCCCCATCAGCAAGTCTATTTCACGACGTTCAAATACCGGCACCTGTGCAATGTCTTCCAACCGGAAAAGACCCGTGCCCTGGAAAGCCTCTCTTCGGAAGCACACATTCTGCTTCTGACAGGAATAGCCTCTCCGGCCCCTCTGATCAGCAAGTTGTCGGAGTACACCCGCCACATTACACCGCTGTCGTTTCCCGACCACCATATGTTTACGGAAGAAGACATACAGCGGCTGACAAAGGTATTCCAGCGCTTACCCGAAGGAAAACGGATCATTATTACGACCGACAAGGACGCGGTCCGCATCAGAAATTGCCGGAGTCTCTCCCCCGCACTGAGAGAGGCCCTTTATACACTTCCCATAGAAGTAGGCTTTCTAAACGAAAAAGAATCATTGTTTAACCAAAACATAATGGAGTATGTTAGAAAAAATTCAAGAAACAGCTGCCTTTCTGAAGGCTAAAATGCACACTCAGCCCGAAACCGCCATCATCTTAGGTACAGGGTTAGGAAGTTTGGTACATGAAATCACTGACAAATATGAAATCAGTTACTCGGAAATCCCCAATTTCCCCGTATCAACCGTAGAAGGTCATAGTGGAAAACTCATTTTCGGAAAATTAGGAAACAAAGATATCATGGCAATGCAGGGACGCTTTCATTTTTATGAAGGCTACTCCATGAAAGAAGTGACTTTCCCGGTACGCGTCATGCGTGAACTGGGCATCAAGACCCTTTTTGTGTCCAATGCGGCAGGAGGTACCAATGCAGCCTTTGAAATCGGCGACCTGATGATCATCACCGACCATATCAACTTCTTCCCGGAACATCCGCTGCGCGGCAAAAACATCGACTACGGACCTCGTTTCCCGGATATGAGTGAGGCATATTCCAAGGAACTGATTCAGAAAGCCCTGGAAATAGCCAAGGAAAAAGGCATCAAGGTGCAGCAGGGAGTATACCTGGGTACACAGGGACCGACTTTCGAAACTCCGTCGGAATACAAGATGTTCCACATTCTGGGAGCCGATGCGGTAGGTATGTCTACAGTGCCCGAAGTGATCGTGGCCAACCACTGCGGCATCAAAGTGTTCGGCGTATCGGTAATTACCGACCTGGGCGTTGAAGGTAAAATTGTAGAAGTCTCACACGAGGAAGTACAGAAAGCTGCCGATGAAGCACAGCCTCGTATGACAACCATCATGAAAGAACTGATTAACAGAGCATAAAAAGAAATCATGCACGAAGGTAACAGAACAGAAATAGCCACTCTTGGAGAATTTGGCCTGATCAAGCATCTGACCGAAGACATCAAGTTACAAAACAAAGAGAGCGTATACGGCATCGGTGACGACGCAGCCGTACTGGATTTCTCAGACAAGCAGGTACTGGTCACTACCGACCTGCTGATGGAAGGAGTCCATTTTGATTTGGTATACACCCCGCTGAAGCATTTGGGATACAAGGCAGCGATGGTAAACTTCTCCGATATCTATGCCATGAACGGTTGTCCCAAGCAGATAACCATCTCACTGGCATTGTCCAAACGGTTCTGCATCGAGGACATGGAGGAGTTTTACGACGGAGTAAAACTGGCCTGCCAGCTGCATCATGTGGACATCGTAGGCGGAGATACCACTTCATCCGTTACAGGACTCGCCATCTCCATCACCTGTATCGGAGAAGCAGCGAAAGACAAGGTAGTTTATCGCAACGGTGCCAAAGAAACGGATTTGATCTGTGTATCGGGCGACCTGGGAGCTGCCTACATGGGTCTGCAGCTGATGGAACGCGAAAAAGCGGTTTTCCAGGGAGAGAAAGAGGTACAACCGGATTTCGCCGGCAAAGAGTACCTGCTGGAACGCTTCCTGAAACCGGAAGCCAGAAAGGACATCATCGAAAATCTGGCTGCTGCCGGAATCAAACCGACGTCAATGATGGATATATCCGACGGACTGTCTTCAGAACTGATGCATATCTGTTCACAGAGCAATGCCGGATGCCGGGTATACGAGGAACGTATCCCTATTGACTATCAGACTGCAGTCATGGCAGAGGAATTCAACATGAACTTAAGTACCTGTGCCTTAAACGGCGGAGAAGATTACGAACTGTTGTTTACCGTTCCTCTCACCGACCATGAGAAGGTTTCGCAAATCAAGGACGTAAGAATCATCGGCCATATCACCAAACCGGAGTTGGGCTGTGCACTCATTACCCGTGACGGAAATGAACTGACCTTGAAAGCGCAGGGCTGGAATCCTTTGAAAGAATAAAAAAATCCGATAATCAGATGCCTTCCAATGCCTAGAATCGCACTTGGAAGGCATTTTTCAACTTTTATTGAATCTTTTTTATCCAAATATTTTGCAGATTCAAAAAAAACACATACCTTTGCAACCGCAAATGAGAAACAAAGCAACACTTTGCAAACGGTGCCATAGCTCAGTTGGTAGAGCAAAGGACTGAAAATCCTTGTGTCCCCGGTTCGATTCCTGGTGGCACCACTTTTAGAAAACGAAAAATTATGAAACCCGCTGAAATACA
The DNA here is from genome assembly GCF_013618865.1 of Phocaeicola faecicola. Classification (GTDB taxonomy): domain Bacteria; phylum Bacteroidota; class Bacteroidia; order Bacteroidales; family Bacteroidaceae; genus Phocaeicola; species Phocaeicola faecicola. Next base: position 26,187 of record NZ_JABSOE010000037.1, read on the forward strand.
GTCATTTCAGTGGGTTTTTTCTTTATCCACAACCCGCAGAAATATGCAATTTGGTGCAATTAAAAATTGCCGATTCGGTGGTTTTTTTTGAGTCCCATGGAAAAACCACCGAATTGTATCATATTTCACTAATTCTCAATAATTTGCGTGATTCATTTTTAGGGGTTAAAATATACATTTGTAAACCCTCCTGAATGATGGAAAAAAGCAAAACCTGGTGCAGGTTTTCACATCTGACGAGAAGATTAGAGAAAGAGGTCAGATAACATAAAGAAAAACAAGAATCGGTGGTTTTTTATAGCCGGCGATAATAAAAACCACCGATTTTAACAATTTTCTTCATTCTTCCATTTCCTTCAGGTTTGACGAAACAACCGAATGTACAACTTCAAAAAGAAAATGATCATGAAACAAGGAACAATGAACATTCTATTTTTCGTTCTAAAAACAAAACTGCTAAAAAATGGCGAAGCTCCGATTCTTATGCGTATTACCATCAACGGACAATATGAAGAAGTAAGAATACAAAGAAGTATTTCTTTAAAGAATTGGAATCCGGCCAAGGGATGCAGTAAAGGAAAAGACAGAGCCTCCATTGAACTGAACAATTATATAGGAGCACTTACTACACGCGCATATGAAAAGCACAAGGAACTGACCTTTGAATCGGCACTGATAACTCCCAAAACAATTTTAAAACGTGTATTTGGAAAGGACGAAACAATCCGAACTTTGATGGGAACAATTAGAGAAGAAATTTCCTCTATGGAGAAGGTTGTTGACATAGACTATTCTCCCGTGACAATCAACCGTTATAAAAATGTACTCAGAAAACTTGAAACTTTTGTGCCACGTTTTTATGAGAAGGAGGATATTACATTCCATGAACTTTCCCCTGATTTCATCAAGTCCTTTGACATTTTTCTAAAAACAGAAGCCGGATTATGCCGTAACACAATAGTCCGCTACATGAAATGCCTGAAGAAAATTACCAATATGGCAATAGCAAAAGAATGGATGCGAAAAGACCCGTTTTACGGATATAAGATGGAACAGGACGAGACTGATCCGGTATTCCTGACAAATAACGAACTTCAGTCCATAATGAACAGGGAATTCGATATCCCTAGGCTGGAGCTTGTCAAGGACATATTTTTATTTGCGTGCTTTACCGGTCTGGCGTTCGCTGATGTTTCCACATTGAGACCGGAACATCTGGAGCAGGACAATAACGGTGACTGGTGGATAAGAAAAGGACGTGTAAAGCTTGAGAGAAGAAGAAAGTCAAGTTCCATAGCCAATATTCCGCTTCTTCCTGTTCCATTGGCAATCCTGAAGAAATATGAATCACATCCGATATGTCTTCAGCAAGGGACATGCCTTCCTGTTGTCTGCAATCAGAAGGCAAACAGCTACCTGAAGGAAATTGCGGACTTCTGCGGCATCAAAAAGAATCTGACCACACATGTGGCCCGTCATACGTTTGCTACTACCGTCACACTGGCAAACAACGTTCCATTGCAGGAAGTATCTGCCATGCTCGGACACGCTTCTACAAGAATGACACAGCATTATGCAAGAGTCATGGACAGAAACCTCAAAGAAAATATGACTATTGTAAGGGATAAAATGGGATTATAAAAAGATCAATTACCAGTCTGTTAGGACAAGTGTCAGACCATTATTTCATTTCTTACAGCAAATATCGCCCTTTGCCACTGACTGTGCAAGGCGGCCCTGGCGGGCTGGTTGGCTGGAAAAAAATCATCCTCGCTTCGCTCCGGTATTTTTTTCCGCCAAGCCTTGCACCGGTCATTGGCAAAGAACAGCCGGGCCAGTAAGAAATTGAAATACTGGCTCCACGGAGCCGGTCATGTCTAATTTAAATAAAAGAATATGACTGAAGAAGTTGGAAAGAAGGTATGTGAAGGTACAGTAGCAGACCTCATGAAGGACAAGACCGGAAAACAGACGGTTGTCACGTTGACAAGAAAGAACGCTTACCGCGTGAAGAAAATCAGAGAACAAGGGACGGACGATGAAGCCGTCCTTTTTCATTTCCGTAAACGCTGTACGGGAATGGGCTCCTATGTACACACCATCGAAGCGGCAGACGGAGAAACAGAACTGCATCCGTCTGAATTTGAAAAATGGGAAGCCGTGGAATTCCTGTATCCCGGTTATCTGGAAGACCTGCTTGATGCTGCATACAATGCGTACAGGTGGAGTTCCTTCGAACCTGAAGCAAGGGCGGAAACAGACATCATGCAATATGAAAAACAACTTGTAGAGGATCTGAAACAGATTCCGGAAGAAAAGCAGAACGAGTATGTCAGTGCATACCACAGTAAGTTCTCCGCCCTGTTGGGCAGTCTCTCACGATGTGCCAGTCCGATGGTGACAGGACCTGCCAAATTCAACTGCCAGCGCAACAACAAGGCCTTGGACGCATACCAGAACAGATTTGATGAATTCCACGACTGGCGTAACCGTTTTAAGTCTGCCATGGAAAGGATGAAAGAGGCTGCCAAACCGGAAGAACAGAAGCAGGAGGAGGCATGGAACCGCCTGAAGCGTGACATTGCAAGCAGCGCACAGACCATCCATGATATTGATACCGGTAAGGCAAGAGGATACAGCCGTGCCCTGTTCGTCAGCAGTATCCTTAATAAGGTAAGCACCTATGCAGGAAAAGGAGAAGTGGAAATCGTGCAGAAAGCGGTGGATTTCATTACAGACTTCAATGCACAATGCAAGAAACCGGTTATCACTCCACGGAACCGTTTCTTCCAACTGCCGGAAATGGCACGCCAGGCCAGACTGAAACTTCAGGAAATCAGAGAACGGGAAAACCGTGAACTGAAATTTGAAGGCGGAACACTGGTATGGAACTATGAGGCGGACCGCCTGCAAATCCTGTTTGACAGCATTCCGGATGACCAGAAGCGCAAGGAACTGAAATCATACGGTTTCAAATGGTCGCCGAGATACCAGGCATGGCAACGGCAGCTTACACAGAATGCCGTATATGCAGTCAAAAGAGTGTTGAACCTTCAAAACCTATAAAACATGAAAGACCGATTGAAATATGTAGTCGATTCCCGCTACTTCGACGGGACATGCCTGACCAGCATGAGTGACGGATTCCGCAATGACTATGGCGGGGAGACAATCGAAGAACTGCGCACAAGGGAGAATAATCCTTTCCTGAAAGTTATATCAGCCACAGAACTGGACAAGATGCTGCGTCTTTACCATCAGTCCCTCTCCGAGCCGTTCAGGGAGATCACCGAAGAAGACTACTATGACCTGCTGGATGTACTGCCACCATTGCGCATGAGACAAAACTCGTTCTTTGTGGGTGAACCGTACTACGGGAGCATGTACTCTTTCTGCTTCACCCGTGAAGGAAGATACTTCAAGGGTCTGCGCTCCATACAAACCCCACAATCAGAACTGGACCGTCAGATAGACCGTCATATGGGAGTCATCAGCCGAAAGGCAATAATCTCCAAAGAAGGAAAGGACGGGAAAAACGGTAAAGGAATCATTCCCTATTATTTTTCACTGGACGGGAAACAACCCCTATTCATCTGCAATCTTGTCATCCAATCAGATTCCGTACAAGCAAGGGCGGACATGGCCACAATCCTGAAGAGTCTTCGCAAGAACAATTACCTGCTATACAAAGGAAAAGGAAAGTACGAAACTCCGGACGAACTGATAGACCATGTATCCGGAAAGAAACTCACCCTTGTTTCCGACGGACATTTCTTCCAATATCCTCCAGGCAGGGAATCCGCAACTTTCATCGGACACATCAAGGAGACATCAGAGGAATTTCTTTTCCGGATCTATGACCGTGAATATTTCCTGTATCTCCTAAAAAGACTGAGGACGGTAAAAAAGGAGTCCGCACAATATATAACGAATATCAAATCATAACATTCTGGGAATACGGTAACATGACTGCCGTATTCCCTCATAACAACAATACAAGTATGGACAAATCAAACACACTATACTGGAAAACAGCCACAAATCCGGCTGAGCGCATTGAAGTCAGACTGGTTCTGAACAGTTATACCGACAATGACAATCTGTATGCAGGACTTGAATCCAGGTCCAAAGTGAATCCGGAAAGCTGGGAATCATACACGGACATCACCGTCAACTTCAATTCCCTTCCCCCGTTCCATGCCTATGTGGACAGCAGGGACTGCAACAGACATGTACATGATTTCCTGACCAGTAACAGAATAGCGGAGCCTGCCGGATTTGAATATCAGGGATTCAGTATGTTCCGCTTCAATCCTGACAGGTTGAAGGAACTCGCACCTGAACAGTTCAAGACAATCAGCGCCAAACTGCCACCACAGGATGATATGATAAAGGACATCATCTATCAGGAAAGACGTTTCCCTTTGAGAACTGTTCAAGACATTCACGGAATATATCTTGTTTCAAGCAAGGAACTGAAAGAATCTCTGATCGAAGGAGTACGGAACCTGGATGCTGCGGCAAATGAACTGCTGGATGGCATCTGCCTGTTCTGCTCCACACAGGAACTGCGCTATCTTACGGATGCAGAACTGATAGAAACAATCCATGCACAATAAAAAGGAGGAACAAATATGAAAACCGGAGACATTGTATTTATGAAACGTCCCTATAAGGGATACCGTGCCGTCGAACTGATGGAAAGACTGGAATGCCGCTGGCTGGTAAGGATTGTCGAGAGCGGTCTTGAACTTGAGGTCTATGAAGATGAACTTATATCAGAATTCTAATACGGACAAAGTGTTATGGAAAAATATCAGTTTGCATTCCATTCGGAAATAATCGGCTATACCTCCCCACATATCGGGGAGGTCAGGAAAGCCATACACAGAAAAGTGGAAAAGGAAAAGTCTGCCGTCATAAAGAATGATATTGAACTGCACATGTACAAGGTGCATGACGGCATACCGGTTCTCCTTAACACCTGCTACCTGTACGATGAAAAAGGATGTATGGTACACGGAAGTATCAAGGGAACCAAGGATTATCTGCTTGAGACATGGAGATACCATACAAACAGACATTCCAAAGGCAACGGTTCCACAAGAATCAGGCCCTGCACGACAAGCAGGGCTTTTTCGTTTGTATAACTCTTAAAACCAGGAATCATGAACCAGACATTACAACTTACAGACTATATTCCACAGTATGTGAGTCTTTACTATGTGGATTATCGGGATGACCTTGATGAGCATGAAGACATCCAGGAGGAATGCGTCCGTTCCAACAATATGGAAAAGCTCTATGAAAAGGCATACGAATGGTATGAGGAGCAGGAAGGCTCAAACATGCACGACTATCTGGAGGAGACAAGAAAGAATATGGAAGCGGACAATCTTGCCGGAGAGTTTGAAGAGCATGAAGATGAAATCAGGGAACTTATCTACGACCGGAACGATTCCGACCCGGTAAAGGACCTGATACGCAACTCGTCCGTCACTAATTTCTTCTATTCGCTCGGAGTGGAAATCAGCGGATACCTGACCGGCTGTTCACTGCGGGGAGAATCGGTCGCCATGGCCTGCCATAAGGTACGCCGCGCACTGCATCTGAAAAAGGGACAGTTTGACGAGAAGATAGAGGAACTGGTAGGGAATGCCACATACGGCGGAGAACTGCGCATCTACTTCAACGCCATGTTTGACAGGCTCATCAGCAAAGACCCTGAGAACGATTTCAAGAGCATCCGTTTCCACGGGAATGTAGTGGTGGCCATTGCCGACAGCCGGAACGGTTCCGGACATCATGTACGGATTCCGCTGGACATCACTTTCCCTTTCCGAAGGGAGAACCTGTTTGTCGATTCACAGGTACACTATTCCTATGCCAATGAAGTCTGCGGCATGACCAATGACTGGTGCGATTCCACAAAATGGGAAACGGGCATGATACCTTTTACCGGATCTGTCCGAAAAAGCCGGATGGCTGAATACAAGAAACAGGAAGCCGCTTACGAGCAGACATTCCGAAGCGGGAAATGCACCTTCGGTGACATGAACTACAAACGCCACCGTGACGTGCGGTATTCGAATGAGTATCCTGCCGGATGCAGGTGCCCTCATTGCGGTACTTTCTGGATTGACTGAAAAAACATTTACCAACCAATAAATTCAAACGATATGAAAATCTGCTGTTCACAAGAGCATTACGACAAGGTCGTACAGTATGCAAAATCAATCAATGACAAGACACTGGAAAACTGTCTTGAACGTCTAAAACAATGGGAGAAAAACGAGAACCGTCCATGCGAAATCGAACTCTATTACGACCATGCGCCGTATTCGTTCGGATTCTGCGAACGTTATCCGGACGGGAATACAGGCATTGTCGGAGGACTGCTGTATCATGGAAATCCTGACGAGTCCTTTGCCGTCACCATGGAACGTTTCCACGGATGGAGCATACATACCTGACATATATGCGACAGTCTGTATTGGGGAGCCTCATGCAATATGGGGTTCCCTTTTTTTATGCCGGAGACATGATGACAGCATCCTCATTTCTTGCTGCAAAAATAGCTGTTTGCCGCGCAACTCCCGCAAGGCGGCCCTGCCGGGCTGGTTGTCTGGAAAAAAATCATCCTCGCTTCGCTCCGGTATTTTTTTCCGCCAAGCCTTGCAGGGATGCGGGCAAACAGACAACAGGGACAACAAGAAATAAGAATGCCTGTACCTTACAGGCAGACAATGTATAACAATAAATATCAGAAGTCATGATTACAGACCAGAAGACACAGAACAGGCTTCACGCGGAGACTGGAACAGAACTGTTCTCCATCAGACTAAGGAAGGAAGCCGTCACAAGGATGCTGGACATTCTGAAAGAAACTCCGGAATACCTGCAGGTTATGAACCATATACCGGCTTATGCCATGGATGACGATACGTCAGAATGGTGGAATTCCGAAGAATCGGAAAATTTCATGAACTCACTCCTGGAAGTGATGGAAAGCTATACTCCGGACGGATACAGGTTCGGACCGAAATCCGGCACGACTGACCTTTACGGCTACTGGGAAAGCAAGACCGGACGGACAACCCTCTTCCATCTGCTTTTCAGTCTGGAAAGCGGATATGAATGGGGAAAAGGTCTTTCCCATGAGAAAACGGACGCATTCTACAAGGAAATAAAAGAGAAATTTCATGGAGAGGGATTCGACACGGACAGAACAGGCTGTACATCACAGGCCATGTATCTTGTAAAAGGAAAGACACGTCTGTACGTGCATCCGATGGAAATAAGCGGCTACTGTGAAACACTGCATATTCCACAGATTACAGCCATACTGAAAAAAGGAGGCCGTACATTCCGTCTTGTAAAGGATACGATAGCGGAAGAGGTGTATTCCTTCACCGATGAAGAAGAACTGGAATATTACCGTGCCAGATACGGAACGTGCATCCACCGGAATATTCTGGATGCCTTCAGCAACCGCCACGCAGGGAAAGAGGACATACTTTCCATGATGGCATCACGGATAAATGTGGCTACGACATCACATCTTCACGGTATCGGATATGATTCACCGGCATACAGGTTTGTGCATGAGGCATACGACAGACTGGTAAACAACGGAAAGCTGAAGGAGAATGCCCGGGAAATCGGTTGCTGCAACATCATAATGGCCATTTCAAATACCAACGCAATATGAGACTGAATTACAATGACATGCTGCTTCTGGCAATATGGGAATACAACAGGAGACAGGACGAGGATCTGACCCTGGAACTGTTTCAGGAAACATTCGGACAGGTTCCCGGCGCACATTTCCATGACAAATGGGTGCATTATTACAACAAGAACCTGCTGATGATGGCCGCCTATTTCAGGGGTGAGGAAGAAAACGGCCAGAAATTCTGTGATATGATCACCCGACAGGTTGAACGCTATACACAAAACAGGAGGAGAACAGGATGAATACAAAGATACGATATGACCTTGACAGTCTTGAACTGGCAAACGGTGACTTCGGGTATCCCATTACAGAAAAGGAAGTACGGAAAGTGAACCGTATGCTGGAACTGATTGAGAATGTCCGAAGCAGGCAGATGTACCCGACAGAAGGAGACTGCGTTGAATTTGTCTCACGTTCGGGTGACTATTTCGGAAAGGCCCATATAGAACGGATAACAGGCAAATATGCGGATATATGCCTGATACCGGAAACGGTATTCTGTTTCGATGACATGGGAAAAGCCGCCTATGATACCACCGGAAGCCCCTGGACGCAGGTCAATATCCGGAACATGAAACCCGCAGGTACTGAAATCCGCATATTCAGGACATGGGGATTCGGGAAACGCAGCAATACGGGCAGTCTCAGGTTCGACGCTCCGGTCAGGAAATGGAAATACAGAGAACCGGATCCGTTATATGACGGTTACACCACCCGTAACTGGTTCCGCTATCATATCATGAAACACCGGGACAGGGAAAGGACAGGCGAATACACCTTCCGCAGCGATTCATTCACGCTGTACAGCCGGAGCGAGCTGGACGAGTTGGCCGCAATCCTGAAAGGCAGACTCTACAAGGGAATCCTGCCTGACTCTCTTGTACTTTGGGGATACCGCATGGATATTAAGGAAATATCACGTGAGCAGTGGAACGGTATGGGACAGCACGGACAAATCCGCATGAAATTCATGGGATACGGTCCCGTCAGAATACACACGGACAATGAAAACCATACCGTAACAGTATACAGAATCAACGACAGTATATAACCAATTATAAAATTAAGGAATATGGCACGATATGAAATCTCCAACGAAGTCAAGCCGCTCGACAGGCTTATCACAGGCTTTGCCTCCTCATGCGGCTATGAAATACAAACCGTATTCAACGACCTGCTGCGTTTCATCATCCACGGCTTCTCTCCGGGAGCACCGCCAATAAGCAACTGGAAATACAAGCGTCAGCAAAATGCCTCGTTCATGGAAATGACAGCCGAATGGACACGTATCATGCAGAAACAAATCGGCAGGTCAGGCTGGTTCGACGCTTTCGGTGAACTCCACATGGCTTACTGCTCAAAACCGGGACAGCAGGCAAACGGACAGTTCTTCACGCCGTCACATATCTGTGAACTCATGGTCATGTGCGCGGCAGGTAAAAAAGAGACCGGACAGAGGATGGGAGATCCCACATGCGGCAGTGGAAGACTCCTGCTGGCATACCATGCACACAATCCGGGAAACTATCTGGTCGGAGAAGACATCAGCCGGACCTGCTGCATGATGACCGTATGCAACATGCTCGTCCACGGATGTGTCGGGGAAGTGATCTGTCATGACAGTCTCCAGCCGAAGGCGTTCACCGACGGATGGAAAGTCAACCAGGCACTGCCCTTGACGGGAATACCTTCTATAAGACGCATGAAGGAAGAGGAATACAGGAATCCTCTTCCGGAAAATATCGGACGCTTCAAAGAGGCAGTCCGTATCATCAACCTATTGGACAAATAATTACCAACCTTTTAAAAAATATAATTATGGAAGCTTTAGCAACATTGAACAATCAGAGACAGTTTGATTTCCAGAACAACGGAATCGAAGTAATGGACCTTGAAACACTCCAGCGTACCTACAAGGAGAACGACATCTACGGCAATCCGGTCAGGGGTATCTACCACTACCAGGTCATCCAGCGCATGACGGACATCTGCCGCCGTCACAACCTGAACTACGAGGTGGAGGAAATCTTCGCCGCCCAGAACAAGAACCGGACACAGCCCGGAGTGGTCATCCTGCCGCAGGTGGAACAGACCTATGGAGAGAAGGCGGTAGAAGCACATGTACTGCGAAGAATCTTCACCACCATCCGTATTCTGAACGGGGATACCGATGAACTGACAACCACACTCGTGGTAGCCTACCATCAGGACGGTATCCAGGCGGCAATAGGTCCCTGTGTACGTATCTGCCACAATCAGTGTATCCTTTCACCCGAACGAAGCGTTGCCAACTATGGCAAGGACAAGGTGACTACCGAGGAACTGTTCGGGAAGGTGGATGACTGGATGCGGAATTTTGAGCGTGACATGGATGCGGACAGAAGCCGAATCCAAAGGCTCAAGGAAAAGGTGTTGACACCCGGTGAATTATACATGATCATCGGTATGCTGACGGCTCTGCGTGTATCGCATGACAGTGCAGACAAAAGACTGGCATCACAGGTGGACACCTATCCACTTAACCAGGGACAGATTTCCGTGTTTACGGAAGAACTGCTCAAACTCTCACTTGAACAGCCACGCATTACAGCGTGGGATGTCTACAATGTAGCGACAGAAATCTACAAGCCTGGAAAGACTGATTTTCCTGCCATGATTCCACAGAACGGAGCAATGGCCGATTTCCTGCTTTCATATAACCAGAATTAAAACCTGAAACCGAATACGACAGGCCCGGTTCCGTCACCAGCGGAATCGGGTTTTGTCATTTATCAACCCGAATAATCAGATAAGATATGGCAGCAAGTAACAGAATAAAGGCTGAAATGTATATCCTTTTCAGCTGCAACGCATGGCACGAATACAGTTCATTCGAGCCAAAGGCGGTCTTCTCTTCCATAGAAAAGGCAGCAGACTTCCTGCAGAAGAACAGAAGAAAACTGAAACTGGAGGAAGATGACGTCGAATGTTTCAGACAGCACAGTCAGACTCAGGGCAGAAATACCAATTACCTGGTACAGTCCTGTCCCTATAATCCAGTCCGCGCAAGAGACTTGGAATGACAAAGAATCGCATTCATAAACAATCATATAAAAATATACGACTATGACAAATGATGAAAACACTTACATCGGAATGTCCCTGCCGGAAGGAATACGGTACATCACCGTTTTTGAAAAAGGGGATTTTGAAAACTGCGGAAGAATACTCAGGACATTTTACCGTACGGAAGACAGGGTGAGAAAACTGCTTGCTTTGGGAAACCTGCTCCATTTGGGAGGCAGCCTCTCATCAAATGAAAACAAGACAAGCTGTTGGCCTTTGAATAATGGGAATCCCATTTACGAAGCAAAGGAAATATCAGGCAAGGAAAAGTTCTTCCTGCTCGGTGCCTGGACTTACCTGTATGAAAATGGCAGATGGTTTCTGGGCTATGAAGGAAAAATCTATGAAATCAGCAATCCTGAATTTTCTGTATTTGTTCCCGACAAGGACCATACGCCTTCCCCTCTGGACAAAGGACTTTCCTTTGCCGTAATCGGCGAAACGGGAAAACTTGAATTCACTCCGGAAATTGTCAACGGATGGGATACCTGGAAAAGCCTTCCCAAAAGAGTCAGTGAAAAAGGGAAAACGGTATATGTATTCCGCAAAACACAACTTATAAAAGTCATCAAACCTAAAAAACTGGAATCATGAAAGAAATCAATATGACAAAGGCTATATCATGTATGCCGGACAAATTCATCACAATGGAAATGGTTGAACTGGCCGCAGCCGAACACCGTCCGGAACTGGTCAACTATCTGCCGGAGAAATATATTACTTCTGAAATACTTGACAGTATATTCAAAACAGATGATTACGGATGGCGTTCCTGGCAGCTTTCGAAGATACCTGAAGAAAAACGTAACCGCCAGATTTGTCTAAGGGCAATAAAGGCCGAAAAGAGTAATTTTCCTGACATACCGGAAAAATACAGGAACAGTAACATACTTGAATCGCTGTTCGCACACAGGAATTTCATGCACTACCTGCATCTGATACCTTTATCATCATGGAACAACGGAACAGTCCGTGATGCAATATACTCCCTTTACCATAACGTACAGCAGGACAACGGTTTCCGCTACAGCCCGGACAGATACGAACAGCAGTTCCTGACCACAACGAAAGCCATGCTTTCTTTCGTTCCCCAAAAGGCGAAAGGTTTCAGACTTTGGAAAGGACTGCTACGCGACGGACGTATAGCAACCCAAACAATCGACAGAATGACGCCCAAATGTTTCAAACAGGCTGCATACTACAGGGAATGGGCCATACGCTGCATCAGGGAAGTGGATACATGCTGGCTTGACTATGACACCGTATGGAAGGCCATCTGTCACAAGACAGGCAACCTACATGGCATTTTCGATTCATACGGACATTACGAATGGTTCTCTAAACATGCGGATGATGCCATGGCTGACAAAGCAATGGAGCTGGAACCAAACCTGTTTTACAGACTTCCCGGACGGTTCCGGACACCGGAAAGACTTATTCATGCACTTGAAGCGAAAAGAGAAATCAACAGTTATAACTTCCATCTTGAGCCGAACCTGATGACGGAAGAGGTCTGTATGGCACTGGCCAGGAGGGATTCGTTCTATCCGGATATCCCGTCGGAACGCTGGAACAGGAAACTTGTGGAATATTTCATTGAACACGGCCATAGTCTGTACTGGCTTCCCCAACTGCCGAAGAGACTACAGACCAGAAATCTCGCCGAGAAAGTCCTGAAGGAGAAACCCCAATACTTCCATTATCTGCGGATGGAATTCATCACACCTGAAATGTCCAGGCAGCTATGTCAAAAAGACCAGGATAATATCCGTCATTTCAAGGAACGGGCCATGGAGTTCCGGAAATATACAGGACTTCCGGATGAATTCTATGGATGTGAAACGGATTTCGAGCATATCAGGGACCGTAATGACAGCCGCCGATACTGCCGGATAGGATTGACTTACATCGCCTTGCAGAAATGCAAACGCGGATGGCACGAAAGTGAATACTATCTTATCATGACACGCCATCAAAACCGATATATGCCTGCCGAAACAGTGTTCAGGAAACAGATTACTACATTCCACCGGACATGGCTGGAAAAGACAATATGTGACAACGACCCGCAATTCCGGATTCCGAAGATTCAAAAGGACTTGAAGGATGTACAGGCCATGCGGTATTATGAGGTGAAACATATCCGTACCATCCTCGGATGCGAAATATACCGCAACTCATTCATGGGACGGACTGTGGAATACTGTATCCGCAAGGACGGACTGACATACCATGACAGGAACATGGAAAGGCTCGCTTCCGGCCTGCAATACAAGATCCGCCGGTTGAAGGAACAGGCCGTTCTCCCCAAAGGAACGGATGATTCGATGGAAATCAGTGCCGAAACGGTACACCGCAACATGGGGTATTGTCTGACCGGAATAGAAGCCTTTGCGGAAGACTACGGGCTGGACGTAGCCAGGACCTATACCCTGAAAGAATTGAAAGACGTTATCCATGAACAGGGATACAAGCCTTCACTGGAGAAATACAAAAAAGAAGTCCAACATCTAAACCTTATCTGAATATGAATATTTTCCAAAAAAGAATTGAAAACCTGTGCGATGAAATCGTCGGCAGGATACTTGCACTGATGCAGGCAAACTCGGTTTCCGAAGTAATGTTGACAGACAATGACAATCCGGTTTTCGTAATCCTGTTTGACAAGACAGGTGATCCATGCGAATGCTCCGTACACAAGGTAACTGCCGTCGGAGAAGGAATCACACTTGAAGTCCACGATAAGATTACCGGAGAAAACTACAAGGTCACAAGCCGCCATGAGGCGGCTCTGGCCAATCCGGTATGGCTTAACGACATTCTGGAAGCCATGACAAATATCTTCCATATAAAAGAAGATAATGTCATATGCTGCAAATGCGGAAGTAGGGACGTAACCTGTGAAGCGATGATAAATCCCAATACAAAGGACTTTGACCATTATACGGACGACTCTTTTCAGTATGGGTGGTGCGACAACTGTAAATCCGGAACAGTCATAAGCGATACGTCTGAAGTAAAGAAGGGAATATCGCAGAAATATAAGGAGTTTAAAGATACTTACAATACCGAACCGCAACTGGCCTTATGCCGCATCATATGGAAAGATGATATGAAAGAAACGGAAGTTTCCATAGCACTCGAAAAGATTCCGGAAGAGCATGACGATGCCATCTTCTTCTATTGCGACAGTCTGTCCGATTTCATGGCGTTGGCAGAATATGGAGGAGAAGACTTCATGGTTACGGAATGTTTTAGCTTTACCGGCCTGGGAAATGAGGAATAATTTATTTTTATCTTTTCAAAGTTGCCTGATATGTAAACTTTTTATATATTTGCGGCATGAAACAGGAACGGACCATATCAGCCTACAAGAATTATTTTACGGACTTCATCTCGTCCCTCAAAAAAGAGGAAGCCCGTAAGATATACTATATTCTTGATATGCTGAAAGTACAGGAAAGGGTAAGCAGCAAGTTCGTGAAGTATCTGCGTGAAGAGCTCTATGAGATCCGTGCTGAATATGGAGGCAATATCTTCCGGGTATTCTTCATATTTGATGACGGGAACATCGTAATCCTGTTCAACGGATTTCAGAAAAAGACACAGAAGACACCGCCTTCTGAAATAGAAAAGGCATTAAAGATAAAGGAGGAGTATTATGAAAGCAAGAAATGAAAACCTGACCAGCATCGATGCTATCATGGATGCGGAATTCGGCAAGCCGGGAACACCTGAACGTGAGGAGTTCCGTAAGGAAGCATACGCCTACTGCATGGGACAGATCATATGTGATGCCAGAAAGAAGGAAAAGATGACGCAGTCCGAACTGGCTGAAAAAATCGGGACTAACAAATCCTATATCTCCAGAATTGAAAAAGGCATTGTAGATCCGGGTATCAGTACGTTCTGCCGTATCATTGATGCACTCGGATTGAAGATTGAAATTGTCAAACCGGTATTGTGATGGAAAATTATCAGGAAAAAGCCAGGGAAAACTTTTACCGTAACCGTCCGTACGGTATTCACATTGATTATGCCCGGAAAGGATTTGTACTGTTCAATCACTATACAAACTGTCTCGGAAAACAGGAAACCGGTTCCATCGAAGGACTTTCCCTTGAAAAGTTCGAGGATGTGGACGCGATACCATTGAACGGGAAAATTATAAAAAATGGTAACCGGACAACAGACATCTATTTTTATACGGACGATTCAAACCCTTACAAAAACATGAAGCTGGATATGGATGCGTTGAAACAGTATAACCGATTCATTTATCCCCTTTCACTTTTTTTAGACAGGATATTATAACGAGACAGCCGTGAATCATGGTAAATTCACGGCTGTCTTTTCTCTATGGCATAAACAGTAACCTGTATTCTTCTTTCCTTCTCCTTTCTATTGACGGAATCTTCTTTCCTTTATAGCGACAATATCGTATGAAGTCCGCATAGATGTCCCGATTCCCGGCTTCCAGTTTCCTTATCAACGTGCTTTTGGGCATTCTGCCATAGCCGAGTAACTTATATGGTCCCACCTGGTATGCCAGACACGCAACTAAAAGTGAATCCTTTCCCAGATGTCGGAATAATGCACACATTTCCTTCAGATCATTTTTCAAAATACTGTCTCCCTCACTTTCTGTCAGCGTGGCGGGAAACTTTTCCCCTTTTCTGATACGGTGACCGTATGCAACATACGGATGATGTTCCGGACCATGCCATCCTTCATATTTCTTGATACACTTGACAGCCGTTTCCCAACGTGAGTCTTCCACATTCTCCTGTGCCCGCAGGGAAGTTACCGTCATGGCCAGTACCACCAACGGCAGTACTGACCTTAGAGACCTTACGGTTATTATAGGACACCTCCTTCCTGAACTGACACTGAATCTTCCACGGCATCCGTCTCTTCATCACCTGCATTGTTGAAGTCAAATTCCATTTCTGTCATGTTTCCCCAGTTGTCCTCTACAACGACAATGAAGTTCTGCGCCTCGTCACATAGTGAAGTATAATACAGCCTGAACTTCCTATTCTCCAGCAGATAACGGTCATTCGGCTTGAATTCAAGACCGTTGTCCAGTTTCAGGGAACCTTTCCCGTCATACTGGAAATAACGGATCGTATAGACCGTACCGTCAAAATCGCCCTCACTTTTGAGTTCACATCGTATTTCCGCCGTCTCATTCCTGTTCAGTTCCTTTGGAACCGGCATTGTTTCCACGGTAAACGGATAACTTTGCTGGATTTCCAGCTCGGATTCACACGAGGTCAGTACAAGACTGACCAGACCTATGCAGAACATGGCAATCTTGCCTGCCAGCCCAAGTCCTTTTCCTATATTCTTTTCTGTCTTCATTTGTTTTCCTTTGTTTTTGTCAGATATTCATTCAAGTCCTTAAATCCATCATACAGACCGGAACAGTCCGTAACCTTGTTCCCGAAATGTATGGTCAAAGTCTCCAGTGCGGTAATCCCGGCCCGGTCACGGTCAAGAAAGCACCGGATTTTGCCGTAACCCTCCAGAACGGCATACGACCGTTCCAGATTGGATACAGAGTTCAGCACCAGGCAGTCTTCGTCCGCCACAGTCCGCAATCCCAATGCCGAAAGGAAATCCACAAACCCTTCAAACACACAGCACGTATCCTGTTTCTTTCCGGACAGGGACACACAGGAAATATCCTTGGGAGAGATGCATCCCTTGAACATCGGGTTACGGAGTTCATAACCGCCGCTCCGGTTCATGAAGCCTATGGCAAAATACCGTTTGCCCCGTATTCCGTATGCCACTTCCTTGCAGAATCTCCCGGCTATGGCCGGATCAATGCCTCTCTCTTTCAGGTAGCCTTTCAATGCCTCATGACTCAGTTCCGTCACTTTCACGTCCTCGAATCCGGAAACGCGGGGTATCTTCTTACGTTCCTGTAAAGGCCGGAGAGGAAGGATGCCGGATTTCCCTGAAAGGAACTCCAGCTGCTCCATGAAACCGGTACTTCCTGTCAGTTCCCCGGCAAGATGGAAGATGTCACCTCCCTTTCCGAGTCCAAAATCAAACCAGACATTCCGCTGTGTATCCACCTTGAAGGATGCTGTTCTCTCATTTCTGAAAGGTGATCTGAACCAGACATCATTTCCTTTACGGGATACCGGTACATGCCCCATACCTTCAAGAAAACCTACAAGGGAAATCCGTCTAATCTGTTCCAGTTCCATAACCCGCTAATTTATCATAAAACGAATGCCGATTCCATACTGGGTATGGCAATGTCCGAGACTTCCGCCCCACAGGAAACGCTCACGCAAGGAAGCCGTCAATGCCACACGGTCGGCAAGGTACAGTTCCATCTCCAGCGTCAGGGCACAGCCGTACACAAAGGCATCGCCGTTTTTCAGGGTGGCCCCGTCATAGAGCTTTTTATCGGACCAGTTTACCGTCTCATATCCGGCCAGTGCCAATCCTCCCAGATTGAGGAAGAACACTTTTCCCGCATCGGAAAGGAAATTCAGGTAATATCCGCCTTCTGCCGTAAACTGCGCCGAAGGGATGGTCACATGACGGTAACCGTGCTTCATGTGCAGGTAATCCGCTCCATATACCCATTTGTTCCCGCCTTTGGCATAGCTTGAAAGAGTCATTCCCATATAGTATCCGTTATCGGAAGCCATACCTCCACGCATTTCCACACCCTGCATCCTTGGCAGAATCCGCTGGGCGTCTGCCTGTCCCACGGAAAGGACAAGCAGCAATGCCAGCATATACAATACTTTCGTTCTCATCGTACCTTCAGCTCATTGATGGTTTCCGCACGCACCAGGTCTTCGTTGACCACCTCAAAACTCTGGTGACGGCCGCCCTGTTTCTCATACATCTCCACAACCAGTTTCTTATCGTCCGGTATTGTAAACTTGGGAAGGGCAAATACCGTACATTCCGAATCCCTGCCGTTTACACGTGTCACATAATTGTAGGCACGCAGCGGATAAATCACCTGCTCCTGCATGGCCGTACGCTTCATCACCTTTTTATCCACCACCTTGAACGTAATGAAATCCACGTCAAAGGGAACATTCGAGGAGTTCTTTACCTGGGTATGGAAATAAAGCAGGTCATTATGGGTGTACAGACCTTTGAGCAGATACTGGATACCGAAACGCTTGCAGCCGATATGACGGATACGGCGCTTGTCATTCTCATACACGGATTTCATGATAAGACGTACCAGACGGGGGGACTCGTTATCCAGCTCGGTCAGATAGATTTCCATGGCATTGTTGGGACGGTTCACCGATTCTCCGTCATGGATGAAATCACACATCTCCACATTCAGCAGCAGCGGCTCGTCGGCATACTTCACGTGTAGGCTCGGTAATGGACGCCTTGCCACCTTTCGGTGGTAGGTTTCCCATAACCTGCCCCCGAACCGTACGTGCAGGTCTCCCTGCATACGGCTCTCCACTGGTAATATCAGTTTATTTGTCATGT
>NZ_JABSOE010000038.1 GCF_013618865.1 Phocaeicola faecicola
ATAAACTGATATTACCAGTGGAGAGCCGTATGCAGGGAGACCTGCACGTACGGTTCGGGGGCAGGTTATGGGAAACCTACCACCGAAAGGTGGCAAGGCGTCCATTACCGAGCCTACACGTGAAGTACGCCGCCGAACCGCTGTTGCTCAACGTGGAGATGTGCGACTTCATCCATGACGGCAGCACGGTGAACCGCCCGAACAACGCGCAGGAAATCTATCTGAAAGAGCTGGGCAGCGAAAGCCCGATGCTGGTGCGCCTTATCATGAAGTCCATCCACAAACAGAACAAGCGCGAGGTGAAGCATATCGGCTGCAAGCGTTTCGGCATCCAATACCTGTTGAAAGGCATCTACACGCACAACGGCTTGCTTTATTTCCACACGGAGATAAAGAACCAGAGCAACGTGCCTTTCGATGTGGACTACATCACTTGGAAAATCGTGGACAAGAAGGTTGCGAAGCGTACTGCCGTGCAGGAGCAGATTATTCTGCCGCTCCGCGCGCAGAACTACGCCACCCTCGTGCCGGGCAAAAAGAGCGAGCGCACGGTCTTCACGATGGCGAAGTTCACCATCCCCGATGACAAGTGCCTCGTGGTGGAATTGAACGAGAAGAACGGCGGCCGTCACCAGTCCTTCGTGATTGAGAACGAGGATTTGGTACGCGCGGGTACCATCAACGAACTTCAAGTACGCTGACCATGAGAAAGTACATCGCAATAATCATCGCGTCGCTTGCCCTTTTTACAGGGCAGGCGCACGCCCAGCGGTGTCTGCCGAAGATGCAGGGCATCGAGGTGAGGGCGGACATGGCGGACGGCTTCAATCTCGGCGGCAAGGACGGCGGGTACAGCTTCGGGGCGGCTCTCTCCACCTACACGAAGAAGGGGAACAAGTGGGTGTTCGGTGGCGAATACCTGTTGAAGAACAATCCCTACAAGGACACCAAGATACCCGTGGCGCAGTTCACGGCGGAGGGCGGCTATTACTTCAAGATACTGTCGGACGCCCGAAAGATTGTTTTCGTCTATGCCGGGGCTTCGGCTCTCGCCGGATATGAGGCGGTAAATTGGGGGAAGAAGGTGCTGCATGACGGCTCCACGCTGCACGACCGGGACGCCTTCATCTACGGCGGTGCGCTGACGCTCGATGTGGAGTGTTACGTGGCAGACCGTATCGCCCTGCTTGCCAACCTGCGGGAGCGTTGCCTTTGGGGTGGCGACACACGGAAGTTCCACACGCAGTTCGGGGTCGGTATCAAGTTCATCATCAACTG
This sequence comes from Phocaeicola faecicola, assembly GCF_013618865.1. Lineage (GTDB taxonomy): Bacteria > Bacteroidota > Bacteroidia > Bacteroidales > Bacteroidaceae > Phocaeicola > Phocaeicola faecicola. The sequence continues at coordinate 1,279 of NZ_JABSOE010000038.1, forward strand.
ACACGGGCATGGAAAGGACGGAAATAGATGCTGTCAGAAGGATGCCGCTTGCGGATTTTCTCGCACGGCTGGGGCATGAGCCTGTCAGAAGGAGCGGTAACGAGCTGTGGTATCTTGCCCCGTACAGGGGCGAGCGCACATCCTCTTTCCGTGTGAACGTGGCGAAACAGCTCTGGTACGACTTCGGTTTGGGCAAGGGCGGCGACATCTTCACGCTTGCCGGGGAGTTTCTGCAAAGCGATGACTTCATGAAGCAAGCGAAGTTCATAGCGGAAGCCGCCAATATGACGGTTGCCGGATGGGAAAAGCCCGTCTATCTCTCGAAGCCGACCGAATCCGTTTTTGAGGATGTGGAGGTCGCTCCGCTGCTCCGCTCACTGCTGACGGAGTATTTAGAGGAACGGGGCATCCCTTACGCCATCGCATCCCGTCACTGCTGCCGCTTGAACTACGGTGTGCGTGGGAAACGGTATTTTGCCGTTGGCTTTCCGAACATGGCAGGTGGCTATGAAGTCAGAAGCCGATATTTCAAGGGTTGCATACCTCCGAAGTCTGTATCACTGGTAAAGGCGAATGACATCCCGGCTGACGAGTGCCTCGTGTTCGAGGGCTTCATGGACTTTCTCTCTGCCGTGACGCTTGGTGTAACCGGTAACGCTGACTGTCTTGTGCTGAACTCAGTCGCCAACGTGGAGAAGGCGGCGGGATTGCTGGACGGATACGGGCGCATCGGCTGCTTCCTCGACCGTGACGAAGCCGGACGGCGGACGCTTGCCGCACTTACCATGCGATACGGGGAACGTGTCACCGACCGTTCCTCCCTCTATGACGGTTGCAAGGACTTGAACGAGTACCTGCAACTGACAACGAAAAAACAGAAAAACAACCATCTAAAAATCGAAGAACAATGAACATACTGAACAACAGAAACAAGAGAACATCAATATTCAAGGCAGTGGCGTTATGCCTGATAGCCGCCATGTCATTCACCCTCGTGTCATGTGACGATGACATGGACATCCAGCAGTCCTATCCCTTCACGGTGGAGGTCATGCCCGTGCCGAACAAGGTAGTAAAGGGGCAGACAGTGGAAATCCGCTGTGAACTGAAAAAGGAGGGCGACTTTTCGGGTACGCTCTATACCATCCGCTATTTCCAGTTCGAGGGGGAAGGCTCGCTCAAAATGGATAACGGCATCACCTTCCTGCCTAACGACCGCTACCTGCTGGAGAACGAAAAATTCCGCCTGTACTACACGGCGGCGGGTGATGAGGCGCATAATTTCATCGTGGTGGTGGAGGATAACTTTAGCAACTCCTACGAACTGGAATTTGACTTCAACAACAGGAATGTAAAGGACGACGATCTTACCATCGTTCCCATCGGCAACTTCAGCCCCTTGTTGAAATGATGCGTGTATTCATGACAATGCTCTGTTCACTTCTGACGGTCTGTTCTGTGTCCGCGCAGATCAGCCGCCAAGAGGGAACGGACGGGCAGGCGGCAATCTACCGACTGCCGCTTATGGAACGTGCTTTTTTATGCTGCCGCTACTTTGAAGGCTGGCACTCAGAAAAACACTACCCATACGTCGGTTGGGGTCACAAACTTTTGCCAAACGAGAAGTATTCGGCACGAACCATGACAAAACGGGATGCGGATGAACTTTTGCGGAAAGACCTGCGCAAATTTGTCGCCATGTTCCGTAAATTCGGGGTTGATTCGATTTTGCTTGGCACGTTAGCTTACAATGTGGGACCGGCGAAGCTGTTAGGCAGCAAAACAATCCCCAAAAGCACCTTAATCAAGAAGCTGGAAGCTGGTGACAGGAACATCTACCGTGAGTATATAGCCTTCTGCAACTACAAAGGAAAACGCCACGCCATGCTGCTCAAACGGAGAAAGGCGGAGTTTGCGCTGTTGTATATCCCATAAAAGGACTGACAAAACTGGCAAAAGACGTGCCATATTTAACTTGGCACGTCTTTTGCTCTATCACTTGATAGATTATCGTAGGATTTTCTCGTTAATTGACATCGTTGAGCCATTTTTGCCTATCGGTTTCCAAATAACACTTCAAGTTGTAAGTGTTGTGAGAGCAATACAAAACATAGTTATTAACCATAAAAAGTATAGCGAAATTATGAAGAAAGTATTTAGGAAAATTCAGAAAGGAACAACAAAAATGATTGAACGTATCAAATCGTTGGGGGAAATGGAGACGAAGCAGAAATGTGTAGTTCAACGGTTCGAGATTATCATTCCCCTCCACCAAAAAATAACGACCCAATATATAGCCTCCGCAAGTTTTACTTGCGGATTTTTTAGTTATCGCAGATTGGACAAAGGTTTCTTTGCTACTTTCTTTGTCCGCCATCATGCTCACTGAAAGAAAGTAGGGCGGCTCTCGCCGCCCCGCCACTCAAAAGCGTGTGTAAAGTCCCGTCACCATCGTGAACATTTCCTCCAGCATATCAAAATAGATACCCTCGTGTACGGCAATGTCCTTTGTCTTGCACTCAAAGGTCTTTTTGCTGAACGTCCTGCGGTAGAAGCGCATATTGTAGAGGTCTGCCCCTTCGTCATAGATGATGTCAAGGCGGTTGGCACTTGTTTTGTTCCTTGCAAGGCTCATCCGTAAGCCGTTGCCCATATCTATGAAATCACGGCTACCTGTCATGGCGGTGAAGCGTTTTCCGCCTATCTGCTGTAATATCGTCTTGGCTATCATATCTTTTGTTTTTAGGGTTTTAAGTATTGGCGGTGCGGACACCGCCATCCCGTTCAAAATTCTCGCATTTCGGAAATGGGGGTCTGCCGTTGTAGCCACTCTTTCACACATTCCATATTGTACTCGCTCGTGATGACTGCCGTATGGCTGTCGGTGGCGGTGAAACGTGTGCTTTCGTAATCATCTATCCACCCCTTGAGGGTGTCCGTTCCCCACGCTCCGGTATCGTCAAAGATACCGTCCAATGCCGTGATAGGTTCGCTGAACTTGACTATCAGCGTTTGATAGGTCGTGTTCATAGTCTGTCCTCCTTTCCCTTCTTTGCGTTCAGCCACTTGTCCCGTGCGGCTCGGCACTCGTCCAACGTGGGTTTGACACAAGAGAACAATTCTCTGTCTATGGGGTGGCGGTAGTCGTACTGCACAAGTGTCCGCCTGCGTCTTCCGATACCCGATTGGAAACGCTCGTATTTCTCCGTACCTGCTTCCGCGCAGGTGCTTACTCCGTTGATGGTCATTCGTGTTGTCATAATGTTGCTTTTTAGATGGTTAAAAATGTACTGACAGAACTCTGTTCTTCATCACCATTTCGGGGTTGCTTGTGTAGCGTTGGTGCAGGTAGAAATGGTGTGAGCCGAAGCCGTAAAGGAAAAACTTGTCAAGTTCGTGCTTCTCGGCAAACTCCTTTACGCTCTTTCTCAATTCCCCCTCACTCGTTGTGAGAGTGAGGAGGTTCACAAATTCAAGGAACATCGTGGGGATTGCATCATCCCACACACAAATCATACTTTCAATTCTTACTTCCATATCAATGTTGTTTTAGGGGTTATGCTATGCCGCTTTCATCCGCTCACGGATAAGGTTGGCGTTCTTGTTCACAAGGTCTATGATGCGCTCGTGATATTCGGTGTCCTGGTTGTGCTTGCCGTGGCACTGCACCACTTCGAGGGTTCGCAAGTCCACCTCTACGGTTTCAATAATCTCATCGCCAATCCTTGCCGATAGTATGAGGGTGTCGGCTTTCTTGTAGTATCCACTGCCAAACACGCAGATGCCCTGCGTCTTGCCCTCGTTGTAATACTCGTCTATGCTTTCAAGCACCTTGACGATTATTTCCTCGTCCGTGATTACCAAGCCGAAGAATTTGGATTTGTTGGCGATGAAATCCTCCGCATCTTTCTTTCGTTGGAGTTGTCGCTGTTGCTCACGCTCACGCCTTTCAATCTCCCAACGGCGTTGCTCTGCGGCTCTTTCCTTCTCGTGTATGGCTTCAATTTTTCGGGTTGCGTTGTCGTGTGCCGCCATGAAATCTTCGGGACAGATGTTCTTCGGGTTACGGAGGTCTTGACCGAGTTTTTTGAGCATACGCAGATAGTCGCACCACATTGAGAGGTTGTCTATCTGATACTTGTGACGCTTGGCAATCAGATATGATGCCCAACATTCATCGGCAGTACGGGTATTGAAAAGAAAGTGTTTCATGACCTCAATCTCACCGCCTTTCATAAGGGTTTCAATTCTTGGGTCTGAAAGCAAGGCTTTGAAAAGACGCACGGGGGAGATGCCGTGGAAATCGCCCTTGAAGCCGTTACGTCTGAGTTGGGGCAATATCCTCATCTTTGGATATGCACAGCTTCTTGCCACCACATCATCGTATAGGCTGTTGTGCGGTCTTACCTCCATATCGCTGCCTAATGCCCACACATCGCAATAGCAGAAAAGGAAGCCACGGAGCAACGCCATGTCCGTAACCTTGCCGTCGGGTGAAATCCAACGCTGCACGACCTCGTGGCAGTAGAAACGCATCGGTTCGCCTTTCCTGCTCTCGCATCTGACCTGCGCCACGCGGATTACCTGATACCCTTTGCAGGTGGTTATCACGCTGAAATTCTGCGTTTCCTTGTAGATGCGTCTGCGTGTGTCCTGCACTTTGAGTTCGGCATGGCATTTGGGGCAGGTGCAGCCTTCAAGGGTGTCGCATAGTCCGCTGTCGCTGTGCCACTCGTGACCGCAGTCGGAACAGGTGATGTTCCCTTTCTTGGTGCGGTAGCCGATATGCTCAACGCAGTGGCGGTATGCCCAATCTATTTGTGTCGCTGATATGGGGCGAAGGTTGGCGGAAAGTCTTGCCACCTCTTTCTGTATCTTGGTCTTCGGTTTCATAAGCCTAAATCAAATAATGAGGGTTGGGGTTGGTTTTCTTTTCTCGCTGACGGTCTGTGGCGGTTCTGCAACTTGCGGAGTTCCTCCTCTTGGTATTTGCGGACAGCGTTCTGACGTGCCTCCGCCTTTTCCTCTGCCGTGAGTTTCACAACGTGGTTCACAACCACTTGGCAGTCCATCGGTTTGCCCACCTCTATCTCGTTTTCCTCATAGTAGTGGATGGCTTGCCCGAATATCTCTCCGTCCGTGAAACCGTTGCAACCGCTTTTCTGCACATAGTTCAGAATGTGGGTCACGCACTCGTCCATGTTCTTGGCAGGGTTGCGGTACTTCTTTGCAAATAGCGCATCTTCCTCCGCACGCTGTTCCAAGTACATATATATCGTTCTCTTGAAATGGTCTGTTCCTTTCATATCGCTGTCATTTTTAGATTATCTGTTTCAGTATCTCTCTCCAATAGGTCGGCTCTACCTCGCTGAGAAGGAAGTCCATGAAATCCCTCCGTGCGTCCTTGTTCAGTTCGTGGTACAATCTTCGGAAAGTTTCAAAATTGCCGTTGATGTACGTTTCCACCATATACACGAAGATGTTGTCCACCTCGTAATATCTGCACTGCTGCGCTGCCGTCTTGCTGTTTCTTTTTGCCATGTCGGTAAGGGTTAAAGGGTGAATAACCAAAGGATGAAGCCAAAGAAGGCAATGGTGGAAAGGATAGCCACGATTACACCTATCGCCACTCGGAACACTCCGTTTACAATCTCTCTGATGATGCCCCAAAGGATGCCGAACACCCCGAAGGCGGTGCGCATCATCAAGCCGCATATCGCCAACCCGATGTGTTGCGCCATTTGTCTGAAATTTGCCGTTGCCGTCATATCTTCGCTGTTTTTGATTTTTTTGTTTTTAATGCGGATTCAAGAGCTGAGGGAGTTGAGTTTCAAACTATCTTATCTGCCTCTCGTTTATCCGACATTTTTTTTATGCGTCTTTCTGTCGCATCGGTCGTTTTCGTTTCGGGTGCTTGAAAAGGTAGGGATTAGGGAATGCAAGGTTTTTCGGTCAAAATACTACCCGCAGGGCTGGAGATTTTTACCGAAAACAGGAGGCTTGACCTTGCTTTCCCGTCCAATCCCGGAATTACCTTTGCGCCCAGAACGAAAATGACTGACTGATGCGGCTTACTGAAAGGCGCAAAATGGAGGTAAACGAAAACAGAGGCAGATTGTGTAGAAAAAAACTTCAGGGGAAAATCCGTAAAAAAAAGAATCACCAAAAGGAAAAAGACATCACCGGAAGCGTGAAAAGGGCAAACCACAACAAAGGAAGTATGATTGTTTCCGATCCGACGGAACTTGTTCAGCCGGGTGGCAACAATCATTCTTCCCGGTTTGTCCGGCTGTGTGTGGGCGCCTGTTTCATTCATGGGGCAGGCTGACACACTCTGCATTCACTTTCCGCTTCCGGCAAAAGAGACAGCGAAAAAAGAAAAATCATTTGAAAACCCGTAAAAGCACCTCTTGGCATAGGCGCAAAAGAAAGGGGCATTGCTTCATCTGTCTAAACATCGTTTAGGCGTGAGGCAATGCCCTTTTCTCCAGCTATGCGGTAGTCGGCACACGTTTGTTCCAAACTCGTTTTGGGCAATGGTGTGCCGACGGACAATACCGCTTTTACGGAAAATTCTTATGAATGAGGGGATAAAAAACGGGAGTTTATATCAAAATCTCGAATTAAATAGCTACTTTTGCATACGAAGAGTTCTTCGAAGGTTACGCAACGCGCAGAAGGATAATGCAGTAGATAACTAACTAAATCGTAACCTATTACTATCAAGAGCAATTAACCTACGCTCATTTCCAATAAATTACACTCTTTTCGTAACTTCAGTATGCAAACTTACAAATTTCTTTTCATACGTCGGGGGATACCGGCCTTTTTTCTTCTGATAACGATGTCTGACTGCAGAATGTACATCACCGGCAGACAGCAACCACGTAGAAAATGGACTGCCTGCCGGTGAAACAGGGAACTCAGCCGGCAAATATTTGTCCGGCCGGTTTATGTAATATCCTTTTAGAGAGTAGTAACAGGATGTATGTTAAGGCTTTTCGAGCTGAATGACTTCACTGACCAGATACACTCCGTCATATTCGGCTGCAAATCCGTCTTCCCATTGTCCGTCGTATTTCAACTTGAGCGTAGCCTTGACAGGTTTTCCGTTCTTGTTTCCTCCTGTCAGTTTGTTGTATTTTTCCTCCAGCTGACCGCTCTTGTCTACAATCCAGAATTCTTTGTCGCTGTTTTCCGGCTGGAACGAGCGGACTTCATGTCCGAGGCGTACCATTCCTGAAAGAGTGACAAGGCTGTCTTCCTGTAAATTTTCCGTGCCGGCAGGAGTCGCTGCTTCTATGCGGACAGAATCTGTGGCATTTCCGTCCTGCGCATTACCGGATTTCTGGTTTCCTGTACAGGCACAAAGTCCAACATCATTAATAAAGCAAACTGTTTCATAAATCTAGTTATTTAAGTGATTAATTCTGTTGGGTGACATATTCAAGCACCACTTTTGATATCTTTCCGATGAGGGCTGCTGTATCAGCATCGCTCTCTTTCGAATCCTTGAGAAAAACAGCCAAGGTATACCGGGGACCTTCGGCCGGAAAAATGAAGCCGATATCATTGATTCCGATGAGTTCTCCCTGCGGATTCCGGTCGCCGGTTCCTGTCTTGTGACCGATGATGGTCCGGGAGTCCGTAATTGCTGCCGGCAGCCGGTCTTTTCCGGTAGTACAACCGGTCATGGTGCGGCGGATGAAGGTATAATAAGGTCCGGTCACTGTCTTTTCAGTAATAAACAGTTCCAGCAGTCGCGCAGCCGCTAAAGGAGTGGACCAGTTTTCGTAGCACAATTTCCATTCACGGTGCATATCGTCTTCGTTGGCTGTAATCCGGAAGTCTTCGATTCCCAGCGAGCGGATATATGCCTCGGTTTCCTTTGTTCCGATAATCCGGTCGAAGAGGATGTCGCAGGCATTGTTGTCGCTCCATTGCAGGGTATAGGTGAGCAGGTCGGCTACCGACAGTACGACATTTCCTTCCGGATACCGGTCACGCAGTGGACTGTATGTGTTTTCTTTTAATTCCTCTTTCCGGATGCACAGTGTTGTATCCAGGGAAATTCCTTGCCGCTGGAGGCAGTCGGCTACCGCCAGTGCCTGATGGAACTTGAACACACTCATCATGGGATAGTGTACCTCGTTGTGGAGGGCCAGAGTGTCCTCCCCGTCAATAATAAGGGCGATTCCGGCCTGTACCTTTTGTGTCTTCAGCAGTTCTTCCAAAGAGGCTTTAAGCCGTTCCTTGGGTGATTGTCCGCAGACGGTCAGAAAGGAACACAGCGTGGTCAGTAGCAGAAAGAATATTTTCATTGGGATAATCAAGATTAAATAAGTATTGCGAGATAACAGGATAATCGTAGTATCAGATAAAAATGGAGCAGGAAAGCAACCGGACAGAGACTCCGGTTGCCAATATGTCAGCGGGATCCTTCAGCCTGTTTGATGGCTTTCTGGTAGCAGCAGCGGCACAGCGGTTCGTATTCCTCTTTCTCGCCCAGCAGCACCCGTTTGTCGCTGGCAATAATACGGTGAGAGATATAGGCCAGGTCACCGCATCTTACACAGATGGCATGTACCTTGGTTACCTCATCGGCTATGGCACAGAGGGCAGGCATGGGGCCGAACGGTATTCCCTTGAAGTCCATGTCCAGTCCGGCAATGATGACCCGTATGCCCCGGTTGGCCAGTTCGTTGCAGACATTCACCAGGCCTTCGTCGAAGAACTGTGCCTCGTCGATGCCTACCACGTCGATTTCCGAACTGAAAAGCAGGATGCTGGCCGAAGAGTCGATGGGAGTCGACTGGATGGAGTTTCTGTCGTGCGAGATGACCTCATCGTTCGAATAGCGCGTATCGATGGCGGGTTTGAAAATTTCCACCCGCTGTTTGGCAAAGCTGGCGCGCTTCAGACGGCGTATCAACTCTTCTGTCTTTCCGGAAAACATGGATCCGCAGATAACTTCGATTCTGCCCCTGCGGCAGGTCTCCAGCGTATGATCTTCTGAAAATAAAACCATATATTCTATGAATTAGCGATTCTGTTTTTTATAGGTTGTGAATGCAAAAATACAATTGTTTGGGCAATATCCGGGCATGATTCTGCCGAATTTGTACGGAAAAGACGAATGAATATACAACATCTGTTAAATATTGGCAGAAATTCATTTACGGAAACAAAAACTTTTTACCTTTGCCTCCATTACATTGGATAATTGTATGGGAAAATTATATGTGGTTCCTACTCCGGTAGGAAATTTGGAAGATATGACCTTCCGTGCGATCCGTATTCTGAAGGAAGCCGACCTGATTCTGGCTGAAGATACACGTACTTCCGGAATCCTGCTGAAGCATTTCGAGATAAAGAATGCGATGCAGTCGCACCATAAGTTTAATGAGCATAAGACCGTGGAGAGCGTGGTCAACCGGTTGAAGGCGGGAGAAACCGTGGCATTGATTTCGGATGCCGGAACTCCCGGAATTTCCGATCCCGGTTTTCTGGTAGTCAGAGAATGTGTCCGGAACGGAATCGAGGTACAGTGTCTTCCCGGGGCTACGGCCTTTGTGCCTGCACTGGTATCTTCCGGCTTGCCCGATGAGCGCTTTTGCTTCGAAGGCTTTCTGCCTCAGAAAAAGGGACGTATGACCCGGCTGACGGCGCTGCAGGAGGAAACCCGCACGATGATTTTCTACGAATCTCCTTACCGTCTGGTGAAAACGCTGACGCAGTTCATGGAGTTCTTCGGTCCGGAGCGTCCGGTATCTGTATGCCGGGAGATTTCAAAGGTACACGAAGAAAGTGTGAGAGGTACGTTGCAGGAGGTCGTGGCACATTTTACGGAAGTGGAGCCCCGCGGTGAGATTGTAATTGTATTAGGAGGAAAGGAAAACTAAAATATAAACTCTAAACTGAAAATGAATATGAAAAAAATTGTTTTGTTTTCATTATGTACAGCAGCCGCACTGGCTTCCTGTGTGAATACGGGTAAAAATCAGGATGCGCTGCAGGCTCAGAATGACTCTCTGATGATTGAGTTGTCGAACCGTGATGCTGAACTTGACGAGATTATGGGTTCGTTCAATGCGATCCAGGAAGGATTCCGTGAGATTAATGAAGCGGAAAATCGTGTGGACCTGAACGGGGATGCCATCGAGGGACAGTCGAATGCCAACAAGATTAAGGATGACATTCGATTTATCAGTGAAAAACTGAAATCAAACCGTGAGCAGATTGCACAGTTGGAGGCTAAGTTGAAGAACAGCAATTACCAGTCGGCTCAGCTGAAGAAGGCTATCCAGAACCTGAATGCCGAACTGAATGCCAAGCAGCAGCAGATTGAGACTTTGCAGAGTGAACTGGCTGCAAAGAATATCCGTATTGCAGAATTGGATGAGGCGGTATCTGCTTTGAACCAGAACGTAGATGAACTGGCTGCTGAAAATGAAGCAAAGGCTCAGACAGTAGCTGTACAGGATAAGGCATTGAATACTGCCTGGTATGTATTCGGTACGAAGTCGGAACTGAAAGATCAGAAGATCCTGCAGCGTGGAGACGTACTAAAGAACAACGAATTCAACAAGGATTACTTTACTGAAATCGATATCCGTAAGGATAAGGAAGTGAAGTTGTATTCAAAACGTGCCGAACTGTTGACTACTCATCCGGAAGGTTCTTATGAGTTTGTGAAGGATGACAAAGGACAGTTGACGCTGAAAATTACTAATCCGAACACTTTCTGGAGTGTTTCACGTTATCTGGTGATCCAGGTAAGATAATCACTTAAACTGTTTTTAAATTTTTTATCCCTCTCAGGAGTCTCCTTATGGAACTGCTGAGAGGGATTTTTTGTGGAAAGTACATAAAAAAAGCACTCCCGCGCTTCGGAAAGCGGGGAGTGCCTTATGCTTATCAGAAAAAAGTTATTCTCTAACTTCCCATCCCAGTGCGCTGGCACCCAATACGGCAGCATCAGCGTCTTTCAACTGTGAAAGCAACAATTTAGTCTTGCCTTTGTAGATGTTCAAAACATTGTCTTCCAAAGCTTTCTGGATAGGTTTAGTGATGTAGTCACCTGATTTAGCCAAACCTCCGAACAGGATGATGGCTTCCGGACTTGAGAATGCAACGAAGTTAGCCAGTGCTTCTCCCAGGATCTTACCTGTATATTCGAAGATTTCCTGAGCCAGTTTGTCACCTTTCACTGCTGCATCGTATACGTCTTTTGACTGGATGTCTTCTACCGGAACGTTTCTCAGCAAACTTGGTTCTGAGCGTGCTACCAGGAATTCACGTGCTGTACGTGCCACACCTGTAGCCGAGCAGTAAGTTTCCAGACAGCCTTTTCGGCCGCATCCGCAAACACGTCCTTCCGGATTAACAATCACGTGACCCAGTTCTCCGGCAAATCCGTCGTGTCCGTATACCAGCTGACCGTTGATTACGATACCGCTACCTACACCTGTACCCAATGTGATCATGATGAAATCTTTCAGACCGCGTGCTGCACCGTAAGTCATTTCTCCGATAGCTGCAGCGTTGGCATCGTTGGTAAGTGCAGTCGGGATACCCAATTTGTCTTCAAACATGGCAGCCAGAGGAATGATACCTCTCCATGGCAAGTTCGGGGCAAATTCAATTGTTCCGCTGTAATAGTTACCGTTAGGAGCACCTACTCCCATACCTTTGATTTTTTCAGCTCCACCAAACTGCTGGATGAGCGGGAGGAGTTTCTTGCATACTGCATCTACATATTCTTCAATCTGAGTATATTGCTGAGTCTTTACAGAGTCAGATGCCAATACGTTACCGCGAGAATCTACTACACCGAATACAGTGTTTGTTCCGCCAATATCCATTCCCACAACATAGGGCTTTTCCATATTTACAGTCATGATATTATTTTGTTTAAAGGGTTAATTATATTGGCAAAATTATATAAACATTAAAAATAGAACAAATTTTTTCAGATTTATTTATACCTAATCGCCTCCTTTTTATATCTTAGCACTCTTGATATGAAACTAGAAACCATAACTCATAAGTGTATAAACTGAAAGTGGTATGATACGTCTGGAAGGAATTAATAAAACCTATCATAACGGAGCCCCTCTTCATGTACTGAAAGGAATTGATCTTGAAATAGATAAAGGTGAATTTGTCTCTATCATGGGGGCGTCTGGCTCCGGAAAATCTACGTTGCTGAATATCTTGGGTATCTTGGATAATTATGACTCCGGAAATTATTTTTTGAACGATGTGCTGATAAAGGATTTGAGCGAGACGCGTGCGGCGGAGTACCGTAACCGGATGATTGGCTTTATTTTCCAGTCTTTCAATCTGATTTCTTTCAAGAATGCCATGGAGAATGTGGCCTTGCCGCTCTTTTATCAGGGGGTGGGACGGAAGAAAAGAAACGCCCTTGCCCTGGAGTATCTCGACAGGCTGGGACTGAAGGAGTGGGCGCATCATATGCCGAACGAGTTGTCGGGAGGGCAGAAGCAGCGTGTGGCCATTGCCCGGGCTTTGATTTCGAAGCCGCAGATTATTCTGGCCGATGAGCCAACCGGAGCGCTCGACAGCAAGACGTCGGTGGAGGTAATGGATATTCTGAAGGAGCTGCATGAGAAAGAAAAACTGACGATTGTAATCGTGACTCACGAAAGTGGAGTGGCGAATCAGACGAATAAGATCATTCATATCAAGGATGGTATCATTGAACGGATAGAAGACAATATCGACCACAATGCCTCTCCGTTCGGCAGGGATGGTTTTATGAAATAACGCGAATACTATGGTTGATCTGATACAGGAGATTTACGGAACGATCAAGCGGAACAAGATGCGTACTGCCTTGACCGGATTTGCCGTGGCATGGGGAATCTTCATGCTGATTGTGCTGCTGGGGGCCGGAAACGGTCTGATTCATGCTTTTGAAAGGCAGAGCGGAAGGATGATCATGAACTCGGTGAAGATTTATCCGGGAGTAACTTCGATGCCTTATCAGGGATTGCAGGAGGGACGGAGGATCTCCCTGGATGACAGTGACCGGAAACTGACGGCTAAGGCTTTTCCCGAAAGGGTCATCACCGTGGGGGCTACCGTGGGAGCGGGTTCCATTGTCCTGACACACGGGAAGGAGAATTTGAGTATCTCGGTGGAGGGTGTGTTTCCGAATTATCCGGAACTGGAGGCGATTTCTTTAAAAGAGGGGCGCTTTATCAACCCGAAAGACATGAAGGAAAGAAGAAAGGTAATCGTGTTGCATGAGAAGAGTGCCCGTATTCTGTTCCCTGAAGGAAATCCGGTCGGAAAATTGCTGAATGCACGGGGAGTGGTTTACCAGGTAGTAGGTATCTATACGGACCAGAACAGTTTCTCTCCGGCAGCCCTGGTGCCGTTTACTACGGTTCAGCTGGTATATGGAAAGGGAGACAGTATCGATAATCTGACATTTACTACGCAAGGGCTGACGGATATGGTGAAAAACGAGGCCTTTGAGGTGGACTTCCGGAGAACGCTGGGCGGACATAAGCAGTTTGATGCGTCCGACGAGGGGGCTATCTGGATATGGAACCGTTTCACGCAGTACCTGCAGCAGCAGTCGGCAGCCAAACTTCTGAATATTGCCATCTGGGTAATCGGACTCTTTACCTTGCTGAGCGGCATTGTAGGGGTCAGCAACATCATGCTGATTACCGTGCGCGAACGGACACATGAGTTTGGTATACGCAAGGCATTGGGAGCCAAGCCGGCTTCGATTCTCTGGCTGATTATTTCAGAAAGTGTGGTGATTACCACCTTCTTCGGATATATCGGAATGGTGTTGGGCATCCTGGCTACCGAGTACATGAATCAGGTGGCAGGAAGTCATACGGTCAATGCCGGCGCCTTCAGTGTGACGGTATTTGAGAATCCTACGGTCGATGTCAGCATTGCCATACAGGCTACGCTGACCTTGGTGATAGCCGGTACGCTGGCGGGACTTTTCCCGGCACGGAAGGCAGTTAAAATCAGGCCAATTGAGGCATTAAGAGCAGATTGATTATGAAAAAACTGGATTGGGATACTTGGGAAGAGATATGGGTGACGATTACCCGCAACAAGACTCGCAGTGTGCTTACGGCATTCGGAATCTTCTGGGGCATTTTCATGCTGGTGGCCCTGATGGGAGGGGCACAGGGCATGCAGGACATGATGGCCCGCAACTTCGAGGGCTTTGCCACAAACTCCGGTTTTATGGGAGCCATGAACACCAGTAAGCCTTACCGGGGATTTCAGCAGGGAAGAAGCTGGAGCCTGGAAAACAAGGATGTGGACCGCATCCGGCAAATGGTTCCGGGAGTGGAGGTGGTAACGGCTACGGTAGACAACTGGGGAGTGAATATCGTGTATGAGAAGAATAAGATATCGGGTACCTTTAAGGGGCATTATCCCATTTATGACTGTATCGAAGAACCCAACATCATCTGGGGGCGTACGCTGAATGACATCGATGTGCAACAGTTGCGCAAGGTGTGTGTCATCGGTAAACGGATTTATGAGACGCTTTTCCCGGAGAAGGGAAATCCTTGCGGAAAATATGTGGAGATCAACGGTATATATTATCAGGTAGTCGGAGTGAACGCGGCTGTGGGAAACATGTCCATCAACGGACAGGCGGAGACTTCGGTGGTCATTCCTTTTTCTACCATGCAGCAGAATTACAACTGGGGTACGCGGGTCAATATGTTGTGCTATACCGCCAAGAAGGGATATACCATCAGTGAGGTGCAGAAGCAGATTGAGCAGGTAGTGAAGCAGGCGCATTACATTCATCCGGAAGACGAACAGGCATTGATCTGTGTGAATGCGGAAGTCATGTTTGGCATGATGGACGACCTGTTTACGGGAATCCGTATTCTGGGATGGCTGGTAGGACTGGGTACGTTGCTGGCCGGAGCAATCGGGGTCAGCAATATTATGATGGTAACGGTGAAGGAAAGAACTTCGGAAATCGGTATCCGCCGGGCAATCGGAGCCCGTCCGAACGATATTCTGTATCAGATTCTTTCGGAAAGCATGGTACTGACGGTGCTGGCCGGAATGGGAGGCATCAGTTTTGCGGTATTCTTGTTGAATGCTGTGGAACAGGCAACTTCCTCTCCGGGAGCCATTAATCATTTTCAGATCAGTTTCTGGGGAGCCATCGGTGCCTGTGTGCTTTTGCTGGTGCTGGGCGGCCTGGCCGGACTTGCTCCGGCGTACCGGGCCATGGCAATCAAGCCCATAGAGGCTATCCGGGATGAGTGAGAAACGAATGAAAAAGGCACAAAAACAGAAACTGGAGACTTGAATACTTGAAACGGACTCATATTAAACTTTGAATAAGACATGCAGACAATTCTGATTGTGGAAGACGAGAAGAGGGTGGCCGATTTGTTGAAAATCGGACTGGAGGAGAATGGCTATCAGACCATGGTGGCCTATGACGGAGCCATGGGACTTCGCCTGTTTCAGTCGAATGTGTTTCAGCTGGTCATATCCGATATCATTCTTCCGAAACTGGACGGCTTTGAGTTGTGTCGGGAGATACGCAAGCTGAACGAAAAGATTCCGGTACTGATGCTGACGGCATTGGGATCGGCCGATGACAAGTTGGATGGCTTTGATGCCGGAGCCGACGATTACATGGTAAAGCCATTTGATTTCAGGGAGCTGATAGCCCGCGTGAAAGTACTGTTGAGGCGGAGTGCGGAGACGGTGGCGGTACAGCCGGACCAGATTGTCTATGCAGACCTTTCCATCAACCTGAAACTGCAGGAAGTGAGACGGAAGGACATTCTGGTTAAGTTGTCTCCGAAAGAATACAACCTCCTGTTGTACATGGTGGAGAATGCCGAAAAGGTAATCAGTCGTGTGGAAATTGCCGAAAAGGTATGGAACACGCATTTTGACACCGGAACCAATTTTATTGACGTATATATCAATTACCTGAGAAAGAAGATAGACAAGGAGTTTGATACAAAACTGATTCATACGAAGCCCGGAGTCGGTTTCATATTCTCGGATAAGTTATGAAGATAAAAACCCGATTGACTTTGCAGAATACCGGAGTGATTGCTACGGTATTCCTGTTGTGTATGGTATTGATTTATCTGGTGAGCGAGCATACGCGCAGCCGGACTTTTTTTCACGACCTGAAGAAGGAGGCGGTAACCAAGGCGCATTTGTTTCTTCAGGAGCAGGTGGACGCACCTACCATGCAGTCCATTTATCTGAATAACCGTAAATTCATCAATGAGGTGGAGGTGGCTGTCTATACCACCGATTTCCGGATGCTGTATCACGATGCGATTCAGAATGACATCGTGAAGGAAGACCGGAAGATGATTGATGACATCTTGAAGAATCGGGAAATCGAGTTTTATGTGGGCGACTATCAGGGCGTGGGAATGCTCTATTCCTGGGAGGGAAAAACGTATGTGGTCACGGCTGCGGCCTACGATGGGTACGGATATGATAACCTGGGAGAATTGCGGAAAACCTTGCTGGTGTTGTTCATCATCGGCCTGACCCTGCTGTTTGTGGTCTGTTATTTCCTGGTACGGGCTTCTCTGAAACCGATCCGTGACATTGTCCGCGAAGCAGAGAGCATGACGGCCCAGCATATTGAAAAGCGTTTGCCGGTAAAGAATGAGAAGGATGAATTGGGGGAACTGAGTACGGCCTTCAATGACTTGCTGGAACGGCTGGAGGTTTCCTTCAACTCCCAGAAGATGTTTGTCAGCAATGTCTCACACGAACTGCGTACGCCGCTGGCAGCCTTGATGGCCGAACTGGATCTGGCACTGCAGAAGGAGCGGACCGTGGAGCAGTACCGGACAGCCATGGAGAATGTACTGCAGGATGCACGGCGGATGACCCGGCTGATTGACGGACTGCTGAACCTTGCCAAGGCCGATTATCAGAAGGAGCAGATCAAGATGCAGGAGATTCGTCTGGATGAACTCCTGCTGGATACCCGGGAGTGCATTCTGAGGGCACATCCAGATTATCACATCGAATTGCTGTTCGAGCAGGAGGCGGCGGAGGACGACCGCATGATTACGGTCATGGGCAACCTCTACCTGTTGAATATCGCATTCTCCAATCTGATTGAAAACAACTGCAAGTATTCGGCCGACAAGTCTTCGTTCGTACAGATTTCCTATTGGGACAAGTGGACCATTGTCCGTATGTCGGACGACGGAATCGGTATGTCGGAAGTCGACAAGCAGAACCTCTTTACCTTATTTTATCGGGGAGAACAGGAAAAGACGATTGAGGGACACGGAATCGGTATGGCGCTGTCGCAGAAAATCATCCGCCTCCACGCCGGTAAGATCGGAGTGCATTCCGAGCAGGGAAAGGGGACGACTTTCGTCATTGAACTTCCTCACGTGTAGCCTCGGGAAGGTATATCTTGCCGTTTTTTTGCAAGAGCTGCTCTTCCGAAAGCAGGAAAGAGACTACTTGGTCGGCTTTTTCCTGTTCGGCTTCCGTCCGGGCAATCAGCTCGGCATAGGACAGAGGCTGAGCCTGCAGCAATCCGCAGATCTTCTCGCGCAGGTTGTCGAATTCGCCCTGCCGCAGTCCGGAGCGATGTTTCTCCAGACAGACATCGCAGTGACCGCAGTTGTGTTCGTTTTTTTCTCCGAAATAGCGGAGCAGTATCCGGCTCCGGCAGTGCAGGCTGCTGTCTGCATATTCCAGCATGGCATGAATCCGTTTTTCGTAACTGGCCTTCCGGTCTTCGTAGATTTCTTTCCGCAGGATGATGCGCGAGATATCCCTCCGCTCGCAACTGTAGATGATGTATGGCGTCTTTTTACCGGGTATGTAATGAAGAATCCGTTTCCGGCTCAGTGAAATCAGGATGTCGTACACCTGCTGGCGAGTAAGTCCGCTCCGTTGTGCCAGGGTATCTTCGTTGATGTACGCATATTCGCTGAAAAGTCCGGTGTATGAACGTAGCAATACCCGGATCAGTTTCTCTGCCTCGGCACTTCCTTCATGGATGCGGTAAAGCTCGTCGCGCTGCAGGGTGAATATCACCCGCGATGCATTGTCCTGTTCATCGGTGTACTCCAGGTATCCGGCCTGAGTCAGAATTTTCAGGGCACTGTCTACCTGGATGGGGAAGTGCTTGAAATTACGGCAGAACTCATCGATGTTGAAGGCATAGGTACAGCCCAGGCCATCTCCCATTGCCATCTGGTAATAGTAGTTGATGTGTTCGTATACTTTCAGAATGTATTCCTTCGGGGGGAAGGTATCCGAGATCCGTTTCTGCAGGGC
Organism: Phocaeicola faecicola; assembly: GCF_013618865.1. GTDB lineage: Bacteria > Bacteroidota > Bacteroidia > Bacteroidales > Bacteroidaceae > Phocaeicola > Phocaeicola faecicola. The sequence continues at coordinate 19,603 of NZ_JABSOE010000038.1, forward strand.
AGCCTTGTCGCTGCGGGCATACAGTAGTACGGCATACGCTTTTTCCCCGTCTCGTCCGGCCCGGCCGGCTTCCTGGAAATAGGCTTCCGGAGAATCCGGAAAATCCAGATGCACCACAATCCTGACATCGGGCTTGTCAATTCCCATACCGAATGCGTTGGTGGCCACCATTACCCGGTGGGTACCTGCAAGCCAGCTTTTCTGCCGCTCGTCTTTCGTGGCATTGGTCAGTCCGGCATGGTAGTAAGTAGCCGTAATCTGATGTGAATTCAGCAACTGGGCCACCTCTTTCGTTCCTTTCCGGTTGCGGGTATATACGATGGCAGATCCCTCCACGTACTGCAGAATGTGTATCAGTTCCTCTGCCTTGTTTTCGGTTTTCCGTACGATATAAGCCAGATTCTGCCGTTCGAAGCTCATCCTGAATACGTTGGGTTCACGGAACTGAAGTTTTTCCTGGATGTCTTTCACCACCTCCGGTGTGGCCGTTGCCGTAAGGGCCAGTACCGGTACATCGGGCAGGCAGGTCCGGATTTCGGCAATTTTCAGGTAGGCAGGACGGAAATCATACCCCCACTGGGAGATACAGTGTGACTCGTCGACCGTAATCATCGATACCTTCATGCTTCGCAACTTGTTGCGGAACAGGTCGGTGGAAAGCCGTTCGGGAGAGATGTACAGAAACTTGTAATCGCCGAAAATGCAGTTGTCCAGCGCAATGCCGATTTCTTCCCGGCTCATTCCGGAATAGACGGCAGTCGCCTTGATGCCCCTTTCCTTCAGGTTGCGTACCTGGTCTTTCATCAGGGCAATCAGTGGGGTAACCACCAGGCACAGTCCCGGCTGTGCCAGTGCGGGCACCTGGAACGTGATGGACTTTCCTCCTCCGGTAGGCATCAGTCCCAGTGTATCCTTTCCGCTTCCGATGCTTTCGATGATTTGCTCCTGGATGCCCCGGAAGGAATCGTATCCCCAATATTGCTTCAATATGCGCTGATAATCCATAGTTTGAAAAGTAAAAAAGGCGGATGTGCTCCGCCTTTGCCATTAATAACGGTTGGGTTTGATATCTTCTATCTGCAACTGTATGTCCCCACGCTTGTGGGTATTTTCTTCAATGGTATAACAAATGTTGAACGACTGTTTGGTCTTGATGTACCTTGCCTGGGAGCTTTGTCCGAAGGCGATGCCGTTCATGACATTGTTCGACTTGTTGTCCACCAGTTCCAGTTTGATGTGCTCCTGGTCACGCCCTACCACCTTGCTCGTACCATAGTCGTACACGTTCAGCGTGGCGAAGATGGGTTTCAGGTTGTCGGGACCGAAAGGACTGAATTTTTTCAGGTCGAAGAAGAACTTCGGCGTAATGTCCCGGAAGTCCAGCTGGGCATTGATGTCAATCGTTGCATTTGTCTGTTCGGGCAGGATATGCTCGGTGACGTATTCTTCGAAACGTCGGGTAAACTCAGCGACGTTTTCGACCTTCATCGACAGACCGGCCGCATAGGTGTGTCCTCCGAAGTTCTCCAGCAGGTCACGGCAGTGCTCAATGGCCTTGTATACGTCGAATCCGGAAACCGAACGCGCCGAACCGGTAGCCATGTTTTCGGTCCGTGTCAGTACAACGGTGGGGCGGTAATAAATCTCGGTCAGTCGGGAAGCGACAATTCCGATGACCCCCTTGTGCCAGGCTTCGTTGTAAATGACGATGGAACGCTGCTGGTCCAGGCTCTCCAGGTTGTCTACAATGCGGTTGGCCTCTTCCGTCATGTTTTTGTCGAGGTCCTTCCGGGTTTCATTGTATTTGTTGATGAGATTACTCTTCTCCAGGGCCGTCTGGAAATCCTTTTCAATCAGCAGGTCGACTGCCTCCTTTCCGTTCTGTATGCGTCCCGAAGCGTTGATGCGCGGTCCGATTTTAAAGACGATGTCACTCATGTTGATTTCCCGCTCCGAGAGTCCGCACACATCAATGATGGCCTTCAGACCGACACTCGGGTTGGAGTTGAGCTGCCGCAGTCCATGGTAAGCCAGGATACGGTTTTCTCCCATCACCGGTACGATGTCGGAAGCGATGCTCACGGCTACCAGGTCCAGGAGAGGTGTCAGCTGACTGACATCGATTCCATTGTTGAGGGCGAATGCCTGCATGAATTTAAAGCCGACCCCACATCCCGAAAGGTGACTGTAAGGATAAGTCGAGTCAAAGCGTTTCGGGTTCAGAATCGCCACGGCCGGAGGAAGCACCTCATCGGGTACGTGGTGGTCACAGATAATGAAGTCGATGCCTTTTGATTTGGCATACCCTATTTCTTCCACTGCCTTGATACCGCAGTCGAGTACGATTACGAGTTTCACACCCGTTTCATACGCATAGTCTACCCCCTTTTGTGAGACTCCATATCCTTCGTTGTAGCGGTCGGGAATGTAATAGTCGATGTTGGAATAGAACTGTTGCAGGAACTTGTATACCAATGTGACGGCAGTGGTTCCGTCCACATCGTAATCGCCGTATACCAGGATACGCTCTTTCCGTCCCATAGCCTGGTTCAGGCGCTCCACGGCCCGGTCCATGTCCTTCATCAGGAACGGATCGTGCAGTTCACTCAATTGTGGCCGGAAGAACCGTTTGGCTTCGGCCGCAGTATTGATTCCTCTCTCTTGCAGCAGTCGGCAGAGAATCGGACTGATCCCTATGTCTTTAGCCAATGCCCTGGCTGCTTCTCTTTGTTCTTGAGTAGGAGGTTGATAATTCCATTTGTAATTCATTATATATATTTTTTCTTTTTTTCTGTTTTATGAGGAGTGTTTGCAGCTTGCTTTATCCGGCCCTGACAACACTCGGGCTTTCTCTTGAAAAGAAGGCCTATTCAATCTGTAAAATTAGGAAAAAAGAAAGAAAAAACGGCTAATCCCTGTGATTAATTTTCAGGGACCAGCCGTTTCCTTATTTATATTTATTCTATATTAACGAATTACAAGCCCAATTTTTTAGCGATGTCAGCCGGGATTGCATCTTTGTGAACCAGAATGTTCATGGTTTTGTAGGCAGCGAATGCTTTAGAAGCATACCATACACCTTTGTATTTTCCTTCAGTACCCCAAGAGTTCTTTACCATGAAGTATTCTTTTCCGTTCTGGTCTTTTGCGATACCGTAGATTACCATACCGTGGTCGTCAGTAGTTTCCCAGTTGTCGAAAGCTTCCTGTCTCATTTCCTGAGTCACAGTGATTTCCGGAAGCGGTTTGCTGGTCAGTTCTTTCCGTTTGTCCACTGAGCTCATGCCCAACCAGTGAGCCATGTCCGATCCGGTCAGTTCGGCACCTCTTGCAGCATCCGGACATACAGCGATACCGTCACGGGTGAATCCCTGTTCACTTACGTCGGCACCCCATGCAAATGTATAACCGGTTTTGATGGCGTTGTCCATTACCGCTACCAGTTCATCGATAGGCAGGTTGTATGACAGTGCGTTGCGCCAGTTGTCCTGTACTTCTACATTGAACTGAGTATAGAACGGATGATGTGTATAAGAAGTCAGTGACACGTAATCGTTCATGTTCAGTCCCAGTACTTCGTCGGCAAAGCTTCTCGGAGTATAAGTCTTTCCTTTGTATGAGAATTCTTTCGGACATTCTCCCAAGTAAGTGTCATAGATCGCAGTCACGCCATTTTTCCATACCGGTGACAGTTTCTTGTAGTTGCCTTTACCGATAGCCTTTACATAAGCCTCAGCTACGGCATCCAGTTCGTTGTGGTTAGGAAGAGAATCACCGTACATAATGCCTGGCATAGCTTCCTGAGGAACCATTCCGTATTTTTCGTAGCATACTACAATGTCTTCAAAGCTTCCGCCCGGAGCGAAAGAAGCGTCTCCGTGGTAGCGGACATAATTTACTGCACGTTCTTCCATTGTCTTGTGTACCACAAACATTTCAGACAAGTCAAACTCACCTTTTCCCTGACGGAGCAATTCTGCTTCCAGGAAACCGATGGCTGAGAATGACCAGCATGTGCTGGAGCGGTTCTGGTCTTTAATGGAAGTAATCGGGTTTTCCTTTACTGTAGTGAAGATGAAACCTTCTTCTTTTTTGTCTTTTTTCGGAGCTTTGGCATATACGCCGCTGAAACAAACTCCCAAGGCTAAAACTGCAATAAATTTGTTCATTTCTTTTGTTGTTTTTATTTGTTATGATGAATATTATTATGATTATGCATTCATGAACTGTTCCACTTCCTCAAGGGTAATCGGAATCCGTTTTTCTCCGGTGAATCTTGATCCGTCCGGAGTAATCAGGATATCGTCTTCCAGACGGATTCCACCGAAGTCCTTGAAGGTTTCGATGACATCGTAGTTCAGGAAGTCGGTGTGGAGATGTTCGGCTCTCCATTTGTCGATCAGGGCAGGAATGAAGTAACATCCCGGCTCGTCGGTAATGACAAAACCTTCTTCCAGGCGTCGTCCCATACGCAGGGAGGCCAGTCCGAATTGCTGCGACGGACGGACTTCGTCATCGTATCCCACATAGTTCTGTCCCAGGTCTTCCATATCGTGTACGTCGATACCCATCATGTGTCCCAGTCCGTGTGGCATGAACAGTGCGTGTGCTCCTGCGGCAACCGCTTCTTCCACGTCTCCCTTCATGATGCCCAGGTCTTTCAGCCCCTGAGCCAGTACCTTGCATACATCCAGGTGTACGGACTGATAAGTCACTCCCGGACGTGCCAGTTCGAGGGCACGGTCATGGCAGGCCAGCACGACGCTGTAAACGTCTCTTTGGCGGGAAGTGAATTTGCCTCCTACCGGAATGGTACGGGTATGGTCGGAACAGTAATTGGTGGTACTTTCGGCACCGGCATCGGTCAGCATCAGCCGTCCTGCCTCCAGTATGTGACTGTGGTCATGATTGTGCAGGGTCTGTCCGTTCTGTGTAAGGATGGTGGCAAAAGATACCATGTTACCGTACGAAGAGGCAATACCGTCCAGGACACCTGCGATATACTGTTCGGAAACTCCCGGCTTGCACAGGCGCATGGCTGCCGTGTGCATCTCGTATCCGATGTTGCAGGCCTTGTCGATTTCTGCAATTTCGCACGCTTCTTTTACCGAACGCAGGGATACTACCGCCTTGATCAGTTCTACAGATGCATGCTGGCGGGTCATTGAGGCACGTACTCCGGTCAGTTCTTCCAGCAACAGCATGTTGTCATAGCGGTAAGGAGGCAGGAAATGGATTTTCCGTCTTTGTGAGATGGCTTTTCCCACCATGGTTCTCAACTGTGAGAACGGAAAACTCTTCTCTACTCCCACGCGGGCTGCCAATTCCTTGACACTGGGCTGGGGACCCATCCAGATGATGTCATCCATGGTCACATCGTCTCCGAAGAAATACTCTTCTCCGGCATCGATATCGATGATTCCGGCATATCCGGGATGTGCATGTCCGAAGAAATACAAGAAAGAACTGTCTTGACGGAATTTATAAGTATTGTCAGGATAGTTGGCAGGGGCTTCATTGTTTCCTAAAATCAATATAATGCCGCTGCTCATTTTTTCTCTTAAAGCCTGACGTCTTTTCTGGTAGATTGAAGATTCGAACATAATGCTATCTTTTTGTCGTTCTTTGATTGGATTTGTTGCAAAAATAGGAAAATTCACTCAAATACTGATGATTTTAAGAAAAATAATACTTCTGCAGGAAGTGCGGCAGAAGTATTATCGGCTTTGTGCATGGTTTCTTCCGGCGGATATTCAGTTGCAAGCTGCAGTGACGGGAACGCCTCAGCTTTGTGCTCCGGATTATTTTTGATTCTGTTCCGGTGCAGGTGCCGTCTTTTCCAGGTATTCGGCCTTATACTGGGTAGGAGTCTTGCCGGTATACTGTTTGAACAGGGTACTGAAATAACGGGCGGTCGAAAATCCGGTCTGGTCTGCAATCTCACTGAAATTCAATGAGGAGTTCTTGATCAGCAGGATGGCCTTTTCCAGCCGGTATTTGTTGATGTACTCATTTGCTCCCATACCGGTAATTTCTTTCAACTTATTGTAAAGCGATGCCCTGCTGATACCGATTTCCTTGCACAAGAGAGGAATGTCCAGTTCTACATTGGCGATGTGTTTCTCCAGACTGTGATTCAGCTTTTTCATAAACTGTTCGTCTCCGGAGCTGAATGTGCTTTCATAAGGTTGTGGTAACACTCCCACATTATGATAATGGGCCTTGATCTGCTCCCTGGAATACAGCAGGTTGTATATCGTTTCCGTCAACTGGTCTATCTCGAATGGTTTTTCCAGATAGGCATCGGCTCCAAGTTTGTAGCCATACGATTTGCTCGTTTCGTTGCATTGGGCAGTGAGCAGGATAATGGGAATATGACTGATTTCAGTATTTTCCTTGACAGCCTTACACAGCTCAAATCCATTGATATAAGGCATCATTATGTCGCTGACGATGATGTCAATTTTTTCTTTTTTCAGAAGCTCAAGTGCCTCTTTTCCATCGGATGCGGTATGTACGGACTTGAATAGGTCTTTCAGTTCTTCCTGCAGAAAATCCGTCAGGTGCTGATTGTCATCTGCTATCAGGATATTCCATTGACGGAATTTTTCTTTTTCCATTGAGGGGGTAGGGGGATTGTTTTCTTCAATCTTATCCGCACCCATTAATTCATTCAGGTAGGCTTTCGGCTTGCAGGTCTTTTCGCTGGGAGTAAGGGTGGTAGGCAATTTGATGAAGAAGGTAGCCCCTCCTTCGTCATTGTCATAGGCTCCGATCTCTCCATGATGCAGCTCAATCAACATTTTGGCATAAGACAGTCCGATGCCGTTTCCTTCTCTGTTCGGGGTCCCCTGATAGAAGCGTGTAAACAACTTGGCTGAGTCAAGTCCCTTGATTCCACAGCCCTGGTCGGACACAGAAATTTTGACATACTGTTCTGACGGGAAAAGCTGAGTGCTCACCCGGATAGTGCTATGCTCAGGACTATGTTTCAGTGCATTGATCAGTAAATTGCTGACCACAATCATCAGTTTGTCCTGGTCGTAAACGACTTCGGTGATATGAGGGTCCAACTGGAACGAAAGCTGAATGTGTTTTTCATTGCCTTCATCCATGAAATCCTGCCCCGTCTCTTGAATCCACTGGTTCAGAGGGTATTTGTCGAAGATAAATTTGCTTTCTCCCACTTCCATCTTGCGTATATCCAGTACCAGATTAATCAGGTCCTTCATCCGCTGCGTCTGTTTGTAGATGCGTTTTAAGGTAGAATAATTCGAATCGTCGGGAGGCAGATTCTTTATCAGCCGGTTGAGCGGTGTGTAAATCAATGTCAAGGGAGTTCGCAGTTCGTGACTGATATTTATCAGGAACTGTACCTTCTCTTTATACACATTCTGTTTGTGAATGATTATCTCTTTTTCAAGTTTGCTTTTTTGGCGCTTTACAATGAAAAAGGGTATCATAATGAGTATCCCCAGGACGGTGGCTGCCCATGTCAGTGTAAACCATGCGGACTGATACCAGGGAGGGGTAATGGTCAGGGTCAGAACCTTTTGCGGTTGTGTCCATGTGCCCTCCTGAGTATTGTAGCTCACCCAGATAGGATAGGTACCGACCGATAATGTAGGAAGAACCAGTTCTGTAGAATAACTTTCAATGGAACTGTTTCCTATTTGGTATTTATAGATTTTAGTTCTTAAAATATCTTCACCAAATGGCATGATCCTGATTTTGATGTTCTTGCTGTTCCACGGTATCTGAACCTGCATCTTCTCAATGCGGTCCATCCGGTTTTCTCCCCCTATGGCAAATCCGATCAGGTGCAGGTTCGGTTCTGGGGAAACCTTCCGGGGCAAAGCCTCAGGGTCAGCACAAAGCAATCCGTTTACACCTCCCAGGTAGATTTTTCCAGAGCGGGAAAGCAGGCGTGCCTTGCAAATGTATTCGTTGGAGATAATTCCGTCCGATTCGTCGAACAGGGCAAACTGCCTGGTTTCCGGCTGATAAGTGAACAGATTGTTCTCCGTGCCTATCCATATCCGGTTATCTTTGTCGCATAAAACGCTGTAGACCTCGTGAAAAAGTGGAGTCGGTATACTTTCATACTGTTTGCTTTGCGGATGATAGGCCGACAGTCCGGATGAAGAGCCGATCCAGAATACTCCTTTGGGGTCTTGCGTGATTGCATTGATCTCATTTCCGTCATTGAACTGATAGATTACTTCTACCGCCTTGCTGTCTCTTTTAATCCGGTAAATGTGATCTAAATCGTGCAAGTATATGCCTTTTTCGTTCTGTTTGATGGTACTGATCATTGTATTCAGTTCAATGGAGTCCGGTTTCTCGATGACTTGCAACTCATCTTTCCGGATGTCGTAGCGATATACCGGATTGCTGAATATAAGTACCGAATGAGGGGTCTCCTGGAATACATTTACCGACAGTCCGGTGTATTTCAGCCTTTTATTCAGACTGGGGATGTCGTCCAGGAACGGCCGTTTAGTGCCGGTTTTCTTATTGAATAAAAACAGACCTTTGGAAAATACGGAAATGATCAGTTCTTCCTGGCTGTATCCGCAGATGGACACTATTTTATCTCCCCATGTATTGGGATAATGCTGAAACGTTTCATTTTCCGGATTCAGTTTGTTGATTCCTCCTCCGTCTGTACCTATCCAGATTTTGTTCTCTACCGAATCTTCGTACAGGCAGAGTACGGTATTTTCACTCAGCCCTTTGTTGTATCCCAGAATGACTCCCGTATAGGTTTTCATAGAGACTTTCCGGATATTGATGAGGCCGCCCCGGTTGCTTCCGGCCCACATATCCTTGTTGTTCGGGTCTTCATGCAGGCACAGGATGGTATTGACCGGAAGAGAATGCTCGTCTCCCGATATGTGTTCCAGCACGGATATCTCTCCCGTTTCCGGATTAAGGATGTTGATCCCTCCTCCGTCCGTTCCCATCCATATCAGTCCGTCGCTTATGGTAATGTATAAAATGACGTTGCAGTTGAGCCGGGAATTCTCTGTGGTATAATGCGCAAGCAGTTGCCCGTCTTTCGAATAACACTTCAGTCCCTCGTTGTAAGGAGAGAGCCAGCAGTTCTGCTTGCTGTCTATTTTCATATCGAGGATGTAAGCGTCTTCACACAGCCTTATCGGGGTGATTTTCCGGTGCTGCAGATTTACCCGGTACATACCTTTCTGCCGGTCGATGCAGACTATTTCCTCGTCATTCAACAGCTGTATGGATTGTATCTGATATTTTTCGGTTGCCGGTAATGTGAGAATTTCTGAAAAGCGGTGTGTCTCATAAGTATATTTATAGATTTTCCTGAAACTTCCGAAAATAATTCCGTCCTTGACCTTGCAGGCTGACTGTGCGATTAAGGGATGTCCGTTGAAGGCAGGCACCGAGAAACGGTCGTAGTTCAAGGAATATTTTGCGATGCCTTCAGCAGTAAGTACCCATACCTGTTGTTCATCGTCTCCTATGATGTCTATAATCCGGTTGCTGGGCAATGAATCTTCCCGGTTGAACGCATTGTAAGTTCTGATAACCTTTCCGTCGTATCTGATAATGCCGTTTTGAGTGCCTGCCCATATAAATCCATTTTCTTCCGAATGTATGCAGTTTATTTTGGGCGGTATTCCATCTTGCAGGCTGATTTGCTTAAAACTATAGTTCTTATTGTCGGCTCCCTTCAGCGAAAAGCATAAGGAAAGCGTCAGAGATAAAATAAAAACTATCTTTAGTTTTATAAATCCATTCATAATTCTTGTGTTATTATATAAGCAAATATAGTAAAATAATCTGATTTAATGATTCTTAAATGAAAAAAGAAGCGGGACGCATCTAAAAATGGCTCATAATGCATCCAAAATTGAATATTAGTTGTTTTTGGAGGTTATTTAGCCAAGTTTGGAAGTCCCTTATTGTCTGAAAATCTAATTTTGGCCGCGAGTAGAGATACTCGCATGAGATTATTGTTAATTCCTTAATTATTTAATATCTATGAATTATAAAAACATTTCAAACATCGGGAAAAGTGCAACCTTGCGCGACTTGAAGTGTTGCAGAATGCTCCCTGTAGTATTAGGTGGCCTGGTGGCCGTAGGAAACCTGGCATCTGTATCGGCTGTCGGTAATGCGTCTACGATATCTGTTCAGCAACAAAACATAACAGTGAAAGGTAATGTGGTAGGTACGAACGGAGAGTCACTGATCGGAGTGAATGTGCTTGAAAAGGGGACTTCCAACGGTACGATTACAGACTTTGACGGTAATTTCTCCTTGTCTGTAGCTCCTGGGGCAGTCCTGGTTTTTTCTTATATCGGATATGAAAGCATTGAAGTACCTGCTTCACAGGCAAAGGACATGAAAGTGGTATTGCAGGAAGATACCAAAAAACTGGAAGAGGTAGTGGTAATCGGATACGGTGCCGTGAAGAAGGCTGACCTGGCCGGATCGGTTGCTGTACTTGATAATAAAAACTTCAAGGACCAGCCGGTAACACGTGTGGCCGATGCCTTGCAGGGACGTGTGGCCGGTGTGCAGGTAGAAAGCAGCGGAGTTCCCGGAGGTAGTGTAAAAATCCGTGTGCGCGGATCCGGTTCTGTCAATAAGAGCAATGACCCGTTGTATGTAGTGGATGGAATTGTACGAGAAAGTGGTTTGGACGGTATCAATCCGGAGGATATCAAGTCGATGCAGGTACTGAAGGATGCCTCTTCTACTGCTATTTACGGTTCCCGCGGTTCGAACGGAGTGGTGTTGATTTCTACAAAAACCGGTCAGGCCGGAAGAACCCAGATAACCCTTGATGCTTCTTTCGGTGTTTCGAATGTCTATAAGCGCTACGATGTCTTGAGTCCGTATGAATATGCTTTGGCCCTGAAGGAAGTAAAAGGTACTGATTTCTCTGAAAAAGAGCTGAATGCGTATAAGGACGGCACATCCGGTATCGACTGGCAGGATGAAATCTTCCGTTCAGGACTTACGCAGAACTATAAAGTGTCAGTGAGCAGCGGTAATGAAAAGACACAGTATTATATTTCCGGTAACTACATGGGACAGACCGGTGTGGTAATCAATTCTAAGAATGAACGTTATCAGGCTAAGCTGAATGTGACTTCCGATGTGACTCCATGGCTTCATGTCGCAGCCGATATCAATGCCTCTCACAGTCTTCGCAAAGGAGGAAATTTTGCTACCGGTAAGGAAAATCCGATCTGGATTGCGCTGAACTATTCGCCTACCATGACGATGATGGATGACAACGGCAACTACAATAAGGACCAGTATAATGCCATTGCCAGCAATCCGGTGGGTATTTTGAATCTGCACGGAGGAGAAACCATGGCGAATGTCCTGAACGGTTATGTTGACCTTCGTTTTAATCTGCTGAAAGGGCTGACGTTTACTTCTACAAACGGTCTGGATTACAACGATACGAAATCTTACTCATTTTCTTCTACCCGTGTGAATCCAAGTAACGGAATGGGCAATACCGACCTGTACAGTATGATGCTGCAGAGTTCAAACAACCTTACTTACATGGGGCAGTGGAACAAGCACTCTCTGACCGCAACGGCTGTATATGAGGTGACAAAGCGCCAGGAACGTACCATGGGAATTTCCGGCAAAAACCTGTTGACGGAAAGTGTAGGATGGTGGGATGTCAATATGTCACAGAGTATTTCGGCCAGTAACGGAATTACGGAATGGGCATTGATGTCTGGAGTAGGACGTGTATTGTATAATTACGACGAGCGTTACTTGCTGACTGCGACTTTCCGTGCCGACGGTTCTTCCCGCTTCAGTAAAAACAAATGGGGATATTTCCCTTCAATTGCTGCTGCATGGACCATCAGTAATGAGAAGTTCATGAGAAACGTATCAGCGATACAGGATTTGAAAATCCGTTCCAGCTATGGTATCGTGGGTAATCAGGCCATTAACCCGTATTCTACTTTGGGATTGATGGCAAAACTGAAATACAATTTCGGTACTGCCAATGATTATACCGGATATTGGGCTGCGGATATTGCGACTCCAGAACTGACTTGGGAAAAGACCCGCCAGTTTGATTTGGGAGTAGATTTCTCTCTGTTTGACCGTCGTCTGAATGTAAGTGTGGATTATTTTAATAAACGGACTACGGATGCCTTGCTGCAGAAAACCGTGCCGGGATATAAAGGTGGCTCTACTTATTGGGTAAACGACGGTGAAATCAGTAATAAGGGTGTGGATATCTCTATCAATGCAGCCCTGATTCAGAATAAGAATTTCAGCTGGTCGACTACATTGAACGGAACTTATCTTAAAAACAAGGTAGAAAAGCTGGCTGGAGGTGAGAACGACTTCTTCTTCGGTTCCAAACCGGCTGCCGGAATGGTGGATGAGGCGACCATCATCAAACCGGGATATGCAATCGGTTCGTTCTACGGATATGAATGGACCGGACTGGATAAAAACGGAAATGATACTTATCTGGACCGTGACAACAACGGAGTCATTGATGGTTCCGACCGTACCGTAATCGGTAAGGCAACGCCTGACTTCACTTTCGGATGGAACAATACCTTGACTTACAAGAACTGGGACCTGAATGTATTTGTGAACGGATCGTTTGGGGCACAGCGCCTGAATCTGGTTCGTTTTACCATGGCTTCCATGGTGGGAGACTCCCGTTTCGTGACATTGAGAGAGGCTTATTTCAACGGTTTCGATAAGGTCGGCCAGGGTGCTGAATATCCGAGTCTGACCGGTTCGGGCAACAATTATCAGGCTGTATCTACCAAATGGATGGAAAATGCAGATTACGTCCGTCTGGAAAACATCAGTCTGTCGTATACCTTCCCCCGCTCAATGACCAAGTTTGCCGATATCCGTTTGTCGTTCAGCTGTCAGAACCTGTTCACGATTACCGGATATAAAGGATTGGATCCGGCCGGTTCTACCTTCTCGACTTCGAATGTCGATGTGGATGCCGGTATTGATATGGGAGCTTATCCTACTCCAAGAACCTTTACGTTTGGAGTACGTATGAATTTCTAATTTATAAATCGAATTGTAGCTTATTATATAGTTGAAGTATGAAAAATAATATATTGTTAGGATGTCTGTTGTCTGCAGCGGTCTTGTCTACTTCCTGCAGTGATTTTCTGGATGAAAAACCTCAGGGTATGTTGATTCCTGAGAATTATTTCTCCACTCAGGATGAATTGAACATGAGTGTATATGCATTGTATAATAAAGTAAACGCTTCGCAGACTTTTACGAATATGCAATATCCTCACTGGCAGGGGGATGATATTACTACCAATCCGGGAAGTAACAAGCAGGCTGCTGCCGAATTGGATAGGTTTGCTCCGACTAATTCCAATAAAGGAGTGAAGGACTGCTGGAACCGTCATTATGAAATTATCAAGGCTGCCAACATGATCATTAACAATGGTGGAAAAACCCCGACCACGGAAGAGGAAAAGAATGTGGCAATCGGTCAGGCGCGCTATTGGAGAGCCTATGCTTATTTCACCTTAGTCCGCCTGTTCGGACCTCTGCCAATGAATATGGATAACGTAAATGATGATTTTACGCTGGAACTTTCACCAGTAGAAACGGTTTATAAGTATATTCTGGAGGATCTGGAGGCTGCTGAAAGTCTTCCGTCATCTTATTCGGCTGCTCCCCGTTTCATGAATGGAGTCAATGTGTATGTGACACAGCAGGCAGTCAAGTCGACTCTGGCGGCGGTATACATGGCAATGGCAGGATGGCCTTTGAACAAAGGGGCAGAATATTATGCAAAAGCTGCTGATAAAGCATTGGAGGTTATCAGCAAAGAGAGTGAATACGGCCTGGAACTGGACAATGATTATAAGAATGTGTATGCCATGAGTAACAATTATAATAAAGAAACGGTTCTGGGAATTAACTACTCACCGATTGTAGACTGGTCTCAGGACTCGCAGCTCACTTCTTGTAATGTGTTTGAGTCTCTTGGTGGCTGGGGAGACGGCTGGGGTGAAATCCGTTTTTGGAAACGTTTCCCGGAAGGCCCTCGTAAAGATGCCACTTATGATCCGAAAATCCTGTTGACAGACGGAACACTGGTAAACTGGTGGGACAAAAAGCCGGATGGCACTCCTTATGTCAATGAATATCATCCGATGTTCAGCGTATTTACTGTCAACTGGGATCCGGTAACCAAAAAGAACATCGATGCTCCTTATGATTATAAATTACCTAAAAGCCAGAATATGTGTAACGGACACCGTCATCGCCTGATCCGTTATTCTGAAGTCCTTTTGTGGTACGCTGAGGCTGCAGCACGTAGTGGAAAGGGAGACATGGCAATGGCTAAACAATGCTTGAAGCGTGTAAGAGCCCGCGCAGTCAATTCCGACCAGGTGAATACGGTAGATGGAGTAGCCATCGATAACATGTCCAACGAGCAGCTGGCCAATGCAGCTTATCAGGAACATGGATGGGAAGTGGCCGGTTACTGGGTAGCACTGGTTACCCGTCGCAGCGACCAGTTCCGCATGAATGAGTTGAAGAATACATTCGCAGAACGTGCAGAGAATGCGCCTGTGGAAATAGTCTCCGGGGTGACTGCAACCGAAGGAGTCTTGCTTGTCAATAAGACCTGGAACGACGATCTGATGTATTTGCCTTATCCGGATACGGATTCACAGAAAAATCCGAATTTGAGACGTTGATATAATCCGGTAATGTCCACCGGTCATCTCTTGAAAAGGACACTCATAGAAAATAGAAATTAGTGCTCATCTTATCAAAAGAGCTGCATCTACATTTATGTATGATGCGGCTCTTTTTTTTGTCTGTCGGGGTAGCCGTAGGTGTAACGGTTGATTCCCTCTGACTTTCAACAACCGGCAGCACATGAAAAATACGCTGTACAGTCATGTCAGAAAACAAACTTCAGTTTTGTTTTCTTGGTATGAAGAAAATCGCTATATTGGAAAAGAAAATAAAATGGAATAATTTCTGAAATGAATTTACTAAAAAGTTATCTTTGCATGTCTAAATTCTTGTAGCCTATGGATTGGGATATTAAAAACACTGGTTTGGTCCTTGAAGGAGGAGGTATGCGTGGCGTATTTACCTGTGGCGTATTGGATTACTTTATGGAACAGGGGATCGAATTCCCTTATGCAATTGGCGTTTCTGCCGGAGCTTGTAACGGACTTTCTTATCTGTCTCATCAGAAAGGCAGAGCCAAATACAGTAACATCGATCTGTTGGATAAATACCATTATATCGGACTGAAATACCTTTGGTATCAGCACAGTATTCTGGATCAGCGTCTGCTGTATGAACTTTTCCCGGAAGAGATACTTCCGTATGACTATGAGGCTTATTTCCGGAATCCTACCCGTTTCGAGATGGTGACCACCAACTGTGTGACGGGACGTGCCTGCTACCTGGAGGAGAAAAAAGACAAGTTCCGGTTGCTGGCCATTGCCAAGGCTTCCAGCAGTCTGCCTTATGTCTGTCCCATCACTTACGTGGACGGTAAACCGATGCTGGACGGTGGAATCATCGATTCCATTCCTGTCTTGAGGGCCATGGAACAGGGATATGAACATAATGTGGTGGTGCTGACCCGTAACAGGGAATACCGGAAATCGGAAAAGGACATCAAGGTGCCCCGTTTCATCTATACCCGCTATCCTCGTCTGAGAGTGGTATTGAGTAATCGCTGCAAGGTATATAACCAGCAGCTGGAAATGGTGGAGCGTTTGGAAGATGAGGGCAAGATCATTGCAATCAGACCCGAGAAGCCGGTTCAGGTAGACCGCATAGAACGGGATACGAAGAAGCTGACAGCCCTGTATGAGGAAGGATATGCCTGTGCGGAGAAGGTCATGACTTCCGCTTTTGGTAGCAAATGATAAATTGCGGATAGACAGAGTGACGCTTGTGGAAAGCGGTCATAATTGATGTGGAAGTTTTTTATATCGATTGTTGATATATCCTGATGAAAAAGGCCGTTCCTGCTGGAACGGCCTTTTCGTTTATAGTATCATAACTTATTTTGCAAAGCTTACTGCGCGGGTTTCGCGGATTACCGTAATCTTCACCTGTCCCGGATAAGTCATCTCATCCTGAATCTTCTTGGCGATTTCGGTAGACAGGCTTTCTGTCTGCTTGTCGTCAATCTTGTCGGCACCTACGATGACACGCAACTCACGGCCTGCCTGGATGGCATACGTCTTGGTGACTCCCGGATAAGACATAGCCAACTGTTCCAGGTCATTCAGACGCTTGATGTAGGCTTCTACAATTTCGCGGCGAGCTCCCGGACGGGCTCCTGAGATTGCGTCACAAACCTGTACGATAGGAGCCAGCAAGCTGGTCATTTCCACTTCGTCGTGGTGAGCACCGATAGCGTTGCAGATGTCAGCTTTTTCCTTATACTTCTCAGCCAGCTTCATACCCAGCAGTGCGTGCGGCAATTCCGGTTCTTCATCGGGCACCTTACCGATATCATGCAACAGACCGGCACGTTTTGCCTTTTTGGGGTTCAGACCCAGCTCAGAGGCCATCACGGCACACAGATTGGCTGTTTCACGCGCATGCTGCAGCAAGTTCTGACCATATGAAGAACGGTATTTCATCTTACCGATGATACGGATCAGTTCCGGATGCAGACCATGGATACCCAGGTCGATGGTAGTACGTTTACCGGTTTCGATGATTTCGTCTTCTACCTGCTTGCGTACCTTGGCTACCACCTCTTCGATGCGGGCCGGATGGATACGTCCGTCGGTTACCAGCTGGTGCAATGCCAGACGGGCGATTTCGCGGCGTACCGGGTCGAATGCAGAGAGTACGATAGCTTCAGGAGTATCATCTACTACGATTTCCACTCCTGTTGCAGCTTCCAGGGCACGGATGTTACGGCCTTCGCGTCCGATGATACGGCCCTTGATTTCGTCCGATTCAATGTGGAATACCGTAACCGAGTTCTCAATGGCTGTTTCAGTAGCCACACGCTGTATAGACTGAATGACGATTCGTTTCGCTTCACGGTTGGCAGTCAGTTTCGCATCGTCCATGATGTCATTGATGTACGACTGCGCCTGAGTCTTGGCCTCTTCCTTCAGGGATTCCACCAGACGTTCCTTAGCCTCTTCAGCCGAAAGGCCTGACAAAGCCTCCAGCTTCTCGCGTTCCTGCGACTGCAACTGATCCAGTTCTTCCTTCTTCTTCTCGATGATTACCAGCTGGGCATCCAGGTTTTCCTTGATAGCCTCATTCTCGTTGCGTTTGCGCTGCAGTTCCTCGTTTTTCTGGCTCAGCACCATTTCACGCTGCTTCAGCTTGTTCTCCGCCTGCTGGATTTTCTGGTTGCGTATGGCCACTTCCTTTTCCAGGTCCGCCTTTTTGTTGAGGAATTTTTCCTTTACTTCCAACAACTTGTTTTTCTTCATTACCTCGGCTTCTGCTTCCGCCTCTTTGATGATCTTGTCATATTTCGATTTCAAGCCATACTTGAAAAAGTAATATGAGAGTGCCCCTCCTAACAGAAAGGCCACAACCGTTAATATTACTGTTGTCAACATTATAATTTAATTTTTAATATAAATAAAAAACGCACAATGGAAATCAAGCAATCGCCTGATGCCAATTGTGCGCAAAACCACTTTCTTATATATCTAAAAAATTGACAGGTCTGACTGAAGCTAGTCCATTTCCTCTTTCTGTCCGATGCAGGCTTCTACATCCTCCAGCAGCCTTTTGATCCTTTCCTGATAGGGGAGCGTATCGTTCCGGTCCTTCAGAAGCTGATTTTCATAAGCCAGGTCCAGTGCAACCATCGCCCAATACTGTTCGTTGGAGAAATTGGGGAATGCACCTCGGTATTTGTTCAGTTTATTGTCAATCTGTTTGGCAGCATTCCGGTAAAACAGCTCCTCGTCGCGTTTGATGTGGAGCGGATACCGTTTGTTGTCAATCAGCAGATGTATTCTTAAGCTGTCGTCCATTATGATTCGTTTACTTAAATTAAATTCATTCATTCAGCAAAGCGATACATTTGTCGACTTCACGCACTAGCTTCGCCAACCGTTGTTTCGTATCTCTGAGTTCGTTGTCATTGACACTGATTATGCGAGCCGCTTTCAAATTCGTATATTTGATTTCCAGTTCTTTATAACTGTTCTTGCAGCCTTCCAACTGGTCCTCTTTTTCAGAAAGAAGTTGCCGGAGAGAGGCATTTTCCTGCTTCAGCTTTTCGTACAAATACATGAAGTGTCTCAATTTACCTTCAAAGGTGTCGAGTAACTTTTTGTCTTCTTCCGTCATTTTATACTAAAATTCTATACAAATATAATGGATTAGAAATAAACATGAAAATTTTCGGGTAATATTTTTTTAATAGGTTTGTAAACGTTTTCTGTTTAAGAAAGTACCTCAAAAAGCGCGGGGTGTTAAAATTGTTTGGATTTTAAGTATTTCTTCCCCTGTAATGTGATAAACTGTTAAATCAGCAGCGGGTCTCATTAAACCTTTTTCTTTGTATGGCATCAAATCGTAATCGAATGATTTTAGCTTGAAAGATACAGTAAACAATGAAAAAATGGGTTATGGGGATGCTGCTGGTTTGGGCAGCTACGGATGCTTTCTCGGGGAATGCGGACAATAAGAACAGGATTACCGGAAGTGTGATAGATGGGGCGGACAAGTCCTCAATCATGCAGGCTACGGTGCAGATACTTTCCTTGCCCGACAGTGCGATGGTGGCAGGAAACGTGTCTGACATGAACGGTAACTTCCAGCTTTCCGTACGTCCGGGAAAATATTTGCTGAAGGTTTCATACGTCGGATATACTCCGTATTTTAAGGAACTGGTGGTAAAGCCGGCTCCCAGTCGGGTGAATGTCGGTCAGGTAATTCTGGAATCGGATGCCATCATGCTGGAAGGAGCGGTGGTGGTGGCTCAGGCTCCTGAGGTGACGGCTGTGGCAGATACGCTGGTCTACAGCAGTTCGGCATATCGTCTGCCTGAAGGTTCGGCACTGGAGGAATTGGTGAAGAAACTTCCGGGAGCGGAGATTGACGATGATGGAAAGGTAACCATCAATGGAAAATCGATTTCAAAGATTATGATTGACGGTAAGGAGTTCTTTGCCGACGATCCAAACGTGGCATTGAAAAACCTGCCGGTAAATATCATTGATAAGGTAAGGGCGTACGACAAGCAGTCGGACATGGCACGTATGACGGGTGTGGACGACGGAGAAGAAGAAACGGTGCTCGACCTGAGTGTGAAGCCAGGCATGAACAAAGGCTGGTTCGGTAATGCTGATGTGGCCGGTGGCTCGAAGAACCGCTATAGCGGCAAGTTACTTGCCAATTATTTCCGTGACGGCAGTCAGCTCACCATCATCGGGTCGGCCAACAACGTCAACGACAACAGCTTCCCGGGAGGTGGCGGCGGATTCCGCCGGAAAGACAACGGACTGACAGCCATTAAGATGGGCGGTCTGAACTTTGCGACAGAAAGCGAGAAATTTAAGTCGGAAGGTAGTGTGAACTTTAACTATAAGGATGCCGACCAGGTGAGCAAGCAGTCTTCTGAAACGTTTGTCTCTTCAGAAAGCAGTTCGTTCAAGAACCTGATGAAACGGGCCAATGACGAGAATACCAACCTGGTAGCCGATTTCCGTCTGGAGTGGAAACCCGACACGATGACTACCTTTATTTTCCGTCCGCGCGTCAGTTACGGCCTGACGGATAACCTGAGTGACGAGAAGTCGTACACTTTCAGTCAGGACCCTGGATATGCAACCGACGAACTGCTTTGGGCAGAGGATATTACCTCGCTGGTTCCGGAAGAAAACGTACTGAACCGTGTGCTGAAAAATTCGCTGTCGCATAAAAAGACAGTGAAAGGAGGGGGTTCGATGATTGCCAACCGCCGTCTGGGAACCGCCGGACGGAACATCACTTTCCGGGGTAAGTTCAATTATACCAATCAGGATACGGAACAGTCTTCTATCTCAGAGACGGAATATTTCCAGAAAACCCCGGAGGAACGCTGGAAAATCCTGAACCGTTACATCACGACTCCGACGACTACGCGCGACTACAGTGCCAGCCTGACTTACAGTGAGCCGATTTTCAGAGGAGGGTTCCTGCAGTTCAGCTATAACTTCCAGTATAAGCACTCTTCAACCGAAAATTCGACTTATGACATGCCCGAAGGATGGCTCATCAGTGACGGATGGGGAGACGGCAGTCAGGGAGTTTATAATAAGGATTTGAGCAAGACGGCGGTATACAAGTATTATAACCATCAGGTGGACGTGACTTTCCGCTGGATCCGTGAGAAAATGCGACTGAATGCGGGTGTGTCTCTGCAGCCGCAGCGTTCGAACCTGACTTATCGGAAAGGCGATTATGATATCGATACGGTAAGAAACGTGTTTAATTTTACGCCGACCCTGGACTTCCGTTACAATTTCTCGAAAACCAGTCAGTTGCGTCTTACTTACCGGGGAAGAAGTTCTCAGCCGGACATGCTGGACCTGTTGCCTATTACGGATGATACGGACTTGCTGAATATCAAGAAGGGTAACCCGGGACTGAAGCCTTCGTTCACCAACGAACTGCGCATGATGTTCAACCGCTTCAATGCGGAGACGCAGCGGGGAGTGTTCTCGCATTTCCAGTATCAGAATGAACTGAACAGTGTGAGCAGCCGCAGAACGTACGATGAAAATACCGGTGGATATACGACGATGCCGGAAAACATCAACGGCAACTGGAATTTGTTCGGTATGGTGGGAACGAATACGGCGTTGCGCAACAAGAAGTATACCATCAATACGTTTACCCGCTGCCGTTATCAGAATATGGTGGGATACATCAGCAGCGGACAGGCCGATGCTGAAGAGAACGTGACGAAGAGTCTTTCGCTGGGAGAGCGTCTCAGAGGAACTTACCGTAATGACTGGTGGGAGTTGTCCTTGAACGGTTCGCTCGACTATTCGCACTCCAGAAATAATTTCCAGGAGCAGAATAACCTGGATACTTACCAGTTCTCGTACGGAGCCAGT
The DNA here is from genome assembly GCF_013618865.1 of Phocaeicola faecicola. Taxonomy (GTDB): domain Bacteria; phylum Bacteroidota; class Bacteroidia; order Bacteroidales; family Bacteroidaceae; genus Phocaeicola; species Phocaeicola faecicola. The sequence goes on from NZ_JABSOE010000038.1 coordinate 40,701, forward strand.
ACCAATGTCCGCTTGCCATGGAACATGAATATTTCGACCGACCTGTCTCAGAACTCGCGGCGTGGATATGTGGAAAGTGCCATGAATACCGATGAACTGATATGGAATGCGCAGATTTCACAGGATTTCCTGAAGGGTAATGCGGCAACGGTCAGCGTGCAGTTCTATGATATCCTGCGGCAGCAGAGCAATATCAGCCGTACCATCAGTTCGGCAATGCGTCAGGACACAGAGTATAATGCCATTTACAGTTACTGTATGGTGCATTTCATCTATCGCCTGAATGTCTTTGGCGGAAAAGGAAAGGGACCTGGACCTGGACGGGGAATGGGACACGGCCCGATGATGCCGCCTCGTCATCATTTCTAAGTCTTCCTGGAACTGTTGGAAGAAAATAGAATACGCTGTATGCTTGTGGTTTTGGGAGCATACAGCGTATTTTTTTGTCCGGCGAGCAGAGGATTGGGCCGGTCTGCCTTTAGGTGGTTGAACTTTCCAGCGCAGGTCGTCCGACCCTCATGGCGGGGTTGTTTGACCCTGATACGGAGGTCATACAACCTCCGTATCAGGGTCAAAGAAAATTAGAGCCCAGGACGGGAAATTCTTCTATGAATGAGGCGGAATGTTTGTAAGCATTCGGCAAACTACAGGTATTAAACCTTTATATACAACAATAGCGACTGTCACTATGAACCTAATAGTATATCAGTCGCTATTGTTTTGTTAACCCCATATGTTACAGTTTGTATTAGTTACAAGATTTCTCCTTTTGTTTTGTCAGTATACATTCCGGATGTTTCAACTTCCATTTGTGTGGAAGTAGATTCAAAAGTTCTTTTTGAGTTGCCTTTTTGTGATAAGGCATTTGTGCGATCACATCGTTCAGGTATACCCTGGGATTTACATCGTGTGCCTTACATGTGGCCAGCAGAGAACATATGACAGACATGTTAACCGCTGCTTCGTGATTACCACAGAAGAGAAAATTTTTTCGGCTTAAAGTAATGGGCCGTTGGACGTTTTCCGCCAGATTGTTATCCCAGTACAGGCGGCCATCGTCCAGGCATCTCATAATATTATCCCATTTGGTATAGGCATATGTAATGGCCTTGCCTGTCAAAGAACTTGGACTGTATTTAATCCCTTCTGTCTCCATCCATACCTTCATTGCCTCCATGATTGGCCTGGACAGTTCCTGACGCGTCTGTCTGCGCTCATCATATGACAGGCCGGCTTCGTCACACTGGCGTTCTATTTTATAGATATGCTGTATCTGAGTCAGTGCATGTTGGGCCATCTCCCTGTTTTCATCCAAAGCCTGCTCAAAATGACGGCGTATATGCACCAGGCAGTTGAGTAGCCGCACGTCGGGGTTGGTCTTGAAGGCTGTTTCATAACCTGCAAAACCGTCACATTGAAGATATCCCTTGAAGTTATATTGATTTGCCAGGGATTCGATGACCGCTCCGGCCCGTGAGCCTCCGTCGTAATGAAAGATGACCAGT
>NZ_JABSOE010000039.1 GCF_013618865.1 Phocaeicola faecicola
GGAAAGTTAGACTGAATGAGAAGGTGGAGAGCCGTGTACGGGGAGACCTGTATGCACGGTTCGGAGGCGAGTGCTTGGAAACCTACCACTGTAAAAAGTGGCAAGGCGCTGGGTGCTTAGCCTATGGCCAGATAGCAAGCGCGAAAATCCCGCTATCGAGGATGATTTCACCGCAGCTTTACTGGGTCATGACAGGCGATGACTTCACGTTGGATTTGAATAATCCTGAACATCCGAAAATCCTATGCGTGGGAAATAATCCGGACAGACAGAATATCTATTCGGCGGCATTGGGGCTGTACAACTCTCGTATCGTGAAGTTGGTAAACAAGAAAGGACAACTCAAGAGTTCCATCATTATTGACGAGCTTCCGACCATCTATTTCCGTGGTATCGACAACCTGATAGCCACAGCACGAAGCAACAAAGTGGCGGTGTGTCTCGGCTTTCAGGATTTCTCACAGCTTACCCGTGACTACGGTGACAAAGAGGCGAAGGTAATCCAAAATACGGTCGGAAATATATTCTCAGGGCAGGTGGTCGGGGAAACGGCAAAAAGCCTGTCAGAACGTTTTGGCAAAATACTCCAGCAACGACAATCCATCTCTATTAACCGGCAGGACACATCCACTTCCATTAACACGCAGTTGGATTCGCTGATACCTGCATCCAAGATTGCCAACCTCTCGCAGGGCACATTCGTGGGCAGTGTGGCGGACAACTTCGGGGAAGAAATTGACCAGAAGATTTTCCACGCACGGATTATTGTCGATAGCGAAAAGGTAGCGGCGGAAACAAAGGCTTACAAGAAGATACCTGTCATCAACGAGTTCAAGGACGAGAATGGCAACGATATCATGCAGCAACAAATAGACCGGAACTATTCCCAAATAAAGGCGGATGTGGTGCAGATAATCGAGGATGAGATGTTTAGGATAAAAAATGACCCTGATTTGAAACATCTGATTCCACAAGATGAAGGCGATAAGGAATAATATAGACCGCTTTTTTATTTCAGCCTGCAAAGGTAGCCCCGTGCCTGTCTGGATTGAGCAAGGCCGGGCCCTTACGGGTTTCCGCAAAAATCTTCCGCGCTGCGCTTGCGGTATTTTTCCGGAAAGCCTTGCACAATCCGGCACGGGACAGCGAGGCAAGCAAGAAATAAAAAATCGGCTCAAGAGCCGTGAAATGTTTAACTTAAAAATAAAAGATATGAGCAGAAGCAACTTCACCCCGATGAAAAGATTCCACGAAATCATTGGCCGTTATGGTCTGAGACTGACGGAAGTCGGAACAAATCACCTGAGAGTATTTTCCGGAGGCCGGAAACTTTTCGATTACTATCCGCTGCGTATGAAACTCTTCGATTACCGGCAGTGGCAACAACTGACCTACCCGTCAATCATTGAGGGGACGGACAAGTGGGAAACGGAGCTTGACGAAATTATAAACAGACTTAATCAGCAGGACTATGAATGACAACAACAGTAAAACGCTCATTTGGGATAATATTCCCGAATGGGCGATTTATTCATTGGAATATGGTGTTGAAGAGGATTTGTTTCTTACCGACGAAGACAAAAAAATGATAACCAAATTTATCGGTGAAAATTTTCCAAACGGATATGCCATGTCAGTGGATTGGGAATCATATAAGGAGTTCGACCGTTTTCCTGCATTCGGGAAACCGTGCAAGACTTATACGGTCAGGTTCTGCAACCTATAAATCAGAAAAATATGAGAAAGATAACATTGAGCGAATACAATGCCATTCCGGAAAACTATCGTGGGATTTGGACTGTCGAACGTTGGGATTTGCCTGATTGGGCAGAAATACGCAAAAGACATATCGGCAAACGTACCATGATGGTTTATGATAAAGGTACATGCCTGCTGGTAGAGGGAATCGGCTTTGAAATCGTGGATGATTCCGGCTGGAAAAAGCCGGATGAAATCAGAAAAGACATAGATATGCTTTACCAAGAGTTCTGTAACATGCGTAAATGCGAACCGCATTATGCAGATTGCATCATACGTTGGCAGGACACTCTGGATACATTGGAAACAAGAATTGCATTGTCCATGGATTCCGATACGGAATGGGATGAAGAAATCTTCTATTATTGCAACAGCCGGAACGAATTGAAATCACTCACAGAAAAAGGTTGCTCAGATTTTGTCATTGCTGATTGCTTCGGCTTCGGAATGTATGAAAAGCCGATGCAGGAAATCTGAACATATTGAAAAAAGTAATGAAATACCAATAAAAACAAGAAATCTCAGCCATAATGACCGAGATTTCTTTTCTTCCTTTTTATAGTGCAGATGCGACGACTAAGCTCGCACGGGCACTTTTAGTATTGCAAAGGTAAGGATTCTTTTTTATTCAACCAAATAATATGAATTCAACTTTCTATTTTGGAAACCTGCGCTATAACTTTTTGGGCTTCGGGAGTCTGAATGGAACTGACAAGATTTTGAATATCATTCTCCAAATCCTTTTTCCGCGATTGTGAGATACACCCCAGCATATACCTAACAACATCTATGCCACCTTTAATATTGTGTCTGCATTCGGCAGAAATGTCAGCAGGCAGACGTTTGATTCCTTTAGGAAAGTCCATACGGTAAATACAACCTCCGTGTGCACATTTGTTACGAAGTACACGTATAGTTTCCATATAGTTATAAAAAACACCTCTTGAACAGCCATAGGCATTAGCGACCAGATCTTTCGCTTCCGCTTCTTTCAGCGAATCATATAATGTTATGATATTGCCTATTGTCATAAACTCGATGGTTTTCCATGCAGGAGCATATATCCCCGGATGGTTGGCATGATGACGTTGGATAATGGGGTTTTTACGCATAACCGCATATACCTGTTCTTCAAAATCGTTAACGAATTTAGAGGTTACATACTTACGATTGACAAACCAACAGGGGTCATCAATGTATTTCAGCGATATGTTGTAGATGAGTTTTGTACGGATATTGACCTCAATACGGTCAAGAGCATTGAGCAACAATCTCCTGAGTCTGGTATCAAACTCATAAAGGTCATAGACACTTTTAAATGTAGTACCCGGTTTTAACTGATGGTCACGATGTTCCAGACATGGGAACTTTATTTCGTATGGAAAAGAATAGAATCCAAGTCGGTAATAACCCACATCAAGGAGAATCTCTTTCGCTTTCTCCTCATCATCAAATGTCATTCCATTTGATTTCAGTCTGGCTATTTGTTGGTCTATCGTATATGCTTTTTTCATTGAATTCATTGAATATTTATTTTAAATGCGAATTTACTCATTTTTCTTAAAACATATATCCAATGTGCTGATTGATTTATAGAAAGATAAATCGTGCCAAGCATTATTCCATATTCCTCCATAAAATTCCATCATTATTCCGCTTCACTTGGCAAGTCCCTTCGAGAAGATAACTCGGAGGATGATACCTTCCACGTTCAAGCCTCCGGTTTTCGGGACACAAAATTCCCTTTGGTAATTTTCCGCCCGAAAAAACGCTCCGGTATCATCGTCCGAGTTGGGGGAAAAGGTCCGGGACTTAGCAAGCGAAGCGACCTACGACGCATAGGACAAAACCAAAAAGACGGATGACGGCGGTCTTTTGCCGGTACCGATGTTGCAATGGATAACGCTGTCGATATCTTCCATACAAAAACAATCAGCCGGTCTTATGGAGCAAAAGAAGGAAGTAGGGACTAAAGACAGCTCGCTCTCCACTCTGCATAATACTATTTTTCTTTATCGCTTTTGTTTGTGGCTTTCCTACCGTTTCCCTTTTCCTCTTTCCTACCATGTGTCCATCCTCTTTTTCTTTTATCATCCGGGTAGGTTCTTCTCACTTTTATCCCTGATTCTTCCGTTTTTCTGCCTTTCGTCTGTAAGCGTCTCCGCGATGACGCAAAACAATGTAAAATAGTCCTATTAAGATACGCAAAAGCACTTGATAACATTATCGTTATCAAGTGTAATTAGGTCAGACAAGAGTAATCCTGCTGAAAAGTATAATTATGATTTATGCCACTTGTCAGGCAAAAGTTCCCGATACGCTTCAATAGATGCAGTAGGTGGTAATGTTGCCGAACGATTCATTATATCAGAGATATACTCGAAGAAGTTTATCCCTCTTTGGCGGCATGAACATGCCAGTGAATAATAAATAACAGCCCGGTTTGCCCCGGCGTGGCTTCCGAAGAACAACGAATTGTGCCGCATAAGTGATATGCAACGATTAACCCGCTCGATGGCATTATTATCAAGTTGGTAATTTGGTGAGGTAAATATATTCCATATATCCGACATTTCGTTCTGCATATACGTAACGGCTTCATAAATATCGGTATCAGGAATGTAACCGGGGCGTTTTGTAATTTTGGAAAGCTTTTCTTGAATCTCATCAAGTATCGGCGGAGCGTATTTTTGTCGGAAACGTAGTTCTTTTGCCTCGGTCCACCCATCCACTCCAATTGTATGAAGGTGATTGTTGTGATAAAGCCGGTTAATGAGACTTACAATCTCCTCCGCATCGGGATCTTTTTCGCAATCCTTGAATTTTCTTTTTATATGTTGGAGGCATGGCAGCCTCATTATATTCGGAAATCCTTGTTTCCCCAGTTTACGATAAGCGGTCAGTCCGTCACTTTGAATAGTTCCTTTATAGTCCTTCAAAAAATCAAAGATAATTTCCTCTTTTCTGGAACCGTCTTCATAGAAAAAATAAACCAGTCCCAAATTATGAGCTACCGCCACCCAGACATAACCTTTTTTGACATGTAGACCGTTCTTACCGGGTTCTTTAATGAGGACTTTGGCGTAGGTCTCGTCACATCCCATATATTTGTCTGATAAGACAGCCATGCGCATAGTATTGTAAAGATTGTCAAGAAGTACTGCCGCTTTCTTGAGCAGGTTATGCGCAGTCGACATGGGCAATTCAAATCCGTTGTCCTTGAAATATTTAACGATACGCTCCACCGGCATTGTGTACATATAGCGTAACTGCGCCATTCCCGCAATGAACGAACCGTCATAGTTGGAATTGAATAATGGCTTGGCCGGAAGCTTACCGGAATATACCGTACCGTTCTGGCTGTAGAAATATTGCCGACGTATGCGCTTGATGAATTTCCCCGGTATATATTCATAGGATATGGAATCCCTGAATTTCATTAAACGGGCCAATACCGGATTAAAATCCTTATCTATGGGATACAATTCCTCCATGACAGTCTCAATATCGAAATATTCCTTACGTTTTACGCCGTTGTTCCCTCTTTCTTTGGGAGCATAGGCACTCTTGGTCGGAGAAGAGGAGGGCATGGTTTTATTTTCAACTTCCGAGGAGGTCATAACGGATGGTTTGTGCTTTTCAGACTTATTGGATATAAGCTTTGACAGTCCCTTGTTTATCCTCTTCTGCTTGTTTACGTCCGCATCCTTTTCCAATAATGCTTCCTGCATGGATGTTATGGTCGACATCAGTTCCTCGCGTTTAAGATTGGCTATGGCGAGTTCAGTCCGGAGTTCCTCTATGGTCTTTCCCAGGTCGTCAATGCGCGCCAGCAAGACCCGGTTGGTCTCGTTGGCGACATCCAACTGTTGTTGTAGAACCAATGTAAAATCAGAACTTTTCATACCATAAAAATAATGAAAAAATCTGATTTTACCAAGTGATTTTTGATATTATTTCTTTGTATATCAAATAATTATCAGCTGTTACAGGCAATTCTAAAGCGTTTTTTAAAACGGAGTTCTTGAGCAGTTATCCCTCGCATTATGAAATAAAACGTGTACCAGTCAAGTTCGTACACGCCTTTTTCCGTGCTATAACGAGGAAGGTCAAAAGTGCCTCTTGTGAGTCGTTTATAATATAGGATAAAACCGTCTCCGTCCCAACGAAGAAGTTTTATACGTTTCCGGTCATGGGAAAAGAATACAAATATATCTCCTGAAACCAATGAAAGTGCAGGATGGGCATAAACCAGTTTGGAAAGGCCGTCAATACCATAACTCATACGGACAGGTTCCGGAAAGAAAAAGTACCGGTTGTTTTCTGATAGTTCAAACATGGTGTCGGGAGTATTTATTTTCGTCTTTGGTCTTTATCATAAGTATACAGGAATGTACACAATTCTATGACAGAGCATTCCTCCACATGAATGCTCTTCCCGTCAGGACAGCTAATAGTCACTCCTCTGAACATATCAGAGCGGGTCCCACCATTGGGCCGGAACTGAACCATGACCATGGAAGACTGCCGGGGAATCTTCGCATTGAGGCTTGCTGCCTTTTGCAATTGTCTGACGCTAACCTTCATAAATCTCATCCAGCGTAACATGTCATAATAACTTGTTCCCATTCTGGCGCAATGAACTTTCAACGAATAACGTGGATTGGAATCCAGCTCTTTCCGGTATGTATCCAGTGTCTTTCCGAATCTTGCTTGTGCCTTGTCCCCGTTGGAAGGGTGCGGAATATAAGGCTGTCTGCTGCCTTTGGGAACCTCTATGCCTTTGGCTGCACATATTTGCGCCCGTATGGAGAAAAAATCCATATTGTTAATTGCCAGCCAATTCGCCATTCCCCTATAACTGATATTGTGCCTTTCACAAAAATCAACGAAACGTAGATTAATATCATTATCAAGTTCAGTCTTCAAGAGTCCGAGGCTGTTTAAGTACAATTCATTTGAATTTTGAGGCAGACCGGTCTTCAGGCGTACTTCATTGCATAGTCTGGTGAAGCTTCTTCCGGTGGTTCGGAGCCATCTGTTAAAATGGTCATAATTGATTGAATGCTTTTCGCAGAACGATACTAAGGATTTTTTAGGATCTTGAGCCAGTTCTTTTTTTAGAACTTCCAACAATGTAGGATATTCCAAGGGAATCGGGTTGGGATTTTCTATTACCATGATTCGTTTTTTTATTGATTTATGCAAAAGTAAAAGTCGTTTTTGAGATGCGCTATACGTCATCGCGGAGACGCTTACCTTCGTCTTCTTCCCTGTGGTGAAACGTGATGACATACGATGAAACGGATAGCCCAACGCATTGAGATATAATGTTTTATCAAAATTATGCCTATATATTTGCGGTGACAACAATAGTTTTCAACTCTAAAAATTACAGTTATGGCAAAGAAAAATGTAAGGGACGAACCCATGAAAACACAAGTCACCGAGAATGACCAGCTGAGTGACATTGTCTTTATTCTCGACAAGATGGAACTGCTGTTGCAGGCTATATCCGAAATTGACAAGAACGGCAGGTACAAGACGGTTCCGGCAGACAAGGAACACCGGAACTCCTTTCTGAAAATAGACCGCTATGCCAGCATGTTCGAGAATTTTCTGAAAAACTTCTGGAGCCAGCTCAAGGACCCGACCCGTTTCGGACTGCTCACCATCAAGGAGGACACCCTGGACAGCCCTGAAGTCAGACAGGCGGTGGAAGACATAGCCGCAGGCAGGAAGTCGGATGCGGTGGATGAATTTCTGAAAAAATACGAGATTGTACCACGCACCAAGGAAAACCAAAGTATAAACAATCAAAATCAAGAAGAAATGGCAAAGAAAGACCAGACACAGCAGCAGGCCGCCCCGGAAACCGGGCAGCAGCCCAAGTACCGCTACAATGAATCAATGATCAACTGGGAGGAACTGAAACACTTCGGACTGTCCCGGGAGGAACTTCAGGAGCGCGGACTCCTTGACCAGATGCTCAAGGGATACAAGACCAACCAGGTCGTACCCATCAGCATGAATTTCGGCTCCGCCGTATTGCGTACGGATGCCCGATTGTCATTCCAGCAGTCCGTGGGAGGTCCCATCGTATTGGGTATCCACGGTATCCGTCAGAAACCCGAACTTGACCGCCCTTATTTTGGACACATCTTTTCCGATGAAGACAAGAAGAACCTGCTTGAAACAGGCAACATGGGGCGTGTCGTGGAACTGAAGGGACGTAACGGGGAATACATCCCTTCCTTCGTGAGCATAGACAAACTTACCAACGAGGTGGTTGCCATGCGTGTGGAAAATGCGTTCATCCCGAAGGAAATCAAGGGGGTAAAGCTGACCGAACAGGAACAGAACGACCTGAGGGAAGGCAAGAAGATATTCGTTGAAGGGATGATTTCCAACGGTGGAAAGGAATTCGATGCCCATATCCAGATCAATGCCGAGCGCAGGGGTATCGAATACATCTTTGAGAATGACAAGCTGTTCAACCGCCAGTCGCTGGGTGGCGTGGAGCTGACTAAACAGCAGATTGAAGACCTCAATCAAGGAAAGGCCATCTTCGTGGAGGGGATGGCACGCAAGGACGGTGAGCTATTCTCCTCTTATGTAAAGCTGGACGAAGCCACCGGCAGACCATCTTATACACGTTACAACCCGGACTCTCCGGAAGGCGCACGTGAAATCTACATCCCGAACGAAATCAACGGCGTGAAGATTACTCCGGAAGAACAGCAGCAGCTCCGGGAGGGCAAGGTCATCTTCCTCAATGACATGGTCAACCGCAAGGGCGAGGAATTCTCCTCATTCATCAAGGCAGACCTGGAAACCGGACGGCTCAGCTATTCACGCACACCGGACGGCTTCGAGCAGCGTGCGGAGTTCAAGATTCCGGACAAGGTGTGGGACGTGCAGCTGAACCGCCAGCAGCGTGCCGACCTCCAGAGCGGCAAGGCCGTGTTGGTAGAGGGCATCAAAGGCTATGACGGAAAGACCATCTCCCAGTATGTCAAGGCGAACTTCAACCAGGGCAGGCTGGACTTCTACAACGAGAATCCGGACCGCAAGCGTGACGCTTCACAGCGGAATGTCGTGCCCAACGCCCAGAAACAGGGACAGGAGGCAAAACAGAGCGGCCGCAGGTCCAAAGGTGCAAGCATGGCCTGAAGTAAAATGAATGTATAATCCAAAAGAATCTGAAACATGAAAATGAACAATGGAAACAACGCGCCTTTCAAGGCGGAAGACGTGAACTGGGAAGAACTGGCCGGAATCGGCATTCTCAAGGACGAACTGGAAATGTCGGGAGAACTCGAAACGCTGCTCAGCGGGGCGAAAACGAAAGTAATCTCACTCAGCCTTGTACTTCTCGGTGTGGACGTGGTGATGGATGCCACTCTGCAGCTGATACGCAAGGACGGTGAACCGCTGATGGAAATCCTTGGCGTAAAGCCGGTGGCATAGCATCCGCTTTTCACCCGATACGACGATCAACCATCAAATGTCAAACCGCCGTTCCCCGTCATCCATGGCGGTCACGGGGAACGGCTTTAAATTACAGGAAATGAAAATGAAAGCAATCATAGCAGAAAAACCGAGTGTGGGAATGGATATAGCCCGTGTAGTCGGGGCTACTGAAAAGATGGAAGGCTACTGTACAGGCAACGGATACATGGTGACCTGGGCTTTGGGGCACCTCGTGCAACTTGCCCTGCCCGGCACGTATGGCTATACGAAGACAACTGCCGCTGACCTTCCGATGCTGCCGGACCCGTTCCGGCTTGTTTCCAGACTGATCCGCACGGACAGGGGTACGGTGACAGACCTGGCCGCTTCCAGGCAGTTGAAAATCATTGAGGGGGTATTCTCCAGATGCGAGAGCATCATTGTGGCAACCGATGCCGGCCGTGAGGGTGAACTGATATTCCGTTGGATATATGACTATCTGGGATGCACCAAGCCGTTCATGCGTCTGTGGATTTCATCGCTGACGGACGAGGCTATCCGGGAAGGTATGGCCAATCTCAGGAACGGCAGCGACTATGACAGTCTCCATGCGGCCGCTGACTGCCGGGCAAAGGCTGACTGGCTGGTGGGCATGAACGCCAGCCGAGCGTTGGCGATAGCCACAAGTTCGGCCAATAATTCCATCGGACGGGTGCAGACTCCGACACTCGCCATGATATGTACCCGTTTCAAGGAGAACCGGAATTTCGTGTCCGTCCCTTATTGGCAACTGCATATCACGCTGACACAGGGAGAGGCGCACCGGCAATTCATCCATACGGAGGAATTCAAGGACAAGGCAGCAGCAGAAGCGGCATTCGGCAACATCGGCACCGGTTCTCAGGCGACAGTCACACGACTGGAACGCAAGAGGGTCTTCCGGCAGCCACCGCTTCTCTACGACCTGACATCCCTGCAGAAAGACTGCAACACCCATTATGACCTGACGGCAGAAAAGACCCTTTCCATAGCCCAGTCCTTGTATGAGAAGAAACTCATTTCCTATCCGAGAACCGGCAGCCGCCATATTCCGGAAGATGTCATGCGGATCATTCCTTCCCTGCTGGAAAAAATCACATCCATATCGGATTTCAAGGCATACGGGGAATCCTTCGACTTGTCAGACCTCAATACCCGGTGTGTGGACGGTACCAAAGTGACGGACCATCATGCACTGATCATTACCGGTATCATCCCGAACGAACTCTCCGAAGCGGAATCGGCGGTCTATACCCTGATAGCCGGCAGGATGCTGGAATCCTTTTCGCCCCCCTGCGAGAAAGAGCAGCTGACCATGGAATGCACTTGTGAGGGAATGGTCTTCCGTTCACGTTCCTCTTCCGTCATCCGTCCGGGATGGTGTGGCGTTTTCTCACGGAGCGAGGAAAGAGACGGTAACGAACCGGAAGGGAAAGTCGGTACGGCCGTGTTTGCTGAAGGAGAAGCCCTTCCCGTCATGGGCCGGGGACTGGCGCAGAAGAAGACCATGCCCAAGCCGCTCTACACGGAAGCGACCCTGCTGGGTGCCATGGAGACTTGCGGAAAGGACATTACCGATGAAGAGGCGAAAGAGGCCGTAAAGGATTCCGGAATCGGTACACCTGCCACACGGGCAGCCATCATTGCCACCCTGTTCAAAAGAGATTATATTGAACGCTCCGGAAAGAGTATCCGTCCTACGGAAAAAGGGCTCTATCTGTTCGAGGCCGTAAAGGATATGCAGGTGGCGGATGTGGAAATGACAGGCTGCTGGGAGAAAGCACTGGCTCAGATTGAAGGGCATACGCTCGATACGGAAACGTTCATGCGTTCTATCCGTGACTACACGCACAAGGCAACCGGTGAAATACTCCGTCTTGAATTTCCTCTGCCTAAATCACGTTCCTTCACCTGTCCCAAATGCAAGTGTGGTCATGTCATCATCCGGGGGAAGGCAGCCAAATGTGACAAGGAAGGTTGCGGACTGATGGTATTCCGCCGTTTTCTGAACAAGGAACTGACCGACCAGCATCTGGAACAGCTTTTTTCTTCAGGCTCCACCCGGTTCATTAAGGGGTTCAAAGGGAAAAAGGGGATCTCATTCGATGCCATGGTCGCCTTTGACGAGAGCTTTAACCTGAAACTTGTTTTTCCAAAGCCCAAAGGTGGAAAAGGGAAATGATCCAGTCATTCCATTTCCGAGACAAAGGTAGCGGACCGCCGGTTTCCACCTGCAAGGTCGGGCCTTGCAGGTTTCGGGGAAAATCATCCTCGCCGGGCTCCGGTATTTTCCCCGAAAACCTTGCCTGTGAAGGCGGTCCGCTTTCCGGCCCCCGAAATAGGAAATGACATGTTTCACCGATTAACACTGTACGGTCATGAAAACAAGAGAATTTATCGCGAGGTTGAGAACAGACAAACGGATCAGGATGGCGGCATTGGTGCTTGTTGCCTTTGCCGTATTCAGTTATCTGTATTCACGGGGAATATCCCCCGTATGGGCAGCAGTAGCCATCGTCTGCTTCAGGGGATTCTTCAGATTCCTGTATAAGATAGCCTGCCTGCTGGTGGCCGCTATCATACTTTTCTGCATCCTCAGTTATCTGGTCTTTTAGCAAACAGGAGGAAACATGAACCGGATATGCTTTACCTATTATAATATAAGATTCCGACAGAAACAGTGTACGGAACGGAGCTGCCTTGGGGGCGGCTCTTTTTGTATCTGCCATGTCCGTCATATCGGAAAAGTAGAAACAGCAGGAACAGGAAGGATGGAAATACAGCCATTGACAGACCGAAGAACTACAGGGCAAAGATGGCAAATGCTTCTGTACGGACGACAAGGTCAGGCCCCTTGCGGGGTTTCCCGGGAAAAATCATCCTCGCTCTGCTGCGGTATTTTTCCCGAAAACCTTGTCTTTCCGGAAGCATTTGCAGTAAAGGCCCTTGTAGTTCAACGGGCTGCCAAAGCCCGGATATTCACAATTTAAATAAAAGAAGTATGCAACAGACAATCATCGCAAGACAGTCACCGGCTCCGGCATGGATTCCGGTGATAGAGAAAAAGAGAAAAATCCGGATGCCGGAACCGCACATCAAGCTGCCCGGCAGGGGAGCGACAGGTCCCGTACCTGTCTCCACGCTGTTGAATCCGGTATTGGAAATCTGCAACCATCCCGACAGGAACAGACTTTTGGCTGAATTTTTCCGGGAATATTAGACATTATATAGAATAAGATTTTAGGGTACTGATAATCATAAGCCCTGTTTCTTATTCTGTATAAACTCTATTGAAACAAATCGTTTTACCATTAAATAATTTAAGTTATGTTTTTCACAGCAATTCACCAGATGATGACAGAAAACGTGGATCTCACGATTGTCATCCGCAAAGCGAACGGACAACTGACCGTTGCCACATTACCCAAGTCAAACGGGCTCAAGGACGAGGCTCAGAACCAGATTGTACCGCTGACCGTTACAGGTACACCGCAGGAACTTGACGCAGGATTCCTTCAGACCGTCACACGGCCGATACAGAAAGCCAGTGGTCTGATTGCGAACATGGTTCAGTTCGAGGCACAGGCGGACAAGGCGGCAGCCAACAGCAAGGTCGCCAAGGAAGCAAAGTCCAAGGAGTCAAAGGAAGAGAGAGAAAAACGGGAAAAATACGAGAAGCTGATGAAGAAGGCGGAAGAAATGACTACCGCCAAGAATTATCGGGAAGCCCTCAACCTGCTCGGACAGGCAAAAGCCCATGCAAATGAAGCACAGCTGAAAGGGATTGAAGAAAAGATTCAGGCTGTCGACAAGGAAATGAACAAGGGAAGCCTCTTTGACCTGATGGAGCAGCAGCCCCAACCGGAGCAGCAACCGGTAGTACAGAACCGTACTCAACCGCAACCGCAGCAGGTCATGCAGCCACAACCGGCTTATGCTCCGGCCCGGCAAGCTCCAGCAAGCAGGCAACCGCAAAGACAGGCCCCAATGCGACAGCCGGAAAGACCGGAATTCGGACAGCCTCCTGTACAGCAGACACAACAGACCGGGCTGTGGCCGATACAGCAACCGGAACAGCAGCCGGTACGCCAGCCCTTGCAACCGCATCCTCACTATGCTTCACAAAATACGGGAGCGGGACAGGATATGTATGGAACGCATCCGGCAACGGGAGGATGGCAGGATGAATCCTTCCCACAGGAGGATGAACAGCAGCAGCCTTACTTCTCCGATTCTGAACAACCGGCCTACAATCCGAAAGACTACGAAGATTAC
This sequence comes from Phocaeicola faecicola, assembly GCF_013618865.1. Taxonomy (GTDB): domain Bacteria; phylum Bacteroidota; class Bacteroidia; order Bacteroidales; family Bacteroidaceae; genus Phocaeicola; species Phocaeicola faecicola. The sequence continues at coordinate 13,525 of NZ_JABSOE010000039.1, forward strand.
ATAGACTTTCCGCAATCCATGCTGGAACCGAAATATTCACCTTATCAAACCCGATAAACTATGGCACTTCAAATCAAAGGGATGTCACGTACATTCAAATTCAAGAAAGGAACAGAGTATGTAACCCTTCAAGACCCGGATCCGAACCTTTCTCCGGACATGGTCATGAGTTATTATTCGAACTTCTATCCGGAACTGACTACGGCAACCGTACATGGTCCTGTCATCCGGGATGACAGGACGGAATACGAGTTCAAGACAACCATCGGGACAAAAGGCTGACGGTATGGATAAAGACAACAACAAGAAACAGAAGAAATCATGTGTACCATTGGACGAACAGCAGGCGGAACGGCTGGCAAGGCTCATCATCGGACAGACCGTGCGCAATATCCGGTATGGAACGGACAGAAAAGAAAGGATAACGGCGCCAAGCGGTGCCGTTCCTCTTTTCTGAACACCACGTTTCTGCCCAGACCGCTGCCGAGTCTCTTCATGGAAGACACCGGAGGAAACAGGTACAATCTCATCACGCAGGAAAATTACGAATTCCTGCGTGATTCTTATTTCAGGTATGCCTGCCTCTTGGGAAAGGAAGCGGTACATACTCCGGGACGTACATTCGGAGAAGGAATCGCAAAACTGCACGAAGAAATGGAAGTCCTTGTCGGAGAAGAACTGAATGTCAATATAGAAGAGCAAAACGGACGGTTGCTGTTCAGGCTCTGGAAAACCCATCGTTGGGGTGTACTGACATTGTATTATTTCCCGGTGAAATTCCTGGAAGCTCTCGACCCGGAACTGAGACGTATCTCCATCACGTTTATCCATAAACTGATGAAGGCAAACGGAATACAGACCGTGCTGGACGAGGATGACACGGACTATGTGCTGATTTGGCTCTCGGAAGAAGTTCCGGACGAGACAGCGGAGGAAAGGAGAAAACGGCTGAAACTCCTGCGCTCCTACGAGAACGGCAAGGTACAAGCGTTGCTCCGGAGGGTGGAAAACAGGTGTTACTACAAGAACCTTCCGAAAGCACTTGACCGGTATGAGCCCCAAAACGACTATGAGCGGTCGCTGGTCTCCGCCATGAAGGAGGGATTGGACTTCCTGTCACCGGAGCATGGCATCATGGAATACAGTTACGACCCTTTCTATGAAGAGGAGCCTGAATGCCTGCCGATGTATCTCCACCAGCAGATTCGTGTAGTCTATGACAGCAACGATATGGTGACAGACTACCTGGTAGATTACTACAATTCATACAGCAGGGAGACCTACGACATCATACCTGCAACGACACTCGCCCTGTCACCGGAAACTGAAAAGTTGTTCTACATGGATGACTATCCGGAGCGATTTCTCCAATGGGCGGACAAATTCATCAACATAATCATTTGAAAATCATGATAGAGACAAACGAACTTACAAGGACCTTAAAGAGCTTGCTTATTCCCAAGGCGGCACTGATTGCCTACGCCTCGGAAAATGAGAGGAATTTCTTTCTGGAGGTACGGGATATAGACGAACGGGGGAATATGACGGAAGGAAGACCGGTGACCCTGGAATTCATGAACGAACTGGTGAAGGGGTATTCGGAAAGGCACGGCAGCACGCCCTACGGAAAAATACCGTCCAACCTGATGTATTGTGATTCACGCAAGGGAAGCGAACGCTATGTATGGTACAATCCTCCGGGTAAAAGGATGATGTTCTTCGGTCCGGAGCTTAAAATCGACAATGCGGAATACAACCTGCCTGGAGTGATTTACGAGGCGGGGGAACACGGGATGAATATATATGCCTACAAGGGCGATACACCCGACAAGGATACGCCACTATATGCCGCACCGTTCTTCAACGTGACCGGATCCGGCGTCTGCCTGGGTTCTGCCAATTTGGAGAAACCGAAAGATATGACCTACGAAAAGCTGCTGCAATACTGGGAAAAGAAATTCTGGCTGACGGAGTTCTCCCACTTGGGAGGCAACGGAAACCCGACCCGATCAAACCTTGTATTGGTGACGAAAGCAGCCAGGAACAGACCTTTCGACCTCGAAGAGTTAAAACCATTTAACAACCTGAAACTTAAAGACATCCTGAAATGAAAAGAGTACACTATATTGACAACTATCTGGTAAACCCGCAGCATCCGGTAACGGTAAATCTGATTGGAGCGGGAGGAACAGGCTCGCAGGTACTAACCTGTCTGGCCCGGCTTGATACTGCATTGAGGGGACTCGGACACCCGGGACTGTTCGTGACCCAGTATGACCCCGACATCGTGACGGAAGCCAACATCGGCCGTCAGCTTTTCGGTCCGTCTGATCTGGGACAGAACAAGGCGCAATGCCTTGTCTCCCGGATAAACAATTTCTTCGGCAACGACTGGAAGGCGCAGCCGGACATCTATCCGACCGTATTGAAGGATGCCCGACGGGATAATCTGGCCAATATCACAATCACTTGTACGGACAACATCAAATCCCGGATAGACCTGTGGAACCTGTTGAAGGCTTTGCCACAACCGACATATTGCACTTACGAAACCCCTTTGTATTGGATGGATTTCGGAAACACGCAGACCACGGGACAGGTCGTTATGGGTACGGTGCCGAAAAAAATAAAACAGCCGGCATCCAAACTGTATGAAACTGTCAGTTCCCTGAAGGTAATCACCCGTTTCGTGCGATACTCTCGGGTAAAGGAAGAAGAGTCCGGTCCAAGCTGCTCGCTGGCGGAAGCATTGGACAGGCAGGACCTGTTCATCAATTCCACGCTGGCACAACTCGGCTGCAATATCCTGTGGAAGATGTTCCGCAACGGGATAATCGAGCATCACGGGCTGTACCTGAATCTGGAAACGATGAAAGTGAATCCGATTGGAATATAACTGGAAACTATGAACAGATTTTCGGAAAATAAAACAGAAAGCGTAAGGATACAAATAAAAATAATCTCTAACTTTGAAAAATTACAGTACCCAAATAGCTGCTATATCGAAAAACAGACTATCTTTGTAAAGTCGTGCAAACGACAGACATATATAGTTGATGTGTTTCGCTAACACCTTGTATTAGAAATCTGGTAAATTTCAAAATGGAAGCAGGGCTGAGCAGTAACACTTGTCACATGTATCCGTATGCGAATGACATGCGATATAGGTGTGGGGTACTGTTTTCATTTATTTGCTTCCGGGTTTTACCAGAACCTCTAATACAAATAAGTAAACCGGCTCCACACTTTCTTGTCAGATAGTGTGGCATTCAAGTCCGATGGCGAAAATCGGAACAGTCCGAATGTCAATTTTCAATAAGGGAATCCATGTGTGTTGGATAATTGACGGATATGAACAGAAATCCGTAAAATTTATCAGCATTCATAACTCTCATATGTAGAATATAGCTATTTTTATGCAGAAAAAACGGATAAGATTATGAAAAACGTAATTGCTATAATAAAAAACGCTTGGGGTGAGAGTCCGCCACCGAAAGTCAAAACCGGATTTATCCCCAATCTCTGTGATTGGGAGAAGAAAAATTATCTGACGAATCCCGGCTCTTACTACCGGCAAAAGGCATCGGTCGGATATATAGCCATGAAAGGATGGCTTTTCACTATTTTGCGTTTGCCGAACTGTACCTGTGCTAACCAAGTGTTTTCCTACTTCCCTTTTCCATTCTCTATCCTGAATAATCAGATTCTCGCAATATATAAATTCTACAATCACCTTTGGAATGATATCAAGGTGTCTTATCCTGTAAAATCTGCTATGAGAAAAACAGCATTCATAGCATTGTTCTCAGGCATGGTATTGTCAGCCGGAGCTCAGAATACGAACCGGATAACCGAAGAGGAGCCTGATATAAAGGTGACAAATGATACGGTATGGAATATGGCGACTGAAAAGAAAGCGGCACCCAAGGTACAATTCCCACAACCGGGAGACAAAATTGATGTACTGGATCCTATCGTGTACAGTTTATGCTATACCACCGCCTATGATAGGCTCGCCCGAAAATCCGTCAAGGTGAAAACTTACAGGAAAGAGTACGCCCCGTATATCCACGCCGGCTATGACTTTGGCGTAAAGCATTGGAAAGAAATCGTTCTACAAGACTATTCCTCGCTCCGGAAACAATTGCGGGGCATTGCAGAGAGTACCGGAATGGAAAGGATCTGCTTCCGCAACGGAGCCCTTATGGGAGCATACTCAACAAATCCCTATCCGGAACTGGATTATATCGATGCCGCAATTTCCAATGTGCTGAAACAGGTAAGGAAGCATATCGCTTCTGAAAATGAGATATCCCGGCACTATTACACCTTATCTGATAAATGGTTTTCTTTTTTCAATGGAGAGAAAGAACGCTATTACGACATCGCAAATCACAACAGACCTTATTTCCTGTGTCAAGAGCATGCCGATGATGCCCTTATTCTTCCAGAGTGGATAGATACCGCCACAGCAAGCAATGACATCACCCAATCGGAAGCCCTGGCTTCGGCAATTGCAAAATTTGATTCTCCTGCAGCCCCGGACGGCATCCACAAACTGAAAGACAACATGAAGCTTACACCCGACGAACGGAATGCCTTGCTGGCACCTAATGATATGATTTCGTATGCAGTGGGAGTAGCACAGGCTGGCTGGATTATGGAATATAAGTGGTTTATAGGAGAAACTCACAGAGAGGAGTTTGATGCAATGCTACTTTCCCGGGGTAACAGTCCTGCCATCATGGCCGCTTTTGGAGACGGACTGAGGAGTGCCATGGATATAACGGAACGTTTTAAAAATGCGATTCTGTGTCAGGACTGCGACTCGATATGTCTTATGAACAAAGTCATCAAAGCAGAATTGAACAAAGCATACAGACAAAATGTAGTTTATGGTTATGTCTTTATGAACGGAATGGATGCCGTTGAAATATACAGGGCCGGTGCCGAGTGGGATATTCCTGAAAAACAATCAGCCAGCGGATTGCGGCTTGATAAGGACCGGGTGCTTGAAGGTTTCAGGGATTATCTGGAGGGACATTTGAAAATGGGTGTCGAATATGCCCGGACACTGACCAAGGGGCGCAATGCCATTGACTGGCATTTATATGAAAAAGATACGGAGACAATAGACTTGTCCGAAAACGGATTCCAGCCTGCCATTCCGCTTAATTTAGAAACTGGCTCTCAAAGTGAATTAAGTGCAGAACTGTCGCAGATGCTTACACTCCCACAAGAAGTTGCCGGGCAGAACATTACGGGCAAGGTAATGGCTACGGTGGTAATTGAGGCCGATGGTGCTGTCAGCAAAGTGGAAATTACAAGCTCGCCGCATCCGGCTTTGAGCGAAACTGTAACGGATTGCATCTACCGCATGCGGTTCATGCCGGCAAAATATGACGGAGAATGCGTCGCATCCGTTGCCATTATTCCTGTATTATTCTAATGAAAACACAATATCACCATTCACCATGAGAAGAATATTATCAACCGTACTGCTTGCATGTCTCGTACTGGGAGCATGGGCACAAAACAAGACGAAAATGACAGAAGAAGAGAAAAAAAAGACCATGGAAGGACTTGAAGCGCTCTATCAGTTAGAGACAGGAGCGGCATTCGGCGAACTTGGTTCATTGTCAGGAAACAAAGAGTTCAAACTGTATAGACTCCCTTGGGAGGAATGGGCGGGCAAATTCAAATACGCAACAGGAGGTCTGCTAGTATTATTAAGGTGCTTTAACAAGGCATTCATAGAGCCTAACAAGGATTCTTCTATCTTCTGTAACCTAATGCTAAGAGGCAAATTTGAAGATTTATCTTCAAATTTCGACATTCGGAAAGAATCCGAACTGTGGATGTTTGATCATCAGGATGAGAACGGGAACTTCACGGGATTCCGCAAATACCTTTTCTTCGACCTGGAGACTGATTTACAGATTCATCTGACGGATAAGCAGGGTAAACCGGTCTATATACACCCGGATGAAAATCTCTATCTGCTTGAGGGCGGATACAAAGTCCAGAACAAAGATACATTAAATATATGGTACGGGTTGCAGATACCGTTAACTGCCCCTTATCAGGAAATTGCAGGAGGACACATCTCCTTGTCTTTCTATATGCCTGAGAAATACAACCGCATCACAGTACCCATTAAGGAATTTGGAAACAAACCTGTACAGGTGACTTGGGGCAGCATGACTTTTTCCATAGAAAAGGTTGACAGCAACGGCTTCATCATTTCCACAGACGCAGAGAAGATCGACAAACTGAGACGCATGGGTTGCCTTTATCACAGAGACGGTAACTGGTACGAGCCGTCCTCTCAAACAGCCATAACAGGAGATTTGGACAAGATTCTGAAAAATAGTATAAGGAAAATCTCGTTTGAAGAGTGGTTGAAAAGAAAAAACATTGACCCGAACAACCTTGAAGAGACTATGGAACACTATATGGAAGATGAAGTTTCAGAGGTAAATGACGGAACAGACGCTACCGGAGTTATGGGAAAGCACTACACGGTTGCCTTGCAGGGGGATAGTCTGTTGCTCTATATGCCGGATGAAAAGAAACGGAAAATTGCAGAGATAACTGCATTTGCCCCATCGGAAGGCAAAGCATCGCGATTATTAATCAACCACGAGCGATGTAGTGAACTTATAGAATGGTTGTGCTCAGAGAAATCACCTGACAATACAAAACAGACCGAACCGGAAGAGATGGAGGAAGTGGATTATTTCAGTCCTGATTTACAGCCAGCCAAGCCCATCAACCCGCAGACAGGAATGCCGGACGATTGGAACATGGTCTTGGAACAATTGCTCAGGAAGCCCGAAGAGGCCGTCGAGCAAGGAATTACAGGAAGTATGACGGCGGAAATAACCATCGGAACTGACGGCGTTGCCAGCAACGTAAAAATAGACGGAGACCCCCACCCGCTATTGAAAAAAACGGTCTGCGACTGCCTCTACGGCATAAAGTATGTCCCGGCAAAATGGAATGGAAAGGCGATCCCCTTTGTCTTTACACTCCCAGTCTTTTTTAACTGACCGAGCCTATGGAAGGATATATCCTGATTGTACTACAGATTCTGATAACCGGACTGATTATCTGGAGAAGGAAGCAGGACTCCAAAGAGCCGTCAGGCTGTCTGGCAGCGGGTGTTATTTTCATGATTGTATTTGCTCTGACCACCGCACTGTTCAGTCTGGGGCATCTTATCATCAGTGAAGGACTGTTTGCCAATATCTTTGCAGAGAGCAGAGGGTCGCTCGCCGCCGCTTCACCAATGAAATGGCTGATGGCTGGATTTATCTGTCTGATAATGATACTGGTATCTGCCACCGTTTGCTCTTTGGCTGGCTATGCTGTCACAGGCCGTCACCCCAAATTCTGCAAACTGATATGGAAAACACTGGCAATAATCCTGCTGTTTCCCGTCATGGCATTGGGAATATTGGTTGCGGCATTTGGGTTTGCCTATATTATCTGCATGAGGTTTGCCTCACCCATGTTTGACAATATCGGCTGGGGCTGGATGCTTCTGCTCTTATTTTTCAGTGTGATGTGCCTGCTTGGATTTTCCGGATTCGTCGTTTACCTGTTGGAAATGAACAGCGAAAAATTAAAAAAATACGATGAAAAGGACAGCAGACGTTCTTTCAGACCGGTCGATATGAATAACCATGAGAAAGGAGGCACTATATGATACGAAAACTTATAATCTGCATAGCCGTTCTGGTGGGTTTCTGCCCGATGGCATGGGGAACGGTCGATGATGTACCTAATCCCAAGACATACGATGCGGACAATTGGGTATCCGACCCTGACCATATATTGGACAGTGAAACGAAGAATAAAATCAACGATATATTGCAACAACTGGAGGACTCACTGACCATAGAAGTGGCAGTTGTCGCCTTGAACAGCATCGGAGAAGAGGAACCGCATAAATTTGCCGTTACGCTGTTCAACCGGTGGGGTGTCGGCAAGGCGGAAGATGACAACGGACTGCTGATTCTGCTGACCCGGGATATACGGGATATCACCTTCAAGACCGGGTATGGTCTGGAAGGAGTATTGCCGGATGCCATTTGCAAAAGAATACAGATGGAAACCATGGTGCCACATCTTCGGGAAAATGACTGGAATACAGGAATGCTTGAAGGTGTCAAGGCGGTGGCGGCAGTTCTGTACGGAAGTGACTATCAGGCAGCACCGCCGGAAGCATGGATAAAAAAGTTCCGGCGTACCACCCCCTCCCTGGTCTTTATCGTGTTTGCCCTGATGCTGATACTTATAAACTGGCTTGTCTGGAAATCGGCGGTACACAGGATGACGCCCAAAGACGAAGGGACGGAAGCCGCACTAACCTTGCTGGCGACCCGAAACCCCTTTACTGTACGCACCCTGCTCGGACTGTGCTGGCTGGTACCGGTGTGGCCCGCCATGCTGGGTATTGCCTGCTGGTATTTCGGCATACAGAAACAAAAGACCCTCAGGCGCAGCCGGACATGCCCGAAATGCAACCGGGAAACCCTCCGGGAGATTCCTTTGCACGAGTTGATACAGGATACGAAACGGCTGACTGAAAGCGAACGCAAAGAAACAGAACTGAAGACGGCCTACATCCGCATCTACCGGTGCTCCGCTTGCAGCGAAGAGGTGAAAATCCGGATACCGCTTGAAAAGGACGGCTATGAATGCTGTCCCTCCTGCGGGCACATGACGCTGCACAAGGAAGAAAAATATCGGACTATAATTAAAGCCACCACTTTATCAGAAGGACTGATGGAGGCTCGCCATCGATGTATGCATTGCGATGCCGAATACATGGTAGGCTATACAATACCGAAAATCAACACCTCTTCCAGACGTTCGGGAGGCTCAGGCGGTGGCGGAGGCAGTTTCGGAGGAGGATCGTCCGGAGGCGGAGGTTCATCCAGCCGTTTCTAATACAGTATATCAATATTAACAAAAACATGCAAATCATGAAAACTATTTTTATCATGGGAATCTTGAGTTTCTTTTGTGGCATCAGTGCCGCACAGCCTCAATACTGGGGTGAGGAAACATACGATTTGGAAAATGTGGCATTCCGCATGACGGTGGCCCTCAGGTTTGAAAACCGATAAATTTTCTCTGCTATGGACAAAGACTTTTCAATAAACGGTTATCTCCTTTCACGCCTGCAACCGGACGATCCCCGGGAAGCACGTCTGCGTATGCTTTGTGTGACCATATCCAAGGATATGCCGGAGGAGAGAAGAGAGCGGCAACTGCGTCCCTTTGCATCGGACATGGAATTCATGAATACGATTGCCGGATGGATGAACAGGCTTCCCGAAGCGATCACCCATGAACAGCCGGACTTTGAGAGATGGCTGGAGCTGTTCATGACTGCCGGTGAAGCAGAATCCACCCGCTATGTCATGCGTTTGCAAATATGGTACACACATTATTGCTACGTAGAAGAGTTACTGACCTTATGCCGATTGCTGCAAAAGCACCGTGAAGAGCATCTAGAAGCCATCTATCACAGAATGCACTACTACTTCCGCGAAGCGAGAATACAATGCGGAATGCCTTCCGCCTCCGAGCCGGCAGAAGGTATTGAGGTATCATTCAAACTGCTCGATGCCTCCTACGAACACATCAATCGTAAAGTCGTTTTGCAAGCGGAAGAACTGCTCGGTATCCATACCGACCATTCTTTCATTCAGAAAGTGATGGAATGCCATACTGAAGCGAAGACAGCAGAAGAACTGGCGGAACTATGCGGAGCAAACAGTACCGTTACCTTCCGTCGGACATTCCTGAGATTGTTTAACTGTCCTGTAGCCCAGTGGCTTCGGCAAAAACGTGCCGAGCAGGTGCTGAAACTGTTGAGGACTACACACCGTCCCTTATCGGAGATTGCCGAACAATGCGGGTTTGCGAACCAGTCTTACCTGTCTGATTTCTGCAAGCGGAATCTCGGTGATACACCGGTTAATATCCGGAGAAACAGGAGCTGACCATTTATTATAAAATGAACGAATATGAAAATTAAAACACTTATCATTATGGGACTATTAAGTACAGCAGGTTCAAATTTATCTGCACAAGACGAAAAATTGACAAAAGAAGAGATTCAAGAGTTGAAGGAATATTTCAATTGGGAACAATCCACATTTAAAGATCCGATCATAAATCCCCAATATAATAATTCCGAAAATCTTAAAGCGGTGGATAAAAAAAAGCCATGGGAAGAACAAGTTTCCGTTCCTTTGGATGTATATGACAAAATTTTAAGCACTGTTTCACTGTCAACTTCCTCCAATGAAGATGACAACCATGAAATCAAAGTAAACCTGCATTATGACTTCCCTTCGGCATGGACAAACCAAAACGACTTTACAGGCTACCAAAGCGGTTCATATAAATATGAGGAATGGCCTAAAAACAATGGTTTTGACCCTGCTATTGGTATCCAGGCAGAGCGAAACGATGGTGTAAAAATCAGATTCATCTCACGAATGACCGACAACGAAAACAAGCCCATGTTATTGGGAAACAGCCTCCACTATGACCGTAAGCCGATAAGAGATGACCAAGGACGCCAAAAAGGTACTGATGAAACCTATACATTGCGCACAGAACAACCATTATCGCAAGTGAAAGGGGATTTATCGGTCTGTATCCTTCAAACAGAATGGAAAAAGGTCAAAATCACCGATGCAGACATAAACAAGGAATTTACTCTTGACGGAATACCTTTTGAACTGCTGTCTTTCAAAAACGGAGTCATAGTCATTGCGTTTGATTACAAGCATTATGACAAAGTACGTGATAAATGGAAATACATCGGAATGAAAGGCGGTGTGTGGTGGAAAAACAACAGGGCCGAGAGATCCATTACTTCTTATACAATATATAACGACATCATCAATAATCCCGATTATTCTTTCCAAGACTGGATGAAGCATATAGATAATGAGGATTCAGAACATAGGGCTGTATGCGCATTTGTTTCCTATGCTCCGATAGATGAAGTATATTTTTATATTGACCCGAAATATTGTGAAACGATTTTATTGGAAAAAGTTTTAAAAGTAAAGTAACTACAAAAAATATAAATTACCGGAGAGCATTTCCTATTAAGAATTGCGACCTAGTAATTTGCAGCAGTGGAAAATACAAGGAATATGAAAATTAAAACACTTATCATCATTGGATTGACAGCATTTTTATGCTTATCCGGCGCAACAGCCCATGCACAATCAGACAAACAGATTATCAACATGGATAACCCAGACTATGACATCGATGTGGAACGTTTTTGCTCTCCATATATTGATTTCGATAATCCCAAAGAGACCCGCAAAGAAGTAAACTATGGCTATGTGAAATACACAAAAGACATGTATGTTTCGCGGACTGAGAAATATCCGATTTTAGTATATTATATAAGTATGGACAGTCTTGCTACCAAGAAAGCAACTTTTTGTGATACCGATTTTGGAAAACTGAATTTGATAACCAATGCACAAAGCAAATTAATATCGATGGCCTGCGAAACGAAGATGAATAAAACAGGCTTCGAAAAACTGGTAGAAACTGCCAGGCAGAAATATGGTAAACCTGCCCTGCAGAAAGCAGAAACAGGTAAAGACGAACTTAAAAAGATTCTAATAAACTCGATGGTATCAAAGGGCAAGGACATACCCGTGTATCTTTGGAAACCGGATGACGAATATATCGGACTGTTCATGGAAGGCGAGGATGTCGTAAAGCTCTTCCGGGCAAAAAAAGAATTTGAAGATTTACTCATCAAAGTAGATGGCCCTTACATTGAGGCAACAATGGAGTTGCAAAAATTGGAGAGAAAAATGTTCAAGAGATAAGAAACAGGCTATAATAAGCTAATTTTAAATCACATGAAAATGGCAAAAATGTGGGATACGGGAACACCGCGAGAAAGCAAGTTCAAACATATTCTACAACACATTCCGGTGAAAAACACCCCATCCATAAAATACTGAAAAAAAACATTTTTCTATATTTGCCACATCACCAATCGGCAACAAGCCATTAAACACACATGCCTATGGAACAACAAACAATGACCGGTTCTGGACTCTATATCTTTATAGCTGTCCAGCTGCTGTTCTCCATGCTGATACTGTTGCGGATACGCCAGTACCGCAAAAAGCCGACAGGCTGCCTGCCGTCCGTTCTCGTCATCCTCTCCACAGCAGGCTTCACGTCTGTGCTGTATTACTTATGGCAAATCGTGTGTGATGAAAACAACCATTGGACAGACCTCGGCGGAATGCTTGCCGCAGGCTCCTGGCAGGAGTGGGTGGCATGGGCATTTTTCGGACTGTTCGTTGTGCTGTTCACTGCTGCAGGCTGCTCACTCTTCGGGTTTGCCCTCACCGGTCATCACCCCAAGTTCTGCAAAGAAATGTGGCGGAGCCTCATAGGAATGATACTCATCCCATTCCTCACACTCGCCCTGCTGGCTGCATCCACCCTGTGCATCAGCCTTTCAGGGATGACACTTTTCACTTGGCTGTTTTCCGGAGCAGCGTTCAGCGACGTGGCGATGCTGGTACTGAGTGCCGCCCTGTTCACCTTCGGATATATGGGACTTCTGGCCTTCCTGTTCAAGTTCAACGGCAGTAAGCTGGACGCATACATTTTAGAAGACATAGAGCGTTCTTACAGACGCATCGAAGAAACCAACGAGAAAGGAGGCAAACAATGACCACACTACCTTTGCTTATATTGGGAAGCCTTTCCCTTCTTTCCCTTCTTCTCCTCAACTGGCTGACATGGAAAGGACTGAAAAATTACCTGCAACCCAAAGGCAAGACGGCATCCACTGCTTTGGAACAGCAACTCACGGAGCAGGCATTTGCCTGGCGCACTCTCATCGGCCTGCTGTGGCTGGTTCCCGTATGGCCTGCCATTGCAGCTGTGATGCTATGGTACAGACTGAGATTACGCAAACAGATACTCAGCCAGAGCCGCACTTGCCCGAAATGCGGAAAAGAGACCCTGCGCGAGATGTCGGCACAGGAGATAAAGAAAGATGCCCGGCTCTTCACCCCACAGGAACGAATGGAACTCAATCTGCAAACCGTCTGCATCCATGTGTACACCTGCACCGACTGCGGAGAAAAGGTGAAAGTGCGCATCCCTCTTGCAACAGGTCTCTACGAATATTGTCCGGATTGCCAAGGTATCACCTTACACCGGAAAGAAGCATACACTGTGGTGAAATCTCCTACTGAATTCTCCGAAGGACTGAAGGAAGCGCGTCATGAATGTAAATACTGCGGTGCTAAATACATCGTAGGGCATAAGATTCACCGTACACATACATCTTACCGCCACAACTCTTTTGATTTTTGAACAATACAAATCAATCTGTCAGTTTAGTTTATAGAGTACTTAGAGTATGTAAAAAAACAAGATAATTTTAAAAATAGTAGAATATGAGAAAACTTGTTATTATTTTTATGTTGGTTGGTATTGCCAATATCGTTAGAGCACAAAGTCCGATTAATAGTATATATAAGGAAATTCGGGAGAAGTGGGAACAGTACAACAAAGATTCCATTACCATAGAGGTGGGGAGAATGCTTGATCTGTTTGAGAAAGGTGGCGTTTTTACCCAAGATATTGTAGAGAAGAAATATATGGGATTGGTTTATGTTCTTTCAGATGATGAAGACTGTACATCAGTATCCTGCTCTGATCCTGCCGTTTTCCCAGCGGTGTGGTATGGTACCGATCAGGGTATTTGTATGATGGGCTTACGCACACGAGGCATACATGAATCTAAAAGACCCTTATCGAATTATGTAGAGGCTTACCTAAAACGTATGCCCATAGTCAATGAATCTGCTACAAGATACGCCGTGATGACAGACTTCAGCAATGGTTTAGCCCCCTATGAAGAAGAAGACCAGTGTTTTGTGATTGACAACAACGGTTCAGTCAGCTATGTACGAAAGAACGGCGATTATATCATCGGTCTGAGTATTTCATACGATAAGAGTAATATCATGATTAGTGTTTTTGACGTTACCGGACAAGAGAAGCTGTTGAATCTTGAGAGCTTTTTGGAAAACTCAACACCGCAGTCAGCGCAGTATAGCGAACAAACAAAACAGAAGTTGGAGAATTTAAGGGCTGAGGAGAAGGAACGTAACGAATTCAGTGAAATGATTGAAGCTATCGTAAACAGCAAAAAGCTTAGTACGTATTATCATAACCGCGATATGTTCATCCTCAGTTCGGGACTTTTTAGGGATGATCTGGAAGTGAAATACGGAAACAAAGATATGCTTATTCTTGCCATGCCACTTGATGGAATTACTGATTACATTGAATTTACCCGACAAACGTTCGATGGCGAGACAGATCATCCTGTCATATTCGAGTTTAATATTCGAAAGGAAGGATGTTATGGTAGTACTACATTCAACTATGAAAAAGGGAAATGGGTGCTTGATTCAATACAAGTTGTTGAAAATTAAACTCTTTACTGATTACAGATTACAGCCATTTAGGAGATTATACAGAAGCCTTGTTTTTTGATAGTGAAAGCTGGCTTATATTTGCTATACTTACTGACATTAACTTCACAGCAAAAATCATGAAACAGAATACAGATATTCCATCCGCCCGTTCAAGTCTGTGGAAACGGTGTTGGCGTTTCGTAAAAAACGCCCATCTGCCGGAGTTTTTTCTCTATGCAATCGTACTGCCCTGCTTTGCCCTGCAAGTGTCGGTAGTGGCAGGCATCTTTCTCCTTCTCGGTGATATGTCGGTTACGGGCATAGGTTGTACCTACGACCCGGTAGGGTTCGTGCTGCTCGCCTTGTTCGCCCTCATCGCCATAGCGGTCTTTTCGGCATTACTGCTCCTGCTGCTGAAGGTAAACAGCAGCAAGACGAGCCGTTATCGGGAAGATAACCCCCGACGCTCTTACCGCCGGATAGCGAGCGTACTTCTGTTTCTGTTGATGGCAGGTGTATCCCATTCTTCTACAACGGCACCGGAACATCGGGAAGGAATTATCCTTCCACAGAAATCGTGGCTGGAAGAGACTGCGATACCCGTTTACCTTTCCATCTTCGATTCACGGACAGGACGGATTACACTTTTATTGATAAACCTTGCTACCTTTGGAGTAATGCGTCGCAAACTATGTCTCAAATCCGATACTCCGGAAGCTGCCCTCGAACTACTTGCTACCCGTCGTCCGTTTACGGTACGCACATTAGTGGCCATGCTATGGCTCTTCCCCGTATGGCCCGCCGTGCTGGCGGCAATACACTATCATCGTTTACAGAAAATCAGACTGCTGCGCCGCCACTATCCCTGTCCCAACTGTATGGGAAGGAAAGTACACTCCCTGCCCCTGCCTGTTGGAGAAGAGAATCTGCCGCTCCTCACCGACGGCGAGCGGCTCGAACTCAAACTGAAAACAGCCTATATCCTCGTCTGCGAGTGTCCGGACTGTGGCGAACGGTTCAAGCTGCGTATGCCTCTCACTAAGGAAGGCTACGAGCTTTGTCCCGAATGTCTCCACCTCACTCTGCACCGCACGGAAGACTATCACGTGGTAAAGCCGGCCACCGGCTCGGGCGAAGGCTTGCACGAAGCACGCCACCAATGCCGCTTCTGTGGAGCGGAATACATGGTAGGCTACCCAATGCCGAAAACCAGTGTCTAATATGAATATTAACCTAAATACAAAACAATCAACTTCATCACATGAAACAGAAAATACTTATCGCTCTTGTACTGACGGGAATGTCAGGCTTGGGCAGTTGCGTCAATGCACAACCGGGAAAACAAATCATCGACTTGGACCGTCCGGACTACAGTCTCGACGTGGCACACTTTTACTCCGAATCTCTCGGAGCGGACCATTCCGCCTCCGGCGAAGGCGGAACGGAAGCGGGCTACAGAAGAGACACAATTAATACACTCGGTGAAAATCCCCGTCCGGTCATCGTGTTCTACCGCCCCCAGAGCGACTCCCTGTATAAGGAAGCCACCTTCTTCGGCCTCGATTTCGGGAAGCTCGAGATGGCGGTAAACATGCAGGGCAGGTTGATACGGACGGACGCCCAAACGGAGACAGACGAGGAAGGCTTCGACAGGATGATGGAAGCCGTAGTGCGGAAATACGGCGAACCTGTGGGCAAGACGATGGAGACGGGCAAGGAAAACCTCGACAAGATACTGAAGCAGGCACTCGAGGAGCTTTCCGTATATCACTGGGATGTGGGCGACGATGAATACATCGAACTGGCAGCCGAGCGGCGGAGCGACCCGGCCGAGGACGAAGAAGGAGAGCCGGTGCAAGAGGAAACCGCTTCCCCCTGCGTGGAGGTAACCTTCAGCCGGACCAAGAAAGAGTTCGACCTCCTGTTCAAAGAGGTATTCTCTCCCCTCGCGGAAGACACCGAGGAACTGCTGAAAGACTTGAAAGAGGCGGAACAGGAAATTCGGCAAAAATGGGAAGAATCCCCAAAAGCAACATCGGAAAAAAAAGAATAACCCATGCCCCATCCGTATGAAACCGAAAATGCTGCTGCCAACGGCAGCCGTCAAACCCTAAACCCCAACCCAATTATATGAAGCAGATCAGGAACAGCGATAAGAAGCGACACTACGAAGAGACCATCCATGACAGACAGTATCGAAGCATGGTAAAGCGATACAAATGGAAAAACCATGCCATCATAGCGGGTGCTCTTCTGGGATTCTGCGTGCTGTTATTATTCACCATAGTTAGCGACATTCCGCTCACCGCAGCCAATGTGGCGGTTGGGCTGGCGGTCCTCAATGGTGCAAGCTGGCTGCTTCTGCGGCTACTCTGCAGACCCGCCTATAACCTCAGCATCCAAATACCAATGAAGAACGACGGACACTGGCTGTGGCGGGGCGGAGAACTGATATACAGAGAACTGACGCACGATGATGCTACCTGCCCGATACCACCGGAATATCTGGTCCGGGTAGATGACCGGCAAATCATTATCGACAACGACAGCACGAGTGGAAGAATCCTCGTTTTTCTATTATTTTCCTTCATGTTTGGCCTTTTCATCTATTGGTCATTCCTATCAGACTCTACTGTTCCGCCAGAAGATTACGGCTCCGCATTGCTTTTTGCAGAAATGGGCGTTATATTGGCATGGGGAATGGCCTATACCTTGCTGAATCCCCGGCAACGCATTGTCTTCGACCGTACTGCCAAAACCGTAACCATTCCCGGCAGTCTGCTGATGAACAAAACAGAGACCATTCCCTACGACCAAGCGGAGCTTTCATATTACCACGACATGAGAAGCAAGATTGACGAGGTGAAAATCTATAATCCCTCAGGACTACCGCATGGAATCTCCGTGATGCCGGGCCGCACCGACGAAGCCTTGCGCCTTGCACGCTTCATACATCGCTATATGGAGGAAGAAGTCGTAGATAAGGCAGAACTTGAGAAATTCAAGAACAGGGAAAAGCCACAACAGGAAGAAATGGAATATTTTAATACTTGGTAAATATAGCTCATAATATAATGTTGGAATGTATATGTAAAACTATAAATCACAATAATATGAACAAGCATCCATTCCTCCCCGCTCCGACAGCCGTTGCCCTATGCTTCGGACTGCTTTGCCTGTCCGCACTCAGCTCGTGTACAGGGTGCAGTTACAACCACGAAAAGGCGATGGGAAGCATAGATAACATTTTGGGCAAAGTAGATACACTGATGAAAAAAACAGACCGGTTTTTGGAAGAATATCTGCCGGAAGAACCGCCTATAGACTACGAAAAAGAGGGGGTGAATATGGAGCACCTGTTTGTATTTACAGATACGACAATGACCTACAACGGCAAGCCGTTCATGCCGGGAATGTCAATAGGAGAACTGTGTGAGATATTCGGACATTACGAACGTCTTGCGGAACCCGGAATATTTATATGGGATTCGATGGGAATCACTATGGTATCAGACGATGAAAGCGGAAAAAACAGTGCCCCTGTAAGCAGGATGCTGATTGACTGGAATATAGATTTATACGGAGCTATAAGCGAGGACAATATAAAATGGCTAAAGAACCGTTGTCCACGCCAGTATTTTACTGGTAAAATAGTTGTCGGTGGAGCGGTTTTGGGCAGAGGTATGCACATTGATGATTTTCTGAAAAAAACAAATCTGAAATTCGATAACAATCCGTTCCCTCTGCTTTATTACTGTGACTTGTATGACTGGGACTACACCAAAGCGCCTATACACCGCAGAGAAGAATATTATACCTATATGATTAGAAAATCTCGAGACGGTACTGATATTGAAACATTTGATATTGCCATTAACTCACGAGGTTTTGGTAACCCACCGTACGAAGGTCCTGAATATGAAAAGTACATAAATGTAGATGTAGAATAAAAACAGAAAGAGATATGAAACCAAAAACAGACAGTAACAGACCATCTACAATCAGAATTGTAGCCGGAATCGTTGTGTTATTATGCTCATGTCCAATTTCTGGAATATGTTTTCATGGAATGGAGTATCTTATAGAACATTACCCTGCCCGAAAGTTCTCAATTTTTGAACACTTATGGGGAAAACTATTGATAATATTTATATCCGGTATGATATTTCTAATATTCATAGGAATATTGATGTCATTGATATATGCCGCTGTGAAAATATGGAGTGGGAAAAGAGAAAAGCCGGGACATATCATATACCCGTTCCCAGCCGTATTGACAACTGAAATTGCCGATTTCTACAAGGTGGAAAGGGCAGATGACCAATTTCTTATTTTCACTACACCTTCTCAAATACGCGGATTTCTGACAGGTATCGGAGCAGCTATTTTATGCACTGGGATATTCTTGTTCTGCAAAGAAATAGACAACCCATACAGTAAAATTTATTTGCCTGTTTCAAGTGCAACATTTATTTTAGCTCCATTTATTCTGCTGGTCAGCCAAGTATTTGCACATAAACGTAGGTTTGTACTGGACAGGATGAACGGTACTGTAACATTTCCACGCCATTTGTTCTTTCCTCGTTGTACTGTTCCTTTCTCGAAGGTCATTCCGGGATATTCAAAAGGTACTATGAACCTTGCATTTAGGTTTTGTTTTTTACATCCGCGAACTAAAGCAGCCATACCTGTTCTTGCAGAATATGATTCCGATTGGTGGCCATTCTATGTACTCTATATGGACAAGAACCGCCCGCTGCCGCAAGGCGAAGTGTTCGACCCCTACCGCGAGAAAGACTTCCTGCGCAGAAAGGCGGCAGGCTTCCCAAAACCGATATATCCCAATACCATCCTCGTTACCGACGCATATATGGGATATATATACGGTACGGATGAGTTCAAGCAAAGGCTCTCCAAGATAAAACACAGGATAGTGCATTATTACGACAGAGTATCATGGTATTGTCAGGAGCATGGAATTGAAATACCGAATGACAACGATTTAGTATTAATCGGTCTTTGGAAAAAACAGTTTGTGTTCAAACTCTTCGCTCCGGAAAACGTAGAATACATCGTAATCCCGGACGATACAGTATTGACCGACTGTTTTCTATGCACAGTGAAACGGATGAAGTAAAATATATCAAGTAAACTAAAAATCAACAGAAATGAAACAATGAAAATGAATTTTAATATGAAACTGAAAATACTGGTTATCATGGGACTTGTCTGTTTATCTTGCGGCTACCATGCGGAAGGCAGGGTGAATCCGGGTGTAACAGAACTTACCAGAGAACAGAAAGAAGACTTAAAGAAAATGTACGGAAGGTACCAGCTTTTCACTACGACTTCCGGTATTCCGGAAGACGCCGTGGCTAAGGCAAGAACCGAACCTCTTCCGTGGGTAAAAGCGGAAAGGGAGTTTGACCCGACTCCGGAAGTACCGTCTGAGTAATGCATAGCTTTTTATAGAGAGAGTTAATTAAAAAATATTGCGAAAATTCAAATATCAAATATGAGAACAATTATGGATATTACAACACTTTTGATTATGGGATTACTTAGTTTTGGGCTTGGCGGATGCTCCAATGCTCAAAATAAGCAAGAGTACTCGAATGTCAAGGAGATTGGTAATGTACCCAAAGAAAATGTGGACTCTTATGTTTATAAAAATGAAGGCAGACCTGTATACTATGCCAAATATGGTAATCGGGGTTGCTTATTTGAATTGAGAGTAAATGATATATTGATGACAGAAATAACCTATCCGACTAATATAGGTGAAGCTCTGATAACCGTTAATCCTGCAATATTTAAATCAGGGAAGCAAACTATTGAAGTCCATTTGTCGCCCATAAAAGGAGAAGAAGTCATAAGTAATAAAAAGCCGTTTCGCTTGGAAATTGGTTATTATGATTTTACAGAAGAAGTAGATGAGTCAGGAGAAGCGACTTGGCATACTGTTTTTACTCTTCCAGATATTGAAATACCGGAAAAAGGGTTGCCATACATTGATATGAAGGGGGAGTTCGAAGCAAATGTACCATATCAATATACTTACTGGGATGATTGCGTTGATTTAAGAACAATACCTGATATTGAACAGAAAATCGTCAAAGAGTATAAATATGTCAGAAAATTAATAGCGCAGAAAGATTTAGAACAGTTAAAGAAATATTTTATGCCCTCCTATCGAGAATTTGCAATTACCATATATCAAACAAAAGAAGATATAGACTTGAGTTGGAACAACACCTGTAAACTTATAAAGAAATACTCAACAAGTGAACTTCAATCAATAGAAGAATATCGCATCGTGTATTCCAGTAATGGTCGGAGCGTATCTTTACGGTCAAATAAATATGGTGGATTCCCAAGCGCATTAGTTTTTGTTAAAGAAGTAAATAGTGGGGCTGAGTTAGAATGTGGATATATTGAGTTACATCTCGGGATGAAAAAAGGAACTGATAAGCTGATTCCTCTTATGATATAAATTCTATTTTATGAGCACTCAAGGTTAAAAAAACGAATGCTACTTTATTTCTACTTTGAACGGTTAGCAAAAAATAATTGGAAAACGAAAAAGGGAGTTTTGGGGTGGCGATATAACTTTGAAACAGCAACTAAAAAATTAAAGATATGAAGATGAAAAGCAGTATGAAACTAAAAGCGATAATGATTATAACGATGCTGGGCATGAACCTTGCAGGATGCGCTCAAGCACAAAAGAAAGACGGTACATTCGCTTCTGAATCAGGTATGGAAATACAGGTGGACTCTATGGTTTACAAAAATGAAAGTAGACCTGTTTATTATGCGAGATACGGAAACAGAGGGTGTCTATTCGAACTAAGAATAAACGACAATATATCAGCAGAAGTTACAGAACCTGTAAATATCGGTGAAACATCCATAGCTATAAATCCGGTAATATTCAAATCCGGCAAGCAGAGTATATCAATCAGTCTGAAACCATTTCCGGGTAGGAAAACTATAGTTAATGATAAACCTTTCAGACTGGAAATTGGATATTATGATTTTACAGAGAAACCGGATAGTATGGGTAACAGAATATGGCATAAGGTATTTGAATTACCAGAAATAGAGATTCCCGAAGAAGGGTTACCGCAGATTGAAATAGAAAAAGAGTTTGAAGCACAAGTGCCATACGAAATCACAACATGGGACGAGTATGTCGATTTGCGTGAAATATCTAATATAGAACAGAAAGTGGTAGAAGAGTATAAGCGAGTAAGACAAATGATTGCCGAAAAAAAGATAAACGAATTGAAGGAATATTTTTGGCCTTCTTACCAAGAAATAGGTGTTACATTGTATCAATCTCAAAAAGACATAGAGAGAGACTGGAAAGGTAATGTTGATATTATTAATAAGTACTCTGTAAATGAGTTACAAGCAATTGAAGAATATAGAATGGTATTCTCAACTGACGGGAAAAGTATAACTTTAAAATCAAAAAAACTTAATGGATTACCAAGTGCTTTAGTTTTCATAAGAAAAAAAGAGAATGGTAATGGTTTTAAATATGGATATATCGAACTCCATTTAAGTATGAAAAAAGGAACAAACAAATTGATTCCCGTTATGATTTAAAGTATATCAATAGATAAACGATGGTTTCTTTGTATTGAATAATCATTTCTTAAACCAACAATCAAAGAGTAATATGAACAAACATCCATTCCTCCCCGCACCGGCAGCCGTTGCCCTATGCTTCGGGCTGCTTTGCCTGTCCGCACTCAGCTCGTGTACAGGGTGCAGCTACAACCACCAAAAGGTGATGGGAAGCATAGATAATATTTTGGGAAAAGTAGATACACTGATGAAAAAAACAGACCGATTTTTGGAAGAACATCTGCCGGAAGAACCGCCTATAGACTACGAAAAAGAAGGGGTGAACAGGAAGCACTTGTTTGTATTTACAGATACGACAATGACCTACAACGGCAAGCCGTCCATGCCGGGAATGACAATAGGAGAACTGTGTGAGATATTCGGACATATGAAAAGTACATAAATATAGAAAACCAATAATACACATAATATGAAATCAATGATTCTTGCCCTGCTCGTTGCTACATTAAGTTTCAACGGCTATGCACAAGTAAAAACAGAAAAAGACATGAAACAGGAAATAAAGAAAATGGAAGAACTGATACAGGAGAGATTAGGAATGGTGAAGACCTACCCGGAGAAACCTGCCTACTATCTACAGGTAAACAAGACAGGATGCAGACTGCTTGTCAGGGTAAATGACATTCCGGTGGGGTATCATTTTGTAGAAGATGAAGGTGAGTCTATGCTATATCCTATCAATGATTTGCTATTAGGAAGCGGTAAACATACCGTAAGTATACAGGTCTATCCTCGAACGGGAGAAACGGAAGTCACCAAAGATGCCGGTGTAAATATTAAGGTTGTGCATTATAAAGAAAAACTGGTTGGTATGCCTGAAACATTGGTGGAATTAGACACTCCGACAGATATTGGGATGAAAAAAATCCCGCTCTACACTGATTCCATAAGCTTCAATGCCACACTCCCCTTTAACCATAAAAGAATACTTGCAGAAGCAACGGATTTGCGGACAATACCCGATTTGGAAGAGAAGGTTCTTGCCCATTACAATAGGGTGCGTCAAATGATGATTGATGGAAATTGTTATGAGTATAATAAAATGCGCCTTGCCAGTACATGGGTTTTGACGGATATGAATTATTTGGGAAAAGAGTCTTTGGAGAAAGTATATATCGATTCAGACTATTTATTCCGTTTTTTATGCAATCCTATAGATTGGATTGCAGAACCAATACAAAACTATGAGATGGTCGTTTGTGGAAATGGAAAATTGGTTTATCTAAGAAGAAAATTTGAGCTCGATGATGTTTTACGGGTTGATTTCTATGACACAGAGGAGGAGAAAAGACTATCACCTGAAGAGCGTACTGTTACAGCATATAAGTTCATCCTCCTTTATATGCCACAAGGCAGTGATGAATTAGTGGAGCTATATTAATCCATAAGCCTCTATTTGACAATGTATTATATTTTATTCCACAAGAAACAAAATGTCTTTTAAATTTCTATATGAGAAACATTATTTTCTATATTGTTTGCTGTTGTTTCATTGGATGCGTTTCTAATGTAAATGTTGTATCTGTAAGACAAATTAAAGATACAAATCCCATAGTATTAAGAATTGGAGAAGATAAATCCAAAATATTTAGTCTTAAATACCCTTTATCTTTTGAGTTTAAAAAGAATGATAAAAGAGAGATATATTATTTTGAATCCTCTTACTTTGCTAAACATGATGAATTATGTCCTGGAACTGGCGAATGTTGGTTAAATTCAGAGAATCAAAATGATAATTTAGCTTATTCTTATAAGAAGTTTTATGGAGGGGTATTATTTACCATTGAAAACAATGATACAATCCAAACACATTTATATAAGTATTATAAAAAGATGATTAAAGAAAATAAAGATACCATTCATGTTTCTTTAAAAGAATTCAATAACCATTTTAAATATATTATTGATAATTTCTTTGAGGGAGATTCTATCTATTTGCATTTTCATGATCACAAAAGATGGATTGATGTTCCTTTAAGAGTTTCTTTCAATTGATAGCCCATGCAACTTATGGATGTGGGCTGGCACGTAAAAGAACAGGAGACAAACGTGGAGCCTGCGAGGGCTGGATAAAAAGTAGCGAGTTAGGGTGTATACAGGCAAATGTCCTGCTGCCGCTGATAACATTTTGGGCAAAGTAGATACACTGATGGCCGCCATTAACTCACGAGGTTCTGGTGACCCACCGTACGAAGGTCCTGAATATGAAAAGTACATAAATATAGAAAACCAATAATACACATAATATGAAATCAATGATTCTTGCCCTGCTCGTTGCAATGTTAGGTTTCAACGGCTATGCACAAGTAAAAACAGAAAAAGACATGAAACAGGAAATAAAGAAAATGGAAGAACTGATACAGGAGTATTTAGGAATGGTAAAGACCTACCCGGAGAAACCTGCCTACTATCTGCAGGTAAACAAGACAGGATGCAGACTGCTTGTCAGGGTAAATGACATTCCGGTGGGGTATCATTTTGTAAAAAATGAAGGTCAATCTATGCTATATCCTATCAATGATTTGCTATTAGGAAGCGGTAAACATACCGTAAGTATACAGGTCTATCCTCGAACGGGAGAAACGGAAGTCACCAAAGATGCCGGTGTAAATATTAAGGTTGTGTATTATAAAGAAAAACTGGTTGGTATGCCTGAAACATTGGTGGAATTAGACACTCCGACAGATATTGGGTTGAAAAAAATCCCGTTCTACACTGATTCCATAAGTTTCAATGCTACACTCCCCTTTAACCATAAAAGAATACTTGCAGAAGCAACGGATTTGCAGACAATACCCGATTTGGAAGAGAAGGTTCTTGCCCATTACAATAGGGTGCGTCAAATGATGATTGATGGAAATTGTTATGAATATCGTAAAATGCGCCTTGCCAGTACATGGGTTTTGACGGAAATGAATTATTTGGGAAAAGAGGCTTTGGAGAAAACATATATTGATTCAGACGATTTATTCCGTTTTTTATGCAATCCTATAGATTGGATTGCAGAACCAATACAAAATTATGAGATGGTCGTTTGTGGAAATGGAAAATTGGTTTATCTAAGAAGAAAACTTGAGCTCGATGATGTTTTACGGGTTGGTTTCTATGACACAGAGGAGGAGAAAAGACTATCACCTGAAGAGCGTACTGTTACAGCATATAAGTTCATCCTCCTTTATATGCCACAAGGCAGTGATGAATTAGTGGAGCTATATTAGAGAGAAATGAATGTAAGAATGACAAAAAGCTGTATGACTCGACTATATTGCGCAACAGGAAAATGAATAAAGATAGAATAGAACAAAATAAAAGACGCTTGTTTTTACCTTTGGCATTGTTATATCTGTTCTGGATTGAGTCCGGTGTGATTGCCCCGTGCTCAGCAACTCCCGGCTATGATGATTCAGGAGTGATTGCATGGGTGTCATTTCCATTCGTAGCTGGAATGTTGCTTTACTGGTGCTTGCATGAATACAACATCACAGGCACCGCAAAATATCTGATATCAGCTCTGTTGCCGACAATCATACTATCAGTCTCAGCCTTAACCGTTACTTATTTTCTGTATCGTATGGAGATAGAATTGAGAGATACGGAGATGTGGAATTTCATCTATGATGCAGGCTGCTATCAGGATGCAGAGCCCCAAAAACTTTTGTGGTTTACAGCAATTTCCATTGTGTTTTATCTGCTCATAAACTTGTTTTTTCATACTATTTCGTACCTTTACAAACAAAACGCACGCCTATGGAACAACAAACAATGACCGGTTCGGGACTCTATATCCGCAAGCATCCATTCCTCCCCGCTTCGGCAGCCGTTGCCCTATGCTTCGGACTGCTTTGCCTGTCCGCACTCAGCTCCTGTACAGGGTGCAGCTACAACCACGAAAAGGCGATGGGAAGCATAGATAACATTTTGGGCAAAGTAGATACCCTGATGGCCAAGACAGACCGGTTTTTGGAAGAACATCTGCCGGAAGAACCGCCTATAGACTACGAAAAAGAGGGGGTGAATATGAAGCACTTGTTTGTATTTACAGATACGACAATGACCTACAACGGCAAGCCGTTCATGCCGGGAATGTCAATAGGAGAACTGTGTGAGATATTCGGAAATTACGAGCGTCTTGCGGAACCCGGAATATTTATATGGGATTCTATGGGAATCATTATGGTATCACACGATAAAAGTGGAAGAGACAGTGCCCCTGTAAGCGGAATAATGATTAACTGGAATATCGAATTAAGCGGGTTTATAACCGATGAAGACCTAAAATGGCTAAAGAACCGTTGTCCACGCCAGTATTTTACGGGTAAAATGATTGTTGGTGGAGCGGTTTTGGGCGGAGGTATGCACATGGATGATTTTCTGAAAAAAACAAATCTGAAATTTAATAACAATCCGTTCCCTCTACTTTACTATTGTCATCTGCATGACTGGGACTACACTAAAGCGCCTATACACCGCAGAGAAGAATATTATACCTATTGTATCAAGAAGTCTGATGACGGAAATGATATATCACACTTTGATATTGCCATTAACTCACGAGGTTTTGGTGATCCACCGTACGAAGGTCCTGAATATGAAAAGTACATAAACCACCCTGATTAAAACATAGTTATCATGAAAACACGAATCAACCTCTCAGTCTATCTTATAGCATTGTTCTTCACGCTAACAGCCTGTGGTGAAAGAACGGACGGTCTGTATGGCACTCGCTACAGCCGTTCGGAACTGGAAGAAATGGGTGTAAACACCGAGCATCTGTTTATTTTCGACGGTGATAAAATAACTTATAACGGCAAAGAGTTCTGGCCGGGAATGAGTATTGAAGAGGTGACGGAGATCTTCGGTGAACCTTATACACGTACATATAAAGGAAAGGCTTTCTTTCATGAGTATATAACTTACTTTTGGGATGACTGGGGAGTAATGGTCAGTACTCAATTGAGAGATAGTATTCAAACAGTGATGATGGTGGATATTCGCTGGAATTTGACAATAGACGAAGGTCTTGAATTTGCGAGTAGTGAAAATTTACGGAATTTAGCACAAAGTATGAAAGAAGACAATCCCAAGACTTACTTTAAGGGCAATATTCTGGTGGGTGGCATGCCATTGGGAAGGATGACAAATGTAAAGAAGGATTTTATGAAAGAGAATGAACTTCTCTTTTTTCACCGACATAGAGGAGACCGGATTGCAGAATATATGGTTACAGATTCTTATGATTATACCAAGCTTAAAAATTTTAATATAGAGGATCGGTATATTTTTTATTATCTTGTCTTGATGTCTATGGATTATGTCTTTTCCTGATTTAGCTAGACGCTTTTTCTTTTTATAACCGATATCAGTAGACGGTTCTTGGAATGTTGTACTGGTTCAGTAGTCACTTCTTCCCAAGCCCTGCTGATATAGTAGACACAGCA
>NZ_JABSOE010000004.1 GCF_013618865.1 Phocaeicola faecicola
CGGTCTTGTAGAGGAACCACAGTCTTTCAAAATCTTTTTCGCTAAACATAATCTTTCAAGTTTTAAGTTTAGCACGAAGGTATGGGAAAGAAACATGCTAGTCAATACGCCAATTTTGGAAGCTTACATATATCTGATATTAATACCGGACATTTTTATCTTTTTCAGATTCTTACATCCATAAAAAGCATATCTACCTATATATTCTATAGTATCAGGTAAAATAATCTCTTCAATATTTCTACACCAGTAAAAAGCAAAATCGGATATATATTTCACACGGTCCGGAATTCTTACAACTCCATTAACTACTTTTGAACACATAATTATTTTTTGCCTGTCACCGGAATATAATATAGAATCTTCAAATGTATAATCCACTTCATCCATCATACTGACTTTCATCTACAATATATGAATCAAATCACAAACATATATCTATAATCCTTGTGATTCAAAAACACATTCACGCTGGATTATTTTCTTGATATTATTTACTCAATATTCACACTATGAGCTTCATCTACTCCATCAATACTATCTATAAGGGCAACAATATTATCTAATTTCCCTTTTGAATGTGCTTTAAAATCAATGTAACATTCTACTATCCTATCTACAGTTTCAGTGTGCAGACAATCTATAAACAGTTTAAGTTTATCCGTAATACATTCCACCACATCACTCATCTATTCATAAAGGAAGATAAAAAATATAATATCTTCAGAAATTAATCATCCATAGCGTTAAGATTTACTCTCATTGTCTGCTTTACTTTTTCGACATAAGAAGGATTACGTAACATTTCTATGCACTCAGATTTTGTTCCGGCGAAATTCAAGCATGAAATCTTATATCCGCTTTTTAATGTTCCAGAGACTTCAAGATATCTTTTATCATTATTCCCGCCCTCAATATAGATACTGCAGACATTCAATTGCCAATATGTTATATCAAGTACTCCGGATTTATCCTTAAACTCTACCGATTTTTTTGGGAACAATCCTGTTTCGGGAACATCTCTTTCCGCTTCCAACGCTAAAGATTTTGCCACAGCACTAATATCTTCAGTCATCTCCTCAATATATGGCTCACATCTTTCACTATACATAAGATTATAGATTTTGTAGCTTAAACGATACTAATATTCCCTCTTCCTCAGCCTTAAATGAGATATCACTACAGTGGTTTATCAACTGATTAAAATTATGGATATCCATATTCTCAGCTATTTTGTCAAGATGAAGTATAATGATTTTAGTTTCTTCGTTCCACGAGAGTAATTGGGAGTTGTCGATAATATTTCCTAAAAATTTTCTAACACCAGAGAATAACATTTCCATACCTAAAGACATGGTATATTTCAACTTAATATCCATTCCTTGTATTTCCTCTATTGTTATATTGACTTTAATATCTTTTTCTATTTGTCCCAATAGAGGTATTCTGACAGACAAAGTATGTTTTACGGTCACGGTTCGTTCATCTTTAAATGATAAAATTATATTTTTACCGGTCTTCGTAAAGACAATATCCTGGATTTCAGGATAAGAGATAAATGCTTTCATAAAATTCTACTATTAACTTTTTAATCTACTAATTATTGGTTTATTATCTCATATTCACATCCGAACCATTCATCCAAAGTCTGATTGACTTTCATTTCAATATCAGCTGTGATACTACTTTTTATTTTATTATATACAAATAGCATTGCGGCACCTTCATCAAGAATACCCAATAACTTATATACAGCACTTGGAATCAGACTTACCGGAGAGACTATATATATAATGGCCGTATAAATCAAAACTCTATCCAATGTTGTAGTCTTATCATCCGATAATACGAAATAAAACTGTAATAAAGGCTTAGCAGCTGTTCGACCTACCTTTTTAGCATAAGGTTTTAATTTTTCATACAAATCATGACCTTTTTCTTTCCAATCTACATCCTTTACTTTTTCCAATAAAGAATCAATGTTTTTGCCCATAATCAAATAGGCTAAAATCGTAATGCAAATAATTGTTGTCATAAAAAACTTGTTTATGTCATTTTTTTCTTATCCACCCCATACACATGAAACAGAATCCATCACAATTTTCCAAGCATATTCTTCTGCAACACTTTTTTCTACAGTTTCAAGACAATTAAATCGTTGTTCCAATATATAAATCAATGGCGAAACATCCAAGTCTGTCATTTCTATACGAAAAGCAAGTCCTACCAACATCTTTTGTGCAGGAACCTCAAAAGGAAAACCATTATCTTTTAGAGATATCCATTCATATGGTAATATATACGTTCTACCATGCCATGCAATAAGACGTTGCTTGACACTTTGAGCTATTTCATTGAATATAAATTTGCCATCCATTTTTACTATATCTAATCAATCAGGTTTAAAACCTTATTATGCCTTTGTTTCTGTTAATAAAGTAATCCATGATAAACCCACAAAGGCATATTTTACCCTATGCCGACTTTCACATTTACTATAATTTTTGCTTTTAAGGGTTAATTTTGAGAAACCATTAAAGCAATAATATAAAGATTTATTTTATTACCTAAGAAGGTCTGATTATATCATCATAGAGATATCCGTCATGTGTAAAAAGAGGTGTTGTCTATGCAAAAATCCTATTACAATTATTACATTGACTTTTTAATAACGGCTTTATTCTGCACCCCTTTATCAATTAATTGATTACAAATAGGGTATTTCATTTTTAATTACAAATCAGGTTTATTTAATATCTTTTATAGCCATAGTATACCCGGAAAGCAAATCCGTGTAAGTATACTTAAAACCTGTTGCTCTCCTTTGTTCTGTGGTTGTTTCATGAAGTTTGGCATTAAATCCACTAATAGAATCATGTACAAACAAATTATCTGTCCAATGATCTTTATAAATCTGTATATTCTTCATTGGAATCGGATCAAATGTTTTTGTATCTTTCCAATCTAATATCTTATAACTTTTCTCATAACCTAAAAATTTATCTTCTAACTCGATTTCACCTAACATACCCATCTTTGCACCATAATGAAGTGAACGTATTTCTTCGTCTGTAAAATGAGTCTCTAATGGGGGTAATTTCATATTTACGGACATCTCCTTATCATTCAATGATGCACCCTTCATATTCTCCAAAGAAGGTTCATACTGACGAGAAGCGCGAATCTCTGACTCAGACTTAATTATACCCTTATCTTCCAACTTGGAAGTAGTCTCAGATGTAAAATTACGCGCATCAACCTCTACCGGCTGCTGTTCATATAATATAAAACCTATATCACGTAATTGTCCCTTATTATTGGGAGCATATATTTTTTGTCCATGATATTGATAATACCCCCACACAGGATCATAGAAATTTTTCTCCCATGTTTTTACTTCACTGGCAGACTCATGAATACATTTTACATCTACATTATAATGCTGATATGCATGCCTTCCTTCATGTATAATAGTTTCAATTACCAAACGATGTGCTTCAGGAGTATTCAGGCCTACAATTTTAGAATTCAACGCAATCCTTCTTTCTGGAGCACATTGATATCCAAGATCTCCTCCTCCCATTTCTTCAATACCAACAGACAAGGCAGGACGATGTTCTATCTCTGCTATTTTCTGTTCAACTCGATTAAGAACCTCAGTTCTTTCTTCAAGTGATAAGTTTGTCCAGTTTTCATATCGAAATTCACTGACTGTTTCAAGATAATCAGCTATTCCTTCAGTCATTTCCAAATCTGTAACAAATTCCGTTTTTTCTAAACCTGATTTAAAGGATTCTACAGATTCTTGTGAATCTGATTTAAAATCATTTAAGTCAGGTTCTACAGCTTCTATAGGTTTTGATATGTTCTCTGTTTCCGCCCATTCCGGTGTTTTCTCTATACTTTCAAAATCTTCAAGTCCCATTTCCTAATAAATTATTTATGATAATTACTGCCACAACCTCCCATACATCTACATTCGTTGATAATACTATAGTTACTACCACAACCGGTCATACAGGGGCATCTGCTCATTTCCATTTGAGGTTCTTCAATGTCATCTATAGTTTCTGAAACATCTTCGTTTTGTTCTATTGGCTTAATTTCATTGTTATCCTCTAAAGCTGAAGCCTCTATTTGTTCCAACTTCTCGAGATTTTCATAATTTTCATAATTATTATCCATAACTATTCTTATTTTATTAAATTGACAATTTGATTAATTCTATTCAAAGTTCTTACATCGTTATTATTCATAGCTTTACGCATTTGGAAATGAACATTTGCTACAAATAAGATCTTAAATGCCTTGCAGTGAAAAGCTGAGGATTGAGTTACATCTCCTGTACACAAATAATTCATACCGTAGCAGTGCGAACAAAGATTGTATAACAAACACTTTCCACAAATGGATGAGACAAATTGCTGATGATTGTGAAAATCATAAAGAAGATTACTCTCATTTGCTTTATCAACAGGTAATGACACTGGAGAGAATAAATGACACGCATATTCCTTGCCTGTCCAATCAATACATATTAAATCTTCACCACATCCACAAGTTTTAGCTGGTTTTGCAGTTCCTACATCAGATAAGTTCAGTCTCAGCATTGAGAAAGGAATGATATCAGAATTTTCAAGATAATAATCTGCCAACTTCCTTAAAGCATATTTATATTCCAACAATGAATCTTTATTCCAGTGAACAGATGGTCCCATAGCCAAATCTGAAGTAATATATCTGAATCCTGTAGAATGTAAAAATTTCACGCCTTCTGCCAAATGACCTACAGTAGAAGGCGATATAGTCATTTTTACGCTTTGTTCCGGCCATGTAGCAGCAAAAAACTTCAGGTCAACTTTATGATACGAATCCGACCTATTGGTATTTTGCATTACCTGGTCACCATCAAAACTTAATCCTAATGTGAATCGCTTTTTATTTGAGTCAAACCACTCTTTCATTTCATCATTCAGCAAAGTTCCATTTGTAGGAGCAAACAGCATATTATCACCTTTATCAAAACCATTATCCCAAAGCCATTCAGAAACTTCCCTTATTAAGGAGAACTCCAATAGCGGTTCTCCTCCCATAAATTGTATTTCTACAGGAGATGTTTTACCAAAACTATTTAAATATTCTGATATCAGTTGCTTGGCTTTTGATACAGACATTTTAAAGTTCTGGGTTTTAGGTTCATAACAATAACTACAATGTAAATTGCATTTATATATTATCAGCAACATTATGCTTTTACGCTTGATCATAGTAACTACATTTGAATTCCGTTTACATATTCAGAGATTTTTCCATCTGGTGATATGACAATACCATTATAAAGTTTCCCATCTTTAAAGGTTCCCTCGTACCACTTACCGTCTGGCCAATAGTATTTACCATATCCTTCAATTCTTCCATCAACAAATTCTCCATCATACTTTTCACCGTTTTCTTTATGAAATACCCCGCGAAGTTTTTTGTCGAATCTCCAAAGACCATGATAACAATCCCCATTCGCATACCAGCAAACGCCGTTTCCAGTACGGAAATTATTTTGCCATTGGCCTTCATAAACATCCCGGTTCTTATATTCCATCCGCCCTACACCTTCACGACATCCTTTAACGAATTGACCTTTGTAGAAAGCGTTATATGTTTTTTTCCCATTATCATAAAAATAATATTTACCTTGCCCATCCATCAAACCGTTCATCCAATCTCCATCATATTTATCACGGTTTGCAAAGGTCATTATGCCATAACCTTCCTGTTTTCCATTGACAAACTCTCCTGAATATTCTGAGCCATCACTAAATGTATGAATGGCCTTTCCTGTAAATTTCTGTTTTTCTTCCATATTATCACTATTTATTAGTATAGACTTTCTTCTCGGTTATTTTCTATCATTATCACTTCATTTTATTTATTTGAGCCAGATAGATGTCCGCACAATCACTGGATGCCACATTTGCACTATTCAAACCAGCTAAAACAGCTTGACCTATAGACAATTTAGCTATCACCTTCTGTTGAACTGAAGTAAGACCAATACATTCGGCCATTCGCTGTGAATCATCTGCCGCTACCAACTTATGTATAATTTTTACGTTAGTATTCTTAATTGCATCTTCAATGAGCCTTGTCGGAACCTGATCTACTATCATCATTCCCTGGCCATATGCCCGAACCTCAGACAAAAAGTTACTGAACATCAATCCGGATTTATATTGGGGCAATTCCGGATTCAGACATTGTGCCATAACTCTATGAGCTTCTTCTACGACAACCAGATGACGACACACATTGTCATTGAATGAATAATTCTTAGCTTCTGCCTCCGCTATACGATATTCATAAAGGAATTGAAGCAGCAAAGACATAATAAATGCCCGGTCCTGATCATCTCCCGCATACGACAAGTTCATCACACATGGAGAATCAAACAATTCTTCCCATGTCAATTTGCTGTCTTTCCATTTCTTATCCTGTTCATCCCATATAAGTCCTGAAATACCAGAATTATCTAATAATTCTTTCTTCCATCCATACATCAAACTACGGAATCGGGTTCTGAGAGCTGCTGATATATTTTGTGTGTTTTCCCTTGCATATCCTAAATTAGTCATTAAACGATCGATAAACTCGTCATTTACATCTGATAATCTAGGAAATATTTTCTTTCGTATTGTCATTTCATATCCTGGATCTGACTTATCAATCCAAGGACGTTTATTCGTGTATAAATCATATAACAAGTGTTCCATTATTACAGGAAGTATATCCTGCATCGGAAAAGCACTAGCAAATGTTGCCTTTAATCTATCTATATGGGATAATACCCTCGGTTCATTCCCTTCTAATGAAATGATTTCAAAAGGATTAAAACGTAACTGATCAGGATACCTCCTACCCTTTGAATAGTACTCACAGCCAGGTATAAATATCTTTATTTTTTTCTTAGGATCTGTGATTGATTTATTATACCCAATAGCCCAATCGACATATTCTGTCTTGGCAGGTTCTATCACAAAGAAAGGTCTATCGTTCTTCATAAATCCTTCCAATACGCTAAGGATCGTATTGGTCTTTCCACTGCCGTTCACGCCACATACTAATGCATGGCGAGAAAGAGTATCAATTGGTAATTTAACATCAATGTTAGAGGTAGAGCCACTATATACAAGATGTCCGATTTCAAGCGTTTTAGTTCCTTCTTTTATTCTTTGCGGGGTCAAACTAAAGTTTGTTGAATAATCAACCACAGAAATACCAGGAACACTTCTTTGTGGTAGATTAATAAAACACGAAAGCTCTTCTGTAGTCAAGTAAGTGGTTAGGCTTTCAGCCTTTTCTTCAAAATTGTTCTTAATGATTTCGCCACTATTAGCAACTAATTGGAAATTTGGAGCACATAAATCAGCTACTGCAGTTTTGATTGCGGTTGCAGTTTCATCATCTTTTTTGTTTATCAATGAAGATAGATTGTGAATTCTCATTGGCTCCAAAGAAGTATCCTTTCCACTGACAACTGCCTTTAGCTGCATAGCTGCGCTTTGACAGACATAAGCGTCTTCTGTTAATAAGTACACTCCTGTTTCCCAAATTCCAGTTCCCAATCCTTTTTCAAAACGCGATGCATGCTTGCTCATTATGCCAGCTGCATGTTCCGCGTTTTTATTAACCATGGTCATGGAAGCGCTTGCAGAATTTCCTAATGTGTCAGATCTATTTTCATTATGGTTAGTACCTATTGTATTTCCTTGGCTAATAGTCTTGGTGGATTGGTCAACAAAATCACCCAGTCCAATAGTACACATTAATTTTGACCAAAAATGGTGCTTTTTACCCTTACGATTAACCGCAGTGGATTGACTTTCTGTAACGGATTGTGAAAAACCGTCGCTTTCACCAATCGTAGTGGACGCATTGTATGTTTCAGTAAGATTTTTCGTTTTTATTGACTCAAGCTTGCCGGCCATCTCAATACATTTTGTCATTATACGATTGGCTGCATTTTCGTCAAGTGGATCAGCAACAACATAATATACAAACCTCTTACTGCTCAAGGGTCCGACTAAAGTGTCAATTGCTGATATAGATTCTTCGCCCTCCTTACCCAAGAAAGATGGAATGCCTGTAAAAACAGACAAATGCCTCAACTTTTTCCCTTTGATGTCATTTTTTACTTCTTCTACAGCATCATTATCATTGCCAATGTATTCAGCCTTAGTACCGGGCAATATGTTACTAATAAACGAAGACAGGGATTCTGTGAAGATTTCTCCATAATTGCCATTCATGTCTAATTGACGTACACCTAAATACAGAGATCTTTTTCCCCCATCACCTCGAACCATAAAGATAATTTGGAATGTTTCCGGATTATGACAGGAGAAAAGTGCTTTCTGAATAGCATTATAATATTGATGACTTGAAAATTCATGGCATACTCCTACTTGACCAATCTTTATCCATTCGATAGGAAAATCCAAATATCTTGCTTCTTTACATGACAATGCGACCAGCGAGTCACCATTAGACACATCCGCCAAGATGTCCCGCTTTGAAAGATACTGGACACCAGCAACAAGATTCTCCGCAACCCATACCTTAGGAACGGTTATTCTTTGTATAGCTATTTCGCACATATAAAATCAATTTAGCATTAATCGTACCTTATCCACTTGTTCACGTATATAACGAATAGCTTCGTCTTTAAAGGTCTTATTTATTTGAGATTTTAAAGACGAATCATTTTTAAGTTCCTCCTTTATTTTACTTTCAATTCCATTTTTATATGCCGATTTATTCTCTATAAATTTCGAATAAACAGCCTGACGCCTTTCCTGTGACAATTTCGTATCTTTGTCTCGCCAACTTGGCATTAGATCTTCAGACACCTCATTAACAACATCCCCGAAATCAACACTCCATTTATCAGATTCTTTTTGTGTGAAGACATCATGGATTTCACCTGCGACTTTTGCTATTGTACCTATGACTAATGAACCTACTCCACCAGCTATTGTTCCTACCACTTTCGCCGTGCCTTCAAAAAAACCTTCGGTAATGGAATCAACACTATCCGAAACGATATTCCCGTAATGGCTATCATTTACAGATAAACTGACAGAAATGTATCTCGAACTTGAAATGTCCTCAATTGTTCCGTCTGGGAAATATTCCCCGACAGTTTTATTCAAAGTAGGTAGTATATTTGAATTTACCTCACTTCTTAATACTTCTTTGAATTTATCTGATAAAATCGATGAAAATGATACGCTTTTAATAGCAAGCCCGATTCGAGACTCCAAAACGGAAATGTTTACATTTGATAGCTGGGTAGAGAAAGATTTATATTTTTCTTCTATTTTATTCACTAATTCTGAGGCCATCTGACTAGCTGCAGCGTCAATTACACATGTTGATATATCCTTAGACAATGAACTATCCGCCTCCATTTTTTTTAACATTGCAGAAGAACGCAAATCTGCTCTACCTGCAAGTGCAATTCCATTGGATATGCTTACAGAAGGATCTTGCTCACGATAGAATTCACCTTGATAATTAAAGACTTCACAAACAATATCATTTATGAAATCCATACGAGAAGCACCTCCCGTAAGAAAAACCAATTTTATTGGATGGTTGTTTAAATGATTGTCTCTATAATCCTCAAAACATTTTTTTATGCTACTTTTATAAGAAATAAGCATTTTATTAATATCATCATCCGAATAATACTTTTCTATTCCGCCCGATACTTTACCCCCTGAAAGTTTAGTAGCACTTAAAGAAATCTCGAGTTCTTCCGCATTGAATTTATAGAACTTCTCTTTAGCTTCCCTAATCCCAAGCTTCAGGGCAGAACTTGTAGATTCCGAATCTTCACAACATTGCTTTGCCAACACATCATCTTGTATTAAATTGTTGTAAATCTCATCCTCAACATGATATGCACCGCAATCATCTCCGCCATCTTCCGGCTTTTGGACATATTGTGAATAATAAGTAATATCTACAGTGCTAGACCCAAAATCAATCAACAAGATACCGTCTTTTATCGAAGACTTGCTGTTTGGATTATAGCGTGCTTTTATAAAAGCTGCTCTAGATTCTCTTATTATACCTATATTCCGTTCGTCAATTTTAGCTAGCAGTAAGCCTGCGTCTAATGCAATTTCTGCATATTTCTTCAACTCTTCGTTTGTCCACTTTTTCGCATTTGAAGGACATGCGATGTAAACAATATGATTATTATCCGTCAATTCGCTTCTTTGCTTACGTATCTGCAAATATATACCACGCATGAACTGCTTCATGACTTCAACAGAACCATCCTTTTCCATTAAAGTTGGTATCTGTTTAAAATAACTATAATAGCAAGACTTGTTTGACGGACTTACACCTTTCTGACGATGTTTGTTTCCATATCTTTCTATTGCTTGTTGTCCAATATAATAAGTTGATGTTGGTTCGTTGTTTATGTCTGTTCCATATTCAACAAGCAAAACTGATTTTGTGGCTTTCTCACCATTGAAAATTTCTATAGTTTCAGGAGAAGCCAAATTAAGAAAGTTGTCATCCCATTGTATGTTACATATATCTGCTGAAGTTTCCCCGTGGCCAAAATCAATTCCGATAATGTACTTGTGTGTATCTTTATTTGGTGTAATAAAATTACTCATATTGTTATTTGTTTATTGGGATTAAACATTCACCTTTTATAAGAAGATTTCCATTCTCAAGTATGGCGGCTTTAACAAGAGTGCACTCTGAGACGTGCTCACTTTCTGTCTCTACATAATAACCTGCTGTTGCTTCTGTATAATCAACAATTTCGTAATGATGGTTTTTCAATGTTCTATATAGTTTGTCAATCTCCAGTTGAACATCAGTTGGAACCGACAATCCTTTGAGTGCAACAAACATTGAAGCAAATCTATCGAGCAATGGACGGTACTCTGTTGCCAATGTAACTGTAGGAAGACCCTCGTATGACTGTTTCACTTGGTTGAGACCTGCTCGATAATTACCAATTATTTCATCAATAGTAGCACAAATATTTTTCAGTGTTGCTATGTATTTTGTTGCATCAATACGAACTTGGGATTGTTTCTTTCTATTAGACCTCTGTCCTTTATTCATATATAATCCGAGAGCACATGCTGCAATAGTGAGAAGGACACCTCCCCATGTTTCTTTAAACAACAGACTACCAATCGCACCTCCAACTGCAGTAAATCCAATGGTAGAAATGGTTTCTTTGTCTTTCAAAATTGAAGCCCCCGATTTATGATTGACCTCTTTTACATCATCTCCCAAGGCCAAAGTACAACTCTTGAACATTGGCATCTGGAAAGGTATCATTTTAAGAACAGAGTTCAACATGGCAACTTCGCCCATTGTAAGTTCCTTTTTGTATTCTTCTACACTTACTTTGTTAACAAAGAAGTTTTTCATGAAAGTCTGAAGTTTTTCTTTATCTCTAGGCAGAATCATTGTAGATAATTCAGAATAGAAGTCATGCTCTTGCTTTTCAAAAAGCCCTAATAAAGTTTGCTGTTCCATATTTATTTAATATTAATGTTATAATCGTTATAATTTGTATTGAAGTCTATATTTTCATTGAACTCATGTCGCATTTCTTTAATTTCGTCCATTGAATCAATTTCTGTCATCAAATTCATCATATCAGAAAACTCTTCACTTTCAGACATACTGTCTAAAATCATACGGTCCTCATCAATAGTTGTTTTCCCGGCAAAATATGCCGACAATATGTTATTTGTAATTCCCATATATCTACTTTTTGAAAATTAGACTTTTAAGTTCCTTTAATGCGTTCTTCTTCATCTTCTTGAAATCTGTTTCCGTTAGAGCGTAGCGAGAACGAACAGTATCATAATCTTCTTTCCTTATGAATATAGAAAGAAGTATTTCGCGAAATCTATCACAGTTTACTTTCTTTATGTAATAATCTATATTATCAACATCTTTGAAATATAAGACTAAGTCTCTTAGCTGTTCTATAGCACGAAGCTTAATATTATAAATATTAGAAACAGATGTATTTAAGGCTTCTGCAACCTCTTCATAATCTTTATCTTCTAAAAAAAGTAAACTAAGCACGATACGGTATTTTTCATTTGGCATTCTATCAAGATACGATAAAACATCTATTCGTACTTCACTTTTCTGATGACTATTTTTGTCAGCAACAATTTTAGTCGCAACTTCTAAACCAACTTTTTCTTTTGATTCAACACGAAATATATCATCATAGTAATCAGAAAATTCGTTTTGGACAATTCTGTTTAAACGTTTTATTGATCTTCGAGATAAAGGAACAAGTTTATCTCTTTCTGTTCCAAGGTGATTTGCAATAGATTCAGTATCCAATTTATCTATATAGCGATACCATAAATATTTTCGGCATATTGCAACATCAACACGCAAAAACATTTCTTGAGCCAGACCATTTTCAATTAAATATTCAGGTATGGAAAAAACATTTTCACACGGTGTATAAAACAACCTGACTGCGATTGTTTTTATATAATCAAACAAACTGGTTCTGTAATCAAAAGATTTAAGAACATGCCAATAATCTCCAGCAGCATTTGGTTTCTTCAAATGAATATATAGTTCATTGACTAATTCATCATAGTCTGCACTATTATCATATATAATCCATATTATCTTGCTCAAAAGCGGACGGCACTTATCATGAATAAAATGATAAGCAAACTGTTCGTCATTACAAATCCGATCAACCAATGCTTTATCACGTTGATTTGTTTCACTTTTAGAAAAACACTTTATGCCATGAGAAATATTGCTTACCCCCATTCCTCCACCACCACTTTTTCTATTTTTTTCAAGTAACATTCTATTTCTGTCATTTTATATTTATTAATTAGGATAATCGTCAATAAAGATAATAAATATAATTTCATTAAACAATTATAAAGAAAAAAAAATCACATAGGCAGTGAAGACTTTACATTTAGACAAAAAAACATCAAAATCCAAAACAAAACAATACTATGCCATCTTGAAATCATCCTTGATATAAGTAAACATTATTTAAAAACATATTATAAGATATTACAAATAAGCGAAAGATTAAAAGTAATAAAGAAAAGTTTATGAAATATAAAAAATCCCCTCCGAATTTCTACTGCCCCATTTCACCCCACCCGATACTACTTCAGTCAACACCGGAGGTCAACGTGGTCAACACCGAAAAAGCTCCGAAAAATCAACGTAAAAACGAATCAATGTAAAAATGGAGAAATCTGTCAAGACACTCCATTTTACAAAACCAACTAAAAGATATATTCTTTCAAGTCCATTATTCCAAATTTTATACCTTCCCTAACTCCTAATGTACAACCTTACCCTGATCATTAATAATTACTCCACCAGGTTGACAAAGATACAGATTTTTATCAATAGCCATAATTGAGGTATATATTGGCAAAGTTACTATCTTTCCATTTCGATTCAACAATCCATAATAATCAGGCTTGTTATAATTCTCACTTTTAACCAAATATTGCTGACAGTTGGCAACCCCATAAATTTTATTATCTGCAAACTCGCCATCATCAGACTTCGGATCATTGCGAAGCTCCGCTGTTTCATACTGCATGTTGCTTATCTCATCAATCACAAAATCACTTACTACATTACCTGCATAGTCATATTGTCTGGCAATATGATCGGCACAGCGGACCTCAATAATACTGTCATTTATAGAAATTGCAGTATTCTCAACAGGGAACATGAGCTCCATTTCAGCCGTATATAACCCGACATATCCATCTCTTTCAACTTGCCAAAAGCCTTCATTATTAAACAGGTTGTCATATTCTGCATTCAATACCCAGTTACCAGCCCGGTCAATTAATCCCATTTTACCGTCAACCGGATTTTTTATCATACAGTATCCATTCTTGAAAGCATACTTAGGATTATCAAAATATACCTGAAAGTCCTTATCAATCACTACCTTTCCAGTATGATCAATGAACAGCAACTCTCCATCTTTCTCTACAGCGGCCAATCCTTCCGAAAATACCCATGCACGGGTATATATTTCAGGAACAGCAACTTCACCGGTAAAACGATTGATATATCCACGTTTACCATTTCTTGCATATACAGCCAATGAATCCTTATCTTCGGATATTACAAGCCAGTCTACATCTTCAAGAAATACCTTTTCTTTTTCTTTATCATACACTCTGTTTTTTTCGGAATAGTACATTTCCTGAAGTACTATATGATTACTGATATACCTCTCTTCCCAAACCCTCTCACTAGTGCGTGGTCTTATAAGTTTCTCATATACAACACCCTCTGCAAAAGCATACAAGATACACCCAGTAAACAGTACCATCAGGATGGTCACGCACGATGCAAAAATCCGTTTCACGATTTTGCCAAATGGAGTCTCGTCCTTATAGCCGAACAACCCCA
Source organism: Phocaeicola faecicola (assembly GCF_013618865.1). Classification (GTDB taxonomy): domain Bacteria; phylum Bacteroidota; class Bacteroidia; order Bacteroidales; family Bacteroidaceae; genus Phocaeicola; species Phocaeicola faecicola. The sequence continues at coordinate 14,488 of NZ_JABSOE010000004.1, forward strand.
ACACCCACATCACAGCTTGCCACAGCCCGCCAAACAATGTAGCGAAATACTCCCTAAAAGTTACTTTTTTCATTGTTTCTATTATTAAATTATCATTGATAAATACCCCGTTGATGCCTTATCGGTTTCAACACATATGTCTTTCGTCAGAAATAACTCTCTACCTTTAATTTAATCAGATTACTTCCTCACAACACTTTAATCATGATTAATCCTCATTATCAAAAAAATGTTCGTTTTCAGCCACAGCATCAAAGTCCGGTTTAGACATACGAGAGTAAAATCTGTCCCTACTCTTATTAACACGCACGCACATGTCCATTGTATCCTTTGGAGTAGTGCGAAATGTCATCGTATTGGTAATGGAAATTGTCGCAGCCACCTGTTCCACATCCTGATTGGCCCCAATATATGCAAATACCCATCCCTTGCCTTTCAATTCGTCTATCAATGCCTTGATGGCCTTTCCATCATATTCCTTTGATGCATTTTCATAGCCATCAGTAACCACAGTTACGAGTATACGGTCATTTTCAGCCACTTTCGGACGGAGAACATTGAGTGACAGCCCCATCGCATCATATAAGGCTGTGCAACAATCCGGACAATAATCCTCAGATGTAAGTTCCTTGACTTCAACAGCCGGAACGCAATCATATACCGTCTTGACATTATCATTGAATGTTACAAGCGATACAAAATGCTCCTGATCAGCGTTTTTCCTTTCCGCAGCACGAATGGTCTGTACGGTCTCATTCACACTATCAACAGCCTCTTTCTTGATACTCTGCATCGAACCACTCTCATCGAGAATGATAAGATTAAAAATTCTTTTTTTCATATTCTACTTTTGGTTATACAATTTTCAAACTAAAAATGGCCAACAGCACATCAATTATTACCATAAACTACACTTTCAGCTATGGCTACAGCCTTCTCATCCAATTTCGACTGTCTGATCATACCCCATATTTGTGCCACCACCACTGGTGAAAACACACATACTGTAAGAAGAGTCGGAATAAGTTGCTGTTTTACAATACTTACACCTGCTTCAAAATCAATGTAACCTTTACTGTTAGGCTTCATTATCACTTTTAATGCAGAACGTAATCCAATAGCAGCCTTGAAAACCCCTCCTTTAGTAATATATATTTCATTACCTTTCGCGGGATCTACGATACGAACCTCAAATCCGTCTGCAATAAAGGATTTACGAATTTCTTCTGCGATATATGGAATCCTGGACGGATTGCCATATATAATTTTATTACTTTTAAATGCTCCCATGATAAATGTTATGTTTTTCTGTTTTTTTATATAGAGTGGCTTCACTCTGTAAAACTATCTTTACAATGCTATTTTCTTATCAACAACACGTTTTCTTTGTTCCTTTATGATAATAGAGTAAAAAATTATTGTTTTCTATCATCTGTTTTCACAATATCAGCAAATAATAAATCCCCTTGACTGAAGACTGGGATATAACCATCTTAATATCAAGAGGATTTACATGTTTACTGATTATTATAACATACTGCAGACAGCATCTATAATTTTAATAATTCTCATGGAAGCATCCTGTCATACATAATGAAAATTATGATAATTGAAATCAGTCAGCGGCGAGTGAACATCGTCCAAAGCCAATATCCTGGATGGAATCTCATACAATGCAGTATCTTCATCCAACAGAAAGCGGAGGCGTTTTGCCAGTTTTACATTTTCTCTGTCCAGTTCCTCCTGCGAGGTTTCAATACCATACAGTAAAGCCTCACTCATTTCAGTAATAATCATTCCCGTAAACAAGCCATGAAGTTTTTCAGCTTCAGCAAAAAGATTGGCATTACACCATATTGCCACAATATTGCAACCATGCTTTCGGAGATAATAAGCATGAGGATGATATACCATCAGACGATCAAAAATGTCACAACTATCATCGACACGGGAGAAAAGCCCTTTATCAGAACCATGTCCCAAAATCATTATGCGCTCATTAGATGGGATATGATTCAATACGTGACTGATTTCGGCTTTACTGTAACTTTGATCGACATAAGTATGTTCAACCCCTTCATAAAGGACAGAAAGCATATTCGTCGTCTTATCTTTCGGAGGTATAACCAACATAACAATCTTGATTTAAGCACATTAATATTAAAAACTATGAACAATCGCTACGTTATACATTTTCTTCGTTACGAAGTAGAATTATTTCCTCTCAGCTCTCAGTTCCCGCAGGTATCTTCTTATATCATCCACCGGACGAAAAGGCTCAATTATATCAAGGTTGGTATCCATAATTGCATAAATAACTTCTTCATCATTATCTTCTCCGCCAAATCCGTCTGAATCCTCAAAATATCTTCCTTCAGGATATATCACCCATGAAATGGCAGAAATCCCATTCTCAAAGCCATCGTAACGGTTCAAGGCTCCGTATCTGATACACTTATTCCTGGCATTATCATAACCATAACGACATTTCTTTTCTATCAATTCGAAATCAATCTCTCTGTCATCAACAAGCATAAAACCATCTTCAGTTGACAGTTTTCTGATCTTGCATATCTTTATATTGGCTATAAACAGTTCATAATTACGCCATTCTTCTCCCCAGAACATAGCCATACCATCCCCCACATATCTTCCTTCACGTCCTGCCAGTTCAGGAAAACCCATTACCCTAACCTTCTCATTCTCATTATCTAAAACAAATTTTATTTCATTCTGTTCCATCATACAAATAAATTTACTTTATCCCACTTTCATCCAATATTTACACCATAAGCCTCATCCACACCGTCAATGCCGCTTATCAAAGTAATGACATTATCCAGTTCTTCTCTTGAATGCACCTTAAAATCAACATAGCATTCTACTATGCGGTCCCTGTTTTCTGTATGCAGACGGTCTATTGACAACTGTAGCTTATCGGCAATACACCCCACTACATCACTGAGCATATGATACCTGTCCACACCCCTGATCTGAATCCTTACAGGATACAGGAACCGATTATCTGATTCAAAATTTACAGCCACAATAGAATCTCCCTGCCTTGAAGCCATTCTTATGGCAGCAGAACAGTTCCGTGTGTGCAAGGTAATCCTTCCGCTGTCATCCTTAAATCCAATGACCTCATCACCGGGTAAGGGATGGCAACAATTACATCTATTATATTCCAGAGCCGGCTGATTATGAAAAAACTGGCGCAAATATCTCTTAGCTTTATAGGTCTTGACACAGTCAAACCAATCCTTATCCGGCACAGATTGCTCATTTGTTCCAATCTCTACACAATCGCCACGGTGTAACTCCGTCTTTACGGACGATAATTTCCCGTTAATCCTGGCATATACAGCCTTTTCTCCAATTTTACTATGAATCTCATATGCAAAATCTATAGCCGATGCACCTTTAGGAAGAATGATTCCTCTGCCCGCGGGAGTAAAAACCATAATATCATCATTGTAAAAAGAAGATGTCACACCATCCATGTAATCCATCTCGCTATGATATGCCACATCCTCAAGTACAGCCTTAAACTTATCCAGCCATGCCTTCAAATTCGATTCCGTACGCTCTGCAGCACATCCCAATCTTGAGTTACGGACCATTCTTTCAGACGAGATATGTATCTCTTCCCAATTTCCATTCTCGCACAGCAGTTTCAGATGAAAACTCTGATACCCGTTTTCTTTAGGAGCATTAATATAATTGGATACACTTCCCGGCTTTTCCTTAAAATAATCGGTAAGAACCGAATATATCTTTAAGCTGATATACTTCTCCTCCTTAATATTCGCTGCTTCATATACAATTCGCACATAGTGTTTGCCATCCACATGCTGGAAATCACACTCTACACTATTCATCTTCCTCCAGATACTATAGGGCATACGGTATCTTATCTCCGTTCTGGCACGAATATTATTTTCTTTCAGAAGACTTTCAATTTTAGTCAGAAAGGCATCAATACGGCTTTGACAGGCAGCTTTCTCCTTTTCCATAAGGTTTTCAAGAAAATAATATTCCCTTGGACACCGGAAGCGGAAAGAGAGGTTTTCAAGTTCCGTCTTCACATGATACATTCCGAGCCGGTTGGCTAGTGGCGCATAGAAATAATCTGTTTCTCCCGCTATTTTCATCTGTTTGTCCGGCTTCATGCTTTCCAGCGTACGCATATTATGCAGGCGGTCGGCAAGTTTAATAAGAATTGCCCTGACATCGAATTGTACGGAAGCCAGAATTTGTCTGTAATTATCAATCTGCTTGGACTGATTATACTCGGATTTCTTCTGCTTGGTTACAACACCTACCAGGAAAGCCACATCTTCGCCAAACCGTTCTTTAATGTCATCCAATGTATAAGGTGTATCTTCAACCACATCATGTAAAAAAGCAGCCATTATAGGATTGGCACCTAATTCAAACTCCTCAGCCACAATGCGTGCAACTGCTATGGGATGAATAATATACGGTTCCCCACTTTTCCGCATTTGTCCTTGATGGGCTTCTTTTGCCAACATATATGCAGCGACTATGCACTCCATATCTTCCGATGTCATTTTTTGCTTCAAGTTTGAAAAAAGTCCCTGGACATAGTCTTCCAATAAATATGCATTTGCTTCCATATTTCTATTTATTCTTCCTTTTCAATATTATGTAAAAACAGTCCGAGTAAGTCTGCATAATTATTGCAGGCTACATAAAGTTATCTTTTTCCCTGTTTTTGAAAAGACAATATCCTGTATTTCAGGATAGGACATAAACACTTTCATAAGGCTCTATTTCTGCTTCTCAAACAATTAATTATTGGTTGATGATCTCATATTCACAACCGAACCACTCATCCAAGGTTTGATTGACTTTCCTATTAATTTCAGGCGTTATTTTACTTTTCACCTTATTGTATACGAACAATACCGCAGCACCTTCGTCAAGCACTCCCAGGAACTTATACACCACACTGGGAATTAAACTGACCGGAGAGATTGTATATATGATAGCGGCATAAATCAATACTCTATCCAGGGTACTCGTCTTATCATCCGTTAATACAAAATAGAACTGTAATAAGGGTTTAGCCGCAGTTCTGCCTGCCTTCCTGGCATAAGGTTTCAGTTTCTCGAATAACTCGTTACATTTTTCTTTCCAATCTACATCTTTTACTTTCTCCAGCAAGGAATCAATGTTTTTACCCATAATCATATAGGCCAAAATCGTAATACAAATTATTGTCATCATAAAATATAAAATTGTTGATTCAATGATATAGAGTATAAATTAAGTGTAAATATATCATTAATAAGAAATATTTACACAAAAAAGAAAAAAATTATACACATATCTAATTCTAATATTCATTCAGCTGACAAGAGACATAAAAACAGTCAACCGCTCATCGTCAGATTATAGATTACCACATCAGAAGAAACAAAGACAGTAAAAATATCCCCAAAAAACAAATATGTCAACCGACCAATAAATAAAAAGAGAAAAACAAAGAAGGCAACATCAGTCAGCAACGGAAATCATCGGCTCAGCACCTCAGTTTTATTAATCAGCGTCGCTGATTAATAAAACCACATCAGTCATCCAATTTAAAGATAAGGAGTTTATGAAATAAAATAAAGGTCCGGCATCTTATTACCGGATATTTTGTAAAAAAGAATACGGTAAAATCACTAATCAGACAAGACAATGAGTACGTTTAAAATCTTAAACTGAAGCTGCCATACGGAAGGCAATGACGGTCCAGATAGATGGAATAAAAATTAATGACGTCTTCTTCGGTCGGATTTCCTACGATATTATACAAGCCCAGGCGGAAAAGAAAGAGTTTCCCGCCAAATGACTTCCGGAAAGAATAACTGGCATCCAGACGATAAGAGAAAGGCATCCTCTCCGTACGGAATGTTTCGGAAGGAAGGGATTCAAAATCGGGAGCATCGGTATTTCTGACCCGTCCCGACCGGCAGATACCTCCAAGCGACCAGGAAGATACCTCATTATACTTATAAGACAAAGCCAGGGTCAGCGAATGAGGAATATCGTACAGCGAAGGCATTTTCCCCCGTTCTTTCAAATTCGGGAACCATTCCCGACTTCTTCCATAGGCATAGGATGCCTGAAGCATCCAGTGCGGCCAGTTCCGGTAACCGTACAGTCTGACCCCATAACTCTCTCCATCACCAACCATCACATACTCCTCCCAGCGGTTGTCCGAAGGATATACTTCAGGTTTCAGCGCCACCACATTCCTCCGGGTCTTGTAGTACACAGCACATTCCAGTTGCCCACTCTCTCCCAAATGCTTCCAGCCCATCTCATAGTGTTCGGAAGTACGGGGCCGATACCCGTCAATACTTGGCATACGGAAATCGGTCGGCAAAGCCGTATTGTCCAGACGGACCGTATGATAGAACTGTTCCATCCGCGAGAAGTCGGCATAAATCAAATCCTTTTCTCCCAAAGTATATTTCAAGGACAAACGGGGCTGTATACTGAAATAGTTTTTGCTGTTCCGGGGATCATATCCCACTCCATTGATACCGATGCGCAGGAAAAAACGGGAAGTCAGACGAAGCTGGTTCTCATAGAACAGGGAGTACTGCCCGATCCATTCGTCCCGCTCCTCCTCCGTGCCGGAACCGAACGAAGGCAAACGGAATTTTTCAAGAGACGCACGTACCCCCCAGCGCGCCTCGTACATCTCATCTGCATGGAAATAGAATTCGGATGAGACGTTCCATGTGCTTACCCGATTCACGATAGCCGTTTCCAGATCCAGTCCCAGGTAAGAGCCATCTGCCCAGTCGGTACGGTCTGTCCAGGAAACAGCCGTTGTATTTTCCATCTTTCTCCAATTGGTCCGTAACCGCAACTGATAAATCTGGCTGTTCCATTTCAGGATGGGTGTCTCAGGGTCATCATCGGTCGGAATATGAAACTCATCGCGTGCCCGGTACATCAGAAAATCCAACGAACTCTTTGGAGAAAAATCATATGAGAGTTTCAGGTTGAAATCATAAAAAGAATGGTTCATGCGGAACTCCTGCGAAAGCAGTTCGTCGAAAAGATCCATCCAGCTCCGTCTTCCCCCAATGGCATACGACAGTTTGTTCTTGATCAGAGGTCCTTCTATAAACGCAGACACCGCCGGCATATCCATCGAAACCGTATGCCGGAACTCCTGTTTGTTTCCATCTTTCAGCGCCACCTCGGTAACGGAAGAAATCCTTCCCTCAAAACGGGTCGGAAAGAAGCCTTTGTGAAAGGTCACACGCTTCACTGCATCCCCGTTGAATACGGGCAAAGCCGAGTTGATATGACCAGGATGGTAAACCGGTACCCCATCCAGCAGAATCAGGTTTTCATCTTCGTTTCCGCCATCAACCTGAAAATTTCCCCCGGCTACCCCACCGATTACCCCAGGCAGCACCCATATTTGTGAGAACAGGTTGCTGCTGCTGAACGACAAGGAATTGGAGGGTGTACACTCCCCCATTTCCTCCAGTTGCCGCAACGGACGCACGGTCACCTCGCCCAACTCATACCACTGCGGTTTCAGGCGGACATCCGTCCACCGGTTGGCATGCACATATACCTCCGATTCATGGGTCCGGTATCCCATATACGAGACCTTCAGATGGTATTTTCCCTGTGGCAAGGCCAGCCGGTAAAAACCGTTCTCAGAGGTCACGGCAGAATACGTCTTTCCATCGGCTCCTTCCAGCCACAGAACAGCCCCATACAGTTTCTCACCACTTTCTTCTTCCCGTACCATCCCCGACAGTTCATATTCCTCGGGAGGAAGAACCTGGATCAGCAATTTACGGGAAGGAACTTCCATGGTCTGAAAACGATAGCCACTCAGCAACTGCTTCAGGAGCTCACCGACCGTAACCGTTCCGGCCGACCGGACTTCCACTTCACGGGAAAGCGCTATCTGAGCAGGATTATACGCCAGTCGGATGCCTGCTTCCTTTTCAATCCACTCAAACCAGGCCATCAACGGCTGTTTCCGGGACTGCACCGTAAGCTCACAGTCTGCCATCCGCCCATACGACACAGTTTCCTGTGCCTGGAGCATATCCAGACACAGGAAACTGCATAATATTATTTTCATCCAGAGAAACCTCATTTTTCAGACGACAAAGTAAGCATATATTTTTTCCCGGGGATAACCGTCTGCCATTGACAGCGGCATAAGAAAGCCAGTTCCGAAAGTATTTCCTCGGGCCGGCCGAGCTCCATGCGGGAAGTAATCTGATTCGACTCCAGTCCTTCTGCCACCCGGATTTCAATTCCCTCACGCGATTCAATCAGCTGTACGGCTTCCAGCAAAGGCGTCTGACTGAAATACAATATCCGGCCACGATTGGCAAAGACGTCGGACGGACGAGTGATGGTAGCTTTGTTCATGCTCAGGCCGTCACATTCCACCCGCTCATTTTCTTTCAACACCACTTGCTGGTCGTCCAGAGAAACCCTTACCTTCCCTGTCTCTACGTAGACTCCGGAACGGTTCTCGTGCAGCGCATCCACCAGGAAGGACGTTCCCAGTACCTCCACTTCCAACCGGCCACTCTTCACGACAAAGGGCTGCTCCGGGATGCGGCGTACACTGAAAAATGCCTTGCCTTTCAGGTCTGTCTTCCGCTTTCCAGACGACTCCGGCGACTGATAAGCCAATGAGGCTCCCGGAAACAATACCACCTCTGAACTGTCGGGCAACCAGATACGCTGTTCCACGCTGCCATTGTTGGCATATTTCAACAGTTCCTCAGATTGCTGTCCTTTCCACAGAAAGAAGGGTGCCATTACCAGCAAAGAAACCAGCACTGCGGCAATCCCGTACACATAGGGGCGAAACTTCATGGACCGAACACCTCTCTTTTCCAGTCTGGGTTCGAGCCTCTTCCAGGCCTGCGAAGCATCAAAGTCCCGTTCGGGTGCCAAAGGAGTCTGAATCAGTGCCTTCATACGCCGGTACTCCTCCTCATGAGAAGCTATCCATTCCTGGAGTATCCTCTCCTCTTCCATTCCTACTGATTCACCTGCAAAATGGCGGGCCAACAATTCATCTATCAAATCTTCCTTCCTCATTTCCATGTGATATTAGCAATCATTGAACATATCCAACCTATACACAACCAAAGATAGGGGTTTTCCTTTACATACTGCCTCAAGAGGCGGATGGCCTTGGTCATCTGATTCTCGACCGTTTTTTCCGAGATGTCCAGCGCCTGGGCAATTTCCCGGTATTTCATGTCCTGCTGTTTAGCAAGCAGGAAGACTTCCCGGCATTTGGGAGGCAGCACAGACAAGACCTCCTGCAGGAAATCCGTCATAGACCGTTGCTCCCCTTCATGATCGGAAACGTCATCCTCCACCGCAGGCAATACGGACAAATCCTCGAAAGAAACCGCCGCATTGCATTTTTTCCGGAGAAAAGAAATGCATCGGTTGCGCAACGCAGTCGTGACATAGGCAGCAAACTCATCCTCCGGCAGACTGTCTTTCCCACTGTTCCAGACACTGATAAACACCTCCTGCACCAGATCCTCACACTCATCCCTGTCTGCCACATAGCCATAAGCCAGGTGGCAGAGTCTGGAATAATGTTCACGGAACCTGGATTCAAATTTGTCTTTCCTGCTTGTCATCATGATTGTCTTCAATACTAAATAAATCGGAAAGTCTCTCCCTCTGCGGGATATACGTTAAAACTTCAAGCTCAAACCAGCAGTAAGATAGCCTTTATAGCCCAGTCCTACTTCTACAAAACCTCCTATGCAGTTGTTTCCTACACGCACAGCTATCGGATTGACCTGATAGGCAAAAGCACATGACAGATCGGCTTTCTTGCGTGCAAGGGACTTGCCTTCTTCGGTCAGTCCTTTTTCTGAATGACGCAACAGGTTAACTCCGGCAGAAGCTGAGCCATAAAGTTCCAGCAGTCCCCGCTTGTAATAGACAAAATCGGCAGCCGGCAACACCATGAAGTTCAACTCACGTTCTTTTACTGCAGGCGACTCACTTCCATTGGGCTGCAATTTGCTTTCTACAGTAGCAAAGGCAAAATCACCACCCACACGAAAACGGTTCAAGGCATAACGATAACCTACTCCATATACCAGGGAGGCACGCTCATCGACTCTCTTATTGCCTAGAATTGCATCAGCCAGTCCGACGCCCAGTACACTGGAAATTCCCAACGTAAGTCCGTCACTTACCGAGAAACGGATTTCATAACGGTTGTCGGAACATACTTCCTGTTTTCCTGAATTCTGTGCCTTTACTACATTCAAGCCAAACACTACACACAAAGATAATACAATAAATCTGAATTTCATACAGTTCTGTTTTTTAGGTAAATAATTAAAAATTCTCTCGTTTTCTATTTAAGTAATTCACTCCTATAACGCAGCCGGTATGAAATCCCCCTATGCCAAATCAAAAAAAATCGGCAAAATCTTCAAAAAAATAAGGCACAATTCTTATCATATTGATTTTCAGACAGATATTCCGATTTATAAATTGAAATTTTTACCCGGTATACAAAAAAAGGACCTTGTCAATCTCCACTTGGAACAATGACAAGGTCCTTTTACATGAAAATACCTGCAGCCCTCTCTACACTGCAGGTATTTCCCTCCTTCTATTATATTCAACTCGTTCTGCCGGTTTACTTCAGTTCATTCAGCCAGGCCGGAACGTAACCCAGCCTCAACTTCAACTGTGCCTCGTACAACGATTCCGGCTCTACCTTGGTTCCGTGACTCTCATCCAGACGGACCTGCTCCTGTACAAAACGAACCGGTTCGCCGTGGTAGCCCACAATCACCGGTGGCAGGATTTTCCAGTATTTCCATCCCGACCTCCACCAGTCATATTCTCCGTTGGCCGGTCTGTTTCCGTTGCTGGCGATTTCAGGCTCCCGCTCCGTATGCATGTTCCAGATAACCAGGTCGTTCAGATGATTGGGAACCTGGTCGGCATCTCCTCCCTGACGGGACTGATGAAATCCTCCGCTGCACCGGTCAATCAAGGTAGCCCGCGGCTGCGTAGCATGCGCTTCAAAACAAGCATCCAGTCCCCATTTCACATTCCAGATAACGGCCCCCATGCTCTGCTTGGAAACTCCACACGCATGATACTGCCCCGCTTCCGGATCAATCCGGCCAGGGTTGGATACCAGCGGGCCCTGAGTACGGTCGGTAACCGCCCCGATAAATACCCGTGAAGAACCGGCAGAACGCATGGCAGCGTGTCCCCTGTTTCCTGTAATATTCACATCATATGCCGAAACATTGGCCGAACTTATGATGGAAAGCGCCTCGCTTACACTCTCAAAATCCACCCGCCGTATCCAAGAATTCGTGAGCCGTGACATCGAAATCGGTTTGTATGCCCCATCATCCCGCCAGTTGCCATGATGCCTGAAATCCGGTTTAGCATATCCTACAAAGGTCAAATCTTCCACACCTACATTCTCATAATGAGGGTATTTACAGATCTCCCATCCCCATTTTTTCTCCACTTCGTGCATGATAGGTTCCTTGAACACAAGGGTATTTCCCTTCTTCGCCACTACCTGGTGAAAGTCGCGCACCTGTACCCCCTCTTTGGCAATGTTTCCCATAGTACTCTCCCAGGCATACGGCTTCAACTCCTGTGCCACCAGTTCGGCATTGTTGTTTTTCAGGTGCAGGCACACCCAGTCGCCCACCTGAATCAGTTCAGGAGCCGAAACCTCCACGCTGAAGCTTCCTTTCTCTGCGTCGGACACCACATCACACAACTTGGAGATTTCCGAATTGTGCTTGATGGACAGCATGTCCGGAGAAGAATACATCACATTCGGATTGGTCGGCAGATTCGGAGTAGCCATAATCAGCCTTGTCTTTCCCCTGCCGTCTCCCCGGATGACCAAATTACCTCCATGGATAAAGATAGACGAACTGGTATTGTTTCCCTTGGAGTCCAAGTCCGTATTACTGCTGCCTTCTACCAGGGTATTGTCGGAATCATCGTGCAAGACATAATCTCCTGCCGGGAAATAAATGACGATTTTGGCATTCGGATTTCCCTGATTCTTTCCGGTAACCGGATCCCTGTTCAGTTTATTCTCCTGCAGCACCTGAATCAAGGTTTCCCTTGCCGACAACTTTCTGCGGTTCATCTCCTCCTGCATATCAATCACCTTATAACCTAAGGAAGCCGCCTCGGGAGGAGCTACTTCTCCATGTTTGTAACCCGCATACGAAAAATCCAGCAACACATTATCTTCGGCCTGCATCACATATTTTCTCCATGCCAGGGTGGTATTCATGTATTCCGAAATGCCTTGTACCGCATACTCTCCCAACTGCGGATGCAAATTGATTTCTCCGGTCACCGTGTTCAGTTCAATGTTCCGGTAAAAAGCAAAATCCGCTGCACGCTTTCCGTTCAGGTCGGTAACCGGAGCCTTCGACAACGGTTTCCACTGCAGTCCATTGAACGAAACCATCCAGAAAGCCTCTTCCGACAGTTTCAGCTGGGGAGTCATCACTCCCTTGCCCGTTTTCGGCAAAGCAGCAACCGGTTCACCCTTCAGGTCGGTCAGCGTTTCCCGCTCTCCTTCCAGTGAATAAATCCAATATCCCTGAGCATCGATACCAAACACCGGTATATCCGCCGGGGCTTCCGCTGCAGCATATGCGGTTACTGACGACCGGTCGGACAGGACCAGACGGTATTTCTCTCCTTCCTGCAGACAGTCTATCATACTCGACTTTCCGGCGGCCAACTGCTGATATACCTCAATGTTGGCATTATAATCTGCTATACACTGATCAACGGCAATCACCTCTCCCGTTCCCGGATCCGTATTCAAATCTTCTTTTTCGGTGCACGATGTGCCTCCCATGAGCAGGAAAAGGCCCATCAGACATCCCAGATAAAATCTCTTACACATACATTCTTCTGATAAAAACAAAAGACTGCTGCAGCACACAGAAAACCATGCACTGCAGCAGTCCTATCCATAATTTTTACTTAAGCGCATTCAACCAGGCAGGCACATATCCCAGACGTTTCCGGAGCTGAGCCTCGTACAGTGACTCAGGCGATACCTTGGTACCTGTGCTCTCTTCGTAAGAGAACTGTCCTTCTTCCTGAGCGAAAGAAACCTGCTGTCCATGTACACCCACCAATACCGGCGGACAAATCTTCCACCAGATGTTGGATGCATCCCACCACCTGAAGTCAGTAGCCCAATTCTGTCCTTTCTCATCCACCGTACCCGTTACATTCAGGTTCCAGAGCGTCAGGTCTCCCAGGTGATTGGGTGCCTCTGTTTCTGCACCTCCCGAATGATAGCGAACCAGTCCACCGCGGCAGTTATCAAACAAAGTGGCACGAGGCTGAGTAGCATGAGATTCAAAACAAGCATCCTGTCCCCATGTACAGTTCCATACCACCGTACCCATACTCGGCTTTGATACCCCGCAGCCATGCCACTGACCGTGACCGCGGCTGTCGGAACTTTCATCCATGACCTTGCCGATAAATACACGGCTGGAGCCCTGTGCACGGACTGCCGAATGACCGCGGTTACCCTTTATGGTAATGTTGTAAGCCGAACAGTTGGCCGACTCCCCAAAAGTCACCGCCTCACTTACACTTTCGAATGTCACATTACGTACCCACGAATTGACCACACGGGCCATCTGCAACGGCATATAACCGCTGTCATACAACCAGGCTTTCGATTCATCCATACCTTCACCGTGGTGATAATAAGGAACGATCGCCTGTCCCACGAAAGTCAGGTCCTCTACTCCCACATTCTCAAAATATTTATAATCGCGGATGATCCAGCCTCCGTCATAGTCATTGTAGGCCGTATTCACCTCATGCATGATCGGTTCATGGAATGTCAACGTATTGCCGCTGACCTCCTTAATCTGGTGGAATTCCATCACATTAATACCCTTGCCGTCTTCATTGCTTCCAGACAGTCCCGGCTGCTGTGCCACCGACCAGGTACTCTTTTTCTGTGCATACAACGGACCGAGTTCCTCCTTCAGCAATGCGTCGTTGCTGCTGCGCAAACGGAGCTGTACCCATTTTCCGGCATACAGACCACTGGTAGAAGAAACCTTGACACTGAAACTGCCCTTAGGAGCATTCTCGGTAACCGTAGCCAGCTGCTTGGAATTGGAGATATTCGTCGGGCTGTTTGTATGCTTGATTGTCAGCAGAGGAGCCGCCGTAGACTCGCTGGTACCGATCGTATGATTCATGATCAGGCGGGAGGCCGCACCTTCACCTTTGATTACAAAATTACCTCCGTAAATTTCAGGAAACTTGTCGGACATTCCCTCCGGCTGCAGGTCATAATCACCGGCAGGGAAATAAATCACGATACGTGCATTCGCATTAGTTGCGCTCGAACTACTGACCCTTACCAGCTTGTTCTCATCCAGAATCTTGATCAAGGCCTCACGGGCAGTCAGTTTATCCTGCTCCATACGTTCCTTTACATTGATCACCTTATACCCTAAAGCAAAGCCATCCGCCAGGACACTTTCCCCATGATTATATCCAGCATAAGAATAGTCCAGGAGCACGTTTTTTTCGTTATGAAGCAAAAAATTCTGCCATGCAATGGCAGAATTTTCATCACTAGTTGTTGTTAATAATTTTACAGGTACTTGCACAACGCGGCAATATCCTTCCTTAGAGAATATCTTCAGAATAATATGATCTTCATATTCCTTACCCTGAACATTGCGTGAAGGAGCCGTAACAATCAGCTTCTCCTCTTCCAGACGTACACCCCAGGTATTAGTTTCAATCACCACCTGGTCTACACCCTTCTGTGCGACCGCAAATTCTTTCTTTTCACTCAGGAAGAACGCTACAGGACCTTCTCCATATTCCACTTTCAGTTCCAGACCACCGTACAGAGAGATTTCCTTGCTCATTTCCTCCTCGCCGTTCATCCATGTAAACGTCAGTGAAGATCCGTCCTCAGCCACCTTTACACCGGTAAAGATAGAGACACCGGCACTTCCTTTGCCCGGATCGGCAGGACCGATGTTGCCAATCCAAGTCTTGCCACCGTCCAGAGAGTATTCCCACATACCCTGTTCATTCACCTGCATGGTAGGAGTCACTCCCTCTTCACCGAGCGCAGGAGCCTGCTCACCGTCCGGTCCGAGCAGCGGATACATCTCACCGTCCTTCGAATAATACCATCCGTCTTCCCCGATAGACAGAAGCGGCAATTCTTCGGCAGGGCGTCCGCTGTGCACCGTAAACGAGTTACCGTTGCTCAGTTCCACTGTATAATCTCCGTTCTCAGCCATTTGGTAACCCATGATGAGAATCGTATTGTTCAACATACCCTGGAAATCCGCGATTTCCTCGTTCATCTGCGGCAGCATCTTTTCGAGCTGGTCCAGACGAGCGTTCAAGTCATCAATATCCTTGCGGATATCGTCTCTCTTATCGCACGAATGAAGTGCGATAAGAGAAAATATACCTAAAAATAAATATATCAGTTTCTTCATAGTCCAAGGTGTTTATTCAAATTTTGCACCGTATTCAGCATAAGTTGCATTCGGAACGAAAGCACCGGAAGCCAAGTCGAATGTACCACCTTCAAACGGATTGGCACTGATCCGTTCTATTTCCTGAGCACCGTCGAATCCGTTCTTAATACCACCATAGAATGCCTGCCAGTTGTTGGCATCAGTACGGTATACAATGTTCTTGTCACAAACTGATCCCGACGGTTTCTGACTATCGAGCAGACGGAAGATACCTCCATTGGCAGCCAGATCCGCATCGAAGTAGAAGAGGTTGTACTGAACAACTGCATCCGACAGCGTGTTGGCGTATACCATAAAGCTTGTTTCACTGGCAACGTTTACAAATGTATTGTGTTCCAATACGAAGTTGGTAATACCAGCCTTTGTACCGTTGAAGAGTTTGAACTTAGTCAGCAGCTGAGAAGCAGTCTTGCTGTAGAATACATTGTTCTTAAATACCATCTTCTGGTAAATTGCAGTGCTGGAACCCAGACTGATCAGATACTGCTGCTGTGTACCTGCCGGCAAACCGAACGCACAGTTTTCAAAGCACAGTTCTGCAAAACTTCTGGAAGATGTAGAAATGTAAGTCAACGGCTGAGCAGAAGGAATTGTAAAGTCACAATCATAGAACTTCGCAAACTTATAAGCCGAATTACCGTTCTGTGCAAGCAAATATGTAGTACCCTTGTCACCCGTTACATTAGTTGCATCAATTTCCAGGTTAGCACAGAAGAGGAATCCATTGTTGTCATCCGCATCCGAAACCTTCATCTGCTTGCTGGCAGCAATCTTACTCTTTACAGAAGAATTGTTACCGATCAATACCAATGTATTGAAGTTCACAGTTGAAGTCCAGTTTACAGTCACAGACGGATCGATGAAGTAAACACCATTATCTTTGAATTCAAAATCAGCCTTGTCTACCAAAGTAGCTTCACCAAATTTCTCCTTGCTGATTTCCTGTCCGCCGATAGTCAATACCTGACCCGCATCGTACAGTGACTTATAGCTTGCCACTACATTCTTGGCCTGTACCTTGATCTTATCAATCGCCCAGTTCACACCTTTATTCACCTGCAGTACCAGTTCAGTAGAGTTGTCGGCAGTAGCACGACTTGCTGCAGCCATTGCAGGAGCAGTCACCGTCAGCACAGCCTTACCGTCTTTCACCTCGCTCAAAGAAGCAGACCAGCCTCCGGCAGGAACTGTTACAAAATAGTTTTCTCCGGTAATCTTCACTTCTGTAGTAGCAACGGTATTGTAACCCAAAGTCCATACATCATTGCTGTATCCTTCTGTCGGATCAACAATTTCAGCAACCAGATCGGCTACGATAGGCAAAGAATATTTCTGCCCGTCGTGAAGTGTCACTACCAGCATGTCTCCTTCTACCTGTACATCCTTAAAGAATGCATCCGATACATTTACATTACCGTCGGTAGTAGCCGGAACGCGGTTACCCGATGCATCCAATACATACTCATAAGTAGCTCCATCGTCGTAGCTCACCTGCCAATACTTGTCGGCACTGATGTTAAACTTCGGAGTCATACCCTGACTACCGGTTGCCTGACCGATAACCTGACCATTCAATACCCATTCACCTTTCTCATTGATGGAAATCTCAGGCATGACAATCTGACCTTCACTACCCTGGTTCAATGAGATAGTTTCTCCATTACTCAGTTTCAACGTATAATTACCCTGTTCGTCCACCGAATATTCCAAGATGGTGGTAGAAGCATCCAGAATCACACGGATAGCATTCAGGTTTTCGTTAAGAAGACTTACCTGTGCTTCCAGATTGGCAACACGATCCTTCAGATTATCAATATCCTTTTCCAGATCATCCGTTTTACATCCTACCAACGCAAACAGCATCAGCAAGAAAGGCAATAAAGACTTTAATTTTTTCATACGATTATTCGGGTATTAAATTATTTAACGTTAATAATGATGTTGCATACTTTAGCCTCTTCATGCTGGAAATTACCGTTGGTCAGCACGAAAGTAGCAGTATAAGTTCCTACCTGAGTGTAGGTATGTTCGTAATAATCTACCATGGTAGCCATGTTCTTCACACTGACTCCGGCATCCGGTTCACAAGAGTTCACTACCAGATAATCAGAAACCAGCCAGCTGTATGTCTTCGACTTGTCGGCTGAAGCACTGTTGATCCACAACTTATAGTTGGCCACCTGATCCATACGCCACAACCCCGAAGCACCGTTGTTTACGGTAGCATACTGCAGCACATCCAGGTTCTCCTGTGCCTTAGCCTTCAAATCAGCCGGCAGGTCATCAATCTGTGCCTTGGTACGGTCGGCATAACTCATGTTGATAGGTGTAAACCCGAATTCATCTGCTCCCACTGTCACAGTCTCACCATTCTTCATCTTATTGGTGATTTTCATATCGTTGAATGTGATACGCGACTGAGTTGCGGTTCTGTCTATACCTTCATAACGGACAGCCAGTGTCAGGTTCTTGCCGAAATGAGGCTTCATGTCGATGGTAAAGGAAGCCGTACCTCCCGACTTCTGAGGCAGCTCCTCAAGAGGCACCATGTCCGTCCAGTTGCTTTCCTCCACCAGCAATGAGTCGGCCTTGAAGTTATCTTTATACAATCCGGTAAACTCATCGGAATAATAGAAATGGAAAATTCCGGCCGGGTTACCATACTCTGCCAATACCGAGAACGAAAGTTCAGAAGACTCAATCTGTTCCATATCAATCAGCGTACGGTTACGATATACATACCGGTGTCCGGTCTCACCGCTAAAGAAAGTCACATAATCCGGATTACCATTGATATTAAACCGGATCGGAGTATTCTTGGAAACCGTAATAATCTGTCCGTCAGAAACCACCTGGTCATTCAGTTCCACGAAGATATCCGCATCGTCCAACCCCTGTTCCAGTGCCTTGTCGCATGCGCTCAATCCTACGGCCAGCAAGCCCAGAGAAAATAATTTATATAATTTCATTGACTTAGTACATTAAAGTGATACAATACGTTTTTTACCATCCCGGGTTGTTCTGTGTGATGGCCTTGTTTACAGCCATTTCAGCTTCAGGAATCGGGAAATAGTTATAAGCTTCCGAAATACGGAAATAGTTGTGCACATTGACAGGTCCCTGCTTCCAGCCACTGTTCACACCGTTTGTAGCCTCCTCAGCCAACGGATTCATGCTGGAAACCAGTTCTCCCCAACGGATCAGATCGAAGTGACGAGTATATTCGAAGCACAACTCACGGGCACGCTCGTCCTTCACTGCCTTCAGGAACTGTCCCTTTGACATCTTCGGCAGAGCCTCCTTCAATCCGGCACGTTCACGCACTGCATACAAGGCAGCTTCTGCATCTGCAGTCGGACCATTGTTCACTTCATTCTCAGCCTCGGCCAACATCAGCAGCACATCCGAGTAGCGCAAAGCCGGGAAGTTGATGGCAGTACTGTTCTTGTCTTTCTTGTCGGCTTCATATTCACGACGGAACTTCGAACAAGCTCTCGCATAGTCAACCTGCTTGGCAGTAGTCAGCACGTCCTTGCTTCCATAGCTGTAAGAACGGCCCTTGTCATTGGCCAGCACATAATCCAGTCCAGCCTGTTCGTAGAACTCACGACCGGTAACACCAGTGTTCTTACCTCCGTCTTCCACATATTTGAACGGAGCAATGTTCCAGTAATAACGGGCATCTTTTTCACGCAATGCCTTTGCAGCCTCATCAGCCGGATCAGCCAGTTCCGGAGCATTGATGTCCGTACCATACAGCTTATACAGCTTCGGAGTTGCAAAAATGAACTCATAGCCGAATCCAGGGTCAGCCGATCCGGTAACCGTACTCTTGGAAGACATGTCAGGAGCAGCCAGACCGATAATATTACCGATACGTCCTTCTGCCTTCACATCCGATGTATTGTTTCCGGCAAATTCAATTTCCCAGATACTTTCGGTAGCTGTAGAATTGTAACGGTCTGCACACAGGTCGATAAAGAAATCCCAGTAATCCTTTGCCAGGGTATGCTTTCCAAGTTCTACCACTTTCTTGGCATACTTTGCAGCCTGTTCGTAATAAGTCTTTGTCTCATCCGCATTCGCAGCACGTCCCTCACGATGGAACTCTCCGGCACGGAACAAGTATACACGAGCCAGAATACCCCATGCAGCCGATTTCGAAATACGTCCCGGCTGATAATTCAATTCAGACGCAGTCAGCAGTCCGCCGGTTGTCTCATTCGAAATCTCATCCATTTCCGAAACAATGAAATCATAGATCTTCTGCTTGTCTACACGAGGAGCATCCAATCCTACGACATCACTGGTCGAAGAAGTACGGAAAGGCACATCTCCCCAGCACTGAACCAGGTTAAAATAATAGAACGCACGCAAGAAACGAGCCTCGGCCGTATACTGCGCCTTCAGTTTCGCATCAATCTTCGATACACGGTCAATATTTTCCAAGAAGATATTGGCACGGTTGATACCCGAATACAACGTATACCAGAATCCCGTTACAGCCGCATCACTCGAAGTTGCGTTGTTACAGATCAGTCCGGTTGAGTTCGGTGAACGGTTGGTACCTCCATAGTGTTCCAGGTCATCACCCCCCACCAGGTACAAATAATCGGCACCATAGAAGGTAGACTGTCCCAAAGCCGCGTACACTCCTGTCAGGAACGAATTAGCTTCCTCAGGAGTATTAAAATAGTTGTCGATAACCAGCTTGCCCGGTTCCTTGTCCAGGAAGTTACAAGAACTTACCGCACCCCCGAGCAAAATAGATAAAATTGTATATTTCAATGCTTTCATAATTGTCAGTTAGTTGAATATTGGTTAATCAGATCAGAATCCCAGGCTTACACCGAAACTTACCGAATAAGCTCTCGGATAAGAAGAATAATCCAATCCCGGAGTCAAAGCACTGTTACGTACAGATACTTCCGGATCGTATCCCGAATAACTTGTCAGTGTCCACAAGTTCTGTGCAGCGATATAAACTCTCGCACTGCTCAGTTTTGCCTTAGCAATCTTGGTAACCGGGAAAGTATATCCCAGTGTCACTGTCTTCAGACGCAAGAACGATCCGTCTTCCACTACGCGAGAAGAGAACACCTTGTTAGAAGAAGAAATCAGCGCAGCCGGAATGTCACTGTTCGGATTTTCCGGAGTCCAGCGGTCTGCATAGCTGGCATACTGGTTCAACTCACGCGACTTGTTGTTGGAACTTTCAAAGAACAGACGGTTGGCATTCAGGATATCATTACCGTATGACCACTGGAAGAACACACTCAGGTCAAATCCCTTATATGCGAAAGTATTGGTGAAACCACCGGTATGGATTGGAAGTCCGCGTCCGATGATTGTACGGTCGTTAGAGTCGATGACTCCGTCACCGTTCAAATCCTTATACTTCGGCATACCCGGCTGAGTATTGTTCTCAGAAGTATAATGCGGTACATTTGATTTCAGCGTATAGCTGTTTCCTGATTTGTTGAAGTCTTCATACTTATAAGTTCCTTCGTACAGATAACCATACATCATACCCATCGGGTAACCTACACGTGCGATATAACTCGGCTGAGAGTTATAATCCTTGTCGAATGTAGCCGAAGTCAGCAATGAAGTCTGGTTCTCGGCCAGTTCCAGTACCTTATTCTTGTTGAATGAGATATTGAAGTCGGTTGTCCACGTAAAGTTCTTTGTCTTGATATTGACTGTGCTCAAGCTCAATTCCAAACCGTCGTTACGAACCTTACCGATGTTCTTGGTAGCACTGTAGAATCCCGAGCTCAACGGCAGTGAAGCATCCAGCAGCAGGTCGCGAGTAGTCTTACGGTAAATATCCGCAGTAATGTTCACACGGTCATTGAAGAATCCCAGGTCAAGACCCAAGTTCCACTGTTCGGTAGTCTCCCATCTCAAGTTGTCGTTTACGATAGAAATAGGTACCACACCCGCTGTAGTGTTATCTCCGCCAATCGGATATACACCGCTCGGAATACTTCCGTTAGAGATATAGTCTCCCTGTTTAGCCTTCAATACCGAAAGCAAGGCATAGTAATCATACTCACCGATACGGTTGTTACCGGTCAGACCCCAGCTCAAACGCAGTTTACCGGCAGAAAGCACTTTGGTAATCGGCTGCATGAAGTCTTCTTCCGTAAAGTTCCAAGCCAACGAACCAGAAGGGAAATAACCGTAACGGTTGCCCTTGCTGAACTTAGAAGAACCGTCGGCACGGAAAGAAGCCGTTGCATAATACTTCGACTTATAGTTATAGTTCAGACGTGCCAGGTAAGACATCATCGACCATGAGCTCTTGGCAGAGCTGGTAGTATTGGCCTGTCCTTCGTACATACCCGCCATACCCAACGATTCGTTAGGAATATGAGTCGTCTTGAAAGAATAATATTCATAATCCGAATTCTGGAAAGTGATACCGGCCAGTGCATTGAAGAAATGTTTCTTCTTGATATTGGTCTGGTAAGTCAGCGTATTTTCGTTCAACCAGGTAAGACGTTCATTACGTACTACCTCCGCATTCACCTTATCGGTAGAAGTAGGACCACCGTAACGGGTCTTGGAGTTGTTGAATACATCACGCTTACGGGCATCATACGTATAACCGCCTGAAATCTTCAATTTCAGACCCTTGATGAATTCATATTCTACGAAACCGTTCAACTGCAAGTTGTTGGTATAATTCTTACGATATTCATTCTTCAATGACATGATCGGGTTGAAACGGTAGTCGTTACTTCCGTCAACTGCATCATCCATCGCATTGTCCATCAAAGAGCTCAACGATTTGTTCGGGAAAGTCACCGGACGATAACCCCAAACACTATAGAACAAGTTGTTCATACCGCTGTATGAAGTTTCAGAAGGAGTCGATCCAGTCTGAATGGAACGAGAGTAGTTGGCTGTCAGGCTCATGTTCAGACGTCCGCGGCGCACCACCGTATTCATACGGCTCTGCAAACGTTCGTAACCTGAGTTCAGCAACACACCGTCCTGATTATAATAGGACAAAGACGCATTGTAGCGGATTCCCTCAGTACCACCTGTCAGACGCAAGTTATGGCTGTGCTGCAAGGCTGTACGGAAAATCTCATCCTGCCAGTCGTATTGCGGAATATCACGATAATCTTCCAATGTCCATTGCTTTCCATCATAATTCATCAAATACCCGCCGGTATCTGAAGTCATGGCTGTAGGATACATTTCAGCCTGCAGCTTCACGAACTCATACGCATCCATCATCGGGATGGTACGTGTCACATGCTGCATGGTCACACTGCCGTCATAGCTCAGCTGAGCTTTTCCGACCTTTCCTTTTTTCGTAGTAATGATTACGACACCATTGGCACCACGGGCACCGTATATGGCCGTAGCCGACGCATCTTTCAAGATATCGAGTGATTCAATATCTGCCGGGTTAATGGTGCTGGCAATCGCTGCATCCTCTACCGGGAAACCATCAATTACATAAAGCGGAGAGTTATCCTGGGTCAGAGAGTTGTTACCACGGATAACGATATTCATCGTTCCACCCGGAGTACCTTCACTGGATGAAACGTTCACACCGGCAATACGACCTCCCAATGTCTGGTCGAACGATCCCACCGGAGTATTCAACAATTCTTTCATGTCAGCTTTAGCCACGGCTCCAGTCAAGTCCTTTTTGCGGACTTCCTGATATCCGACTACCACTACTTCATCCAACACCTTCGTATCTTCTTTCAATACGATAGACATCGGTTTAGAAACATCCACCTTCATTTCCGCAGTAGCATAACCAATAAAAGAAACCACGATTACCGATTTCTTGTCTGGAACCTGCAATGAGAAATTACCATCAAAGTCTGTGATGGTACCCTGTGTCGTTCCTTTCACCTGAATGCTGGCACCAGGAACCGACATGCCACTTTCATCAATAACCGTACCCTTAACAAGTACTTGAGCAAATGTTACAGTCATAGAAAGCAAGACAAACAGCATCAAGCTAATGCCTCTCTTTTTCCACTGCATGTGCGTTTTTAAAGCAATAAACATACTAGATTTATTAAATTTTAATTTTAAATATTTATGTAATTAAGGATTTTCTTACCCCGGTCTCACAAATAGATTTCATGAGAATAAAAGCAATTTAAATCAAGCGAGCTTCACAGCTTGGAACTGCATCTCCACACAAATCCTGCCACCTAAAAAAAGCCTTCATCCGTTTTTCAAAGTTGTCCAGAGATGCCCTTTCAGCGTGCAATTATATAGCAAATACACAGACCTTTTGTATGAAATCATACAGAAATTATCCATTTTTGTACAAACTACTAAAAAGTCTAAAAAGTGTACTTATATCGCTGAAATACAATGGGTAACCATTTTAATAAAGAGTGCTGTTCCGACTTATTTTTTTACATTTATGTGAGTATCCTGAACAAAAAAGGCTTTTCTGATACCCTAAAATCTATCAGAAAAGCCCATTATCAATGTCGGAATCAATCCCGTTCAATCAGCACTGTCGCATAGGCAGAGATACCTTCTTCCCTGCCCGTGAAACCCAGTTTCTCGGTTGTGGTAGCCTTGATGGAAACCTCATCTGAATCGATTCCCATCACTTCGGCCAGCACCTGCTGCATCTCCGGAATCCGTGCTTTCAGCTTCGGACGCTCGGCACAGACCGTTGCATCAATATTCCCTATCCGGTAACCTTTGCCTGCCAGCAAATCCACCGTTTTGGCAAGCAGAATCTTGCTGTCTATATTCTTGTATTCTCCGGCATTGTCCGGAAAATGATAACCGATGTCGCGCATATTGGCAGCCCCCAGGAGCGCGTCGCAAATCGCATGTATCAGCACGTCGGCATCCGAATGGCCGAGCAATCCCTTCTCGTGTTCCAAGCGGATTCCTCCCAGCCACAACTCGCGTCCCTCCACCAGCTGGTGAACGTCAAATCCAAAACCTACCCGTATCTTCATCGTATATAAAAATCTAAGACTTTTTCATTTTCCAAATATCCCTCCAGGTGATTGCCGATCTTCACCGGTCCGACTCCGGCAGGAGTTCCGGTAAACAGCAGGTCACCGATTTTCAGTGTGCAGAACTGGCTCACGTAGGCGATTACCCGGTCGATGTGAAACAGCATATCCGCGGTATTTCCCTGCTGTACGGTTACCCCGTCAATGTCCAGATGGAAACCCACGCGCTGGATATCCTCGAAACGGCTTACCGGTATCCAGTCGCCCACAGCCGCCGAATTATCAAAGCCCTTGCACAGTTCCCACGGTTTGCCTTCCGCACGGAACTTCCGCTGCAGGTCACGCGCCGTAAAGTCGATACCCACCGTTACCGCATCGTAATAGCGGTGTGCGAAGCGCTCGGAAATATTCTTTCCCAAGCGGTTAATACGTACTACCAGTTCCGTCTCATAATCCAACTGCTCACAGAAATCAGGGATAAAAAACGGCTTTCCGTCCTTCAGCAATGCCGAATCGGGCTTCATGAAAATCACCGGTTCCTGCGGCAGTGCCTCTTCTGCATGCAACTCCTTGCAATGCAACGGATAATTCATTCCTATCGCAATTATTTTCATACAACAACTATTTCTTGATTGCTTCGTTCAAGCGGTTAAACATTACAGCCAAATGAGCGTACAATGAGGTATTCTGCACCACAATCCCTTCAGGGACCCGAATCCGGAAAGGAGTAAAGTTCCATACGGCCCGGATTCCTCCGGCCACCATCTTATCCGTGATTTCCTGTGCAATGGCAATCGGCACGGTAAGCACCCCGATTCTGACCTGATCCTGCTGCATACGGGCCTCAAATTCGTCGGTATGATACACCGGGATACCGTTGACAGTCTTGCCTACCAGTTCCGGCTTTACATCGAAAGCCCCCACGATTTCCAGGCCGAAATGCGAAAGTCCGGAGTCACTGAGCAAAGCCCCTCCCAGGCTTCCCACCCCAAACAGATAAGCCCGATGAATGTTGGTAAATCCCAGAAAATCCTCAAGCACCCGGACCAGTTGCGCCGTCTCATATCCCACACGCGTACGGCCAGAGATATTTACATACGACAGATCCTTGGCAATCTGCGACGCGTCAATATTAATCTGCTTCGAGATCTGAGTAGAAGAAACATACTTCTCTCCCCTTTCTCTCATCAGCTTTGCATTCGAGAGATACCAGGGAAGCCTACGTAAAGTGGGTTCGGGTATTTTATCTGTATTTCTAAGGTTTTTTCCTGCCATTTCTGCCAATAATTGTTTCTTCTTTATATGCAAAAGTAATCTATTTATTTGAAAAAAATAAACGATGGAAGAAATATTTACGGGCTGATTTAAGGGCCTGTATCATAGAGCGGAAATTTGCGTATTGCAAAATAATGGCGTAAATTTGAGCCTCATTCAACCATAAACAAAGCTGAACAATGAAAAATAATGATTGGAAAAGCCGCCTGAACATCGTATACTCCACCAACCCCGATTTCCGCTACGAAGAGGAGGAGAAAGAAGAGGTGGCAACGCCCGAGAAACGGCAGCAGAAACTGAGAGTCAGTATCGAGAAGAAAGGAAGAGGAGGAAAAACCGTGACGGTAGTGAGCGGTTTCACCGGAAGTGAAGACAACCTGAAGGAACTGGGAAAACTGCTGAAGACCAAATGCGGAGTAGGCGGTTCGGTAAAAGACGGAGACATCCTGATTCAGGGAGAATTCCGCCAGCGGATCATCGACCTCCTGAAAGAAGAAGGATACAGCCAGACCAAATAAATGACTGCCAGTCAGACAACGTCGGGAATACCCGCCATAATAACGCAAAACAGGCTGCGCCGGAAGGCACAGCCTGTTTCTATATCAGTATCTCTGAGTATCTGATTATTCAGCACGCAAAGTGAAACGCTTGAAGTCAGTTACAGTCAGTTCTGCATCAGCAGCCTTCAATACTTCAGCAACTGTCTTCTTCGGATCCATAATGCTTTCCTGGTTCAACAGACAAACTTCCTTGAAGAATTTGCCCAAACGACCTTTAGCAATGTTCTGGATCATCTGTTCCGGCAAGTTAGCGCTCTTTTCAGCAGCTACAGTTTCCTTGATCTTGCGGATTTCATCAGCCTGAGCTTCAGTGATAGAACCCTTCATGATACCTTCGTTCAGGTGTTCTTCGTTTTCAGCGATATACAGGTTGAAGCCGGCTTTCTTCAATGCAGCTTCTACAGCCTTCTGTACCTGTTCTGCTTTTGTCTTTTCGATAGCTACGTTGATTTCGTTTTCCTTTACAGATTCAGGAACACCTGCTTCGTCGATAGCGATCGGGTTCATAGCAGCGATCTGCATACAGATTTCGTGTGCAACCTGGTCAGCGCAAGGCTTGTTGAATGCAACAATTGTACACAACTGGTTCTTATTCTGGTGGTTGTAAACTGCAGTGCAAGCACCTGAAACAAAGAAGTAACCGTCGAGTTCAGTCTTTTCACCAGTGATACCGCTGCGTTCAACGATAGCATCAGCGATTGTACCGCTACCCATAGGCAATGCTTTTACTTCATCCAGGTTCTGACATTTGTTAGCGATAGCAGCATCCAGGATAGCCTGAGTCAGAGCTACGAAATCAGCGTTCTTAGCAACGAAGTCAGTTTCACACTTCAAAGCGATCATAGCAGCATAATCACCTGTTGACTTAGCCAATACACAACCTTCTGAAGTTTCACGGTCAGAACGTTTTGCAGCTACTGCCTGTCCTTTTTTACGGATAATTTCCACTGCCTTGTCGAAATCGCCTTCTGATTCAGTCAAAGCATTCTTACAGTCCATCATACCAGCTCCAGTCATTTTACGAAGCTTGGTGATATCAGCCATACTTACAGCCATAGTAAATTTCTTTTTTATCAGGTTAATAAATCAATATTCAAAAATAACAAAAGAAACGCAGATTCCTACAGATTTCAGCAGATATTCTTACGAAAAAAATCTGCGGTGAAAATCTGCATGAATCCGCGTTCCATTATGCCCGATTAATCCAAATGATTAAGCTTCTTCCTTGTCGATGAAAGCGGCAGCCTTAGCAGCATTGATGGCATCTTCTTCTGCCTTATCCATGCGAGCCTTAGTAGTTTTTTTCTTGGCAGCCTTAGGAGCGTTTTCGCCAGCAGCTTCCATATCTACTTTTTCAGCCTTTCTTTCTTCCAAACCTTCTGCCATAGCAGCGCAGCAAGCATCCAGGATAACTTCTACAGATTTTGTAGCGTCATCGTTAGCCGGGATTACGTAGTCTACGTTTGTAGGATCTGAGTTAGTATCTACGATTGCAAATACAGGAATACCCAGACGGTTAGCTTCGCGAACTGCGATGTTTTCCTTCAATACGTCGATTACGAACAATGCAGACGGCAGACGAGTCAGGTCAGCGATAGAACCGAGGTTCTTTTCCAGTTTAGCACGCTGACGAGAGATCTGAAGGATTTCTCTCTTTGACAGGTTTGAGTAAGTACCATCGTTAGTCAGCTTATCGATAGTAGCCATTTTCTTCACAGCCTTACGGATAGTAGGGAAGTTAGTCAGCATACCGCCCGGCCAACGTTCAATTACATAAGGCATATTTACAGAAGCAGCTTTCTCAGCTACTACCTGCTTAGCTTGTTTCTTAGTAGCAACGAACAGGATTTTCTTTCCTGATTTTGCGATCTGCTTCAAAGCTTCAGCAGCTTCTTCCACTTTTACAACGGTTTTGTTCAGGTCGATGATATGGATACCGTTGCGTTCCATAAAAATATAAGGAGCCATTGCAGGGTTCCACTTTCTCTTCAAGTGTCCGAAGTGGCAACCAGCCTCCAATAATGTATCAAAATTTACTCTTGACATTGTTTTAATCTTTAAATCGTTTACTTTCTTTTTTGTTAATTAAACCAACTATCAGGTAGTCATTCTGCAACCGCGGCAGAAAAAAGTCCCGATGGTTTAGATACTAAACGCTTTTCGTTTTAAGTTTTTGAGTTTCTAAGTTTCGAGTCAGTTGCAAGTTTCAGCGTGACCGATTACTTTACACAAACTTACCAACTTAAAAACTAACAAACTCAAAAGCTTAACGTTTACTGAACTGGAATCTACGACGAGCTTTCGGACGTCCCGGTTTCTTACGTTCCACAGTACGTGGGTCACGAGTCATGAAACCTTCAGCACGAAGAGTCTTCTTGTCTTCCGGATTGATTTTAACCAGTGCACGGGCGATAGCCAGACGCAGAGCCTGAGACTGACCAGTGAATCCACCGCCACACAAGTTAACTTTAATATCATATTTTTCAGCCACTTCCAATTTGTTCAACGGCTGTTTAACTACATACTGCAGGATAGTTGATGGAAAGTACTGTGCAAGGTCTCTCTTGTTAATAGTAATCTTTCCTGTACCTTCGCTTACGAAAACGCGTGCGATAGCGCTTTTACGTCTGCCTAATGCATTTACTACTTCCATTCTTTATTATTTAAGTGTGTTAATATCAATTACTTTCGGAGTCTGAGCCTCGTGTTTGTGTTCAGCACCTTCGTAAACATACAAGTTACCCAGCAATTTTGCTCCCAGACGGTTCTTAGGAAGCATACCCTTAACGACTTTCTTCATCAGTTTTTCAGCGCCGTTAGGTTTTGCCATCAAGCGGGCAGGAGTGATTTCACGCTGTCCACCTGGATAACCAGTGTAGCTCAGGTAAACTTTGTCATTCCACTTGTTACCTGTAAATTTCACTTTGTCAGCATTGATAATGATCACATTATCACCGCAGTCTACGTGAGGAGTAAAGTTTGGTTTGTACTTACCTCTCAACAACTTTGCAACTTTTGCACCGAGACGGCCTACAACCTGATCGGTAGCATCAACTACAACCCATTCTTTTGTTGCAGTTTCCTTGTTTGCAGAAATGGTCTTGTAACTTAAAGTATCCACTCTTAATTCTTTTTTAAAATGTTAACTACTAAAAAACAATTCCCTAGCTTCCGTACTTCCCGGACAAAGAAGACGCGGAAATTTCGGGCTTTTTTCACTATTTGATAATAATCGGCTTGCAAAGGTACAACATTTCTTTTTAATCAACAAAGGATTTTATTGATTTTTGACATAATCTGTTGAACGACTGATAGTCTTACACAGCAGACGTGCGGACCTGCCGCCGGAAAGAAGCTCCGACACGGCAAATCCGCACGTCATATACAGGCGGAGAAACCGCCTGCTATCCGGAAGATGGATTATTTCTTGTAATTCTTCAAGCCGGTTTCAAGGAAGTCTACATACTTGGCGATGTCTTCGTCGTATGCATACGACTTGTTCAACGGTTTTCCTTCGTTGTCGAGCAATACGTAGAACGGCTGTGCGTTGGCACCGAACTTAGAGCGCTGCAGGTAGCTCCACTTGTCGCCTACGGTACGCAAGGTACGTTCCGAACCGTTTTCTACAATCTTGATCGGTTCGGGCAACTTGGTCTTTTCGTCTACATACAGAGTAATCAGTACATAGTCTTCATTCAGCAGTTTGCCTACTTTCGGATCGGTCCATACGGCCAGCTCCATCTTACGGCAGTTCACACAACCGTATCCGGTAAAGTCAATCATCACCGGCTTGCCGTTCTGACGGGCATATTCCATACCGGCATCGTAGTCGGTAAACTTGGCGTGAACTTCGTTCTTATAAAGGTTGAAATCCTGAGTCTGCATTGGCGGAGCAAATGCACTGACAGCCTTCAGAGGAGCTCCCCAAAGACCCGGAATCATATAAACCGCAAAGGCCAGGGAAATCAGGGCCATGAAGAAACGGGTAACGCCTACCTTATCATTATCGTCGTCGTGGGCGAATTTGATTTTACCCAGCAGATAAAGTCCGAGCAGACCGAAGATGATGATCCAGAGTGACAGGAAGGCTTCGCGGTCGAGGATACCCCAACCATAGGCCAGGTCGGCTACCGACAGGAACTTGAGGGCAAACGCCAGTTCCAGGAAGCCCAGGGTAACCTTGATGACGTTCATCCAGCCACCTGATTTCGGCATTGACTTCAGCCATGACGGGAACATGGCAAACAGGGTAAACGGCAATGCCAGTGCGATGGCAAATCCCAGCATTCCGATAGCCGGAGCAATTACACTGCCTGTAGTCGATACTTCCACGAGCAGGAAACCGATGATCGGACCGGTACAAGAGAAAGATACCAGTGACAGGGTAAAGGCCATCAGGAAGATACTCAACAGACCGGTAGTCTGTTCGGCCTTGCTGTCAACGGCGTTGCTCCACTTCGAGGGCAGGGTAATCTCGAACGCTCCGAAGAAAGAAGCGGCAAAGACCACCAGCATCAGGAAGAAGAAGATGTTGAAGATGGCATTGGTAGACAATGCGTTCAGGGCACTTGCACCGAAAATCAGTGTCACAGCCAGTCCCAGTGCCACATAAATAACTACGATAGAAGCACCGTATGTCCAGGCGTCACGGATTCCTTTTTTCTTATCCTTTGTACGTTTCAGGAAGAAGCTGACCGTCATCGGGATAATCGGCCACACACAAGGAGTAAACAGTGCCAGCAGACCGCCCACGAAACCGGTGAAGAAGATATAGATCCAAGAATGAGAATCCTGTTCTACATGTTCTCCAAAGTTGTTCAGCTCACCGATCACCGGAGCCCAGTAATCCTTGGCACCGGCTGCAGCCTGAGGAGCAGCCACTGAATCCGTCTGAGCCGGAAGTTCTTCTACTACAACCACCTGTTCCTGTACATCACCGGCCTTTACTTCAGCCGCTGTTTTCTCGGCTACCGCACCGGCCGCTTTCACCGGAGCAGCCCCACCCTTCTGGGCAACAGTTCCGCTGTAGGAGAAGTCCACACTGGTAGGAGGCAGACAGCTCTGGTCGTCGCAGGCTCCATACTGCAGATAACCGGTTACCTTATAGTCACCGCCGGTCAGTTTGACTTTCTGCACGAATTTCACTGAGCCTTCGAAGAAACGGACCATCATTTCGAAAACCGGGTCCATCACTTCCACTTCGTTGCCGACAGCCTTCAGTTCTCCTACGACTTCAGCACCTTTGATCTCATCAATATTAAATGTGGCTGAGGTAGGTCCTCCATCTCCCAGATTGGTAGAATATACGTGCCAGCCATCGTCAATTGTTCCGGAAAAGACAATTTCAGCCTCGGTAGACGAAATTTCCTTCCATTCGGTTTTAAACTTGATCGGATTCTGCATCTGGGCCAGAACCGGTAAGCACAATAGGGCCATGAACAGCCAACTAATTACAATTTTCTTTACCATGGTATTCTTGTTTTTTCTATTTTTATTCTGATGCCTTAGTGTCAACACAAGAAGAATTCTCTCTAAAAGCGTTACCAGAAACGGTTTTGAGACTGGTCGTATTCAAATCCCACTGCTTTCAGTGTATCCAGCAAACTCTCTTTTTTAACATTCAAATCTTCACACAACTCATCGAGTGAAGAGTAACAATCTCTCAGTTTCATGTTTACAAAACTGAACAACATCATCGGATCTTTTGGTAATTCCATTGTTTTTATCGTTTTTTCGGCTGCAAATATACGAATTTTATATTTTCGGACGACTTACTTGAAGAGTTTCAGGCTAAAATATTTGTAAAAAGGCAGAAAATACCGGAGATCCGGTCCGGGGAAAGGGTAATTATCACTAAGACAAGGGATAGGAAGTGCTCTGATTAACGGAATACAGCCGTCGCAAAGCCGGATGTCAACGACTGCCAGAAGCCTTCAAAAAGAGGGCATCGGACGGATATACTGACGGCCGAAAAACAGATTACGGAAAGGAGGCGCACAGAAAAAGAAAAATCCCGGAAAAGACGGAAGTGCAAGTGCTGAAACATGGCGGGTTTTTCCCAAAAGGTGGCGGCCTTTCAGAAAAAGCCCGCAGGGAAATGCCACACGCATAATGAAAGAAAACACACAAGACAACGGCCGGTTACCCAAGCCCTGCCCGTTACCTGGAAAACAGAAGCTGAAAGAAGGTCAAAAACAATGAAAATCATCACAATCGGGCACAAAACAGTCGCCGTTTGCAATGCCAAAGACAAATAAATGCTAAACTTTTCTGTACTAGCGCCATTTACTGAAGAAAAAGAATTAAATTTGCACTCCTAAATCAATGATCATTAATTTCAGATTCTAAAATATTTTTATAAAACATGATGGAGCTTGATTTACTCACAGCGATCTCACCGATTGACGGTCGATACAGAGGCAAAGCAGGAGCTTTGGCTGCTTATTTTTCTGAATACGCGCTGATTAAATACCGCGTGCAGGTAGAAATTGAATACTTCATTACCCTGTGTGAACTGCCCTTGCCGCAGTTAAAGGATTTTGATTCCAGCCGCTTTGAGGCATTGCGTAACATCTACCGCAATTTTTCAGAGAAGGATGCACAGCGTATCAAAGAAATTGAGAGTGTTACTAACCACGACGTGAAGGCTGTTGAGTATTTCATCAAGGAAGAGTTCGACAAACTGGGAGGTCTGGAGGCTTACAAGGAATTTATCCACTTCGGACTGACATCACAGGATATCAACAACACTTCAGTGCCTTTGTCTATCAAGGAAGCGCTGGAAGAGGTGTATTATCCGCAAATCCAGAAGCTGATTGACCAGCTGACAGCCTATGCTGAAGAATGGAAGGATATCCCGATGCTGGCAAAGACTCACGGACAGCCGGCCTCTCCTACCCGTCTGGGAAAAGAAATCATGGTATTCGCTTACCGTCTGAACAGACAGCTGGCTGCGCTGAAGGCTTGTCCGATTACTGCCAAGTTCGGTGGTGCTACCGGTAACTACAACGCACACCACGTGGCTTATCCGGAATTCGACTGGAAGGCATTCGGTAACCGTTTCGTAGCTGAGAAACTGGGACTGGAGCGTGAGGAATACACGACTCAGATTTCCAACTACGACAACCTGGGAGCTATCTTCGATGCCATGAAGCGTATCAATACCATCATGATTGACATGAACCGTGACTTCTGGCAGTATATCTCCATGGAATACTTCAAGCAGAAGATCAAAGCCGGTGAGGTTGGTTCAAGTGCCATGCCGCACAAGGTGAACCCGATTGACTTTGAGAATGCAGAAGGAAATCTGGGTATGGCCAACGCAATCCTGGAGCACCTGTCAAGCAAACTGCCGGTTTCTCGTCTGCAGCGCGACCTGACCGACTCTACGGTGCTGCGTAACGTGGGTGTTCCGTTCGGACACATCATCATCGCCATCCAGAGCTCACTCAAGGGACTGGGCAAGCTCCTGCTGAACGAGCACAAGATTTATGAGGATCTTGACAACTGCTGGAGCGTAGTGGCAGAAGCCATCCAGACAATTCTGCGCCGTGAGGCTTATCCGCATCCATACGAAGCACTGAAGGCATTGACCCGCACCAACCAGGCCATCAATGAAAGTTCTATCAAGGAATTCATTGAGACATTGAATGTGAGTGAAGAGATCAAGAAGGAGCTGCGTGCCATCACACCGCACAACTATACGGGTATGTAATTGAAACAAACTTTAAAAAAACTGATATAATTCTGCCCGAGAGGGTACATTTACTAATTCATTAAATTTAATTTTATGACAGAAAAAGAAAACAGACAAAATGGCGAATTCAGCCAGTCTGGCCGAGACGGTTACAAATCTTACAACAAATACAGCCGTAATGAGGGAGGAAACAATTATGGACGGCGTCCGCGTTTCAACAATGCAGAGGGCGGAGAGCGTCCGTACCGTTCTTCTTACAACCCGAACTTCAACAACGGCGGAA
This sequence comes from Phocaeicola faecicola, assembly GCF_013618865.1. GTDB lineage: Bacteria > Bacteroidota > Bacteroidia > Bacteroidales > Bacteroidaceae > Phocaeicola > Phocaeicola faecicola. The sequence goes on from NZ_JABSOE010000004.1 coordinate 48,885, forward strand.
ACGGTGAACAGCGTCCGTATCGTCCGCGCTTCAACAACAACAATGGCGGACAGGGTGAAGGAGGTTATCGTCAGCAGCGTCCGTACCGTCCTGCATACGGCAACAAGCAGGAAGGAGGAGAACGCCAGGGATATAATCCGCGTTTCAACAATAACAATGGCGGACGTCCGCAGCGCCCGTACACTCCGCGCTTCAACAACAACGAAGAAGGCGGTGAAGCACGTAGATTCCGTCCGCGCTTCAACAACAATGGCGGACAGGGTGAAGGAGGATATCGCCAGCAGCGTCCCCGTTACAACAATGGCGGACAGCAGGGTGGTTATGGCAACCGCCAGCAGGGAGGCTATCGTCCTCGTACGGCCGACTATAATCCGAATGCGAAATACAGCATGAAGAAGCAGATCGAATATAAGGATGTGCTTACTGATCCGGATGAACCGATTCGTCTGAACAAGTTTCTGGCAAATGCCGGTATCTGCTCACGCCGTGAGGCGGATGAGTTTATCACCGCAGGGGTAATCTCTGTAAACGGTGAGGTGGTAACAGAACTGGGAACCAAGGTGAAGCGTACGGATGAAGTGAAGTTCCACGATCAGCCGGTAAGCATCGAGCGTAAGGTATACGTGTTGCTGAACAAGCCGAAGGACTGTGTAACGACATCGGATGACCCGCAGGAACGCAAGACGGTAATGGATTACGTAAAAGGTGCCTGCAAGGAGCGTATCTACCCGGTAGGTCGTCTGGACAGAAACACTACAGGTGTATTGCTGCTGACCAACGACGGTGACCTGGCTTCGAAACTGACACACCCGAAATTCTTGAAGAAGAAAATCTATCACGTATATTGTGACAAGAACGTGACGAAAGCGGACCTGGACCAGATTGTATCGGGTATCACACTGGACGACGGAGAAATCCACGCAGATGCGGTAAGCTATGCATCGGATACCGACAAGTCGCAGGTGGGTATTGAAATTCACTCTGGAAAGAACCGTATCGTACGCCGTATCTTCGAATCGCTGGGATACCGTGTCATCAAGCTCGACCGTGTATATTTTGCGGGACTGACCAAGAAGGGACTTCGCCGCGGTGACTGGCGTTACCTGACAGAACAGGAAGTAAACATCCTCCGCATGGGGTCTTTTGAATAAATAGATTTTTAATACTGTGCAATAACGTTACAGGCACGGTACACCTTTCAGGGATGACGGCGGAAGACCGGACCGGAAAAGTGGACCGTGCTTGTACTATAAAAAGAAAGAAAAATGGAAACAATTCGTAGAACAAAAATTGTTGACTTGCTGAAACGCCGTGATTTCGGTGCGATGGTCAATGTAAAAGGTTGGGTACGTACCCGCCGCGGTAGCAAACAGGTAAACTTTATCGCCCTGAATGACGGTTCTACTATAAATAATGTGCAGATTGTAGTCGACCTGGCCAACTTCGACGAGGAACTGCTGAAGCAGATTACTACCGGAGCATGTATCAGCGTAAACGGTGAGCTGGTAGAATCGGTAGGTGCCGGACAGGCTGCCGAAATTCAGGCACGTGAAATGGTGGTGCTGGGTACTTGCGACAACACGTATCCGCTGCAGAAGAAGGGACACTCTATGGAGTTCCTGCGTGAGATCGCTCACCTGCGTCCGCGTACAAACACTTTCGGTGCAGTGTTCCGTATCCGTCACAACATGGCTATCGCCATCCACAAGTTCTTCCACGACCGTGGCTTCTTCTATTTCCATACTCCGCTGATCACAGCTTCCGACTGTGAAGGTGCCGGACAGATGTTCCAGGTGACTACCATGAACCTGTACGATCTGAAGAAGGATGAAAACGGTTCTATTATTTATGACAACGATTTCTTTGGAAAGCAGGCCAGTCTGACGGTATCCGGACAGCTGGAAGGAGAATTGGCTGCAACGGCACTGGGAGCCATCTATACGTTCGGTCCTACTTTCCGTGCAGAAAACTCAAATACTCCGCGTCACCTGGCTGAGTTCTGGATGATTGAACCTGAAGTGGCTTTCAACGACATCAATGACAACATGGACCTGGCAGAGGAGTTCATCAAGTTCTGTGTACAGTGGGCTCTCGACAACTGCTATGACGATGTGAAGTTCCTGAACGATATGTTCGACAAGGGACTGATCGAACGTCTGCAGGGAGTACTGAAGGAATCGTTCGTACGCTTGCCTTATACAGAGGGTATCAAGATCCTGGAAGAGGCTGTTGCCAACGGACACAAGTTCGAATTCCCGGTTTACTGGGGAGTTGACCTGGCTTCAGAACACGAACGCTTCCTGGTTGAAGAGCACTTCAAGCGTCCGGTAATCCTGACCGACTATCCGAAGGAAATCAAGGCTTTCTATATGAAGCAGAACGAAGACGGCAAGACGGTTCGCGCCATGGACGTATTGTTCCCGAAGATTGGAGAAATCATCGGTGGTTCAGAGCGTGAGGCCGACTACGACAAGCTGCTGACTCGTATTCAGGAACTGAATATTCCGATGAAGGATATGTGGTGGTACCTGGATACCCGTAAGTACGGTTCTTGTCCTCATTCAGGATTCGGACTGGGATTCGAACGCCTGCTGCTGTTCGTTACCGGTATGGCTAACATCCGTGACGTCATCCCGTTCCCGCGTACACCGCGCAACGCTGAATTCTAACCGGTGACTGAGTAACCGGAAGTGATATAATCCGCCTTCTTGCCTTTTCGTAATGTACAGGACAAGATGGCGGATTTTTGTTTTTATGCAACAGAATGATACGCTGATAAGCTTTCGGACGGGCCGAATGGTTTATCGGCTGAATCATATACTTAAAAAGAAAACACATGGAAAATGCAAAGGAATGGTACCGTAACAGAATCGCATCGGGGGAAGCGGAGTTACGGGCAATCAAAGAGAAAATCACCCGCATCAGTTGGTTGAGGGTACTGGCGTTTCTACTGCTCATCGGAGCGGTGGTCTACCTGAGAAAGGAGGAGAACTGGATGATTGTGCTGGGCGCGGGAGTGTTCTTCCTGCCGTTTTTGTGGCTGATGAAAGTGCATAACCGGCTGTTCAACCGGAAGGAGTGGCTGGAAATGCAGCTGGACATCAACCGCAAGGAATGGCAAGGACTGGAAAACGATTACTCGGGATTTGACGGAGGAAAAGAGTTTATCGATCCGGAGCATCCGTATGCCTTCGACATCGACCTTTTCGGGGAGAAATCGCTTTTTCAGGCTATCAACCGTACGTGTACAAGCATCGGAAAGCGTACGCTGGCAGCGTGGCTGATGAAGCATCTTACGGATAAGGAGGCTATCGAGCGTCGTCAGGAAGGGGTGAAAGATGTATCGGAGAGAAGGGAGTTCTGCGAGCGGTTTCAACTGACCGGACTCATTCATGAATGCAAGGATACGGATATTCAGGAGATTGGGAAGTGGATGGAACAGGCTGGATGGATGAAACGGTATCCGTGGGTAAAGGCGGTTTGCTGGGCCGTTCCGGGCATCAATCTGGTGCTGCTCATCCTGGGAGTTGCCGGAATCATCTCCCTGACATGGGTGGGATTTTCATTCATGGGATTTGTCATCATCAGTTTCGGTATCATCCGGCGTGCGACTTCGGTACAGGAGGAGTACAACCGGAAGTTGAAGGTATTAAGCTGTTACGCGCAATTAATCGCTCTGAGCGAACGCCAGGAGTGGAAGGCGGAAATGATCAGGGAATGGATGAAAGCGCTGAAAATCGACGGAAAATCGCCTTCTGAGGCATTACAGGAGCTTTCGAAAGAGCTGGACCGGATGGACCTGCGGAACAATCAGTTGTTGTATGTCATCCTGGAAGGCAGTGTCTTCTTCCAGCTCCATCAGATTGTACGGATCGAGGGATGGAAACAGAAATACGGAAGGTATCTGGCAGGATGGCTGGAGACTGTGGGACGGATGGATGCGCTCTGTTCACTGGGGGTCTTCGCCTTTAATCATCCCGGATATCAGTATCCGGTTATCTCGCCGGAGCCCTTCTGCCTGAAGGCACGGAACATGGGCCACCCGCTGATGAAGGAAACGCAGTGTGTGAAGAATGATGTGGAGATTCCGGTGAAACCTTTCTTCCTCATCGTTACAGGGGCAAATATGGCTGGGAAAAGTACGTATCTGAGGACCATAGGTACGAACTATCTGCTGGCATGTAATGGCCTTCCTGTGTGTTGTGAATCGATGGAAGTGTATCCGGCGGAATTGGTAACCAGCCTACGGACCTCTGACTCGCTCAGTGAGAATGAATCGTATTTCTTCGCGGAACTGAAGCGGTTGAAAAGAATCATTGACTGGCTGAATGAAGGCAGGGAACTGTTCATCATATTGGATGAGATCTTGAAGGGAACCAATTCTACCGACAAACAGAAGGGTTCATTCGACTTGATGAAGCAGTTAATCGGCCTGAAGGCAAACGGCATCATAGCCACGCACGACCTGTTGTTGGGGGAACTGGTCAATCAGTTTCCGGAGCACATCGCCAACTACTGCTTTGAGGCGGATATCCGGAACGACGAATTGAGTTTCTCCTACAAGTTGCGAAAGGGGATCGCGCAGAACATGAATGCCTGCTTCCTGATGAGAAAGATGGGAATCACCATCGAATAAGTCGCATCAGACAATAATAATCACAATGCTGCGAAGGTGTGCAGACAAAACGTCACCGGCAGTGCGGATATCAGTACCGCTGAAACGACAGTTAGCATAAAACAATGGCGACTGCCACTATAAAAGTGTATATAGTGCAGCCGCCATTGTTTTATGCAGAGGTGTAGCCCACATATCACCCGTCAAAATGCAGGCTTCACCATCCATACTTGATTAGAGCAGACATGCCGAAACACAAGGGCAAGGATATGTAAGCATACAGGAACAAAAAAAGCCGGACTAAATGTCCGGCTTTTAATATATAGTATCTTACAGAATTATTCAGCTTTAGGGGCTTCCTCTGTAGTAGCTTCTGTAGCTTCAGCAGGTGCTTCAGTTGCAGCAGCAGATTTCTTAGAACGACGAGTACGAGTAGCTTTCTTAGCAGCTGACTTAGCCATGTTCTCATTGTAATCAACCAGTTCGATGAAACACATTTCTGCGTTATCACCCAAACGGTGACCAGTCTTGATGATACGAGTGTAACCACCCGGACGATCTGCAACCTTTACAGAGATTTCTTTGAACAGTTCAGTTACAGCGAATTTGTCTTGCAAGTTGCTAAATACAACACGACGTGAGTTAGTTGTGTCTTCTTTAGACTTAGTAATCAGAGGCTCAACGAACTTTTTCAAAGCTTTAGCCTTCGCAACAGTCGTAGTGATTCTTTTGTGCTTGATCAAAGAACATGCCATGTTTGACAACATTGCGTTTCTGTGAGAAGCAGTACGACCTAAATGGTTGAATTTTTTATTATGTCTCATTTGTTATTCTTTATCTAATTTATATTTAGAAATATCTGTTCCAAACGACAGATTCAGACTCTCGAGCAAATCATCAAGCTCAGTGAGCGATTTCTTACCGAAGTTACGGAATTTGAGCAGGTCTGTTTTGTTGAACTGTACCAAGTCGCCCAATGTTTCCACATCTGCAGCTTTCAAGCAGTTCAATGCACGTACTGACAAATCCATATCAACCAACTTGGTCTTCAGCAACTGACGCATGTGCAATACTTCTTCATCGAATTCTTCATTTCCGTCAACATCAGAAGTTTCCAGAGTAATCTTTTCATCAGAGAAAAGCATGAAGTGATAAATCAATATTTTAGCAGCTTCCTTCAGCGCATCCTTCGGGTGAATGGAACCGTCCGTCGTAATTTCCAGCACCAACTTTTCATAGTCAGTCTTCTGTTCTACACGGTAGTTTTCAACCGCATATTTTACATTACGAATCGGAGTATAAATAGAATCGATAGGAATTACATTCACATCGGTGCAGTATTCACGGTTTTCGTCAGCCGGAACATAACCGCGTCCTTTGTTGATTGTAAGATCTATCTGCATAGTTGCTTTTGAATCTAAATGGCAAATAACTAATTCAGGATTTAACACTTCAAATCCGGTCAAATACTTACCAATATCACCTGCCTTAAATTCAGTAGAATTCTCAACGGTAATGCTTACCTTTTCATTTTCGAATTCCTCAACTATTTGCTTGAACCGAACTTGCTTCAGATTCAAGATAATGTTAGTGACATCTTCCTTTACACCTGGTACAGTTGCAAATTCATGCTCAACGCCTTCGATATGAAGTGTATTGATAGCATAGCCTTCCAGAGAAGAGAGAAGAATACGGCGTAAAGCATTACCTACGGTAATACCGAAACCGGGTTCAAGCGGACGGAATTCGAATTTTCCGAATTTGGAATCCGCTTCCAACATTAATACTTTATCAGGTTTTTGAAATGCTAATATCGCCATGAAATTAATTATTATTTAGAGTACAATTCAACGATCAAGTGTTCTTTAATGTTTTCAGGAATGTCTGCTCTTTCTGGCTTGTGCAACAGTTTACCTGTCTTAGAGTTTTCATCCCATTCCAACCAAGGATATTTGCTGTGATTGAATCCAGCCAAAGAGTTAGCAACAACTTCCAAAGACTTAGATCTTTCACGAACACCTACCAACTGACCCGGCTTTACTGAGTATGAAGGGATGTTTACCACTTCACCGTCAACAGTAATATGTTTGTGGCCTACCAACTGACGAGCAGCGGCACGAGTAGGAGCGATACCCAAACGGAACACTACGTTGTCAAGACGACATTCAAGGCTCTGCAACAAGATTTCACCGGTAATACCGTTCATGCTTGCAGCCTTTTCAAACAAGTTACGGAACTGTTTTTCCAAAACTCCGTAAGTATATTTTGCTTTCTGCTTTTCAGCCAGCATGACACCGTACTCAGATGTTTTTCTGCGACGAGTATTTCCATGCTGTCCAGGAGGATAGTTTTTCTTAGACAAAACTTTATCTGCTCCAAAGATTGCTTCACCGAATTTACGTGCAATTCTAGTTTTTGGTCCAGTATATCTAGCCATTTTCTTTTCTAATTTAATTGTTATTAATGAACTCAATTTGTTGCAGCCGCGATTACAGAAAGGAATTGCAATCCATTTATTAACAAATTCAAGTTACATCTAAATAGGTTATCTTTATTATACTCTTCTTCTTTTCGGAGGACGACAACCGTTGTGAGGCAATGGAGTTACGTCGATGATTTCAGTAACTTCAATTCCTGCTCCGTGTACTGTTCTGATAGCAGACTCACGTCCGTTACCTGGACCTTTCACGTAAGCTTTCACCTTTCTCAGGCCAAGGTCGTACGCTACTTTAGCGCAATCCTGGGCAGCCATCTGAGCTGCATAAGGAGTGTTCTTCTTAGAACCTCTAAATCCCATCTTACCTGCAGAAGACCAAGAAATAATCTGGCCTTCGCTGTTTGCCAAAGAAACGATAATGTTATTGAATGAAGAATGAACATGCAACTGTCCATTAGCATCAACCTTTACATTTCTTTTTTTAGCTGCGACTGTTTTTTTTGCCATATTAACAATTATTATTTAGTAGCTTTTTTCTTATTTGCAACTGTTTTCTTTCTTCCCTTACGTGTACGAGCATTGTTCTTTGTGCTCTGACCTCTTACGGGCAGACCCAAACGGTGACGAACACCACGATAGCAACCAATATCCATTAATCGCTTAATGTTCAATTGGATTTCTGAACGAAGATCACCTTCTACTTTATATTCAGCACCAATAATCTCACGGATCTTAGCAGCCTGATCATCAGTCCAATCCTTTACTTTCAAATCACGGTCTACACCCGCTTTGTCCAAAATTTTTGCTGAACTACTGCGTCCGATACCATATACGTATGTCAACGCAATCTCACCTCTCTTGTTCTGAGGCAAATCTACACCAACTATTCTTATAGCCATATACTAAATTATTTTTTTTGCAAAAATAATAAATTATCCTTGACGTTGTTTATACTTAGGATTTTTCTTGTTAATAACATACAAACGGCCATTACGTCTTACGATCTTACATTCCGGCGTACGTTTCTTTAATGATGCTCTTACTTTCATATCTTATTTCTTTTTATTTGTATCTAAAAACGATTCTTCCTTTGGACAAGTCATAAGGTGACATCTCTACCCTAACCTTATCACCCGGTAATATTTTAATGTAATGCATTCTCATCTTGCCGGAAATATGAGCGGTAATCTCATGTCCGTTTTCCAGCTCTACACGAAACATTGCGTTTGACAATGCTTCTACAATTACTCCATCTTGCTCTATTGCTGATTGCTTCGCCATATTAAATTGCTTTATCTCCTAAAACTTGTTCTATAAATTCAAACGATGATAAAATATCTGCCTTATCCAAACCGATTGCGACTGTGTGTTCGAAGTGAGCCGCACATTTCCGGTCTCTTGTCCGGATTGTCCAATTGTCACTCTCCATTACAATCTGCCGGTTGCCTAACGTAATCATAGGTTCTATCGCGATACACATTCCTTTTTTCAACAGCACTCCAGTGCCTCTTCTACCATAGTTGGGAACTTGCGGATCTTCATGCATATCTTTTCCGATTCCATGACCGACAAACTCCCGGACTACTCCGTAGGAATGCGATTCACAATGCTGCTCGATAGCAAATCCGATATCACCGATACGCTTTCCGTGAACAGCGTTTTCAATCCCTTTATACAAAGCCTCCTTTGTCGTTTTCAAAAGTGCCTTAATCTCCGGTTCCACCTCCCCGACACAGAATGTATAAGCAGAATCTCCACAAAATCCATTCATGTAAGTGCCGCAGTCGACTGAAACGATATCACCCTCTTTCAAAGGAATATCATTGGGAATTCCATGAACGACCTGGTCATTGACCGAAGTACATAAGGTTCCCGGAAACGGAGCCCCATAAGGATTTGGAAAGCCCTTAAAGGTAGGGATTGCACCATGATCTCTTATAAACTCTTCAGCAACTTTATCAAGTTGACGGGTTGTAACCCCAGGCTGAATTAATTTAGCAACTTCAGCCAGAGTTTTCCCCACAAGGAGATTACTCTGACGAAGCAGCTCTATTTCATCATCTGTCTTAAGAAATATCATTATAACTCCCTTTAATAAGCAGCTACATTACCTGAGCGTCCCTTGATTCTACCAGAGCTCAACAGACCATCGTAATGACGCATTAACAAATGGCTTTCAACCTGCTGGAGTGTATCAAGAACCACACCCACGAGAATCAACAAAGAAGTTCCACCAAAGAACTGGGCAAACTCGGCCTGCACTCCAAATACTCCGGCAAAAGCTGGCAAGATGGCTACAATAGCCAAGAAGATAGATCCAGGCAATGTAATGCGAGACATGATTGTATCAATGTAGTCTGCAGTACTCTTTCCCGGCTTGATACCCGGTATGAAACCGTTGTTTCGTTTCATATCTTCAGCCATCTGTGTCGGATTGATTGTAATAGCTGTATAGAACCAAGTAAATACAATAATCAGGATTGCAAATACCAAATTATACCAGAAACTGGTATGATCTATAAATGCCCGTGCAAAATTACTTGCCGATTCAGTATTAGAGAATCCAACAATAGTAATTGGAATAAACATGATAGCCTGTGCAAAAATAATCGGCATTACGTTTGCAGCATTTACCTTCAAAGGAATATACTGTCTAGCACCACCATACTGCTTGTTTCCTACAATGCGTTTAGCATATTGTACGGGAACCTTACGAACACCCTGTACCAAAAGAATGGCCGCTGCAATTACCAGGATCAGCATGACAATTTCAAGCAAGAACATGACAATACCACCGGCGCCCGGAGAAGCAAGACGTGAAACGAATTCACCTGAGAAAGCCTGCGGAAGACGTGCGATAATACCGACCATGATGATCAGAGAAATACCGTTTCCGATACCTTTATCAGTAATTCTTTCTCCAAGCCACAAGATGAACATACTTCCAGCTGCTAAGATGATGGTAGAAGTAATAATAAAGAAAGTCCAATCTAATGAAGCATTAAGCGCAGCACTTGCTTGCATCTTTAAGTTGATCAGATAAGAAGGAGCCTGGAATATCAAAATGAATATGGTCAGGATACGAGTATACTGATTAATTTTCCGACGTCCACTTTCACCCTCGCGCTGAAGTTTCTGGAAGTAAGGAACTGCGATAGCCAACAACTGAATCACGATGGATGCAGAGATGTAAGGCATGATTCCCAATGCAAAAATAGAAGCATTAGAAAAAGCTCCACCAGAGAACATATTCAACAAGGCAAGAAGACCTTCACTTGTTTGTTCATGCAACTGCGACAACTTGGCAGGATTGATACCTGGAAGAACCACGTATGATCCAAACCGGTAAATTGCAACAAACAATATAGTAATGAGGATCCGCTGTCTCAGATCCTCAATATTCCATATATTCTTTAATGTTTCAATAGATTTTCTCATTGAATCAGAGTTTTACTGCATTACCACCAGCGGCTTCGATTGCAGCTACTGCGCTCTTAGAGAAAGCATTTGCTTCCACATCAAGCTTAGTAGTTAAACTACCGTTACCAAGAACTTTCACTAACTGGTTAGAAGAAATGAAACCAGCCTCAATCAACTCATTGATACCTACCTTAGACAGATTCTTAGCTTCAGCTAATTTCTGAATAGTATCCAAGTTAATTGCTTTGTATTCAACACGGTTGATATTCTTGAAACCAAATTTCGGAACACGACGTTGAAGAGGCATCTGTCCGCCTTCAAAACCAATCTTCTTAGAATAACCAGATCTTGATTTTGCTCCTTTATGTCCTCTTGTAGAAGTACCACCCAAACCTGAACCGGCACCACGACCAACTCTTTTTCTAGTCTTGACAGATCCTTCTGCGGGACGTAAATTATTTAAATTCATATTGTAAGAATCTTTATTATTAACAATATATTACTTAACGATTGCAACCAGGTGCTTAACCTTTTCAACCATACCCAGAATCGAAGGAGTTGCTTCGTGTTCAACCACACGATTCAATTTACGAAGTCCCAGTGCGTCCAGTGTTCTCTTCTGGTCAGCAGGAGCACCAATTCTACTTTTTACTTGCTTAATCTTAATAGTTGACATGCTTAACCTCCTTATCCTCTAAATACTTTATCCAAACTTACACCTCTGTTCTGAGCTACCATGCGAGCATCTCTCATTTCGCTCAAAGCCAGAATAGTAGCCTTAACCAAGTTGTGCGGATTTGATGAACCTTTTGACTTAGCCAAAACGTCAGTTACACCCACACTTTCCAGAACGGCACGCATAGCACCACCAGCTACCACTCCAGTACCGGTAGAAGCAGGCTTAATAAACACTTCTGCACCACCGAATTTAGCTGACTGTTCGTGAGGAACAGTACCTTTCAGAACCGGAACGCGAGTTAAGTTCTTCTTAGCAGCTTCAACACCTTTAGCGATAGCTGCAGTAACTTCACCAGCTTTTCCCAATCCCCAACCGATGATACCATCTTCGTTACCAACTACTACAATAGCAGAAAAACTGAAAGTTCTACCACCTTTTGTAACCTTAGTAACACGATTGATTGCAACCAATCTATCCTTCAACTCTATATCGTTAGTGATCTTGACTCTATTATTAACTGCCATAATTCATTAAAATTTAAGTCCACCGTTACGAGCAGCATCAGCTACTTCTTTTACTCTCCCATGATACAAGTAACCATTACGGTCGAATACGACAGTCGTAATACCAGCTTCCTGAGCCTTCTTAGCGATCAGTTCACCAACTTTAGCAGCCTGTTCCTTCTTAGGCATTGTTTCCATACCCAGAGAAGATGCGGCAACCAATGTTTTACCGCTCAAATCATCGATAATCTGAACATAGATCTGCTTGTTACTTCTAAACACACTCATACGCGGACGTTCAGCTGTACCTGAAATCTTATTGCGTACTCTATATTTGATCTTGATTCGTCTTTCTATTTTTGTTGTCATAATTATACGATTTTAAGTGAATTATTTAGCGCCAGCTGACTTACCAGACTTTCTACGAATTTCTTCACCAACAAACTTAATACCTTTTCCTTTATAAGGTTCAGGCTTACGGAAAGAACGTATTTTTGAACAAACTTGACCAAGCAGCTGTTTGTCACAAGATTCCAATATAATAAGAGGGTTCTTATTTCTTTCTGATTTAGTTTCAACCTTGATTTCTGGAGGCAACTGCATAAAGATATTATGAGTATAACCCAGAGCAAAATCAATGATGTTACCATTATTAGAGGCACGGTAACCAACACCGACCAATTCGAGTTCTTTCTTGTAACCTTCAGAAACACCTACAACCATGTTGTTGATCAAAGCACGATACAAACCATGGAATGCATGACGCTGTTTCAGGTTATCAAGCATAGCGTCTTCATTTTCTTTCAACACTACATGTCCATCTGCAACTTCTACAGTAATAGCAGGATTTACAAACTGGCTCAACTCACCTTTTGGACCTTTCACATTCACTACATTGTCCTTCAGAGTAACTGTTACTCCAGCAGGAATACTAATGGGCAATTTACCTATTCTTGACATTGATTATCCTCCTACATTAATATACATAGCAAAGAACTTCACCACCGATCTTCAGTTCAGCAGCTTCTTTGTTAGTCATCACACCTTTGGAAGTAGATATAATAGCAATACCTAATCCGTTAATAACTCTCGGCATGTCTTTGTAGCCAGTATACTTACGCATACCTGGAGTAGATACTCTTTCAAGTTTCTTAATAGCGTTAACTTTGTTAACAGCATCGTACTTCAAAGCAACTTTGATAGTACCCTGAGGACCATCTTCTACAAATTTGTAGTTCAGGATGTAACCTTTGTCAAACAGGATCTTTGTAATTTCCTTTTTCAGGTTTGAAGCAGGTACTTCCACAACTCTGTGCTTAGCACTAATTGCATTTCTCAATCTTGTGAGATAATCTGCGATTGGATCTGTCATAAAAAATAATTGTTAAATTAATCAGGACTACCCTGACAATATTTAATAATAAAAAAATTACCAGCTTGCTTTCTTAACGCCCGGAATTAAACCATTTGAAGCCATTTCACGGAACTGAATACGTGAAATGCCAAACTGACGCATATATCCTTTTGGACGACCAGTCAGTTTGCAACGGTTGTGCAAACGGATAGGATTGGCATTTTTAGGAAGAGCCTGCAATTTCTGAGCTGCTTCAAAAGCTTCTGCAGGATCACCTGTGTTAACAATCTTCTTCAACGCTGCACGTTTCTCAGCATATTTGGCTACCAGTTTGGCTCTTCTGACTTCGCGAGCCTTCATTGATTCTTTTGCCATATCTTATCAATCTTTTTTAGCGTTTTTAAACGGTAAACCGAATTCCTTCAACAAAGCATAACCTTCTTCGTCTGTCTGAGCAGAAGTTACAAAGGTAATATTCATTCCGAGAATTTTAGTAATACTATCGATATTAATTTCAGGGAAGATAATCTGTTCCTGAACACCCAAAGTATAGTTACCTCTTCCGTCGAACTTGCTTTCGATACCTTTGAAGTCACGGATACGCGGCAAAGCCACACGAACCAATTTTTCAAGGAACTCATACATTCTTTCACGACGCAAAGTTACCATGACACCAATTGGCATTTTCTTACGCAACTTGAAGTTTGCGATATCTTTACGAGAAACAGTGGCAACAGCTTTCTGTCCAGTAATTGCTGTTAACTCATTAATAGCTACATCAATAATCTTCTTATCAGCAACAGCCATACCCAATCCCTGATTGATTACAATCTTCTTCAGAACTGGAATCTGCATAGATGAAGTATACTGGAACTGATTCTTCAATGCCGGAGCGATACGCTCAGCATATTCTTTCTTAAGGCTAGCAGTATTACTCATTATTTAATCTCCTCTCCTGATTTTTTAGCATAACGAACAAATGTTCTTCCATCAGAACTTTCTCTTCTACCTACACGTGTCGGCTTTCCTGTTTTAGGATCTACCGGGTTCAAGTTAGAGATGTGAATAGGAGCTTCCTGCTTCACAATACCACCCTGAGGATTTTTAGCGTTAGGTTTGGTACTTTTAGATACCATATTGATACCTTCTACCAATGCACGTCCTTCTTTAACGAGAACTTTCAACACGCGGCCAGTTTTACCCTTATCTTCACCAGAGTTTACGTAAACTGTATCGCCTTTTTTAATATGTAATTTACTCATTACTTAAATCTTTTACAAAATTAAAGTACTTCAGGTGCAAGTGAAACCACTTTCATATTTGCATTACGCAACTCTCTTGCAACCGGGCCAAAAATACGACTTCCTCTAATTTCACCTGCGTTGTTCAGCAACACGCAAGCATTGTCATCAAAACGAATGTAAGAACCATCAGCACGACGGATTTCTTTCTTAGTACGTACGATCAGGGCCTTTGATACTGCACCTTTTTTAACATCACTTGAGGGGATAACACTCTTAATTGAAACAACAATTACATCCCCTACAGAGGCGTAACGTCTCTTTGTACCGCCTAATACGCGGATACAAAGAGCTTCTTTAGCACCACTGTTGTCACATACTGTAAGTCTGGATTCTGCTTGTATCATAATTACTTAGCTCTTTCGATAATTTCAATCAATCTCCATCTCTTAGTTTTACTCAAAGGACGAGTTTCCATAATGCGAACTGTATCACCGATCTGGCATTCGTTCTTTTCGTCATGAGCGTGGTATTTTTTCGTTTTAGAAACGAATTTACCGTAAATAGGGTGTTTTTCCTTAAACTTAGCAGCAACAGTAATGGTCTTATCCATTTTATTGCTAACTACAACACCAGTTCTTTCTTTTCTTAAATTTCTAGCTTCCATGAGGACCATTATTATTTGTTAAGTTCTCTCTGACGCAATTCTGCTTTCATACGCGCAATAGTTCTGCGTAATTTCTTGATCTGTGCAGGATTTTCCAGCGGAGAGATCGAATGATTCAAAACCATTTGATTATAATTGGCAACTTCAGTCTGAATTCTTTCTGCCAATTCGTTGGTAGCTATTTCTCTAATTTCTGCAATCTTCATATCAATTAAGCATTTTGACTTGCGTCGTAATCACGTCTAACAATAAACTTAGTAGTAACAGGCAGTTTCTGAGCTGCAAGACGCAGAGCTTCTTTTGCCACATCGAAAGATACACCTTCCACTTCGATCAAAATACGACCCGGAGTTACAGGAGCTACGAAACCTTCTGGAGAACCTTTACCCTTACCCATACGTACGTCAGCAGGCTTACGAGTAATTGGTTTATCAGGGAATATACGAATCCAGATTTGACCCTGACGCTGCATATATCTTGTCACAGCAATACGGGCTGCCTCAATCTGACGTCCAGTAATCCATTTAGTCTGAAGAGATTTGATACCGAAAGTACCAAAAGCCAACTGATGTCCTCTCTGGGCGTTACCTTTTGCGCTACCTTTCTGCTGTCTTCTGAATTTTGTCTTTTTCGGTTGTAACATAATTCCTAAAATTCAAATTCGTTAGCGATTGTTGTTTTTCTTTCTGCGGAAATTCTTTCCACCATTGTTTCCGTTTCCACCACGGTTATTTTCTTTACTCTGAGTAAAGTTAGGAGCCAATTCACGTTTTCCGTAAACCTCACCACGGCAAATCCATACCTTGATACCGAGCAAACCAACCTTTGTCAAAGCTTCTGCATGACAGTAGTCGATGTCAGCACGGAAAGTATGCAACGGTGTACGTCCTTCCTTATACATTTCAGAGCGAGCCATTTCAGCACCATTCAAACGTCCTGAGATCAGTACCTTGATACCCTCAGCGCCCATACGCATTGTATTGGCGATAGCCATTTTAATGGCACGACGGTAAGCGATTTTACCTTCAACCTGGCGAGCAATGTTATTAGCAACGATCACAGCGTCGAGTTCCGGTCTCTTAACTTCGAAGATATTAATCTGGATATCCTTGTCGGTGATCTTCTTCAACTCTTCTTTCAACTTATCAACTTCCTGACCACCTTTACCAATGATAATTCCTGGGCGAGCAGTGCAAACAGTGATTGTAACCAATTTCAGAGTACGCTCAATAACGATTCTTGAAACGCTGGCTTTTGCAAGTCTGGCATTCAGATATTTACGAATTTTGCTGTCTTCCAACAAAGCGTCACCATAATTCTTGCCACCGTACCAGTTAGAATCCCATCCTCTGATAATTCCTAAACGGTTGCTTATCGGATTAACTTTCTGTCCCATCTAATCTTAATTTTTATCATTAGTATTCTTAGAATCAACGAACAAAGTTACGTGGTTTGAACGTTTACGAATTCTGTAACCTCTACCCTGTGGAGCCGGTCTCATTCTTTTCAAGGTTGCTCCCCCGTCAACATAAATCTTAGTTACAAACAATTCGCCGTCTTCAGCCTTACGTTCGTTTTTCTGTTCCCAGTTAGCAATAGCAGAGCGTAACAACTTTTCAACTCTAGCAGAAGCTTCTTTAGAAGAAAACTTCAAAACACCAAGCGCTCTATTTACCTCCATACCACGGATCATGTCAGCCACAAGGCGCATTTTGCGTGGAGAAGTAGGCACATTTTGCAATTTCGCAAAATACATGGTTTTAAGGGCTTCTTTTCTTTTTTCAGCCGATATTTTTTTTCTTGCTCCCATTATTTATTACTTTATTATTTCAATAAGCGTCCTGTATTATTTTTTCTTGTTACCAGCGTGTCCACGGAAAGTACGTGTCGGAGCGAATTCTCCCAACTTATGACCAACCATGTTCTCAGTAACGTAAACAGGAATAAATTTGTTTCCGTTATGAACTGCAATTGTATGCCCTACGAAATCAGGCGAAATCATTGAAGCTCTAGCCCATGTCTTAACAACTGATTTCTTGCCGCTTTCATTCATAGCCAGCACTTTGTTTTCCAGTTTTACATTAATATATGGACCTTTTTTTAATGAACGACTCATAAATTACTCAATTAATCAGTTGTTATTACTTTCTTCTTTCAATAATATACTTAGAAGACTGTTTCTTAGGTGCTCTTGTCTTCAAGCCCTTAGCATACAAGCCTGTACGTGATCTCGGGTGACCTCCTGACTGACGTCCTTCACCACCACCCATCGGGTGATCAACAGGGTTCATAACAACACCACGGTTGTGAGGACGACGGCCCAGCCAACGAGAACGACCTGCCTTACCAGAAGCTTCCAAAGCATGATCAGAATTACCTACACTACCGATAGTAGCCTTACAAGCACTCAAGATTTGTCTTACTTCACCTGAAGGCAATTTGATAACACAATATTTTCCTTCACGAGAAGTCAACTGAGCAAAGTTACCAGCCGATCTTACCAAAGCAGCGCCTTGACCCGGACGCAATTCGATGTTGTGAATTACAGTACCTACCGGGATATTTTCCAATGGAAGTGCGTTACCAATCTCAGGCGTCGCATTCGCACCAGACATCAAAGTACTACCTACCTGCAATCCATTAGGAGCAATGATATATCTTTTTTCACCATCAGCATAAAACAGCAAAGCGATACGAGCCGAACGGTTCGGATCATATTCGATTGTCTTAACAACTGCTGGAACACCGTCTTTATTTCTCTTAAAGTCGATAATACGGAATTTTCTCTTATGACCGCCACCGATATAGCGCATTGTCATTTTACCTACGTGGTTACGACCACCAGTAGAACGCTTTCCATATACAAGAGATTTTTCTGGTACCGATGCAGTAATCTCTTCAAAAGTACCAATAATTTTGTGTCTCTGCCCCGGTGTTGTGGGCTTAAATTTACGTACTGCCATCTTCTATTTAAATATTGCTATAAAAATCAATAGTATCGCCTTCCTTCAACGTAACGATTGCTTTCTTATAAGCATTTGTGCGTCCGTTAATAAGGCCAGATTTAGTATAACGGCTCTTGTTCTTACCTGCATAGCGAACAGTATTTACGTCCACTACAGTCACGTTATACAAAGCTTCGATTTCACTCTTAATCTGTAATTTGTTAGCTTCAGGACGAACAATAAATCCAAAACGATTAAACTTTTCAGATATCGCCGTCATTTTTTCTGTAACCAACGGTTTAATAATCATTCCCATATTACTTCGTCTCCTTTACTTATTTAACTAAGGTTTCCTCGATAGCTTTCAATGCACTCTCTGTCACAACAACAGTTTCTGCGTTCAATACAGCATATGTATTCAGCGCAGAAGCAATTGCAAGATTTGTACGCTCTAAGTTACGAGCAGACAAATATACGTTTTTATTTGCTTCCGGCAAAACCATAAGCAGCTTTTTACCAGCTACTTTAAGATTATTCACAACATTTACAAATTCTTTAGTTTTAGGAGCTTCGAAAGCGAAGTCTTCTACTACTACGATGTTGTTTGCCTGAGCCTTATAAGCCAATGCAGACTTACGAGCCAAAGCCTTTACCTTCTTGTTCAATTTGAACCAGTAATCACGTGGTTTAGGACCAAACACACGAGCACCACCTACCAACAGCGGAGAGTTGATGTCACCACGACGAGCGCCACCACCACCTTTCTGACGGCCCAATTTACGAGTAGAACCACTGATTTCGCTTCTTTCCTTAGACTTGTGAGTTCCCTGGCGCTGATTAGCCATGTACTGTTTTACGTCCAGATAGATAGCGTGATCATTCGGAGTAATACCAAAGATAGCTTCGTTCAAAGTAACCTTTCTTCCGGTATCTTCACCCTTAATATTTAATACGTTAACTTCCATTATTTCTCAATTATTACGATTGAACCTTTGCAACCCGGAACAGAACCCTTGATCAACAGCAAGTTGTGTTCAGGAATTACTTTTAATACCTGTAAGTTGTGAGTAGTTACTCTGTCACCACCCATTTGTCCGCCCATGCGCATTCCTTTGAATACTTTTGCAGGGTAAGAACAAGCACCGATAGAACCCGGCTTACGAGCGCGGTTGTGCTGACCGTGAGTTGTCTGACCAACACCACCAAATCCGTGACGTTTTACAACACCCTGGAAACCTTTACCCTTAGAAGTACCGATAACGTCTACATAAGAAGCATCGTTGAACAATTCTACGGTAATAGTGTCACCTAAATTCAATTCTTCTGAGAAATCTTTGAACTCGGCCAAGTGTCTCTTTGGAGTTACCCCAGCTTTCTTAAAGTGACCCATCAACGGTTTAGTAGTGTGCTTTTCCTTCATGTCCTGGAAACCTACCTGAACAGCTGCATAGCCATCTTTTTCTACACTCTTAATCTGAGTAACTACACAAGGACCAGCTTCGATAACAGTGCATGGTACATTCTTACCATCAGCACTGAAAACGGATGTCATTCCGATTTTCTTTCCTAATAATCCTGGCATTTCAGTTAAATTTTAAATACATTAAACTTTAATTTCTACTTCTACTCCACTCGGTAATTCTAACTTCATCAAAGCATCTACTGTCTTTGCAGTTGAGCTATAGATGTCGATCAGTCTCTTGTAAGAAGACAGTTCGAACTGTTCACGTGACTTCTTGTTAACGAAAGTCGAACGGTTAACAGTAAAGATACGCTTGTGAGTTGGCAATGGAATAGGACCGCTAACGATAGCGCCTGTAGCCTTCACAGTTCTTACAATCTTTTCAGCTGACTTGTCTACCAAGTTGTGATCGTAAGATTTCAGTTTAATTCTGATTTTCTGACTCATTTGTTTAATTAATTATTTATAGTTAGTAAGATGAAGCTTGAGGGCAAAGAGTCATTCGCTTGCCCTCATAAGCTTCAAGATATTTTTCTATTATACCAAGTCTACGCGACCCTTAACTTCTTCCAGTACAGTCTTAGCGATTGAGCTAGAAACCTGAGCGTGGTGATCGTAAGACATTGATGAAGTTGCACGACCTGAAGTGATGGTACGCAATGCAGTTACATAACCGAACATTTCAGCCAGCGGCACCATAGCCTTAACGATACGAGCACCTGAACGGCTTGTTTCCATACCTTCAACCTGTCCACGACGTCTGTTCAAGTCACCGATAACGTCACCCATGTTTTCTTCCGGAGTAACAACTTCCAGCTTCATGATAGGCTCCATCAAAACAGGACCTGCTTTTACGCAAGCGTTCTTGTAAGCCTGGATAGCACAGATTTCGAAAGACAACTGGTCAGAGTCAACCGGGTGGAATGAACCATCCTTCAACACTACCTTCAATGAATCAAGCGGATATCCTGCCAATACACCGTTCTTCATTGCAGTCTGGAAACCTTTCTGCACTGAAGGGATGAATTCCTTAGGCACGTTACCACCCTTCACTTCGTCGATGAACTGCAAGCCACCCTGAGTATAGTCTTCGTCAACCGGGCCGATTGAAACGATGATATCAGCGAACTTACCGCGACCACCTGACTGCTTCTTGTAAACTTCACGCAGTTCAACAGTCTTAGTAATTGCTTCCTTGTAGCTAACCTGAGGACGTCCCTGGTTACATTCAACCTTGAACTCACGTTTCAGACGGTCGATGATGATATCCAAGTGAAGCTCACCCATACCTGAGATAACTGTCTGACCAGTCTGTTCGTCAGTCTTAACAGTAAATGTCGGGTCTTCTTCAGCCAGCTTAGCCAAACCGTTAGACAATTTATCCAAGTCTTTCTGAGTCTTAGGCTCAACTGCGATACCGATAACCGGTTCCGGGAAGTCCATAGATTCAAGAACGATAGGAGCTGTTTCGTCGCACAAAGTATCACCAGTACGGATATCTTTGAAACCAACACCTGCACCGATATCACCTGCGCTGATCACTTCAACAGGGTTCTGCTTGTTTGAGTGCATCTGGAACAGACGAGATACACGTTCTTTCTTACCAGAACGAGAGTTGAAGATATAAGATCCGGCTTCAACCTTACCTGAGTAAACACGGAAGAAAGTCAAACGACCTACATACGGGTCAGTTGCAATCTTGAACGCCAGAGCAGAAGTCTTTTCATCTTCACTTGGCTTACGGTCTTCTTCAGCACCTGTAGTAGGATTAGTTCCGATGATATTCGGAGTATCCAGCGGAGAAGGCAAGAAAGCACATACATAATCCAGCAAAGTCTGAACACCTTTGTTCTTGAAAGAAGAACCACAGAACATCGGAACGATATCCATCTTCAATGTTCCGGCACGCAGAGCACGCAAGATTTCTTCTTCAGTGATAGTAGAAGGATCGTCAAAATACTTTTCCATCAGTGCTTCGTCGAACTCAGCCACTTTTTCCAGCATCTTGTCTCTCCATTCCTGAGCTTCGTCAACCAAGTTTGCAGGAATATCTTCTACATCGTAGTCAGCACCCATTGTTTCATCGTGCCATACGATAGCCTTCATCTTGATCAAGTCAACTACTCCCTTGAAGTTTTCTTCTGCGCCAATAGGAATAACAACCGGACACGGATTAGCACCCAATACATCCTTCATCTGACGAACTACTTCAAAGAAGTCTGCACCTGAACGGTCCATTTTGTTTACGTAACCGATACGAGGTACATTATACTTATCAGCCTGGCGCCATACTGTTTCAGACTGCGGTTCAACACCACCTACTGCACAATAAGCAGCCACTGCACCGTCGAGCACACGCAAAGAACGTTCTACCTCAGCAGTAAAGTCAACGTGTCCCGGAGTGTCAATCAAGTTAATTTTATAAGTATTACCCGCATATTTCCAACGAGTTGTAGTTGCAGCAGAAGTGATAGTAATACCACGTTCCTGTTCCTGCTCCATCCAGTCCATTGTTGCAGCACCGTCATGAACCTCACCGATTTTGTGAGTCAGACCTGTGTAGAACAAGATACGTTCTGAAGTAGTTGTCTTACCAGCATCGATGTGAGCCATGATACCGATATTACGGGTCAAATGCAAATCTTGCTTAGCCATTTTAATTATCCTATTAAATTATTACTTGATTAAAATCTGAAATGAGCGAACGCACGGTTAGCTTCAGCCATACGGTGCATATCTTCCTTACGCTTGAAAGCACCACCCTGTTCGTTGTAAGCATCCAAGATTTCAGCAGCCAATTTGTCTGCCATAGACTTACCACCACGCTTACGAGCGAAAGCAATCAAGTTTTTCATTGAAATTGACTCTTTACGATCAGGACGAATTTCTGTAGGAACCTGGAAAGTTGCACCACCGATACGGCGAGATTTAACTTCCAGCTGCGGAGTTACGTTATCTAAGGCTTTTTTCCAAACTTCCAAAGCTGAAGTTTCTTCGTTAGGAAGTTTAGTTTCAACTGTTTTCAATGCATTGTAGAAGATTTCGTAAGAAGTATTCTTCTTTCCATCATACATCAGATGGTTAACGAATTTAGAAACCTTCTGATCATTAAATACCGGATCCGGAAGGATCACACGTTTTTTTGGTTTTGCTTTTCTCATTTTGTTTGATAATAATGTTTAGTTTGGGGCTGCATTCTCTGTTTACTTCAACGCCTCCTCCGAGACATTTACTCAACCTTAAAGCTTTTCCAACAAACCAAAACGAATTTAATAACTTGTTTTTCTAAAAAGGATTGTACTCAGCTACGGATTATTTTTTCCTTCCCTTTCCTGCTGGAGCTGCTGCCTGACCTGGTTTAGGACGCTTAGCACCGTATTTAGAACGTCTCTGTGTACGACCTGCCACACCGGCTGTGTCCAAAGTACCGCGAACGATATGATAACGTACACCTGGAAGGTCTTTCACACGACCACCACGAACCAATACGATTGAGTGTTCCTGCAAGTTGTGTCCTTCTCCCGGGATGTATGAGTTCACTTCCTTAGAGTTTGTCAGACGTACACGAGCAACTTTACGCATTGCTGAGTTCGGTTTCTTAGGAGTTGTAGTGTAAACACGTACACAAACACCACGTCTCTGAGGGCATGAGTCCAATGCAGGTGATTTACTCTTATCAACCAAAACCGTTCTTCCTTTTCTTACTAACTGTTGAATAGTAGGCATTTTGTTTGATTTTTAATTGTTATATATTTTGTTTATTGTTTTTCCAATCCTTAAGCGAAACAATACATTTCGGGCTGCAAAATTACAAATAACTTTTTAATAGACAAACTGTTTTAAAATAAAAAACGCCCATTTTTCGCAAAAAGACGAAAAATGGGCGCTAAAGTCCTGATTTTATACTTTTTTAAGCTTCTCCTTTGAAGTCGCTCAATGGCGGAACGAATGTTTTGCCATGAGCCTGCTGTTCTTCCGGCATACGGATCGGGCCGAAATTATTCTCATATTTTGCCACATTGTCCTGCAGGGCATACATCAGTCTCTTGGCGTGTTCCGGAGTCATTACGATACGAGACTGCACACCTGCCTTAGGAATACCCGGCATGATACGGACAAAGTCCAAAATGAATTCTGAAGTCGAATGAGTAATGATGGCGAGGTTTGCATAAGTTCCCTGAGCTACCTCTTCTTTCAGTTCTATCTGAAGCTGATTATTGTTTTTTTCGTTTTCCATGATATAAAATATTTAATGTTGATTTCTGATTTTACGCAGGCAAATGTAGGAAAAAAGCCGAATAATACACTATAGATTCAGAAAAAATTATTCTGTCTTTTCCCTTCCGGAAGGCTTTTCAGAGTGGCCGTACCCCTTCCTGAACCGCCTTTTTCCTTTTCAGGCTTCATTAATCTCATTTATATTTTTCCGATTGAGAAAGCAGAATAACAGATTATCTTACAGCCATTTGCCTGAAATCTTCTTTATATTTTCATTTCATATTTCCTAAAAACCAATCAAAATCACTATTTTTGATAAAAACTATAAACTCTAATACCTCTATTACAAAATGAAAATTACATTTCGTATTCAGTATCATACTGTATGGGGTGAGTCTCTGAGAGTCATTCTCAACGACGACGAAACCCGTACACTGGAACTCACAACAAGAGACGGGGTGGAATGGCACGGTAGCTTCGACTATCCTTTGAATGAAGCGCTCACCTACCGTTATGGCGTATACCGTGACCAGACATGTATACGGAAAGAGTTGGGAAGCATCCCGCACAGTTGCTATCCGGGGAATGCCCAGCAGAGCCATTACCTGATTGACGACTGCTGGCGCGACCTGCCGGAAGCCGCACACCGGTACAGCTCGGCCTTCAACAGTATACATCGTGTCCAGGATCCTGCTCCCATACAAAATCATACCGGAAGCTGCATTACTTTCCGTGCCCTCTGCCCGGAATTGAGCACACACCACCAGGCATTGGGTATCATCGGCAACTGCAACCTCCTCGGCAACTGGGAATATTGCCGTCCTATCCGTATGCAGGAGGTACAGCCGAATGTATGGCACCTGTCTTTTGACGCTTCCAAACTGGAATACCCGTTTGAATATAAGTTTGTAGCCGTTGACATCGAAACCGGAGCGGTGGTTGAATGGGAAGCCCATGACAACCGTGTGTTCCATATCCAGCCGCTGCAGCGCGGTGAGACTTACCTGGCCCCCGAAACGGAAGTCTTCTTTGCACAGGCTCCCAAGCGGATTGCCGGAAGTGCCATCCCGGTCTTCTCACTCCGGTCGGAAGGAAGCTGCGGTGTCGGCGACTTCGGCGACCTGAAGGAATTCATCACCTGGGCAGCAAGTACCGGACAGAAAGCCGTACAGATTCTCCCGATCAATGATACGACGACTACCAAGACATGGACTGATTCGTATCCGTACAGCAGCATTTCCATTTATGCCTTCCATCCGATGTTTACCGACCTCCGTCAGCTCCCGTCGCTCGACAACTGGAAGGAAGCAAAGGAGTTTGAGGAAGAACGCATCCGTCTTAATGCGCTTCCACAGGTCGATTACGAAGCCGTCAACGAACTGAAGCACAAATACCTGAAAGCAGTATTTGCTCAGGAACAGGAAAACATTCTGAAGAGTCCTGACTTCCTGAAGTTCTTTGAAGACAACCGCGACTGGCTGCAGCCGTATGCTGCCTTCTCGTATCTGCGCGACATCAACGGAACACCTGATTTTTCACAGTGGGGAGAATACCAGACTTACCAGAAAGAAAAAATCGAAGCATTGTGCCAGGCAGCAAGTCCTGCTTATCAAGACATCGCCTATTATTATTTCGTCCAATATGAGTTGCACATCCAGCTGCTGGCAGCATGCACTCACGGACGGGAACTGGGAGTCATCGTCAAGGGAGATATTCCAATCGGTATCAGCCGTACCAGTGTGGAAGCCTGGGTAGAACCTTATTATTTCAACATGAACGGACAGGCCGGAGCCCCACCCGATGCCTTCTCTACCAAGGGACAGAACTGGGGTATGCCGACTTACAACTGGGAAGTGATGGCTAAAGACGGATACCAGTGGTGGCGCCGCAGATTCCGGAAAATGGCTGAATATTTCACCGCTTACCGAATCGACCACATCCTGGGCTTCTTCCGCATCTGGGAAATACCTATTCATTCCGTACACGGTCTGCTGGGCCAGTTTGTACCTGCTCTGCCGATGAGCCGTGAGGAAATCCAGAGTTTCGGACTGTACTTCCAGCGTGACTTCATGACCAAGCCGTTCATCAACGACCGCATCCTGGATACAGTATTCGGCGAACACAGCGACTATGTACGCAATACATTTGTTGAGCATACCGGATATGGTATCTACCGCATGCGCGAAGAGTTTGACACGCAGCGTAAGGTGGAAGCCTTCTTCAACGGCAAGATTGACAATGAAAGCCTGTACATCAAGGAAGGACTGTATACCCTGATCAGCAACGTACTGTTTGTGGTAGACCGCAAGAATCCGGACATGTATCATCCGCGCATCGCCGCACAGACCGACTTTATCTACAACCAGCTGAACCGCCAGGAACAGGAAGCGTTCAACCGTTTGTACAATCATTACTTCTACCAGCGCCACAACGAATTCTGGTACAGCGAGGCCATGAAGAAGTTGCCGATACTCACGCAGTCAACTTCCATGCTGGTCTGCGGAGAAGATTTGGGTATGGTGCCCGACTGTGTGCCTTGGGTAATGAACCAGTTGCAGATTCTATCGCTGGAAATCCAGCGCATGCCTAAGGATCCGAAACATGAATTCGGACATGTCAGCGAATATCCGTACCGGTCGGTATGTACCATCGGCACTCACGACATGTCTACTCTGAGAGGATGGTGGGAAGAAAACCGTGAAGTAACCGGACATTTCTACTGGCATGAGCTGAGACATTGGGGCGAACTTCCGGAACATGCACCCGGATGGCTGTGCGAAGAGATTGTCCGCCAGCATCTGGACAGCCCGTCCATGCTCTGTATCCTGACTTGGCAGGACTGGACTTCCATCGACGAGGAACTACGTAATCCGGACATTGAGGCAGAACGCATCAACATTCCGGCGAATCCGAAGCATTACTGGAGGTGGCGTATGCACCTCTCTATTGAACAGCTGATGAAAGCAGACCAGTTCAATGAGCGGATTACGAACCTGATTGCTGAAAGCGGAAGAAAACAATAAATAAGACCTGAAATAAGAAACGTACATCCGTCTTTTATTTCACTCGGAATCATCATAAAAAAGAGGCTGTCTCAAAGTATTTTGAGACAGCCTCTCATACCTTTATTTATTTCACTTCTGTCGTCTTTAACTATAAACGGATGGTTTCAAGGATTTTCTCCAAGGCACCTGCATTTTTCTTTACATAATTTCCGGCATTCTCACCCGAAAGCTGCAAGAACTGACGGTCTTCCCTGAACCGGTCCATAAGTTCATTGAAGTCGGAAGCACCCTGTATTTCGAAACCTCCCTTACACTGTTTCAGTCCCTGGGCCTCCATGAACTTCTTGTTGTTTGGTCCGAAGATGACGGGTATACCGTACACCGCCGCTTCCAGTGTATTATGGATGCTTACTCCAAAGCCCCCGCCGATATAGGCAATCTCTCCATAACGGTAAATGGAAGAAAGCAGGCCAAAGCAGTCGATAATCAGACAGTCGGCTTCCGCCACATTCTCTTCCGTAGCCTGAGAATAACGGACCACCTTTCCTTTTACCTTACCGGTAATCTCCTTCAGATGCGACTCATCGATCACGTGAGGCGCAATGACCAGCTTCACCTCAGGATGTGCATTAAAATAAGGGATAAAGATATCTTCATCGGGTGCCCACGAGCTGCCAGCCACCATTGTCAGCCGGTCGCCCTTGAAGCGTTCCACCAGCGAAAGCACCTTTGCCTGGCTGCAAATATCCAGTACCCGGTCGAAACGGGTATCACCACTAATGGACGTTTCCGTCACCCCGATGGTCTTGAGCAAATCCACCGACTCCTGGTTCTGGACAAACAGATGGGTAAAGCATTTCAATACCTCCCGGTATCCCCCGCCGTACCATTTGAAGAAAATCTGTTCCGGACGGAAGATGGACGATACACTGTATACGGGAATCTGTCTCTCGTGCAGTTCCGTCAGATAGTTTTTCCAGAACTCATACTTGATGAAGAAAGCCATGCAGGGATGTGCCTTCTCTACGAATCTGCGGGCATTGCCGGGAGTATCCAGAGGCAAATAGCAAACCACGTCCGCCCCCTTGTAATCCTTGCGCACCTCGTATCCGGAAGGAGAGAAAAACGTCTGAAGAATCTTGTACTCCGGGAACCTGCGGCGAATCTCTTCAATCAGCGGACGTCCCTGTTCGAATTCTCCCAGTGAGGCCGCATGAAACCAGATGTATTTCGCCTTCGGGTCTATATGTTGTTCCAGGACAGAAAAAGTCTTCTTCTGTCCGGCCACCATTTTCGATACCTTTTCACTGAAAAGTGCAGCCATACGGACTGCACTTACATAAAGATATATAAAAAGATTATAAATCATTTCCCTGAAATCTATTATTTGAGTACTTCTACGGCGCGACGTATACGGGCAAGCGTCTCTTCTTTACCCAGAACCGCAGATATATCAAACATATGAGGGCCTTTACCCTCTCCTACCAGAGTCAGTCGGAAAGCATTCATAATATTACCCAGGTGATAACCCTTCTCTTCGATCCACTTCATTACCACCTCTTCCTGATGAGCCAGTGAGAAATCATCCAAAGATTCCAGTACGTCTGCCAGTTCGAGCATGCGTGCTGCCGAATCTTCTTTCCAGCGTTTCTTCACGGTCTTTTCATCGTATTCTGTAGGAGCTACGAAGAAGAACTTGCAGGTTTCCCACAGTTCCTTCACGAAACTTACACGACCCTTCATCAGTCCCACTACCGTAACTACCGTTTCCATCGGTGCTTCGATACCGTGTTCTTTCAGGATCGGCATGAAGAGAGCAGCAATTTCCTCGTCGCTCTTCATCAGGATATATTCATGGTTGAACCATTTTCCCTTTTCATAATCGAATTTGGCTCCGGCCTTGCTGCAACGGTGCAGGTCGAACAGTCTGATCAGTTCATCCATCGACATGATTTCCTGGTCATTTCCCGGATTCCATCCCAGCAGGGCCAGGAAGTTGATGACCGCTTCGGGCAGATAACCTGATTCACGATATCCCGATGATACCTCACCCGTTTTCGGATCGTGCCATTCCAGCGGGAATACCGGGAAACCAAGACGGTCTCCGTCGCGCTTGCTGAGTTTTCCGTTTCCGTCCGGTTTCAACAGCAAAGGCAGGTGAGCGAATTCAGGCATTGAATCTTCCCATCCGAAAGCACGGTACAACAGTACGTGCAGCGGAGCAGAAGGAAGCCATTCCTCGCCACGGATTACGTGAGAAACCTCCATCAGGTGGTCATCTACGATATTGGCCAGATGATAAGTAGGAAGTTCATCTGCTGATTTATACAATACCTTGTCATCCAGGATAGAAGAGTTGATCACCACTTCTCCACGGATCAGGTCGTGTACATGTACATCCTCATTCGGTTCAATCTTGAAACGTACCACATACTGCTTGCCTTCGGCAATCAGCTGCTTCACTTCTTCTTCCGGCATCACCAATGAGTTTCTCATCGAAGTACGGGTAGAAGCGTCGTACTGGAAGTTAGGCACTTCCTTGCGTTTCGCCTCGAGTTCTTCCGGCGTATCAAAAGCGATATAAGCCTTTCCGTTGTCCAGCAGCACCTTCACATATTTCTTGTAGATGTCACGGCGTTCAGACTGACGGTAAGGACCATAGTTTCCACCGAAACTCACTCCTTCATCAAAATGAATGCCCAGCCACTTGAACGACTCGATAATGTATTCTTCCGCACCCGGAACAAAACGGTTGGAATCCGTGTCTTCGATACGGAAAATCAGGTCTCCCCCATGCTGACGGGCGAACAGATAGTTATATAAAGCAGTACGGACACCGCCTATATGTAATGCACCGGTCGGACTGGGTGCAAAACGAACTCTTACTTTTCTTTCTGCCATAATGATTTTCATCTAAAAATACGCTGCAAAAATAAGCTAAATTTCCCGTTTTTTTCTTATTTTGCGCCCAAAATATCTTACATCATGAAAAGTTTCCAGACGAATAATCAATTTTCCTATAAAGACTTGCTTTACAAATGTGCCATTTTCCTGGCGACGGTAACCATCATTGTTTATTTCCTGCCCAAGAAGGGGGCTTTCAATTATCAGTTCGATATCAACAAGCCCTGGAAGTACGGTCTGCTGCAGGCGTCTTTCGATTTTCCCATCTACAAAGACGATGCCCAGGTGCAGAAAGAGCAGGACAGCATCATGGCGGAATACCACCCTTATTTTTCACTGAACGACAGCGGCAGCAAGGCCATTGCCCGCTTCAAGTCGGACTACAACAGTGAACTCAAGAAAATCATTCCCGAAGCCAGTTATGCACATCACATCGAGCGGATACTGAAAAACATCTACGAGAAAGGCATCATCTCTCCGGAAGACCTGATGCAACTGAACATGGACAGCCTGAGAAGCATACAGATTGTTTCCAAGAATACCTCCAGCCTGCAGGAAATCGGCGAGCTCTACAGCATCAAGCGGGCCTATGAGGAACTGATCAATTCGGATACGGTCCACTACCGGAAGAACCTGATGCAGCGGTGCAACCTCGACAATTACCTGACACCGAACCTGGTGTACGACAAGGAGCGGTCGGAAAGCGCCAGACAGGACCTGCTGTCCAGCATCTCATGGGCCAACGGTTTTGTAATGAACGGACAGAAAATCATCGACCGGGGGGAGATCATCGACCAGGAGACCTATAATATCCTGAAGTCGCTGGAAAAAGAATGGGACAAAAGAAACGAGACGGCGACTGAAAAGCGACTGACCCTGCTGGGACAGATCCTCTTCGTGTCCATCCTCATCAGCTGCTTCTTGATTTACCTGGAACTGTTCCGCCGGGATTATTACCTGAAGAAAGGAAGCCTGGGACTGTTGTTCTGCATCATCATCTTCTTCCCCATCCTTTCATTCATCATGGTAGAGCATGCCATCATGAGCGTCTATATCGTTCCTTTTGCCATGCTGCCCATCATCATCCGCATTTTCCTGGATTCGCGCACGGCTTTCATGGCGCACATCATTTCCATCCTGCTGTGTTCCATATCGCTCCGCACGCCGCACGAGTTCATCCTGCTGCAGACGGTAGCGGGCATGGCCGGTATCTACAGTCTCCGTGAACTTTCACAGCGCTCCCAACTGCTGCGGAGTGCCTTGATTGTGGTCTGTGTATATTCCATCCTGTACCTGGCACTCGACCTGATTCACGTCAGCGAAATCGCACAGCTGAGTACTACCGTATACATCAACTTCATCATCAACGGCATCCTGCTGCTGTTTACGTATCCGCTTCTCTTTATCCTGGAGAAGACCTTCGGATTTACTTCGAACGTAACGCTGGTAGAGCTGTCGAACATCAACAACAAACTGATGCGCGAGATGTCGGAAGTGGCTCCGGGTACCTTCCAGCACTCCCTGCAGCTGGCCAACCTGACAGCCGCAGCAGCCAACCGCATCGGGGCGAACAGTCAGCTGGTCCGTACAGGTGCCATGTACCATGACATCGGCAAGATGCTGAACCCTGCATTCTTTACCGAGAACCAGTCGGGATTCAATCCGCACAGCCAGTTGAGCTACAAGCAGAGCGCACAGGTCATCATCAGTCACATTACCGACGGAATGAAACTGGCCGACAAATACGACCTGCCACAGGTCATCAAGGACTTCATCTGTACGCATCACGGTGCGGGACTGACCAAATATTTCTACATCTCGTATCAGAACGAACACCCTGATGAGGTAGTCGACAAGGAACCGTTCCAGTATCCGGGACCGAATCCGTTTACCAAGGAACAGGCCATCCTGATGATGGCCGACTCGGTGGAAGCGGCTTCCAGAAGTCTGCCGGAATATACGGAAGAAAGCATTTCCAACCTGGTGGAGAAAATCATCGACAGTCAGGTACAGGAAGGATACTTCAAGGAATGCCCGATTACCTTCAAGGACATCGCCACGGTCAAGGCCGTCTTCAAGGAAAAACTGAAAACCATGTACCATACACGCATCAGTTATCCGGAACTGAAAAAGTAACCTTCTCTTTTCCGTGGGGGCTGCAAAGAGGCAGTATCCCCCCGGTCAATTGCTCCCAGAGTTGACATTTCGCATCGTTTTGTCAAATCTGGGAGCAATTAAATTATAAAAAACATTGAAAAATAGTTAATTGAAAGATTCCTGTATTTTTTCTTATAACTTTGTATCACAAATCTAACCTAAGATTAACTATTTTAACTACAAAATATTATCTAACCATGAAAATCATTAATCAAACGCTTTGGGGTGCCTGTACACTGCTCATGCTGGCAGGATCTCCGGCAATGCACCTCTCAGCCCAAAGTCTTTCATCGTCAACTAAATGGGAATGGAACAAAGGAACCATTGTCATCCAGACCCCCGAACGTGAAGCCGGACAGGAACCCGTAATCGGACTGACTGCACCGAAAATGGAAGTGGTACGGGTCGGTTTCGTAGGACTCGGTATGCGCGGTCCGGGAGCCGTAGAACGCTTTACATACATTCCGGGTACGGCAATCGTAGCGTTGTGCGACCATGAAAAGGAACGTGCAGAGGCCTGCCAGAAGTATTTAAGAAAGGCTTGTCTGCCAGAAGCAGCCGTTTATTCGGGTGCAGAAGGCTATAAGGAGCTGTGTGAGCGTACCGACATCGACCTGGTGTACATTGCCGCCGACTGGGATCATCATTTCCCCATTGCCGAATATGCCATGCAGCACGGCAAGCACGTGGCCATCGAAGTTCCTTCGGCCATGAACCTGGAACAGTGCTGGAAACTCATCGACTTGTCGGAGAAGAACCGCAAGCATTGCTTCATCCTCGAAAACTGCTGCTACGACTGGTTTGAAATGAATACCCTCAACATGGCACAGCAGGGAGTATTCGGTGAGGTAATCCGTGCCCAGGGAGCCTATATCCATAACCTCGACGACTTCTGGAATTATTATTGGAAGAACGGAAAAGAAGATAAATTGGGATGGCGTCTGCGCTACAACAAGGAAAACCGCGGTGACGTATATGCCACACACGGCTTGGGCCCGGTGGCACAGGCATTGGATATTCACCGTGGCGACCGCATGAAGACCCTGGTAGCCATGGATACGAAATCGGTTCACGGCAAGGCACTGGTAGAAAGAGCTACGGGAGAAAAGTGTGAAGAGTTCCGCAACGGAGACCACACCACTACCCTGATCCGTACCGAAAACGGAAAGGTCATCGAAATACAGCATAACGTAATGAGTCCGCAGCCGTACAACCGCCTCTACCAGCTGACAGGAACCAAAGGTTTCGCCAACAAATATCCGGTAGAAGGTTATGCCGTTGACGCTGCCCAGATGAAGGCTTCGGGCGTACAGCCTCAGGTAGATAACCTGAGCACCCATTCCTTCCTTCCTAAAAAGGAAATGGATGCACTGGTAGAAAAATACCAGCACCCTATCCTGAAGAAATACGGAGAGATGGCAAAAGAAGTAGGTGGTCACGGAGGTATGGACTTCATCATGGACAGCCGTCTGGTATACTGTCTGCAGAACGGACTGCCATTGGACATGGACGTATATGACCTGGCTGAATGGTGTGCACTCGCCGAACTGGGAGCCATCTCCATGGACAACGGTTGCGCAGCCGTAGCTTTCCCTGATTTCACACGCGGCCACTGGAACGAAGTGAAAGGATATACTCACGCATTCGCAGCTCCTGCCGATGAAGCAAAGGCAGAACTGGCAGCAGAGACAGCTACCCTGACCCTGAAGACTCAAGCCATGAAGGGATGGATGGATGCCTTGAAGAAAGCACGCACCGAAGTGCCTGCAGAGGAACTGGCAGCCCGGACCGACCAACTGAACAAGCAGTTGCAGCGTGTCATGGAAAAAGCCGGAGAAAAACCGGAAAAGAAGCAGAACGAAGCCATCAACCAGGCTAAGAAAGTGCTGAAACAGGCCGTAAAACTGAAGAAATAATGTCCGGAATGCGGGGGGCCTTATCCCCATTCCTTCCGGAATATCCTGCATAACGTAAAGATGGCATGTGAAGTGATAAATCCTATCACTTGCACATGCCATCTTTTTTATACCTCTTTATACTTCCCTATCACCGGTCTCCGGCTTTCTCACATAGACTTTATGAGAGCCTCTCCCCTCCGAACCGATTTTACCCTCTTCCAGCCACCGGTTCAGTTCTTTCAGAGCCAGCGTACGCAAGAGACCCGTCAGTTCGGTGTAGCGGGTACGGGTAATAAAGGCATGCGAGGTCAGGTAGTCCATCAGAAGGCCGTAACGCGCCTCCTCCGTCAGCCGGCGTGAACTCTCCCTGAATTTGCGGGAAGCCCCGGCACGCTCCAGCGTTCCGTGACAGCGGAATTTTCGGGATACCGTAAAACGGACCTTCCCGAAGCATACAGACTGCGCATGGATGGCAGCCTCATCCTCCACCGGACGAAGGGCCTTGAGCCCTACCGACAATGTACCCAGGTTGCCGATACGGACCCGGCGGCCATGCTGCAGATAATGCTGCGCCCAGCGCTCTATTTCCTCCACCACTCCTATCACCGTACCTTTCTGAAACCCTGAGGCACGGTCTATCTGCTCTGCCAGTTCCATAAAGGAAACCGTACCGCCCGAGACCAGTTTGGGATAAATCACCGCACGGCTCCCCTTCTTTGTAGAAGGAACCGTAAGAAAATCATACTGTGCTTTCATATATTTGAGATTTAACAGGTTAACCATCTTCCACCCCCGCAGGCAAGTCGGCCGGCCCACGTACGGAGACTATAAGACCCGCGTACGGAGGCTGTACAACCACCGTGCGCGGGTCCCCTTCCGCTTCTTCGCAAATATACAATCGCAAAAAGGCGAAGTCAAGACTTCACCTCATTCTTTTTCTGTTAAAGATTGTAACAGTCCCTCACAGGCATCTTCCAGTATATCCAGCACATTCTCAAATCCCTGCGCCCCGCCGTAATACGGGTCGGGCACATAGTCCACCACCTTCACCCGGCAGTAATCCGTCATCCGCCCGATTTTCTTCTCACACTCCACGTCCGGTGCCTTCTCTCGCAAAGCCTCAATGTTCCGGTCGTCCATGCCCAATATCAGGTCGAACTCATAAAAATCATCCGTACACACCGGGCGGGAACGGTGCGTAATGTGATATCCCCGTCTGGAGGCATGCGCCCTCATCCGTTCGTCCGCCAGTTCACCCCGGTGATAGCTGCTGATACCTGCCGAGTCGACCTCGAATTCTGCTTCCCGTCCCGCTTTCCGAATCAGGGTCCACATGATTTCCTCTGCCGAAGAAGAACGACAGATGTTCCCCAGGCAAACAAATAATATCCGTTTCATCTTCCTTACTGAATATTCAAATATTGCTTAAATTTTTCCACACTCGTATTCATCACCCATTCTTCCGGATAGCCGGCTTCCGCCAACAGCGGCAGCACATACTCATAAGTAGCGATATCGAAAGAGATGTGTGCATCACTGCCCAGGATTACCGGCACCTCATACTTCCGGCACAGACGGAGAATCTCCAGGTTGTTTCCGCGGGCCTCCGCTTTGTGGCGACAAGGCTTCAACGACGAATTGTTGATTTCCAACAGCGTATGATGGGCTTTCTCAGCCTGAACAATCGGTTCGAAAAGCAGCGGAGCCGTTCCGTCGCCCGGGTGACTGATGATGTGTACATGCGGATTCGAGATTGCCCGGATCATTCCCTCCGTATTCTCCTCCACCGTACCGCCCTCATAGCACAACGAATGGATTCCCGCAATCTTCAGGTCGAGGTACTTCATCATCCACTCCTCCATATCCAGGTCGCCCTGCGTATTCAGGATATTGATTTCAGCCCCCAGCAGCAGGTCTACCCCGTACATCCGGCGGGGAACCACGTGCAAGTTGCGGAAATAAATCGAATCACACGTTCCCGGTATTCCCGGCGAATGCTCCGTAATCCCCAGCAACTTCAGTCCCTTCTCAGCCGCCGCCTGAACCATCTCCTGCAGCGTACTGAAAGCATGTCCGCTGGCAAGGGTATGCGTATGTACATCTAATTCTATTTTCATATCTTGTTCCAGTTTAATTAATTTCTCCAATCGCCGGCCCCGTCCCGTTCACCGGATTACATCGGGTCGACATCGTAATAAATCTGCAGGCTGCGGAAACGCTCCTCCTCGAGTACGGCCTGCTGCACCTGCAGCAAAAACGTACGCACCTTACCCAGGGAAACCTGCGGTTCCACCTTGATCATGATCTTACGGATGAACCAGGTCTGTATACGCGCCACCGGCGGCCGGTCGGGTCCCAGTATCCGCTCTCCCAATCCCTTCCGCAGCGCTTCGGACACCCAGTCGGCAGCCTCCGTCAGGACTTCCTCCTTACGGTGCTTCAGGTACACATAAATCAGGCGGTAAAAAGGAGGATACTTGAAAAGCGCCCGCTCTTCCAGCTGCTCCCGGTACATCCCCTCGTAATCATTGACCAGCACCTGATGGATTACCGGCAGTTCGGGAGACTTTGTCTGCAAGACCACCCATCCCTGCTTGTTCTTTCTGCCCGCACGTCCGGCCACCTGAGCCATCAGCTGGAAAGCCCTTTCGTACGAACGGAAATCCGGATAATTCAGCATCGAGTCGGCATTCAGGATACCCACCACACTCACATGCTCAAAGTCCAGTCCCTTCGATACCATCTGCGTACCGATCAGGATATCGGTCTTCTGCGCCTGGAAGTCAGCGATAATCCGCTCGTAGGCAGTCCGCGTACGCGTCGTATCCAGGTCCATCCGCGCCACCCGTGCCTCCGGGAAAATCTGCCGGATGTCATCCTCTATCTTTTCCGTTCCGAACCCCCGGTTTCTCAGTTCCACTCCCCCGCAGGCCGGACACGACTTCGGCACCTGATACGTCGCCCCGCAATAATGACACGTCAGCTGGTTCAACCCCTTATGATAAGTCAGACTCACGTCACAATGCTTGCACTTAGGCACCCATCCGCACATATGACATTCAATCATCGGAGCAAAGCCCCTCCGGTTCTGGAACAGAATCACCTGCTCCCGGTTCTCCAGCGCCTCACGTATCTTACCCAGCAAGACCGGAGAAAACTGAGCCGTCATCCGTTTCTTGCGTGCCAGTTCCTTTGTGTCCACCAGTTCGATGTGCGGCAACTGCAGATTCCGGTGCCGCTCTTTCAACTCCACCCAGGCATACTTGCCGTGCAGCGCCTGATAATACGTCTCTATGCTGGGAGTAGCCGTACCCAGCAACGTCTTCGCCCCATACATGGAAGCCAGGACGATGGCCGCATTCCGCGCATGATACCGGGGAGCCGGATCCTGCTGCTTGTACGTAGTCTCGTGCTCCTCGTCCACAATCACCAGTCCCAGTCGCCGGAAAGGCAGGAAGACCGACGACCGTACTCCCAGAATCACGTCATAATCGTTCTCCGAGAGCTGCTTCTTCCAGATCTCCACCCGTTCCGCATCCGAGAACTTGGAATGATATACCCCCAGACGGTTGCCGAACACCCTCCTCAGACGTTCCGTAATCTGAGTGGTAAGGGCAATTTCCGGCAACAGATACAGCACCTGTTTACCTGCCTGTATGGCCTGAAGGATAAGATGTATATAGATTTCAGTCTTGCCGCTGGCTGTCACCCCATGAAGCAGACACACATTCTTCTGATGAAACGAATTCATGATTTGCTGAAAAGCCGTCTGCTGAGCCTCACTCAGCGGATAAGGCGGACAGGTCTCCATACCACCTTCCTGCAGGCGGCCCACCTCCTGCCGGTAGAGTTCGAACACCCCTTTTCCGACCAGTTGCTTCACAATGGCCGACGTAGCCCCTGAAGCCTCCTGCAACTCCTTCCGGGAGACTTCCCTCAATGCGGCATCGGGTGCCCCCCACCCTGCCATCTCCAGGTACTTCATCAGCACCTGCTGCTGGCGCAGGCTCCTTTTCAACAGATCCATCTGAATATGCAGTACCTTCTCGTTCCGGAACGCAGGAGCCAGACGTACCCTTTCCTCCGTCCGGGGCTTGTAGTTGCGCTTCAGTTCCTCGCGCACAAAGATAGCCTCCTTCTCCAGCAGCGATTTCACCACCGGAAGAATGTTCCGGATGCCACTTCCCTTCTCCAGCTGCGTAATGCACTGCTCCGCATCGGCAGACAACAAGTCGAGTACCTGCTGTTCCTTGGGTGGCAAAGGTCCGTCGGCCTCAAAATCCGGATTAATAACCACCTGCGTCTCGCTCTCCAGTTTCATACCCGAAGGCACTGCAGCCTTGTAGACATCGCCCAGCGGGCACAGGTAATACTCGGACAACCATTTCCAAAACCGGTACTGCCGTGACAGCAGCATCGGCTCCCGGTCGAGCACCTCCGAGATATCCTTGATTTCGTACTCCCCCGAAGGCGTATGATGAATGGACACTACAATTGCAGTATAATACCTTCTGGGACCGAAAGACACGACCACCCGGCATCCTTCACAAACCCGGCTGACCCATTCATCGGGCAATGAATAGGTAAACAATCCCGCAACGGGCAAAGGCACTATGACATCCACATATGTTTTCATACTGCAAAGGTACAAAAAGGCAGACTTCCGGTCCATGAATTTATTTTTCTTTTAGAAAAGTAAGTCCCGTTTTTTTGAAAAAGTACCCAGACAGTCGCCTGTCACAGCCGCTGCTGAAAATAAAAACCACGCGACAGGAAGATGCAGACCGTAAACTTTTATAGCTTTGCAGAAATTATTCACACTAAACCCATACACATGAAACAGTTTAATATCGGTATTATCGGCTGCGGCCACATTGCAGAAAAGATGGCAGACACCCTGAGACAGATGGAAGACGCCTGCTGTTATGCAGTAGCCTCACGCAGTCAGGAAAAAGCAGCCGCCTTCGCCCGTAAATGGAAGGCAGAGAAAGCCTACGGGTCTTATGAGCAACTGGCCGATGACCCGGCAGTCGACCTGATATACATTGCCACTCCGCACTCACTGCATTACGAACAGGCGCGGATGTGCATCGAAAAAGGGAAACCCGTTCTCTGCGAAAAAGCCTTTACGGCCAACGCCCGGCAGGCCGAAGCCCTTCTCCGTCTGGCCAAAGACAAGCAGGTCTTCATCACAGAAGCTATCTGGACACGCTACCTGCCCCTATCTCTGAAAATGCAGGAACTCCTTGCCCAGGGAGCCATCGGTACCCCTCACACCCTGACTGCCAACCTGAGCTATCCGATTGCCGATAAGGAACGGATTATCCGCCCCGAACTGGCAGGAGGAGCCTTGCTGGATATCGGAATCTATACCCTGAATTTTGCAGCCATGGCCTTCGGTACCGAAATCGAGTCCGTACACTCGGTGTGCCAGAAAACACCGACCGGTGTGGATGCCCAGGAAAGCATCACGCTGCTGTACAAAGACGGCAGAATGGCATCGCTGCAGTCGAGCATCTATGCCAAGAGCGACCGCATGGGAATCGTTGCCGGAGACAAAGGCCACCTGATAGTAGACAACATCAACTGTCCGGAAACCCTCCGCATCGTAGACAGCCAGTACCAGACCACGGCCGTATATCAGGCCCCTCCGAAAATCACCGGCTTCGAATACCAGGTAAGAGCCTGCATGGAAGCCCTGTCTCACGGATGGCTGGAGTCGCCCTACATGCCTCATCAGGAAACTCTCCGGATCATGCGGCAGATGGATGCATTGAGAAAAGAATGGGGAGTATGTTATCCCTGCGACTGACCTCAAGCATGACTCATAAAAAAACCGCGGCAGACTATCGGAAGTCTGTCGCGGTTTTCTTTATTCCTTATCCTGCCGGATATCAGAACATGTATGCCAGAGATACCTGCCAGGTATTCTTCTTCATATTGATTTCAGGACCTTCATAATCTTCGGATACCGTCTTGGCCATCTTGCTGATACCGAAGTTGTAGTTCAGACCCACCTGTACATGACGGAACAACTTGACACCGGCACCTACGTTGAAGGTAGTATAGCAGGTCTCCATATCGAAAGCCTCTGCAAAATGACCGCTTCCGATATTAAATCCGAACTGAGGTCCGGCTGCCACATAAACTCCGGCAGTACTTCCCAGTCCGAAGTTCCATTTCAGGTTCACGGGAATTTCCACCGACTTCAGTGTGTTACTGGTAGAAGCAGTCTCGCCTTCGTAAGATACACTGGCGCGCGCATCAGTCTGGCTGTACAACGCAGCTACGTCGACTCCCAGTCCCAGCAAAGGAATGGAAAATTCAGCCATCGGACCGATAAAGAAGCCGGTACGGTTATCTCCATCAAAAATATCTTCAGAGAAAGTCACGGTAGAAACATTCAAACCTCCCTTCAAGCCCACACGGACCTGAGACTGTGCCGGCAATGCCATCCATAATGCAGCCACGCACAACAAAACTGATAAAATTTTCTTCATAAACACCTTTTGTTTTAAAGCTATAATAAGCGAAAATAAGAAATTTTTACGAATTATACAAATCCGGAAGGCTACTTGCTGGAAATATCTCCTTTTAAACCTCGATTATCTGTTAAATATACGGATACTTATACAAAAGAAGGAGATGAATTCCCAGTGGGTTCACCTCCTTCTTTCCGATAAATAATCTCAACCTTACCGGTTATTTGATTTCCCAGGTATCATTGGTTTCGAGCAGTTCTTCGAACGAATGATAGTTCTTCTTGGCAGAAACCTCGGCAATCTGTGCTTCGACGGCAGCCTCGTACGTAGGCGCCTCTACGTCGCGGATGACTCCCAGTGCAATCGGGAAGTCGGGACCTTCCATCAATGCCAGTTTCAACTGCAGGGTATGGTCTTCGCAATGAGCGTCGTGAACCAGGATGTCTTTTTCGGTAATGCCGTTTTCGCCGAGCCGGACCACTTTCAGGCCAAAGCCTTCCTGCATCAGACCGAACTCATGATTCGGACCGAAAAGCATCGGTTTGCCATGTTCCAGATAAATGGCATTTTTCTCACGGTCTTCTTTCTTGGCCACGGCATTGTGGGTACCGTCATTAAAGATCACACAGTTCTGCAACACCTCCACTACGGAAGTTCCCTTATGCTTGGCAGCCGCCTTCAGTACCTCGACAGAAGGACCACCGTCGACAGCCACACAGCGGGCAAAGAAACGGCCACGGGCACCGAAGCACAATTCTGCCGGACGGAAAGGATCTTCTACCGTACCGTATGGAGACGACTTGCTGACAAAGCCACGGGCCGAAGTCGGAGAATACTGTCCCTTGGTCAGTCCGTAAATCCGGTTGTTCAGCAGAACGATATTAATGTCAATGTTTCTGCGGATAGCATGAATGAAGTGGTTTCCACCAATGGCCAGTCCGTCACCGTCGCCCGAAATCTGCCAGATGGTCAGATCCGGATTGGCCACTTTGGCACCGGTCGCAATGGCTGCTGCACGTCCGTGGATGGTATGCATGCCATACGTATTCATGTAATAAGGCAGACGAGAAGAACATCCGATACCCGAAATCACTGCAATCTGATGTGGAGGGACTCCCAGTTCTGCCAATGCCTTATGAAAAGATCCCAAAAATGCGTGGTCTCCACATCCCGGACACCAGCGGGGCTGACCCGCCTTATAGTCGGCTGCTGTATATTTTGTTTCACTCATGACTTATTCCTCCAATATTTTGGTAAATGCCTCAACCAGTTCCTGTACCACAAACGGCTGACCTTTTACCTGATTAAACTGATGTAAATGGATTCCTTCTACTTTCATGCGCAGATAGCCTGCCAGCTGACCCATGTTCTGCTCAGCCACCACCACTTTCGGATAACGGCGCAGCAGGTCGGCCACATTACGCGGCAGCGGATTGATGTAGCGCAGGTGCAGCAGTGCAGCCTTCTTGCCCTGCTGGTTCAAGGTATCCATGGCCGAATGCAAGTGTCCGTACGTACCGCCGAAACCGACAATCAGCAAATCGGCATCCGGATTTCCCTCGACTTCTGCTTCGGGAAGGGTATCGGCGATGCGGGCCACCTTCTCTGCACGCAACTGTGTCATCCGGTGATGGTTCTCAGGTTCTGTAGAGATGGCACCGGTCTCTCCGCTCTTTTCCAAACCGCCGATGCGGTGCATGAAGCCTTCGGTACCCGGCACCGCCCAATAACGCACCAGATTCTCCGGATTGCGCTGGAACGGAGTCCATGTCTGTGCCATATCCGGTGTCACGTAAGGAGGACAGATAGCCGGATATTCCTTCAAGTCCGGAAGATGCCATGCCGCAGAACCGTTTGCGATATAAGCATCG
Organism: Phocaeicola faecicola; assembly: GCF_013618865.1. GTDB lineage: Bacteria > Bacteroidota > Bacteroidia > Bacteroidales > Bacteroidaceae > Phocaeicola > Phocaeicola faecicola. Next base: position 90,743 of record NZ_JABSOE010000004.1, read on the forward strand.
GTCAGCAGCACTACCGGAGTCATGTGCTCCAGGGCAATCTTGCAGGCCATATATGCCGCATCGAAACAATCGGTCGGTGAAGCAGCCGCAATAACCGGCATCGGACTCTCTCCGTTTCTTCCGTACAACACCTGCAGCAGGTCGGTCTGTTCCGATTTGGTCGGAAGTCCCGTAGAAGGACCACCCCGCTGTACATCCACAATCACCAGTGGCAATTCGGTAATTACTGCCAGGTTGATGGCCTCACTCTTCAGACAGATACCCGGTCCGGAAGTGGTAGTGACGGCCAGTGCCCCGGCAAAAGAAGCTCCGACAGCCGAAGCACAACCGGCAATTTCATCCTCGCACTGCACGGTCTTTACGCCCAGCGACTTGTGCTTGGCCAGTTCATGAAGGATATCCGTAGCCGGAGTAATGGGGTAAGAACCCAGATAAAGTTCCAGACCGGCCTTCTCAGCAGCAGCAATCAGTCCGTAAGCCGTAGCCTTATTGCCGTTGATATCCATATAACGTCCCTTCTGCTTCTGGTTCTTGTTGGGAACCATATAGCTGGTAGAAACAGAAGCATGGGTGTTTTCACCGAAATGATAGCCGTCGTAAAGCACCTTGATATTGGCCTCTGCAATCTCCGGCTTTTTGGCGAATTTCTCTCTCAGCAACTTCTCACCTACCTGAATATCCCGGTGGAACAACCAGCAGACCAGTCCCAGGGCAAACATATTTTTAGTCCGCATGATAGTCTTGTTGTCCAGTCCACTATCCTTCAGACTCTCCTTGCACATGGAAGTAATGGCAGCTTCTACCACTTCATTCTTGATACCCAGTTCCGAAAAAGGATTTTCGAGTACGAACTGCGCCTTTTCCAGGTCGCGCTTGGTAAAAGAATCCGTATCAATGATAATCACAGACTGAGGCTTGCAATACTTGTACTGGGTTTTCAATGCGGCCGGATTCATCGCGATCAGCACATCGCACTTGTCACCCGGAGTATAAACCTTGCCTGAACCTATATGTACCTGAAATCCCGAAACACCGGTCAGCGTACCTTGCGGGGCACGGATATCTGCCGGATAATCAGGGAACGTACTGATATCATTTCCCTCGGTAGCTGAAATATTTGAAAACATGTTTCCAGCTAACTGCATGCCATCACCGGAATCGCCCGAAAATCGAACTACTACATCTTCCAGTTCTTTGACAATCATTTCTTCTGCCATAATATATTCTTTAAAGTTCACAAAATCAATAGATGCAAAAATGGCGAACTTACTTCAAAAAACAAAATAAAAAAAGATTTATTTCCACTCAAGTCTGCCACAGTCTTTTTCCGGTAAAAGTGCTTGGGTTTTTATTCGAAAAATATTGGGATATTCTAAAAAATACTTACTTTTGCAGAAGATTGCCCTTGTAGTTCAACGGATAGAATAGAAGTTTCCTAAACTTTAGATAGGGGTTCGATTCCCCTCGGGGGTACAGACAAAAAAAGGATGCCTGATGCGGCATCCTTTTTTTATTCCTCTTGCGAAGGAGATTATTTGATTACATTCAGTTCTTTTCCCACCTTGATAAAGGCTGCGATGGCCTTGTCCAAATGAGCTTTTTCGTGTCCGGCAGACAACTGCACACGGATACGTGCCTGTCCTTTCGGAACCACCGGATAATAGAATCCGGTAACGTAAATGCCTTCTTCCTGCATCTTGGCAGCAAAGTCCTGAGACAGTTTTGCATCGTACAGCATTACGGCACAGATGGCACTCTGTGTAGGCTTGATGTCGAAACCGGCAGCCAGCATACGGTCGCGGAAATAGTTCACGTTCTCTACCAGTTTATCGTGCAGCGCATTGCTTTCCTTCAGGATACGGAACATTTCAAGGCTGGCACCTACAATGGCAGGAGCGACTGAGTTGGAGAACAGATAAGGACGTGAGCGCTGACGCAGCATGGCAATGATTTCCTTCTTACCGGTAGTGAAACCACCCATCGCACCACCGAAGGCCTTGCCCAGGGTACCAGTAAAGATATCAATCTTGTCGTATACGCCAAACTGTTCGGCAACTCCGTGTCCGGTAGGACCTACCACACCGGCAGAGTGAGACTCATCGACCATTACCAGCGCATTGTATTTCTCGGCCAGTTCACAAATCTTATCCATCGGGGCCACATTACCGTCCATAGAGAACACACCGTCGGTAGCAATGATGCGGTGACGCTGTGCCTGTGCTTCCTGCAGACAACGTTCCAGGTCGGCCATATCGGCATTGGCATAGCGGTAGCGTTTTGCCTTGCAGAGACGTACGCCGTCGATGATGGAAGCATGATTCAATGCATCGGAAATAATCGCATCTTCCTCTGTGAACAACGGTTCAAACAAACCTCCGTTCGCATCGAAACATGCTGCATACAAGATAGTATCTTCAGTGTGGAAATAATCAGAAATGGCAGCCTCCAGCTGTTTATGCAAGTCCTGAGTTCCGCAGATGAAGCGAACCGACGACATACCATACCCGTGTGTATCCATTGCCTTTTTAGCAGCCTCAATCAGACGCTTGTTGTCGGACAATCCCAGATAATTGTTGGCACAAAAATTAAGTACCTCATCCCCTTTGCCAACACGGATATCGGCACGCTGAGGGGTAGTGATAATTCGTTCGTTTTTATACAAACCGGCAGCTTCTATCGCAGTCAGTTCCTGAACCAGAAAGTCTTTAAAATTGCTATACATACCTGTATCAAATTTAGGTTTATTATGGTACAAAGATGCAATTTTTTCCCGAATATCTGAATAAGAACAAATAAATAATCGTTTTTTACGACAAGGTTATTGCAAATTACTATCTTTGCAATCATAATAAATCCAAAATATTGTTCAAATGAAAAACATTTTGATCATTGGTTCTACCGGACAAATTGGTTCGGAGCTGACCATGAAACTACGTAATATCTATACAGGAAACGTAGTTGCCGGCTATATCCCCAATGCTGCTCCTCAAGGAGAATTGAAGGAATCCGGACCTTCTGAAGTGGTGGATATCACAAATGCACAACAGATTGCCGATGCGGTAGAGAAGTATCAGATTGATACCATTTACAACCTTGCAGCCCTGCTGTCGGCAGTAGCTGAAAACAAGCCCCAGCTTGCCTGGAAAATCGGAGTTGGCGGGTTATGCAATGTGCTGGAGGTCGCAAGAGAAAAAGGGTGTGCAGTATTTACCCCAAGTTCTATCGGCTCATTTGGTCCTGGAACTCCTAAAGATCAGACTCCACAGGATACGCTTCAGCGTCCGAAAACCATGTACGGAGTAACCAAAGTAACCGGAGAATTGCTGAGCGACTACTATTTCACACGTTTCGGGGTAGATACCCGTTCTGTCCGCTTCCCTGGACTGATTTCGTACGTGACTCCTCCGGGAGGTGGTACTACCGACTATGCCGTAGACATCTATTACGCTGCTGCCAAAGGAGAAAAATTCCAGTGTCCGATTGCTGCCGGTACTTACATGGACATGATGTACATGCCGGATGCACTGCGTGCTGCCATTGAGATTATGGAAGCCGATCCGACCAAACTGGTACACCGCAACTCTTTCAACATCGCTTCCATGAGCTTTGAACCGGGAATGATTTATCAGAAGATAAAGGAATATGTTCCGGAATTCGAAATGGAATATGCAGTAGACAGTCTGAGACAGGGCATTGCCGAATCATGGCCAAACTCACTGGACGACAGTTGCGCAAGAGCAGAGTGGAACTGGAAACCGGAATACGACCTGGATGCAATGACCAGAGACATGCTGGAGAAACTGAAACTGCGTATCCAGAACCATCAGCTTTAATTAAGACCGCATTACTGATTTTATATAAAAAAGCCAGCCTGAACATTCAGACTGGCTTTTTTATGCTGAGACTGAAGAGGAAGGCTTTACGCCCTCTTCTCCCATATATGTCGCATACGGCATTATTCCACACCGATTTCATCGACAAAGATGAATCCCGGACGTCCTTTTCCCCAATGCCATGCAGGCAGGCTGTTTTCCGGCTGCGCAATGAGTTTCACATAACGTGCCTGTACCGGAGCGAATGTCAGTTCATGAGTATAGATTCCGTTCTTGTCGTTTTCCGATACGGCAGGATATGATTCAGAAGCCACTTCCTTGAAGTTCTTTCCGTCCTCGGATACTGCTACCGTAAACTTGCGCAAGTCGACAACTTCCTCACCGATTTCCACGTAAGTACGTACCCATGCTTTTTCAACGGATGTAAGTTCTTTCAAATCGACTACAGCTTCCATATCGTTCTTCTGGAAAGCAATCCACTGACCCGTACCGTAGTTCGGTCCACCGGCCATACCGTCTACCAGCGTCTGTTCTCCTTTGAACTTATAGCGCTCGCAGATCGGTTTCAGCATCTGGATAGGTTTCAGAGTAGCCTTATTAAAGGTAATGTCCTTTGCCAGCAACAGTGAAGGTTCTCCATCACGGATAGCTACCGCCTTCAAGGCAACTGTAGAATTGATCTTCAAGGTATCAGAATACAACTGAGAATTTACAGTAGGTTCTGTTCCGTCAAGAGTATAGTAAATAGGTGCATTGTCAACCGTACTCAACACCACCTTCATCACACCTTCATTGAAGTCGGGAAGATACAAGGCAGATACACCCAGTACGTGCTTAGCATAATTGTAATGCTGCTGTTTGTACACCTGAATCAGCTGCGGAAGACGTTTCAGGAAACTTACGTAGTCTTTCTTTTCCGGCATGGTCCACTGTACCTCTGAGAGGGCAGCCATACGCGGCAATTCCATGTATTCTACGTGGCTGAAAGTAGGAATGTATTCTGTCCACAAGTTAGCCTGTACACCGATGATATAAGATGCCTCTTCCGGAGTAAGTGATGACGGAATCGGTTCATAGCTATACACTCTTTCTACCGGCAGACATCCTCCGATAGCCAACGGTTCAGATTCGATTTCCGCAGTCTGGTAATAGTCGAAATAAAGGTAAGAGTTAGGAGTCATGATGGCCTGATGTTTCTGGCGGGCAGCTTCAATACCTCCTACTTCACCACGCCATGACATCACGGTAGCATTCGGTGCCAGTCCGCCTTCCAGGATTTCATCCCATCCGATGATCTGACGTCCCTTGCTGTTCAGGAAGTTTTCTGCGTAGTTAATGATATAGCTCTGCAAACGCTGTTCCTTTGTATGCTTAGCATCCGATTTCAGTCCCAGTTCCTTGATCTTAGCCTGGCATTTCGGACAAGAAGCCCAACGGACCTTCGGACATTCGTCTCCACCTACATGAATATACTTTGAAGGGAAGATTTCAGTCACTTCTTCCAGGACATCAGTAATGAACTGAAGGGTCTTCTCATTACCGGCACACAATACGTCTTCAGAAACTCCCCAACGCTGCCACAACTGGTAAGGACCACCTGTACATCCCAGTTCCGGATAAGCAGTCAGCGCAGCCAGCATATGGCCCGGCAGGTCGATTTCAGGAATAACGGTAATGTGACGTTCCTGTGCATAAGCCACAATGTCTTTCATCTCTTCCTGAGTGTAGAAGCCACCGTGAGGAATGCTGTCGGAAGAATTCCAGTCTTTTCCGATCACTGTACCCGGACGTACCGAACCCACTTCAGTCAGTTTGGGATACTTCTTGATTTCCACACGCCATCCCTGGTCATCGGTCAGGTGCCAGTGGAAACGGTTGATGTTATGCAGGGCAAGCATATCGATGAATCGCTTCACCGAATCAGCCGGGAAGAAATGTCGGGATACATCGAAATGAGCTCCACGATAAGCAAAACGAGGATAATCGTTGATGGTTACTGCCGGGAATGTCAGTTTGTCACCGGCTTCAGCTTCAGCAATGGACTTACGCAATGTCTGTACGCCATAAAATACACCGGCTTCCGAAGCACCGGTCAGAGTAATCAGGTCAGGATTCACCTGCAGTGAGTAAGCTTCCTCGTTGTCGGATGCCAGCGCCAGTGTCAGCACAATGGCATTTTTAGATGCAGGTTCATCAGTCACTTTCAGTTTTACCCCTGTCTGGGCATTGATATATTCTGCCAGGAACTCAGCATTGCGTTTCATGGCTTCATTCCCTTTCGGGTACGTAATCACCGTATTTCCATTCAACTGGAATTCGCCGGAAGCAGCCGGAAGAATCTCCTGAGGAAGAGGTATCACTTCATAGTCAGCTTGTTTTACCACAGCGGAAGAACACGAGGCCAACCCTCCACAGACCAATAGTGAGAAGAAAAGATGTTGGATTTTCATCGTTAATAAATTTAGATTAAACTTGAATATAGGTTTATGAAATTTCAATTTTACGCAAATATAAGTAAAATATTTAATAAAAGCAGGCTCATAAAACGAAAAGACCATACCCACAAAAAAACGGCTGCCAATATTGCGATTGACAGCCGTTTCCATTCATACTATTTTATCAGATCAAGCCTGTGCTTTTTCTGTATCTTTCATTGTATGTCCCATTGTAAGGTAAGCCACAGGAGCAGCTACGAACAATGAAGAGAGAGTTCCGATTACGACACCCAGAATCATTGCGAAGGCAAAGCTACGGATACTGTCACCACCCAGGAACAGGATACAGAGCAATACGATCAATGTACTTAAAGAAGTATTGATGGTACGTGCCAGAGTCGTATTCAATGAGTCGTTGAACAGTTTTGCACGGTCGCGTTTCGGATACAGGTGGAAGAATTCACGTACACGGTCGAAGATTACCACCTTATCATTGATAGAATAACCGATAGCGGTCAGGATAGCACCAATGAAAGTCTGGTCGATTTCGAGTGAGAACGGCAGAATTCCATACCCGAGAGAGTACATACCGATAATCAGTACGGTATCGACTACCAGCGCTACAGTTGCACCCACACTATAAGCAATGTTACGGAAACGCAACAGGATGTACAAACCAATCACAATCACAGCCAGCAGGACAGACCAGATAGCAGAAGTCTTGATATCGTCTGCGATACTTGGACCTACTTTCTGAGAACTGATGATAGAACCACCGGCGCGGTTATCACGGTCGATGAAGATTTCGAGTGTAGTACCTTCACCCAGCAAGTTACCTTCTTTCAATGCGTTGTACAGGAATTCCTCGATTTCCGCATCGATTGTCGGTGAATCTTCTTCAATACGATAGTTGGTAGTCACACGGATAGTCTTGCCGTCGGTACCCAAGGCAATAGCCTGTACGTTAGCATCACCTACTTTCGGCTGAAGCAGATTGCGGACAGTTTCCGGCTGAACAACCTGTTCGAACTGAACCACAAAGTTACGTCCACCGGTGAAGTCGATACTCTGTGCCAGACCACGGACAAAGAATGAAATGATACATACAACGATTACGGCTCCCCAAATAACGAATGCACGTTTGGTAACACCCATAAAGTTGTAATGAACATTCTGCATCAGATTCTTAGATACACCGGTAGTGAAAGTCAGGTGCAACCATTTTTCCTTACCCATATAGTGTTCGTAAACCAGACGAGTCAAGAACACGGCTGTAAAGAATGAACACAAGATACCGATGATCAATGTAGTGGCAAAACCACGGATCGGACCAGTACCGAAGTTAAACAGGATAATACCTGTCAGGATAGAAGTCAAGTTAGAGTCGAAGATTGCAGAGAATGCATTTGAGTAACCTTCAGACAACGCCTGCTTGGTTCCCTTTCCGGCTCTCAGCTCTTCCTTCGTACGTTCATAAATCAATACGTTCGCATCCACGGCCATACCCAGTGACAATACCATACCGGCGATACCGGACATTGTCAAAGCTGCCTGGAAAGACGAAAGAATACCCAGTGTAAAGAAGAAGTTGACGAACAATGCGAGATTGGCAACCATACCCGGGATCAATCCGTACATTGCACACATATAAATCATCAATACAACCAAAGCTACCACGAATGAGATGATACCCTGGTTAATTGATTCCTGACCCAGTGACGGTCCGACGATATCTTCCTGAACGATGCGTGCAGGAGCCGGCATCTTACCAGACTTCAACACATTGGCCAAGTCCTTAGTCTGTTCCGGAGTAAAGCTACCTGAGATTTCAGAGTTACCACCGGTGATTTCACCGTTTACACGAGGTGCACTGTATACAAAACCGTCCAATGCGATAGCGATAGAACGGCCGACGTTCTGTTTAGTCAAAGCAGCCCAGCGACGAGCACCTTCTGTATTCATTGACATGCTTACAGCAGGCTTGTGGAACTGGTCGTAAGTATCTCTGGCATCTGTTACTACATCACCTTCCAGCGGAGCGCGTCCGTTGCGTTCAGTAGACTTGATTGCATACAATTCGAAGATACGTCCTGACTTATCCCATTCAGAAGCAGCAACGCCCCACATCAGTTTCAGGTCGCGCGGCATGATGTCCTTGATTTCCTTCATGCTCAGGATACGGTTCACCTCAGCAGTATCCTTGTAATCTGCATAAGCTACTACAGGACCTACTTTGTTCGGGTTCAACTGCAGAACAGACAGCAACGGATGTTCTTTCTTCACACGTTCCATATCAGCAGCTGAAGTTGAAGAAGCAGTTTCTCCCTTCAACGCAGCAGTCAAGCTGTCTTTTGCAGATACTGCACTTGCTTCTGCCACCACCTTGGCAGCTGCTGTGTCGGCAGCTACAGTATCAGTAGAAGCCACAGCCATCAGGTCGCGTGCACGAGCATCAGCGGAATTCAATACTGGAGTAATTTCACCGGCTTCGAAAGTTTCCCAGAATTCCAGGTTAGCAGAACCCTGAAGAAGTTTTCTTACACGTTCCGGTTCCTTGATACCCGGAAGTTCCACCATGATACGTCCCATCTTGCCTTCCAATGTCTGGATGTTAGGCTGAGCCACACCAAAGCGGTCAATACGAGTACGCAATACATTATATGAATTGTCTACAGCGGCTTTTACCTCAGCACGCAATACGGCTTCCACTTCCGCATCAGTACTGCGGGTGTTTACCTTATCCTTCAACTGCTGAGTGGCAAAAAGTTCTGCCAGGCTGCCGTTAGGAGCCAATTTCTTATACTCACGAACAAACAGGGTAATGAAATCTTCCTGACTGGTAATCTGCAATTTTGCAGCCTCTCCTACCGCCTTGTTAAAAGCTTCATCCGGTTTGTTGTCAGCCAAGGCTTTTACCACATCCGGTACAGAAACTTCCAAAATCACGTTCATACCACCCTTCAGGTCAAGACCCAACCCGATTTCCATCTCACGACACTGTTTCAGCGTATAGCTGCCCAGCCAAACCTTTTCATTCTGTATAGAATCAAGATAGTGTGCTGCACCCTTCGGATCCTCAGCCGCCTTGTTCATGTGATAGCGGGTTACAAATGAGAACGAAAGATAGAACACACAGACAAGGGTCAACAATAACGCAAAAACCTTTACGAATCCTTTGTTTTGCATGTTACTTAAATTATTATATTTACTTTTTTAATTTATATACGTTTATTCAAGGTTGCAAATATAGTTTTTTTTTCCTTTACATATGGAAAGCTTCTTAAATATTTCTCTGTCAAAGGGAAAAAATGCATCGATATCACATGAATATTCCTTTATCAAAATAAGTTGGAGAAAATACCGGGGCCCCATCCCGGCACTGGAGGATTATTTTTCCAATACACACCATACCGGATAATGGTCCGAAGTACGAATGGAGCGGTCTACCTTGCACTGCAGTACACGAAACGAAGGACTCGCAAAAATGTGGTCGATACGAAAATAGAAATGGTTTTGATTGTAACTGAAGCCTACCCCCTTCCCGGCCTCCACATACGCATCAGTCAGCACATTATTCACCACACGGTGAGCGTACGAAACCGGAGAATCATTGAAATCTCCGCAAAGCAGCATGTAACGTGCCTGGTTGCGCTCAAGCACTTTGACAAGCGTGTCGGCCTGGGCTGCGCGGATGGGACTTGCCGCAGCCAGTTTATGCAACAGGTATTTTCCCCCTTCCTGTGCTTCTCCGCCCGGAGATTTCAGCAAATCATGATAAACCTCTTTATCGTGTCCTGTCAGTTTATTCGATTCCAAGTGATTATTGATCAATATCAGTGTATCTTTCCCCATTTTCAACCGATACAAGACACTGCCGTTCGCCTGGCTTTTATAATTAATCTTCCGTGAAGACAGAATCGGATAGCGGGAATAGCAGGCCAACTGACTTCCTCCTCCCAGTGGAGTATGCTTATAATACGGATAATCGGCCAAGACCTTATTGATTTTCTTCAGACTGAGACGACCGTCGGTCCTGAATTCCTGCAGACAGATGATATCGGCACCGCTCTCTTTCAGGTACTTCAAGATAGAATGTTCCTCATCCCCTTCTTCCTTCGGAAATCCCTCTACGTTATAGGTCAGCAACTTGATGCTTTCTCCAGAAGGCTCTTCCCAGGTACCCAAAGGAAAATAAACCTTCAGACTCCCCCATCCCAGCAGCAGGGTAAAAAGCGACAGACACATGAACCAGCGCCGGACAAACAGCCAGACGAAAACAAACCCCAGCACCCCTGCCATGAATATCGGAAAAGCCAGTCCCGCACACGACCAGACCGGATGCCGGTAAGGCGAGATATAAGGACTATATGCACAAACCAGAAAGCCGATACAGACCATCAGGTTGGCAAGAAACAATAAAAAGACGATAATATTTCCGAAAAACTTCATCATATGCTGATTCTTCTGCAGTCGGTCATTTTTTACTTGCGTCAAACAAACTTTTCTTCTCTTCCTCGCTCAAACTGCCGTAACCCGACTTCCGCAATTTATCCAGAATACGGTCAATTTCTTCCGAAGAAGCCTTTTTCCGGGCATTAAAATCGTAATCTTTCTGTTTTTCTCCGTAATGGACCTTCATTTTCGGCTTCCGCGCAGACGGTTTCCAGCCGGTGCTGAACACATCCAGCGTCTTGTTGATCCATTTGGTCCAGTCGGTACCTTTTCTCAGTCCCACCGAAAAGCACCAGCCGGCCAGGGCACCTCCCAAATGTGCGATATGGCCTCCGGCATTTCCCGAAGTCATAAACAGCAGATCCAGAAGAATCATAAACAAGGCCACGTATTTCAACCGGACACTGCCCAGGAACATAAACTGTACCGGATAATCGGGCTCACGCTCGGCAGTAGCCACTACAATGGCCAGTACGGAAGCCGAGGCACCGACCAGATACGAACCGTAAATCTTATCTTCAAAATACGGGAATACATTGTATGCCAGCATGTAACACAATCCGCCGCAAATACCTCCCAGGACATATAAGCCCCGCAAGTGCTTGGATGAGAAAAACTGCAGGAACAAACGTCCGAACCAGTACAGCCAGAGCATGTTGAACAGAATATGCAATACGCCGGCATGCATGAACATATAAGTCAGCAGCGACCAGGGTTGCCAGACAAACCGCTCCAGCCACGCAGGCAGTTCCAGGTAATTTACCCAGAAAAGACCGGTTACATTAAACAGCGTACAGATGATTCCAATCAATGATACCAGCAGAAAGACACCGGCATTAATATAAATAAGCTGTGTAACGATATCCCCTTTTCTGAAATTATCCTTTAAACTAGTAAAATATCTGCTGTCCACCGCCATTTTTCTTCCTCCAATAGATGATTAATACAAAGCCAAACAACATTCCGCCCAAATGAGCAAAATGCGCGACATTGTCACTTGCACTTACTCCCAGCAGGAACTCCAGCACGGCATATCCGAGCACGAAGTATTTTGCCTTAATAGGGAAAGGAATAGGGAACACAAACATCTCGCTGTTTGGGAAAAGCATACCGAATGCCAGCAGAATGGCATACACCGCACCCGAGGCTCCCACCGTGGTCAGCTGGTTCAGGAACTCAGCCATCGGAATGACTCCGGCTCCTGTATCCACTCCATCGTAGTTCACCCAGGTAGTCAGGTATTCCACATACTGCACTCCTTCCTGAATCAGTCCAGCACCAATACCGCAGACAATGTAGTAAAGCAGAAAGCGCTTGGCCCCCCACACCTGTTCCAGTACCCGTCCGAACATCCATACGGCAAACATATTAAAGAAGATATGCTGGAAATTGGCATGCATAAACATGTACGTAACCAGCTGCACCAGATTAAAATCGGAAGCCAGAAAGAAATGCAGGCCCAACAAATTCTCGGCATCAATGCCATACCGCCGTGCCACAATGCTTCCAAAGAAGCAAAGCACATTGATAATCAATAAATTCTTAGTTATTGTAGGTAGGTTATTCATACTTATTTCTATCTTTTTGATTTTACGACACCATCACGGAGCACCAGGATACTTTCCGGCCCCATATTAAACAACAAGTCCACGATACTCAGGTTGGGAAGGAAACCATGCTTCAACTCAAAAACCTGATAATACGGTTTCGGGAAAAAATCCGGATCTGCCACCCGGAAATCTTTTTTAGGATGAATCAGTTCCCGGAAATCATCAACTCCCTTCCATTCCGGCACATACTCCTCCGTAATGCACATCTGCGCTTCCAGATCCATCTGCCGGCACACCCATTCGCATAAATCCCAGTTGAAATCAAACAGGAATTCATACTTATGCTCATAAAAATGAGCCAGTTCGTCTGCATAATAGTCAAAAAAAGGACTCTGCTTGTATGCCGCCACCAGCGCATTCCAATGTACATGCCTCCAGTTGCCGTGGTCCGAAATACGGATATCCCTCATTCTGACCTTGTCCGACTCTTCTTTCTCGGTAGGCACCGTCAATGCCAGTTCCCCTCCGGCAGAAGCAATCACGCAGCGGTTCCGGTACGTCTGTTTCACATAATGGTCTTCCCCTTCCACGTAAATTTTATCATACGCAAACAACTTTACATAATACTCTACCGGGGGCAGATAAGCCGAAGTCAATATAATTTCTTTCTCCATATATTATTGCACACGTTGTAAAAACCTTTCCCAGGAGACTGGGAACCATATACACCAAGCCTTACCGATCAAATGGTCTTCGGGAACAAACCCGAACAGACGGGAATCACAGAGGTTGACAGGATCATTGGCAGACATCCAGTAGTAATTCTTGGAAAACGTATACTCCTTTACCGGAATACCTTCCACCCATAACGTATCCCCTTTGATTTGCGCCTGCCTGCCTTCGTGCTGCACGATGGTATTGCACAGCAAGGCCCGGTTCCATGGATATACCTTCACAGAATATCCCCTCGCCGGCACCACAAAAGGATAGGCTTCTTTGTTCTTTTCAGTCTGGTTCAAGGGAGTAAAGGTCAGATAATCACCCGCCTTTTGCGACAGAAGATACAGTTCATAAGCACTGAAACTCCGGATATAGTCTCCATTTTCCGTATATCCGACCAATGTATTTCCTTTTATTCCTACCACATCCAGCAGCGCCAGCAAAATATCCTCCTTGCTGCCCGGATACGTATAAAGGGATTTCGCATCCGGACTGAAGACAGGACTGCCCACATCCATCATCTCATGATTCAGCATCAGAGTGTCTCCCGGCAGCCCGGTACACCTGCTGATAAACAGTTTGCGGAACTCCAGCCGCTGTCCGGGATTCTCAGGCTTGGGATTATTGAACAACACCACATCTCCCCGTTGTACGGGGCTGACACCCAAGCGATGATACCCCCATACAGAAGGAAAAGGCAGACGCAAGCCATAGCTCCACTTGTTCACCAGTACCCCCTCACCCTGATACAGACTGTTCTCCATACCCGAAGAAGGGATAAAGCAAGAAGTGACAAGCAGTGCTTTTACAAGCAACACTGCCAATACGGTTCCTGCCGCCAACTTCCACCTTATGTTGAGTTTTCTGTTATTCACGCATCTCCCTTTTTGCCCGTTTTCTGCCATTTATCAGAAAACAAAGCACTTACGAAACACTATTTTATTGAATCCACTAACTTAAAGAGACGGTTCCAGCGGATTTTTCCATCCATCCATCCCCGGTCCTGATTCAGAGACAGCCAGATAAAGATAGGCTTACCGACAATATGGTCTTCGGGTACAAATCCCCAGAAGCGTGAGTCGGCCGAGTTATGACGGTTGTCTCCCATCATCCAATAATAGTCCATTTTAAAAGTATACCGGTCGGTTTCCACTCCATTGATATAAATCTTGCCGTCGCGAACTTCCAGTTCATTGCCCTCATAGGCATGAATCGGACGCTCATAAATCGGCAGATTATCCAGAGTCAGTGTCACCGTCTCTCCTTTCTTAGGAATCCATACCGGACCGTAATTGTCTACTGTCCAACCCGTATACTTATTTACCGGATACAGTCCGCCAGCATTGTCTTCCGGTACATCCTTGATGTCTGTTACCAGGTCCTTGCGTGCCAGCAAGGCAGCCTTCGCCTTTTCCGTCAAAGGCATGTTATATACAGATTCCTCTACATAATAAGCCGAAAGATCTTCCCGGCTGATACCAAGTTCATGACACAAGTCTTCAGGCAACTGTCCCTTGGTGTAAACCAGGTAACGATACTGAACATTATCCGGTTCTTTATTGGGCTTTCCGTCCAAATATACAATGCGGTCCTTGATTTCCAGTGTCTGGCCAGGCAATCCCACACATCGCTTCACATAATTCTCTCTGCGGTCAACCGGACGAGCCACCAGTTCACCGAACAACTGCGGATTCTGGTCGATGTATTCACGTCCTGTCCGATAATAGTACTCATAAGCCTGACGCTGCTGTTCCAGGGTCAGTCCTGAAATATCAATCGGTTTGGACAGTTCCCGGCCAGCCTGAATGCTCAGACGGTAGATATCCTCGGCTGGAATAGCCGTTGCCACCGTATCTCCGGCAGGAAAGTTAAATACAACGATATCGTTCAGTTCCACCTTTCCCAGTCCATCCACACGTTTATAGTCCCACTTGATCCACTCCAGGTACGACTTACAGTTGAAGACAGGCAAGGTATGCTGTGTCAGCGGCATATGCAGCGGAGTCTGCGGAATACGTGCTCCGTAACTCATTTTGCTGACAAACAGATAATCTCCCACCAGCAGCGACTTTTCCAGAGAAGAAGACGGAATCACATAATTCTGAAAGAAATACAGATTCACAAAGTAAACAGCCACCAGGGCAAACACAATCGCATCCACCCATCCCATGACCGTTACCACCGTACGGTTAGTAGAGCGCTTCCACCATGTCCAAGGAATCTTCTTTGAAATATATACATCGAAAATAAAAGGCACGACAATCAATCCCAGCCAGCTTTTCAGCCAAAGCAGGAAAAGCAGGTACAATGCCAGTACCACGCCGAACTTTATCCACTGTTTCCGTGAAGCCTGTATCATATCACTTAAAATTGAAATAAGTCACTCATTCCTAAAAATCCCTCATGCTGAGCCGTATATTCAGCTGCCAGTACCGCTCCCAGTGCAAATCCTTTCCGGTTTTTCGCATCGTGCGTAATGACGATAGAATCGGCTTCCGATTCATAGCGGATGGTATGAATACCCGGAACCTCTCCTTCGCGAATGGCACTGACCGGCAACTCATCCGCCGCACAGTCGGTAGTACCTGTCACCGTACCGTCGGGGGCTGTCAGCGTACCCATTACCCACTTGTTCTTCCGGTCCAGATTCTCCAGGATACCCTCAGCCAGCGTAATGGCCGTTCCACTCGGAGCGTCCAACTTATGTACGTGGTGAGTTTCCACCATTGAAACCGAATAATTGGGGAAGTTGTTCATGATTTTCGCCAGATACTTATTCACAGCCGAGAAGATGGCTACTCCCAGGCTGAAATTAGATGACCAGAACAAGGTCTTTCCTTCTTCCTGGCACAGACGGCGCATTTCCTCACCGTGCTCACCCATCCATCCGGTACTTCCTGATACCACTTTCACTCCCTGGCGGAATGCCTCCAGGCAGTTGCCGTATGCCACCGAAGGAGCCGTAAACTCAATTGCCACATCGGCCGAGCGGAAAGCCTCTGAATCAAAATCCTGACGATTATTTACATCGATGATACAAACTATCTCGTGACCCCGGGAAAGAGCGATCTGCTCGATTTCCCGTCCCATTTTTCCATATCCTATTAATGCTATTTTCATAAAACGCTAATTATTTTAGCCACAAAGATAACGTTTTTCATTATTAATCATTACATTTAGCGAACATTTACACCTCGTTAACATGGAACAACTTTTACATTATGTATGGAAGCACAAGCTTTTCGACTTGAAACCGTTGCGGACGGTTACAGGAGAATCTCTTGAAATCCTCGACCCGGGGTTGCCCAATGCCCATGCCGGCCCGGATTTCTTCAATGCAAAGATAAAAATCAACGGCATGCTCTGGGTAGGAAATGTAGAAATCCACCGGCGCGCTTCCGACTGGCTCCGCCACCAGCACCAACTAGACAAAAACTACGATTCGGTCATCCTGCACGTTGCCGAACAAATCGACTGCCAAGTCACACGCAGCAACGGAGAAATCATTCCTCAGCTGGCTCTCCATTGCCCTCCTTACCTACAGACACAATACGAAACCCTGCTTCGCGAAGACCGCTACCCCAGTTGCTTCCGCATCATCCCCAATCTTTCGGCACTAACCGTCCACAGTTGGCTCAATGCCCTGCAGAGCGAACGCTTTGCCCGCAAGACCCAGCAGATCGGGAATTTGCTGAACCAGACCGACAACGACTGGGAACAGGCTTTCTTCATCATCTTTGCCCGCAACTTCGGGTTTGGGGTAAACAGTGATGTTTTTGAATTATGGGCCCGGAACATTCCCCTGCAGGCCGTCAACAAGCACCGGGACAGCCTGTTCCAGATTGAAGCGTTCTTTTTCGGACAAGCCGGCTTGCTGGAAGAGCTTCCGGCCGATGATTACTCGGAACGTTTAATCAAAGAATACGGATATTTAAGGCATAAGTTCGGATTATGTCCCTCCAGCGAATGCCGTTGGAGATTATTGCGCATGCGCCCGGGCAATTTTCCGCACATACGGATTGCCCAACTGGCCTGTCTGTATCACCGTTCCCAGGGACTTTTCTCGCAATTGATGGAAA
Organism: Phocaeicola faecicola; assembly: GCF_013618865.1. Taxonomy (GTDB): domain Bacteria; phylum Bacteroidota; class Bacteroidia; order Bacteroidales; family Bacteroidaceae; genus Phocaeicola; species Phocaeicola faecicola. The sequence goes on from NZ_JABSOE010000004.1 coordinate 107,812, forward strand.
CCGCCGATTTAAAATCACTGCGCGACCTGCTCAAAGGCGGCACCTCCGAGTACTGGCTCACCCACTACCGGTTGGGCGAACTTTCGGAGGCACGTCCCAAAGCACTCAGCAACACCTCCATCGACCTGCTGATTATCAATACCGTCGTGCCTTTCCTGTATGCCTTCGGGAAACGGAGAGACGAAGAGTCTCTGCTGCTGCGTGCAAGTCGGCTGCTGGAAGAAATCAGGCCCGAAAACAACCACATCATCCGGCTATGGGGTGAATGCGGCATTAAAGCCGCACACGCAGGAGACAGCCAGGCACTGATTGAACTGAAAAAGAATTACTGTGATACCAAGAAATGCCTGTACTGCCGTTTCGGCTACGAATACCTGAAAGCCGCCGTTCCGGATCAACCGACTTAAATCCGGCAGGCTTCTCTCACTCCCTGCAGATACCGCTCCAGGCTTTGGCTCTTCAGTATCTGTTTCCGGGCTTTACGGTCCATGTCCGGCAACAGATACTCCCATTGTGTCTTCATTTTCTGCAGCAGCTGTGCATCTCCGCCTTCTATCACCGATTCGTAATGAGCATATATCCGGCGGTGCATCTCATACACTTTCTCATACAGGCAGGAACGGTCCATTGCCACCCCCGTACGGAGAGCAACGGCCAAGGACGGATCGGCCAAGAGTCCGCGTCCCAGCATCACTCCCTTCAGACGAGGGTATTCGTCCAGCAGGTGCCGGACGGCATCGGCCTCCGTCAAATCCCCGTTGTACACCAGCGGCAGTTCACAGGCCTCATAAAACGAACGGAATTCCTCCTGATTGACACTTCCCTTATACTGCTGCTTGCCGATGCGCGGATGCAGCACCACCTCCTGCACCACCGAACGGTTCAGCAGCGGAAGCACATTTTTCCACTCATCCGCCTCTTTCCATCCCAGACGCATCTTGACGGTAAAACGGACCTCTGTCCAGTGGGTCATCACCTCCAACAGTCCCGCTATCCGGTCGGGAAAGGCCAACAGTCCCGAACCTTTTCCACGGTTGGCAATCAGCGGGAACGGGCAGCCCATATTCAGGTCAATCTCCCGGTATCCCAATGCCGTGACCATCCTCACCAGCTGGTCAAACTCCTCCGCTTCCGAAGCCACAACCTGCGGTATCAGGCGGTTCACTTTATTTTGTTCCGGCAACAGTTCCCGCCGGTCTTTATTTCTGATACTTCCCTTTTCCAGACGCACAAAAGGAGTGTAATACGCATCCACTCCTCCAAAAACCTCACTGTGCGCATTTCTCCACGCCGCCTCCGTATATCCCTGTAACGGGGCCGCATAAATTGCTTTCATAATCTCTTGCATAACAGGAACAAATATACAGATATTTCGCTATCTTTGTAAAATACACATTAAAAACATTCATGGACAACTATATTTTTGAACTGAAAATGAAGGTGCGCGACTACGAATGCGACCTTCAGGGCATTGTCAACAATGCCAACTACCAGCACTACATCGAGCATACCCGCCACGAGTTTCTCCAGACGGCCGGTATCAGTTTCGCACAACTGCATGAGGAAGGCACCGATGCCGTAGTGGCCCGGCTGAACATGGCTTTCAAGACTCCCCTGAAGAGCGGAGATGAATTTGTTTCCAAGCTGTATCTCAAGAAAGAAGGAATCAAATACATTTTCTTCCAGGACATTTACCGCTTGCCCGACATGAAAGTTGTCATCAAGTCGACCGTCGAAACCGTCTGCCTGATTCACGGACGCCTGGGCACCAGCGAACAGCTAGACCAAACCTTTGCCCCCTATCTTTCTGAATGAGCAGCCAGGAGACCCTCTACCGGATGGCTCTGACTCGACTTCCGGGAATCGGAATCATCGGGGCCCACAATCTGCTGAAAGCAGCAGGCAGTGCCACATGTCTGTTCGAGAACCGGAAAAACCTCTCCGAACTGATCCCCGGCATTGCGCCCCACATTGCAGCTGCCTTTGATGCCCCGGAAACACTCCGTATCTGTGAGGCCGAACTCCGCTTTGCCGAGAAAAACCAGATTCAGTGTCTGACGGAAGAAGACGAGGCCTATCCTTCCCGCCTGCGCGAATGCAGTGACGCCCCCATCGTGCTTTTCTACCGGGGGAATGCTGATTTGAACCAGTCGCATGTAATCAGCATGGTAGGAACCCGCCATGCTACGGAATACGGGAAGGACCTCTGCCTGCAGTTTGTCCGTCAGTTGCAGGAGCTGCTCCCGGATACATTGATTGTCAGTGGACTGGCGTATGGAATCGACATACACGCCCACCGGGCTTCCCTGCAACAGGGCTTGGAGACCATCGGCGTACTGGCACACGGGCTGGACCGTATCTATCCGGCTGCGCACCGGGGAACGGCTGCCGAGATGCTTCGTCAGGGAGGACTGCTCACTGAATTCATGAGCGGAACCAACCCGGACCGGCAAAATTTCATCAAACGGAACCGCATCATTGCCGGCATGAGCGATGCCACAATTGTCGTAGAATCGGCGGAAAAAGGTGGTTCTCTCATCACTGCAGACATTGCAGAAAGCTATCACCGCGACTGTTTTGCATTTCCGGGACGCATTACCGACTCGTATTCGGCCGGTTGCAACCTGCTGATACGTACCAACCGGGCTTCCCTCATTCAGAGTGCAGAGGAACTGGTAGAGGCCATGAACTGGAAAGAAACAACCGTACGGCCTCAGGCCATACAGCGACAGCTCTTCCCGGAACTTTCCGAGGAAGAAGAGAAAATTATCGAATGTCTAAAGATGTATCCCGACGGCATGCAGATCAATACCCTGGTGGTGCAATGCAATATCCCCGTCAACCGCATGGCCAGCCTGTTGTTTGATATGGAAATGAAAGGAATGGTACGGACACTTGCCGGAGGCATGTACCGCCTGCTTCAATAGAAACTTCGGATAGGGACAAAAAAATGGGAGAACGCTTTCTCCCAACCTTGTTAACCTTAAATCTAATACTATGAAAAAAATCACGAAACAAAAGTAACGTTTTATCTCAAAAGCACAAAATAATATTAGATTATTACTAAATGTTTAAAACTATTTTGCATTTCGCGATGTTCACGTACACAAAATAACAATCTTGCAGCCCACAGTTCATCTCTTCACCCCCTTTTCCCCTTCTGGAAGGGATATTCAGTAAATGTCCCTAAAAAGTAAGGTGGCATATAAAGTCGATAGAGTATAATCACTTTATATGCCATTGCTATTGCCCTTTTTCTGTGTTTTTTCATATAATCCTATCAGTTGGACATGATGTTCCGGAAGAAGTCTGATGACCTCTTCTGCTCCTGTCTGTAAATTCATGTCATGCCGCTTTAGCTGTTCTGCTCGTGACCTTGTCTATCAT
>NZ_JABSOE010000040.1 GCF_013618865.1 Phocaeicola faecicola
ATCAAGGATCTATTTAGCCATGCTGAATACGACATCCTTTACAAAAATGACGGTCAGCTAGAATTGGATTTTACATCATAATGAGCCATATTGAGATGTTTTACATTTTTTAAGAGACACTAGTGTAACATTTTAATATTTCAATATGAAAACCAGAATTATTCTGATAATATGCCTTATCACAGGCATAGCCGTACATCTGTCGGCCAACGAGAAGATATACATCAACCGGGAAGTGACCACGCACATTGTCATGCCCGAGAATATCAAAATGGTTGATATTTCTACAACAAGAATTATAGGCAACCAGTGTACAGACAATATCGTCCGCATCAAGCCTTATCTGGAGAATGATTCCATATCGTCTGAAGGTTACAGCGAAAACGAGCTTCTGGGTACACTCACCATTATCGGTGAGCGTCATATTGCCCAGTATGACATCCTCTATACCGAATCACCCGAATATGCTTCTACTATCTACAATGTATCCTACAATGAGACACAGTCCTATATCAATCCGGAGGTTTCCATGCCGATGGCCGAGATTGCACGATATGCCTGGGCTGTCTATGGAAGCAGGAGAAAATTCAACCAGATTGTATCAGACAAAAACGGAATCAGGGCATACATCAACAATATCTATTCCATCGGTGACTATTTCTTTCTGGACTATACGCTGAAGAACAAGACCAGGATTGCATACGACATTGAGGAGATAAGGGTAAAACTTACTGACAAAAAGGAGACAAAGGCAACCAACTCACAGACCATAGAGCTTACTCCTGTATTTTCCATGAACAACACACGTAAGTTCAGGAAGGACTACAGGAACGTGCTTGTGATTCCGAAACTGACTTTCCCTGAAGAGAAGGTGCTCCGTCTGGAGATTTCCGAGAACCAGATTAGCGGACGTGTGGTGGTACTCACCATCGAGTATGAGGACATTCTCAATGCGGACGGTTTCGACTCGGATATTCTGAACGATGCCGATTATTACCCCTACTATTATATTGATCATTCCATAAAAAGATAGGCCATGAAGAAGATTCTGTTCATTCTGTTTTGCTCGGTTGCATCCATCGGTACATCGGCACAGACCGGAAAGGTTTCCGTCAATGCCGGATTCCTTTTTCCAAGTACGCTGAATGCCACTTTGGGTTATGAGTATCCGCTTTCATACGGAAATGCGGTCGAAGTATATGGTGAGGTCGGGAATCACTGGCAGAAGCCGGTATGTCACAATTTCTGGAAAGGATATCTCTGGGATGGAGGTATGGTTTACAAGCACCGTCTGGCACGGTACAAGAACGGCATGATGCGCCTTCGTCTGGGGCCTCAGTTCGGTGCGGTACAGAAGAAGTTCTTCTTCGGACTGGAGGCCGGACTTGAATACAGCTATGTATTCCGCAGCGGACTGGAGTTTTCAATAATCCAGAAGAACAATGTAAACTTCCTGCATGGGGATACCTTCCGAAACGGTCTGCTGTTGGGTATAAAGATTCCTTTCTGACAATATAAATTTTACGGCGTATGGCATTTGAGGAGACAAGGGAACAGCAGCAGATGTACAACTATTTCAGGAGCTGCATCTATATCTTTCTGATTATTGAAATCATCATGAACTTGCCTGTTACGGCAGACAACAGGGTTACTCAGTTCGTACTCGACCTGCTGGCACGCTTCAGGGTATTCAATTCCGTATCGGGATGCAAGGTGGCCGAACTGATATGCATCTGTATTGTCTGTATCGGCACAAAGGCTGAAAAGTCCCTGAAATTCAATGTAAGGACAATGGTCATCTATCCGGTACTGGCCGGTCTGACACTTGTGGGGCTTTGTTTTGTATTCCATGGCATGAGCTTCGGGTTCAGCTGGCTGGGATTTCCGGCCAACAGGCTTCTGTATGCGGTCTGTTCGGTGGTGGGTACCATGCTGGTACATCAGGGGCTGGACGGAATTGCCAAATATTACAACTACAAGGTTGGTGAGGACCGTTTCAACTTTGAGAACGAATCGTTCCAGCAGTCGGAAACGCTGGTCAGCAATGATTACTCGGTGAACATTCCGATGATATACTACTGGAAGAAAAAGATGCACAGGGGATGGATCAATATCATCAATCCGTTCCGTGGCACGATTGTACTGGGTACGCCGGGTTCGGGTAAGTCTTTCGGTATCATTGACCCGTTCATCAGGCAGCACTCAGCAAAGGGATTTGCCATGATGGTATATGACTTCAAGTTTCCGACACTTGCACAGACGCTTTTCTATCAGTACTGCAAGAACAGGAAAGCCGGTAAACTGCCTCAGAACTGCGGATTCCGTATAGTAAATTTTACCGATGTGGAATATTCCAACCGTATCAATCCGATTCAGCGGAAATATATCCCGGATTTGGCTGCCGCTTCTGAAACGGCGGCTACTCTTTTGGCCTCGCTCAACAAGGGAGGTGGAGAGAAGAAGGGCGGATCGGAAGCATTCTTCACAAATTCTGCGGAAAACTTCCTGGCTGCCATCATCTATTTCTTTGTAAACTTCCATCCGGTCGGATTCAGGAACGGCAGGAAACTGAAGCGTTTCATATCACTGGAGGGAAAGAAACTGGAGATTGTCATACGCAACTGGGATGACTTCAATGCCATAGACAAGGACGGTAACGTGGTGCTTGATTTCGTGGATGAGAACGGCAATGACGTATCGACTGACGAGGACCGTATGTTTGTGGACCTGAACGGATACAGCTATAAGGACCGGACAGGCAGAAAGATTCTGATTCAAAGGTGCTGGTATGAGGACGAGCATGGCAATGAAGTGGAACCGGATACCGTAACCGGCGAGTTCTCGGACATGCCGCATGTGCTTTCATTTCTTGGAAGGCCATACGACCAGGTATTCAATATCCTGATGCAGGATGACAGGATTGCTTCACTGATGGCTCCGTTCAAGAGTGCTTACGAAAACAAGGCGAATGACCAGCTGGAAGGTATGGTCGGTACACTACGTGTGAATGCCGCACGCCTTGTATCTCCGGAAGCATACTGGGTATTCACCGGGGATGATTTCGACCTGAAGATTTCTGACAAGGCCAATCCGAGTTATCTGGTGATTGCCAATGACCCGGAAAAGGAACAGGTTATCGGTTCTCTTAATGCCCTTGTACTGAACCGTCTGATTACAAGGGTGAACTCAAAGGGTAACATCCCGGTAAGCATTATCGTGGACGAGCTTCCGACACTGTACTTTCACAAGATAGACCGTCTTATCGGCACGGCACGTTCCAACAAGGTTGCCGTAACTTTAGGTTTCCAGGAGCTTCCACAGCTGGAAGCTGACTACGGCAAGGTCGGTATGCAGAAGATTATCACCACCTGTGGAAATATCTTCATGGGTGCGGCACGCAACAAGGAGACGCTGGAGTGGGCACAGAATGATGTGTTCGGAAAGGCTAAGCAGACCTCACGTTCCATTTCCATCAATGACCACAAGGTATCAACCACAATCTCTGAGAAGATGGACTTTCTGGTTCCTGCAGCCAAGATTGCGGATATGGCAACAGGCTGGCTGGCCGGACAGGCTGCACGTGACTTTACGGCTACCGATGACAGTATGCTTGATCATTTTGACATCGAGCAGTCGGAAGAGTTCAGGACTACCAAGTATTTCTGTAAGACGCATTTTGACATGAAGAAGATAAAGGACGAGGAAAAACACTATGTGGCTCTACCCAAAATTTATGAATTCAGAAATGACAAAGAGAAAGAAATCCTGCTCAACCGAAACTTCAAGCGTGTGAACCAGGAAGTGGAGGATATGGTAAAGGAACTTCTCGGTATCAGTTAAATATGTAATTTATGAATATGACCTTAAAACCGGCATTTGGACTTAGCGGCAGTGCTCTGAAAGTCATAGCAATGATTTCCATGGTGATAGACCATATTGCTCTCTATCTGATGGAGCATGGTACCGTATTATACGAAACGATGCGCTGTATCGGGCGCATCGCTTTTCCTGTGTTTGCCTTCTTGATAGCGGAAGGGTTTATTCATACAAGAAGCAGGTACAGGTATTTCTTTACCCTGCTGGGCTTTGCCGTAATCAGTGAAATACCCTGGTACCTGCTGAATGGTGCTGACGGGACACATAATGTGATGTTTACACTGGCTTTGGGTGTGGCCACGCTTATGGTTCTTGAAAATCTTCTGCAACGTAGTATGGTACTTGGATTTCTTTGGACACTTGGCATGGCCGGACTCGCTTCATGGCTTGGAGTGGATTATGAGTGGAGAGGTATTATTGTAATCGATATCTTTTACCTTTATAATATTCTGCTGAATATAGATAAAAACTATCGCTATTCAAGCCTTATATTTTGTCATTTCATAATGAGCTATTATGGTATAATTGGTACAATCTTTGCCATTTATATAATATATCTATATAATACCTTTAGAGGATTTATAAATATGAGTACTTTAAAGTATATATTCTATTTATTTTATCCACTCCATCTTTATATTCTATTATTCTTTACCTAATATCTTTACATTAATATTCCCATCATAAAATAAGTCTATTTCATGTTCTGCAAATTTTTCTGGAATTTCTGGCATATCTTTAGATTTTGAAGTTATAATTCTACGCTCATAAATACGATGATATAATTTTACGTTATATATATTTAAAATAGCATCAACTATATCTTTTCTTAAGTAGAAGAAATGATCTGATTCATTTATAAAATATTCAGAAACTTTCTCATTATTATAATAGTATGTCATAGTTTTTAAGTCAAAAGTAAGTCCAATTCTTCTTACTATTATTGGATTCAAACAGAAAAAATTATTATAATTAAAACGATTTGTGTCCCAACCAGAAAATTCATACTCAGCCATTATTAAAGGACAAGAATCATTACCAAAATCATCATATTCTTCTGTAAATTCTAATATTCTCCAACCTAATTCTCCTGCAAATGCATGGTTATGATCTATATCATGTATATAGAGCTTAGAAACGTCTTCTATGTCCAAATCTGATGGAACTAACTGGCTAGTTCCTGATATATGCAGATGTGCATAGCGATTTTCTATATTTTGATTGCAATATCCCTTTAACAATATCCAGTCACCTTCATTTTTTGGTAGTTTTTTTATAAAATAATTTCTCATATCTTCAATACTACTCGCTTTTATCCACTCAGGTAAATCTGATAAATTACGGGGCATATAACTTTTAGTTATTAGTGACCTTAAAGGTTTAAAACAAGGAGAAGAAGGATCAATATCAATAATGGATGAACGAAATGTTCCTTTATATTCATTCTCAATATATAAATTTAACATCATCCAGCCATATAGCTCCATTAAAGCATGGTGCCCATACTTATAAGCATAGTTACACTTTTGATTTCTTCTATATTTAGAATTCTCGTTTTCTTTTGTTTGTAATTCAATATAGAATTCTTCATCATACCCTAATTCAAGTATTCTTGTTAATAGCATTCCAAATACTTCTTCCTCTGTAAAATTAGGCTCATGCTTATATGAATAAGCATATAAAGGTCTGATATTAAATTTTTCATAATCATAAATCTGATAAAAAGAGAAATTTTCTATATCAGATTGCCTCCAAAATTCATCTCTATTTTTGTAAAGTATATTTCTATCATAAGTCTGACCATATAAATCCTCCCCATAACTATACAAAGTTTCTAAATCGTCTAACAATACAATATGATTAGAATTATAATTAGCTAGATAATCCTCTAAAATAGAAATACAATTATTTATAGTCGATGTTTCCTTTGCTCTCAATCCAATACCTGTTACTATAGATATAATTGATTCAAATATAAAAGGATCTTTTATTGAAAGTAATTTCTGACAAAATATTAAATTACTATTATCTTGTTCAACCCAATAAAATAATTGAGAATGATATTTCTTTCGGTATTCCATATCTGTAATACCACATAAAAGAGTTGCAAGAGTTATAATATCTTCTATCTCAAAATGCTTAGTCCAATACCTATCTGATAATAAATCTTTTTCATGCTCTAAAACACTATAATTTGAAAATTGGAAATTCCAAAACAAATCAAACTCCTTAGACGTAAGATTAAGAAAGAAAGGTACGAACAGAGAAATATATTTTAGATTTGACTGATTATACACTCTTTTGAATAAACTGTTACATATTTTCTCTTTTATAGAAGAAGTGAGATTATTCTTTTCTATTAAAGTTATAAGAGCTTTTCGTCCCGATTCAGAAGCGATAATAATATCCAAATGGTCCATAGAAGATATTATAACATTCTCATTAGGCATAAGTTCATACCATTCTTTGTGAAATTTCAAAGGCACTAAATAGAATAAACTTTTGGATATATCTTCTGCTAATGTATGTCTGTTGATTCCATATAAATAGTCTTTATTACGTTCTATAAAGTTACAAAAGTCCTTTGCATCATTGTATTTATCCAATATTGATTTTGCAATATGATAGCCAGCAACCATATCATATGAAAACTGTATTTGTTCTTCATTTCCAACTCTATCTAGCAAAAAACACATACCTTCATCCAGGAATTTCTCAGTATCCTCTTCAAAAACAGATGCAAAATCAGTATAGAAATTTAAACAACGATTATTCCTTTCCCAAATTAGCTGAGAAATTTTATTGAGATTACTTTCAATTTTAAATCTTTTAAATCTATCACTTCTACCGTTGTGTGTGGCAATCATATTCAATAATTGCTCACTATAATCTTTCATACATGAAGCTAAAGAATAGTCATTTAATTCAAAGTCACATCTACCACGATTAGTTATACAAAAAACTTTAAGAAGTAGAGGATTATTAAAAACACCACTACTGATAATATTTGTTGGATGTATATTGTATTTTTTAAAGTATCTTTCCGTCGCTTTGTCTAAATCTTTTTCTTCTATTCCATTTAGATGAACAAAATTATTAACTTCAGTGTATTTTTTACGTCCATATATTACTTCTATATACTCATCTTTCTCTCGACATGTGGTAATAAATAGAAGATTTTTTCTTTCTGTTATTTTTCTCCTTAAAGGTGGCAGTTCATCTTTCCAACGTTGTTCATTTGGTGCACTTTCATTTAATCCATCAATAATAATAGGAAACTTACAATGAAAAATTTCTCCCATAAAGTTCATGGAATCAAATATGTCATCAATCAAAGTTCCTTGTGGCAAGTTTAAAATCTCTAAAAGTTTACTCTCACAACTACTACAATTCCTAAATTGAGAACCAGTAAGAAATAATATAGGAAGCCCTCTATTTAACATGTTATTTGCAAGAGAACAAGCAAAATGAGTTTTCCCATAACCAGCTTCTGCAAATATAGAAAAATCCTTTTGGCATAACAGTTTGATTAGAGACCATAAACAATCATCTTTATCCTCTGAACTTCCTGTCAATTTGTTTTCTAAAAAGTGTATACGATCTACTAACTCATGTAAAGAATAGTCAATATTATTTCTTTTATTCTTTTTCAACATTAAACCTATTTCTTTATTGAGCAAATCTACACGTTCTCTCCTCTTTACGACATACTCATTAATAAGGATAAATATTTCTTTTATATATTCAGGAGAATCTTTTAATATTGATAAGAATGAATATAATTGTTCTATTATATTATATCTAATATGTATATCATTAATATAGCTTTCCTTAAACGTATCTGATAGATATTCATATCCCCAAAGAGTTTCATCAAGAACTGTTTTTTTCTTATCGTCAATTAAGTGATTGTACAATGAAGTTATTCTATTACTTAAATTCTGCCGAGCTATATCTTCGTCAACAATGGATAATAATGACTTCTCAAATTCAGTTGGAGTATGAAGGTCAACGTCAAACTTAGTTTCCAAACATGACAATGTATCCTTTGATATTCGATCAAATAATTCTTTTCCAATAAATTTCACACCAAAATAGTACTGAAAAATACCATTATACCTGACTGGATTATCTATATAAAAATGTTCAAAGATGTCTTTATGCCATGATTCAAATAAACAATCATTCTTAATAACTTGAAGTTTTTCAATAAGGGTATCCCATTGTTTTTGCACAAAACAACCAGGACTACAAACAATCCATAATTTAGTATTAGCACGATAATCAATAGTTTTTTCAAAACCTTTTACTAATTCACTTATATGGTTTGCATCTAAAGGTGAGTTTTCCTTATCTTTAACTGCTTTCCAATATTTAGCCTGCCACCCAATAACATCACCTATTGAAAAGTTTATTCCAGCATATTCTATGGGCTTATTTAATTCTATGTAAAATTCCGATCCAGGCGTATTGTAAAAATAACTAACAGTCCCACATTCGCCAAATTTGTGAATCGCAATGTGGAAACAAAATTTTTCAAATGACTTATCTTCATCATCAGGAAGTTGAGCCAATTTATCCCAATCTATTCTAACCGACATAGCAAGTTGTTATTTCTGGATAATATGAACAGCATCCACGGCATTGTTTATGCGAAGGACAATCTGCTCTTTTACATTTATTTTTGTTTTTTATACGGTAGACTTTTAATTTATCCAACCATATATCATAAAAATCATATTCTCGTAAATTAAACAAATCATGAGAATTATTACTAAATGAACAAGGTGAGACATTTAAATTGTGATCAATATATACGGAAAAAAATCCGCCTTCACATGTATCTATCAAATCCGGAGAAATATCTGTATGATATAATAGCATAGGAACAAAACATGCATCAAAACCTATTTTAGGTCTAATAATATTTTTTTGTCCTATCTTATTTAAGAATATATTCAAATTATAATCATCCTTTAAAATATTATCAATATTTGCTCTCCCAGCAGGTTTATATGTAAGAAAGATAATAGCATTAATGCCTTTAAAATATTTATTTTTCTCTCCACTAACAATACTTATGGCTTCTTTAATATTCTGAGATGAAAGTACATAATGTATATTGACTCTTATATTTTCCTTAATAAGTAAGGATACTTTATCAAAAAAAATATCATCAATTGAAGTTATCGATAATGCAACCGCCCCTATTTTATTTTTAAGTTCTTTACATAATTCAGAGGTTAAATTTAAACCATTTGTTGTAAAATTGGGAACAATGCCATGTTCTAAAGTCTTGTCAATAATAGATAAAAAATCAGGATGTTCTAAAGGTTCTCCACCGCCTATAGCGACTTGAAAAACATTTCCATATTTATGGTGATTCATAGAATCTAAAATATAGCAATAATCTTCAATACTCATAAATTCCTGATTAGGTTTACTATTCTTATAACAGAATGAGCATCCTTTTGTACAATGATTTGATATAGAGATATCTGCTAATTCTGGAACTGGTGCAAAAACAGGATTATCATTTATTGTCTTACCCCAACGTAATGTTATTCCTGTTTTTGCATCTCCAACAAAATTATAGTTACCAATGTGTCTTCTTAACATTAATACTGTTCTACTTGTGTTACACCAAATCCATTTATTAACTCACTAAGTTTGTTTCTATAGATGAGTTCACCTCTTATATAGTTAAACAATTCCTCTTTATTCATTTTTAGAGGATCTGTATTATCGCCATTTTCTTCTAGCATTTGTTTTGTCATACACGTACCATCATCATCGGCAAACTTAATTAAGTAAGAATAGATTTCATGATTATGAAGATAATTAACAGTTCCGTTTTCTAATAAAAAGTCTCTAAGAGCTTCAGCCAGCCTAACTGTATCTTTCATTGTGTCTATTTTATCCCAGTATTTCAAGAAACAATTTACAATATCAACGTCCATAGTTAATATATAACTTACTGAACTACTATTGGTAACAAAATCACTACGAATTTTCATTTTTAATATTTTTCTTTTATAATAGAGTTTATACAGAATAAGAAACAGGGCTTATGATTATCAGTACCCTAAAATCTTATTCTATATAATGTCTAATATATTTCAACTCTCAAAGTTAATATTTAATTATCATAATCACAATTCATAAATTTAGTATTATAAGAAAAAGATTCTAATTTATAAATATCTAGGCGGTAATATCAATAATCTATTATAATATATGCTACTTTGTACATTAAACTTCTAGCATCATTAAAACTTTAATGATAGTTTTGATATAGTTTGAATTCTCTGAATAACCGATCTCATCAAGCCAAAGCAGATAGTTTCCACTTTTATACTTGTATTGAACTTTAGTATAGTAAGCCCGGACACTTTCTGTCCAATGATTGAATTCGTAGTATTTTCCTGTACATGGATTGGTAAGCCCGAAAAGATTATGCTTATTTCGACATACCGATGAACGGAACCATCCGGTTTCCAGTATAGCCTGGGCCAATACGATTTTAGGGTATAGGATCCCGTTTCTTATGATTTCTTTATAAAGGTTGGGGATGGTAAGTTCAGGAAGATTGTTTCCTGATTTAGGAATATCATTTGTTTTCTTTTGCTGTTCTGTTTTCAGGGATGCTTTCCTGTCACTATTCCGGCTGTTTTCATCCAATTCCTTTTGGTTTTCCGGCCTGACAATCAGGGTATCCTTTGCCATTATCTTACTCTTTTTCCTTTCTGTAACATCCTTTTCTACATGCTTGTAGGCCTCTTTTGGTCTTTCTGTTGGCAGAATTCCCGATTCTCTGGTTATCGTATAGAACTGTGCCGATACGCTTACCGGCAGTAGCATCAGAAGCAATGAAATCAGAATAGTGTTGCGCATTTCTTTTTCAGGAGATTGCCGTGAATACATTTGTGGCATTCAGGCGGTTAGAACCGCAAATATAACAGCTTAATTACAGTAATATGGAAATGCACAACAGAAATCAGTCCGATTTGTTGCCATACGAAAAACTGGCAATACTGGGTATCGACCGTGAAAAAGCGGACAGCTTGCCCATGGAAGTGAAGGAGAAGCTGATGGCAGGTGAAGTGACCCCCATCATGCAGGTATCCATCAACGCAAGGAACGGCAGCATCATCACCATGCCGATGAAGCTTCAGATGACTACAGACAAAAACGGTGCTCCGGCTCTGCTTGCCTATCCGGTCCGTGCCGAACTGGACCGGGAACGCAACAAGGTTCTCAATCTCACTCAGCAGGAGGCTGAACGTCTGGCCAGAGGTGAGGTAATACAGAAGGCGGTCAACGTAAACGGTGAAAAGACTCAGCAGTATCTCCAGCTTGATCCGGAAACAAAATCCGTCATTCACAGACGTGTCACAGACATAAAGCTGGAGCAGCGTCTGAAGGACATGGAGAAGGTAAACGACATTGAACTGGGTACGCAGCAGAAGCAGCAGGTACGGGAGGGAAAACCTGTTGAACTGAATGTGGGCGGCGAGAAGGTTTCAGTCGGCATTGACCTGAAGGAGCAGCAGGGATTTAAGCTTATCAAGGGTGACATGAAGGAATGGGAAAGGCAGCAGAAACTCCGCTATGACGAGATTCATCCTGAATACCTCGGACTTGTCATGACAGACAAGAACCGTTGGGAGTATAAGAAGGTGGTGGACAAACAGTCTGTGGAGCGTGCCATTTCACTCTCTCCATCCCGAAAGGAAACAAAAGCAAACAGCCTTAAACTCTAATACTGATTCCTATGGCCAAAAAGACAGATTCAGATAATGATACCGGTATCATACGGCAGTTCAACGAACTGAAGAAGAAGCATCCGGATGCCATGCTGCTGTTCAGACGGAACAGTTTCTATGAACTATATAAGCAGGATGCCGTCAAGGCTGCCACAGTGCTTGCCATCGAGATTGCAGACAGGATGCTGCCGGACTACAAGAGGCCTGTAAAGGTTGCATCATTCCCACAATCGGCACTTGACGTTTATCTGCCCAGACTGATACGTTCCGGAATAAGGGTGGCAATCTGTGATGCACTGGACAGTCCTTTGAAGAAGAAGGCCGGACAGGACAAGGCTGAAAATAATGACAGAACCATTCAAAACAATACAGATATGGGAAAGAAGAAAAAGGAACAGGGTGCGCAGGAAGCTCCTGACAGAACAGTGGAGAGCACTGTTGATGTAAAACCTGCAAGGGAAAAGAAATCGAAGGCCAAAGCTGAAACCAAAGCTGAGACCGGGACGGATAATGAGGCAAAGGCCGAAAAGAAGGACGAACAGAAAACGGAGACAGCCCAGGAACGAAAGCCCCGTGAGCCGCAGATGGTGACTGCCAACGGTGAAAAGGTAACTCATGGTCATGCCTACCAGAGTACCACCAATCCTGCCGACTGGTACTTTACCGCAAAAATTGACGGACAGCAGCTCAAGCCGCAGAAGATGGATGCAGCCGACCTTGCTGCCTATCAGAACAAGGAAATGACGGTGCCGCAGCTGATGGAACGCTACTATCCGACAAAGCTGATGCCGAAGGTATCTGAGGAAGCCTTCCGTATGCCGATGGAGATTGCAGGACCGGACGGTTCCATAACCGTTAACAAGTTCAATGTCTATAAGGAGAAGGACGAGCAGCGTCCTGACTTTGGGAAATACAAGTTCTATGTTCAGGTTGGGGATACCAACATGTCTGCCGTGGCTTCACGCCAGGACCTGAATGCCTACTTCGACAGGGTGGCTACTCCAAACCAGCTTATTGAGAAGAACTTCGGGGAACGTCTGCATCTGAAATCCGCATACGAGAAATATCAGCTTCCTGAAGGTGTTGACCCCAAGGGTGTGCGTGTAGCCAAGGACAGGAATGACAACAAGTGGAAGGTGTCGGTTGACCTCGGAGAGAAAGGACAGACTTCCCGGCATGAAATCTCCTTCGATGACGGCTATTCGCTTTTCAAGACCAAGACGGCCACAAGGGAACAGATTGCGGCCAAGTACCTGAATACGGAGATAACAGGTATGCTTGCAGCCAACACCGCAAAGGTGGAGAAAACGGCTTCTATGAAAATGTAACATAATCAGAAAACTAAAATACAAGTTATATGTCAGCTAAAAAGAATCATGAGGAGCTTGTGGAGCTTCTGCAGGAGGGCAAAATCGGTTTCCTCCGCTTTGTTATGGACAGTGAGAATGCAGATGATTATCTGGAGTGGTGCCGGTCGCACAGTACTGACCCTTCGGATGAATCCGCTGAGTTCTATGTGGAACAGACGGACATCGAGCAGATGGACCGTCAGGTAATGGATGACGACAGCTATGGCATCTGGAACTGACTTTCAGGGAAACAGCGGACAGGCGGCCATAGACCGCTTCGCTGCAATGATGATTGAGCGTATGCAGCAGATGAAGGATACCGGATGGAAACAGGGATGGATTGGCGGTGCATCGGGTTATGCCGGACTGCCGCAGAATGTGGGTGGCAGAAACTATTCCGGTTCCAATTCCTTCTTTCTTCAGATGCATACTGCAGCCATGAACTACCAGCTTCCGGTATATCTGACCTTCAAGCAGGCACATAACCTTAAGGCTCATGTACTGAAAGGTGAAAAGGCCTTTCCGGTGGTGTACTGGGATATGATGATAAAGGACAGTCACGGCAAGAGGATAAGCACAGAGGAATACCGTTCAATGAGCAAGGAAGAGAAGAAGGATATGGATGTCATTCCTTTCATCAAGTCATTCCCGGTGTACAATGTGGCACAGACCAATCTGGCAGAAGTGCAGCCGGAGAGGATGCAGAAGCTCATGGACAGATTCAAGGTTCCGGAACTTAGGGATACGGAAGGTATGTACACCCATGCCGCACTCGACCGTATGGTGGAGACGCAGCAGTGGCTATGTCCGATACGTGCCGACAAGCGTGAGAACGGTGCCTATTATTCTCCCTCGAAGGATATAGTGGTGCTGCCCATGAAGGCGCAGTTCAATATCGGTGATTCTCCGGAAGAAACTTACCGTGGCGGAATGGAGTATTATTCTACCATGCTCCATGAAATGACTCATTCCACCATGACACCGGAGCGTCTGAACAGGGAGATGGGTGGCAGGTTCGGTGCCCCGAAATATGCCAAGGAGGAACTGGTGGCGGAACTTACGGCTGCCATGATCAGCCATTCCATGGGCTTTGATTCCAAGATAACGGATAACTCGGCTGCCTATCTGGACTCGTGGATTGGTGTACTGAAACAGGAACCGAAGTTTATCGTATCGGTCATGGCTGACGTGAACAAGGCTTCGGACCTGATTCTTGACCATGTGGACAGACAGCGTCTGGCTCTCGGCGAACAGCCTTATCTGGCAAAGAATGACCCGCTGACTCCTGTCAGTGCGGACGAGGAGATGCCTTTCAGGAATGCGGCCATTGTCAAGACCCGTTCCGGAGACTATGCCATCCGTGCGTCATACGATGGTGTGGAGCTGGGGCTGAAAAAGGTTTCCAGGGAAACGGCCAAAACATTCTTCCAGCTTACGGACTGGAAGGACAAGGAGGCTTTCCTGAACATGACGGCACGAAAGACATACGAGCCCGAGATTACCATGATGAGCCGGAACCGGAATGCCGGTACAGGGCTTAGTATATGAAATTCTGTATAACATCTTAAATCGGAAAGCATGAGTGACTACAAAGTTAATTTCAGGGAAATGAAATCCCGTGTGGGAATTGATGACATTGCATATGCCCTGGGCTACCGTCTGGACAGGAAGGCCGGTGTCGGACGTTACATCGAGCTGGTACTCGGTGAAGGCGGTAACAGGAGGGATACACTGATTGTCAGCCATCCGAACGACAAGGCAGCACAGACGTTCTTCCGCCGTGACGGTTCCAAGGGCGATGTGGTGACACTCATACGTGAGAATCTTTCTTCCTTTACGGTATCCGGAAAAGATGAGTGGCAGAAGATAGCCAAGGTCATGGCACGTTTTGCCAACATGCCTGAACCTGAATACAGGGAGGACAGGGAGTATGTTAAATCGGCAGGAAAATCATCAGGCGTGTTTGACGCTTCCAGATATGAGGTGAAGCCTGTTGACACCGGAAAAATTCCGGGACTGTTTTCCCGGCGCGGACTGTCCAAAGCGACCGTTACGGCTCTTTCGCCCTTTATTTCCCTTATAAGGGACAGGAACAACGGGAAGTTTGAGGGCTACAATATCGGATTCCCATATACTAACGGAAAGGGAAATGAAGTCAGGGGGTATGAAATCAGAGGACATGGCGGTTACAAGTCGAAGGCTGCCGGTACGGATTCGTCATCCTCGGCATGGGTGGCTGTTCCTTCGGGTATCAGTCCGGACAATGTAAGAAGCGTGTTTTTCTGTGAATCGGCTTTTGATGCCATGGCCTTCTACCAGATGAACCGGATACAGATTGGGGACAGTGCGGCTCTGGTTTCACTGGGCGGCACATTTTCCGACCGGCAGATAACCGGAGTCATGGAACGGTTTCCCAATGCACGTGCCTTCGACTGTTTTGACAACGACCTGGCCGGGAGGATATACGGACTGCGCATGATGGCCCTGCAGGAAGGTATTCAGATGAAGATAAGCAGGACTGACGGCGGCATCCGTATTGAAGCGAAGGGAAAGGTATTCGAGCCTGACATGGAGCGTCCCCTACTGGCCCAGGTTGCCAGGCAGCTGAACATCCGGTACCGTATGGGACAGTGGCTTCCTCCGAAGGCTTTCAAGGACTGGAACGACTGTCTGCTGAACAGGCCGATGGAGCCGGTGATTTCACCACACAAAGAGGAACGTGAACAGAATCTGAGCGAACAAAGGAATAAAGGACGTAAAATCTGAATGATATGGACAGAATCAAGTTAAGAATAACGGTAGTGGCCGTCCTTGCAGTTTTTCTGCTGAAAGGTGCGGACACTTTTGCACAACAGACAGACCCGACGCTAACGGGTGCTGTCTTTGCACAGACATCCACACTGAAGAATATCTATGACAAACGCCAGAAGGCACACGAGAAAATCATTGCTGCCGAGACTGCCGTAACGGTTGCTCTCGACAGGGTACACAGTGTGGAGAACAAGATGCTGGAATATCTTTCCAATGCACAGGGAGCCATGCAGAATCTCTATCAGATTAAGCGTGCCGGGGAACTGGTGGCCACGGAAATACCTCAGAACTGTAATCTTCTGCTCAAATCGGTCGGCAGTAACCTGAAGGGAACGGCCATTGCTGCAATCGTCTCGGACGAGCTGGCTGATGCCGCAACCCAGATGGCTGCGCTTTATCCGTTCATGAAGCAGCTGGTGACTTCCGGAAGCTATGATACAGGCGGTTCTGACGGAGGCAAGGAAAAGCACAAGGTAAACCTGCTCAGTTCTTCCGAGCGGTACTACATTGCAAACGAGGTACTGACCAGACTGGAGGCTGTTAATACCGACCTCTTTATCCTGGCATGGCAGGTACGCACACTCTCATGGAACGACCTCTGGTTCTCTCTTGACCCGGAAGGATGGGCAAACGTGATGTCCGGCAAGAACATTATAGGAGGAATCGTTGCGGACTGGAACCGGGGGTTCTCATTCAATTAATTCAAACATTGTAATTTATCAGGAATATGGATTCAGAAAAGAAGATTATAGGACGCTGTCCGTTCTGCGGCGGCAACGTGGTGAAGACCTGCAAGGGGTATCGCTGCGAAAACAACACAGGTGAGCATCCTTCTTGTGTGCTCAACATCAATGCCATCATCGGCAACCGGAAAATGAATGACGGGGAGATTGCCGAGTTTCTGGAGAAACGCCGAATTCTTTTGGACGGATTCTCCACCAAGGAAGGCAAGACTTTCCCGACAGTGCTGGAACTTGCTGATGACGGTGCAGTCAATATGCAGTCTGTTATCGGCAAGTGTCCGCACTGCGGCGGCGAGGTACGTGTGGGGACAAGAGCTTTCAACTGTTCCAACTACAGCAATCAGGAAGCATCGTGTTCATTTGCCATATGGAGGAATATAGGAGGCCATCAGCTGACACTGGAAGAGGCGAAAGAGCTTTGTGAGAAGAGCATTACTTCATCCGAACTGGAGATGTACCGGGAGGACGGTTCCATTTACCGCAAACGTCTCGGTCTGGCTCCGGACAAACTTCAAATCGTAAAGATATGAAACAGGGAAAGAAACTTCTGATACTGCCTGCAGTGGCAGTTCTGCTCGGAATGGGAACCGGCTGTTCCGACAACAGCGAGAACGAGGCACAGAATATGGCCAAAAAGGCACTGATGGCTTCTGTGGACAATCCGGAATCCGTAAAGATTGTGGGCATCAGCAAACCGGATTCTGTCTTTGGCCGTGAGTATGTTACCATGAAGGAGAAGATGGCTCTTTCTGTGGCCATAATGAAAATCAGCCGCAGGTTTATGGAGAACACGGAACTTGATAATCCGAACGCAGAATGTCACGGAATGTCAGGGCAGATGAAACGTCAGATGGATGCCATGACGGCACTCCGCTCTCTGATGGTTTCCGGTGAACTGAAGCCTGCAAGTGATGAAGCCAGACAGGAACGCAAGCCGTTCAGCGGTTGGAAGGTAAAGATAGAGTATGAAGCCACTGATTCTGACGGGCAACCGTACCGCTCTGAATACTGGTTTATTATGGACAAGGAAGCGCAATGTGTAATCAGGTCATTTGAAATTCCACTTTTTTAATCATTTGAAATAAAACCTGTCATTAAACGGATTATAGGAAATCACACTTCCGCAGATTTGCTTCCTCATCGCATTCTTTGTGATGGTGATGGAGTTCTGCTTGATTGCAATCCTGACAATTGATAACAAGAGTCTGAATCTTGATCATGTCAAGTATATCACTGTCAGGAACTGGTCATACGTAATGAAGGACACGGCTGCCGTCAATCGCTTCGAACATGTGGACTTACTCTTCGATGATGTCAAGTTCAACCGAGAGCAGATTGATGAGCTGGATAAGTTCATCCGCACTAAGCATGAGCAGAACCAGAAGCGTCGCAAGTGATATGCTTGCCACTTCTCTCTATTAAAATGCGCGCATCACCCACTATGGATGATGCGCCTTTTTTTGTCAATCAAATAATGATAGTTCTTCTTGATAATTCATTACGATTTTAAAACAACATTCCATTGTCTTGATTCCTATTCCAGGATAATTTATCAGTGAAATCATAGAACGTAAATCATCTGATTTTACTGCATAATCGATGGTGTCGATTTGTTTTTGTGTACGAATCTTAGTTACCAATTTCTTCTTATTGTCTGGAATAGAGAGCCAACGTTTTTTAAACGTTTCATACAAATCGTCAGATGCCATTGGATCATAATCATATATTTCGACAGGAATTTCGCATTTAGAAAGATAGTCAATCATCATTCTTTTTACAACGTCCTTGTCAAGTCCTCCATTATTAGTTCCCAAAAGAGGAAAAGCAACAGAGGTTATGCCATGGCTAGTATATGTTTCAACAAATTTTTGAAGACCTTTCTCGACATATTCATATTTGCTCGGATATTTCCAATGGAATTTAGTTGGGAAATTAAGCACCCAAGGATCATTTTTGTCCCCTTTATATATCCAGAGCTTTCCAATTCCTATGAGATGCTGATGGCAGTACTCCTTATATATATCAAACATCTTAGGATAGCGAAGTTTATAAACCAACGCAATGCCCTTACCCATAACTCCAACGCAGTTAACTGTGTTAACGACTGTTTGAGCTTTTGTATTAAAGATGTTACCTTTTACAAATGTTATGTTATTCATTATTTATGACTTATATATTAACCATTCTTTAGTGTCTGCTCTTGGGTTAGGATCAATTAAGTATACCTCAGAAGGCGGATTGTGTTTGTCAAATACAACCGAAGGATACATAATAAGACCTGATGAGGTTCTATTCTTAATCAATTCCTGATTTTTAATTTCACCGCCTTTCACCAAGAGATAGGCACATCCATTGATGTCGTAGTCAGATGTAATAGATATAACATCCTCATTTTCACTCATTTCTAACTGTCTGTTTTCATGAGAATACATTCTATAATCAACTTCTATTTTTGAAACAATCTCATCGTCACCCAGATAGTTAATAAGCAAATCTTTTTGGAATTCATCATAGCATATAATTCTCAATGATTCTAATTGCATGAAATCAAGCTCTTCTTCCACTAGGAACTCTTGTTGTGACTGTTCTTTTATTCGATCAAAGAAATCATAGAATACTGACTTCCATTCTCCTGGAGACACTTGTTCTCTACCAAAATAATTATTGGTCAGAAATTTTGCATCTGATATGTCGTGATATAAATAATCCAGCCTAAGACGATCTGGTGTTTCTGTAATTTTTAATACAGAAGCCGCATTGGTTTGTAGGTTACCTGTGCTATAGTAGCACTTTTCAGGATATTTTGCTACAATTTCACGAATATCAAATTCAAAAAATACAGGCATAGGACACTTTGGCAAGTGTAAATCACATGCTTGCGAGTAATAACTCTTGCCATAATCTGTTTCAAGGCTACTATCCCATCCAAGACATTCGTTGTAAAATTGTGTCATTGATTTTGGACGATAATAGAATCTGGCAAATGGATGTGCCTTACCAGTTCGGTGCACCACGGAACCTGCCGCATCAAATTTCAAGGATCTTGTTTCTTCTGCTTTATTTCTACTCATTATCTTTCGATTCTTGATTATCTCAATTGCATTGAACATATGAGAGAAATGGTAAACCTTCATCTTGTTATAATAACCAGAAGAATGATGTGCCATCTTGTCCAAAAATTTAATCACATTCAATTCTTTTGCAAAATCTTGATACAAATCCGCAGAGAAATCAACGGACTCATTCTCGCTAAAAGCATACCAGTCAATTTTAGCTCGATATTTATGCAAGAATTCTTCTGTAAACACAATAGATGCACCTGACAATTTTGTCCAATCTATGCATTCTTGGATAGAATCTACGTATGAAATATCTAACTCGCTATAGTTGAATCGCTCATTTACGAGTTTCCAGTCAATTTTATTCTTATATTTTACAAGTCTTTCTGTTGTAAGATGTATATTCTCTGATAGATATCTCCAATCTAATACGTCAACGAATTCATCAACTACATTTTCATTTTCTATATTTATCACATTCTTGTTTGATGTGACTAAAGACCAGTCCAATCTCTCAGTAAATGCGCGAACAAACTGTATGTTGATATTGACATTGCTTGACAGTGAGCCCCAGTTTATTTCCTCGCCTGAATCTATTGCTTTACTAATTGTAGCTATAGAAGGCTTATAAGAACTATTTGATGTTAAAACATACCAACTGAAGCAAATGTCATCCATCAGCTCGATTATAGTATCATCAAATGATAGTTCTTTTCTAGCAATTACGTCATCCCAAGAAATTGCTGCTTTAATCTCTGGTGTTTTAAGTATTTGACGTAATATTTTAATGTCCCATTTTATTGCAGCATTTTGAGACAAAGCAGCCCAATCCCATGGTTTTTCTTTTAAGCTAAAAATAAAATCAAAGGATAAATTTACGCTCTTGTTTTCAGACAATGATTTCCAATTCCATTCCTCTTTAATGAAGTTTGAAATCATTTCATTGTCAATTCCTATATCTTCACGAGTTGATATAAGGGAGAAGTTCAATCTATTCTTATATTTACGAAGATATTTTCCCTTATGTTCAGGCAACAAGCAACTACCAAACTCGCTAATATAATCCCAATCCCAACTGTCAGGATTAATTTCATAGAACACGTCATTTCTTTCTTGTATAGAAGGCTGCTTAGTTAGTTCTGAGTAATCCCATTCAAATTTAGGATTATTCAATTTGCCTTTTACTATTGTTTTCCATGTTCTAAATACATAGGTATCAGAATCATATTCAAACATTTTGTTTACAGCACAACATGCAGACAATGCTCTTCTGTCAATATATGAATGGTCTTGATTTACAAATAATTCTGGATCTGTGATGGCAGTGTAAATATATGAGTAATCCCATTCATATCCATTCATCGGATTATTTGCTTCCGATAAAAGAAGTAGTTCTGCAGGTTTATAGAGACAAGAAATCGTCTTCCAACACTTTTCTTTAGTTGAAGATTCTAACTGAGAAATTGCCTCCTTGACAAAATGTAAATTGGTTATTATATAATCTCTATTAAATTTCTTGTCAAGTATAATATCCCAATCCCAATAAGAGGAATAGTTAAGTAAATTGTCAATAATATATGATGTTTCGAAGCGGTCGGTGATTATACTCCAATCCCACTTGGCACCAACAAGATTTCTGTAATTGATAATACTTGTCAATGCCATATGAGAACTTAATATGTTCCAATTTAGACACTCTGAGACATTATTGTTCGGCGAGATTATCTTAGATAAATCGCAGACGTTGTAGTCGCAGATTCTTTTAGATACAACATCCCAGTTAAGTACATCTTTTTTCTCTTCAAGAATGTCAAACAGTAATTCTTCAGATGCAGCTTCGCTAATAACCTGCCAATCTAATAATTCAGCTATTTCTACATCAAAGATATCTTCTTTTTTTAGTAAATGAATTATCTTGTTGACCGCAACATCCTTGTTCCAATAATCTAAATACTCTTTAAAATGTTGGTAGATATATGCAGCAGACAACCTGTTCGTAAGAATATTCCAATCCCACAAACACTTAAAATTGACAATATAATTAGCGATAAAAGTTTCGCTCAATTCGTTAGATAGAATTTCCCATTTCAATATATTTTTGCATTTATCTAGTGCTTCAGGCTTATGCTCAATCAAGTTAATCAACCTTCTTGAAACTATACTAGGATTCCATCTCTGATGGATATTATCGTAGATGAAATCAGGAGTTAATACTTGAGATAGCTTATCCCAGATATTGTTACCGAGAGCAAACCAACAAGAATGGCGAATTTCAGAGGTTTGGGAATCCGATACCTTATTGATATACTCGGACAATTTTAGCTTATCGAAATATTCTTCAATAATTTCAGGTTTAACCGTCAAAATCCAATTTGGAATGGCATCGGTATGATTATGTAGAGCATCGCAAAATCTTTTATCATTTGCGACAAGAACATTTTGTGCTAATACACTCCAAATCCATGGATAAGAAGGATTTTCAAGTACAACATTGTAGTCTTTAATAGACTTTGAAACAAACGTTACGTTCTTAGAACTTGTCATCCATTGTTTATGAGACTCAAAGAACCCAGAGGTAAAAGCTACAATTGAGTTGTTCATCCATTCCTCATAGGAAACAAGTTCTCTTCCTAATTCAAGAAAAGCCTCTGAACTAGAAAAATTCTTGTTGCATGACAAGGCATGCCAATCCCAAGGAAAATCTGAATGCGATGAAATTAATGACAGATCCGAGATTTTTCCAGAAACATACGAATAGTCTTCGGCTGTTGTAATCTTATGATAATATTTATTAAAAAATTCTGAATTCCAAGAGATAAATGAATACTTGGCAAATCCAGGAGAAAATTCTGTTGAATTCCAGCAGAGAATTCCGCTTTGTTCCAAATAATCAATTAGCTCATCGCACCATGCATAATTAGCTTTTGCACCTAGATTATACGAGATCAATGAACCTTCTTCTTTTAGTGACCTCAGGACAGATTGAAAACTATCGTTTTGAACAATAGCCTTTACCTGTTCTGAATCGGTAAGAATTCTATCAAGTATAATTCCTATGTATAAACCTACATATGGTTTTAGTTGTTCAATATGATTGATAACAAGATCTGTATTGGAATTGTTGACAAAGAATTGCCAATTCCAATTTTTACCAGGATTGCAAACAATTAGATTATAATGTTCAATCGGCAACCAGACTGTTAAATTATAAAAGTCAACATGCAGGTGTTCAATATTAGAAAGCACAAAATTAATGTCCAAGTATGGCTTTACAGTTTCCCAATCCCATTCAATATTGGAATTTGAATCACAAAGCATAAGTTCTTGGGCTTGTTCTGTTGTAATATCACTACGAGACATAACAACATTCATGTTCCATTTATATCTTGCACAATTTGCAATAATAAATGGAATCGGAAGTTTTGCTGATATTGTCACCATATCAAATAATGCATTAGCGTCCGAGATATGTTTCATTATAACATCTACAGGGCAGTACTTTGATATGATATCCCAATTATTTTCAGTACAATACTCGCTACTGACTATAAATTCATATGTTGAACAATCAGACCACTCAGTTCGAGAATCTCTAATAATCAACTCAAAGTCTTCTTCGTCAATTTCGTCTTCAAAGTGCTTAATTTCGTTATAATTGATTACAGAATCAGCATTATTTATCAGTTTATAATATAGTGCCTTTTTTACTTTCTGATTATATAGGTGCTCATTCTGACCTCGATACAATATATTCGTTGCTTCCAATGACACTTCATCTCCTTTGAAGATTATTGGATATAACTCGTCATTATATCTATACAAACTTATATTTACATACTTTACAGCATATTTCCAACTATTAAGCGCTTGTGCCTCAAAAATATTTGTAGTGCTTCTGGATTGAAGATTCAGACGATTTATCAAATCATCAGTGAGGTCTATATCAATGTCGTCTGGTTCATAACAATTTAAGGATTCTACGTGATTGATTTCCGTGTATAGGCCTAGAGAGGAGAAAAATGGAAAGTTTTCCGTATCTTCGAGATATTCTGATTTATTAACATTTGACATAACAACTTTCTCTCCTGAGAAGAAGGAGAATTTACAGTTCATATCTAATGCCTTATGACCGAGTCGTGTTAAACGAATGTATTTTGTAGCATTCGATTTCTTGTGGTTTTCTTCTGTAACATTCTCATTTTTTTCAGTGCTATCGGAAATGTCAAGACTTTCGTCTTTTGTATTCTCATCTTCTGATTCCTCTATAATGAGATTCCACATCATGACACTATCCAATAATTTATTGAATAGAGACACTTCTGCTGAATCTTTATAATACCGCTTAGAACCAAAGGATCTGTTAGCAATATCAAATCCTAAGGTTAAACCAAGTTCTTCTCTTGTAATCTTACCAGATTCGGTAGAATCTATCAATCGTAAAATTATGGAATCAAATTCGCTGAGAGGCTCTGTATTGTAAAACTTTACAGAACAAGTTCTTTCTTCGATTCGCCATTCACGAAGTTTTTTGTCTCCTGCTTGCGACTGATAAACAAGAGAACCATTGTTTATTATATCGTTGTATTGCATAATTACTTGTCTGAAATATTATGTAAATACTGTAAATATATACCGTACCATAGTCCAGTTCCACTAACATGGATTTCCTTGATGTTAAACTTATCCATTAGAGAGAGGAACATTGGCAGTCCTAGACGCATAGTAATTTGATCATCTAATTTCTTATTACCTTTAGATGCTTCAAAGTCAAAATCGTTCAAATCTCCAACAGTATCAAATTGACTCAATATTGCTTCGGTACATGTATTGATACAATCTTCTATTTTTTCTCTTGTCATTACTCTATCATGCTGGGCCGCATTATTTTTGCCACCTGTTGCATGTGTTATTGCTGTACCAACACTAATACAGAAACTTTCCGTTTCAGAAGTCATTGCTTCGCCCATGTTTTTATAGAACGTAACAAGACGTTCTTTGATTTTCTGGTCGCTACGGCTTAAAGCCTCTTCTACAGGAGTGTTTCTGTCGGAATCAAGAAACAAAATGTTTCTTAATGCTGTTGTGCCCAAATTGATACTGTATGAATTTACCAGATCGTTTTGGCGGAATACAGAAACTTCAGTAGAACCACCACCTTGATCAATCATGATTACATGCTCTGAAGTAAGCATTTCTTGTTTGTATCTTGAACTAAACAGATATGCAAACATCGTTGATACTGACTCTTCTTTTTTCGATAAAATGCGAACATTTATACCTGTTTTGTCCTTAATGAAAGATACTATCTCATCACGATTTCGAGCTGTTCGATATGCGGCAGTTGCTACAGTATAAACGATATCAACGTTCTCGGCTTGCATCACCCTCTTCCAATTTCTAATTGTGGGTAACACATTCATTTCGAAATAGCGCATGTCCATTTCGTTTTGCGAATTAAGACCTTTTCCGGTTTCTGTTTTATTAGCATTTCTAATGAAGTTCTGAAAATTGAATTCATCAACTTTGGCACTACGAATCACATCTTGGTCTTTACCAATAAGACATTTAACAGCTTTTGTGGATAGCTCAAGAACTGCAATCTTTGGATTATTACGATCTGCGCATGGACGTAACCAAGTTTCTATCACTCTTAAATGTCCATCTGTTGCAGGATTAATATCTCTAGTATTAAGATTAGCCGATCGATTCTTAGAGATAGGACGTGGACGCTTCTTCATAAGCTTATGTTCCCATCTTATGACTCTTCCATTAGGATTGTTCTTTATACTATCGAATACATTTTTGTATATAGCCTCACCGTCTTTATTCTTGTAAGCAGAATAATGAGCACTATTTCCTACAATAATTAGCAATCGCTTTGCACGAGACAATGCTACATTTAAGCGATTTGGCGATTTGGCGAAACCGAAATCTTTTTGCTTCCTATAACCCAATTCCTTATAAACACGGAAATCTGGAGCTTGTTTCTCATTTTCTGCAATACAATTACTGCGTACTAATGAAACAATAACAATGTTTCTTTCCATGCCCTGAAATCTATCGACAGAACTAGGCTTCAATGTTAGTTTTCCTGAATAATTCGCTTGCAGTCGTCTGAGTTGTTTTAATTGTGCGCCATAGAAGGTGATTAAACCTATCTCTTTATCTTCCTCATTATTGAATTTACTATTATACCTTGCAAAAGATTCTGATTCAGCAAGTTGAGAAAGAACCCATTCAATTGCATCCACCTCACCTTTGTTTGTTCGTGAAGTGCCCTCTGCAATCTCAGGCGAGTTAGTATCAATCCATACAACATGGTTTTCTGGCGATAAAAGTCCTTCTATATCAATACCATGATAACGAGAGAATGTTGTTCCTTCTGACTCGTAATCTTCATCGATGAAACCACATTCCAATCCACCGTCTTTAATATAGAATTGTTCAATAACCTTGTTGATGTCTGGATGCATTCTATATTGTTTCTTAAACGTTCCTTTTATAGAAGGGTTAGCATGCATAAACAATCTTTCAAAATGCGACTTCTCTAATTGGTCAAAGTTGTGACGAACAAATTTTTCTAGTTCAACAATTTGTTCTTTTTCTTCAACATCGACAGACTGTAATGCTTGATAATGAAGCTTGTAAAGAATGTCTTCTCTGTCTAAGTTTGGTGGTAGCTGACGATGATCTCCGATTATAATTGACTTCGTTCCATAGACTAATGGCATAGACAATTCCGATGGAGTTGCCTTAGATGCTTCATCTTGAATTACTACATCAAAAGCTAGATGTTCCTCGTCTTTGAAAACATTTTTGTATCGATTCATGAAACGACTTTCGGTGTTTTCTTTGTGTGCTTCTATTGCAGCATAGTTCTTTTCTGTAATTGAACTGCATGTAGCACCAATCACATTGCAATTGCTTCTATAAAGATTAAATACTAACTTACGAAGATCTTGAGGAAGATTCATCATAAAATGAAACCATGCCTTCTCAATAGATTCATCCTGGATCTGAGACCTATTAAGAATATTCTTTAACCATCTTACTAAAGCGATATTGTTGGGGTTAAATAACTTGTATTCTTCAGACTCTTCAATTGCCTCATTGTCTTCCTTCAAGATGAAATTCTTAGAAAAGTCAATACCAGCCCATTTCATCATTTCGGTAATTGCATAAGGTAATCCTTCTGATGAAAACTTATCACCTGCTCCTATACGAATAGGTTTGACAAGATTATGTTCAGAGAACTTCAATCGATCTAAGGCATTATCTACAGCCAAATTTGCCTCTGAGGTTAGGAGAATCCTATCTTTGGGATTGTATAACGCTAACTGCCATATAAGTTCGGCAATAGCTGTGGATTTTCCTGTTCCAGGAGGACCTTGAATTACAGCCAAATCCTTTGCTTCTACAGCTTTTGCTATTGCTTCAACCTGCCATTCATTAAGATGAGAATTCAATTTATTCTCTTCTATCAACTTTACTCGTTCTTTTATTTTATCCTTGTCAATAGGTGTTGCTTTACTTGCGTCAAAAAGATAACTCGCAAGCATAGGATTACGTAGTTGCTCGAAATTTTCTGTTATATAATCGAACGATTCTTGTAAACGATTTACTTTTTCTGAATCACCTGTTAAATCTGTTGCTATCTTAGTGAGTTTCTTTTCACTGATAAGTCTGTCAACCGCAGTTATATTAGACTGTTCAACTACAAATGTTAAGACAGGGTAATTTACATTCTTAAGTTTTCCAATTTCAACACCATTACAACTAAAGACTTCACCTCTTAAAGTTCCGATAACAACAGATTCATGTTCTTGTTGACCAAAAACATTTCTCTCTATCAGGAATTTATCTAAGCTTGATAACGGATTAATCTCAAACTCAAAAGGAATTGGAGCATACTCTTTGGTTTCTCCAGTTTCTTCATCTTCAACAGTACATCCATTTTTAATTTCATTCAAAATGTCACCTAATGCAGAATGAAAGTCTCTAGCCTGGGAATGACTATCATACGATTGCCTAAAAGATAGTTCTCCCATCTTGTTTGATATAATAACAATATTTGGAAAACAGTCTTCCAATTGAGCCTCTATTTCTTCCCTTTTGTTTTTCTGATAATTCCAGATTCTTCCCTCAATGAATGGCTGTGGGAAGAAGTTCATATAAAGGCATTCACATTCTTCCTCAAATGTCTTAAGCAACATAGGAGAAAGGGTGTCTATATTTGCATAAAAATTCCAAGAGTCCTTCGTTAATGGCACAAGTTCTGTATTGAACTTTTGCTTAAAAGACTTTTGAAACAATTCGAATTTTGACTCTGTGTTTACCTTAACAACGAGTTTACCGTCAGAAACGTATAATTTTGCAGTATTAACATCAAGCAAAATCGGCTGTTTCATGTATTGAAGCAGACATTTATTGATTTGAGTAAAGATTTTCCAAATTTCACGGATAGATTTCTCTTCACCTTCTAAATTGACGATATCTTCCGCTACTTGCTCACGAATTTTCTGTTCATCAACTTTTTTCTTACTTAGTTCATATTTTTTGTTGCCAAATCGATCAATCCCTTTTTCACCTAAGATCATGACCTCAATTTCATCGTTAACGTTAAGAACTTCATTAACATGAAATTTGCGAGCTGGAATCTCTGTAATATGCACCAAGCCAGAACTTCTATCGCTAAGCTCTACAAAAGCTCCAAAATCTACGATAGAAGTGACTTTAGCTGCTACTATTTCACCTTTATTGTATGCCATATTTATATTAAATGTCGATTATATATTAGTTAACTGACTCACTGCTGCTTGAAATACCCTTGCATTCACAAAGTTCTGGAAGTCAGGATTAGCGAAGTACGTTTGCACGAACTCTGTCTTTTCTTCCAGCATAGCAGCTACGATGTTGATGATGTCATCATTGAAGGTTATCTGAGCCACCTGTTTGTCACCATTACGAACGGCATTCGCAAAGTCAACGCTTGTTGCAATGCGAGCTGGCAGTTCCTCTATCTGACGTTGGACTTCATCACGGTTCTTCCACTCTATGTTGCCGTATGTATCGTTAAAGTCCTTTACTATACTTGACAAAGCATCTATTTCTGGCTGTGGCTTACCGCCACCTGTGCCTACAGGGATTGGTCTGACATTGGTATCTTCGTTTTCAAGGACAATGGCACGTTCTTCTTCCTTCACGATGCGGTACTTGTCAAAGTTAATATCATCGAGCAAGCCATCTGTGTAGTCATCTATCTTCAGCTTTGGCAATTTCTTAACCAGAAGGGAATAGAAGACATACTGCTTTTCCCACTCTGGACTCTCATACGGCAAGATGGCAGAGAAATAAGGGTAACAGCGGTTGAAGTTCTTTATTGCGCTCTTGCACTTTATCTGATCATCCTCGTTGAGTTCTGTCTTGAAGCGAACAACAACGGCATCAATGATAGAGTCTATCCTTGGGCGGTCTTCATCGGTACCCATCAGTTTTAGTGTTGCTACTTGGTCAACATCGTCCTGTGTGTAGAAATTGAATGCCTCAATAGTCTCGGTGAGATCATTGAGTTTGTTCACATCAGACTCACCTTCGAGGATTGTTGTTTTGTAATACCTCTGGAATGACTGGCGAATCATTTCAGGGTCATTGGCAAAGTCAAGAACAAAGGTGTCTTGTTTCTTTGGATGGCAACGATTCAAACGTGAGAGTGTCTGTACAGCCTTCAAGTCACTTATCTGCTTATCCACGTACATGGTATGCAGCAATGGCTGGTCGTAACCTGTCTGGAATTTGTCTGCTACAATCAATAACCGGTATGGTTCTTGTTCTACACGTTGTTCTATCTCGGCTGAAGGGAAACCGTTCAACTCTGCTTCGGTAACGACCTTGCCGTTAATGACTTTATCAGTGAACGCCACAATAGCCTTGTAAGGGCTGTTTCGTTCTTCTAACATCTTTGTAATCACTTTGTAGAACTCAATGGAACGCTCAATACTACTGGTTATCACCATAGCACGAGCCTTACCACCTATCTTCATATAGACCTTCTTAAGGAAGTGCTCTACGATAATTTCAGCCTTCTTCTCTATAGTTTCAGGCTGATGCTCTACATAAACGCGAATCTTACCCAAAGCCTTCTTCTTATCGTATTCAGGATCGTCTTCGACAGCCTTTAATACACGATAATAAGAAGAGTAAGGTGTATAGTTCTTCAGTACATCAAGGATAAAGCCTTCCTCAATGGCTTGTTTCATGGTGTATTCGTGGAATGGTATGTACAGAGGTTCCTCATTTATGCGCTCCACCTTATCACCGAACATTTCCAGAGTTTTGTTCTTTGGTGTGGCGGTAAAGGCATAGTAATTGGCATTCTTTGCCATCTTCCTTCCCTTTATTATTCTGTGAATCTTATCCTCAATGTCCTCTGAATCACCATAAGTCATGTCTGAATTATCAGCCACCATTGACGGATAATCATCTTTTTCGTAGGTGTAACTACCAGTCTTCAACGGAACGACAGGAGTAGCATTACCAGAAATACCTGTTGCAAGGTTAGCTGACAGCGATCCATTTTGGCTGCTGTGTGCTTCATCTATGATAATGGCAAAACGCTTATCCTTCAATGAACTGCCAATCTCATCAAGGATGAACGAGAACTTGAAGATGGTACTGATGATAATCTTCTTCCCTCCAGTCAACAGTTCACGGAGTGTTCCTGACTTATCTGCCCATCCCACGAGATTGTTTAATCTCTGGAAGGCATTTATGTTGTCGCGAATCTGCTTGTCTAGGTTCACACGGTCAGTTACCACAATGATGCTATCAAAGAATGGTTCTTGATTCTGTTGCAACAGAGTGACGAGCTGATATGCAAGCCATGTGATGGAGTTTGACTTTCCACTTCCTGCACTGTGCTGAATGAGGAATCTGCGACCGATAGGCGACATCTTTGTCACATTCAGCAACGAGCGAACGGCATCCAGCTGATGGTATCGTGGCCAGATAACAGTTTCCTTCACCTTATGAGTCTTTTTGTCCTCGCTACTGATGACTTGTGCAAAGTTCTCAATGATGTTGGAAAGTGTAGGCTTAGTCAGAATATCTTTCCAAAGGTACGAGGTCATTGTATCTCCTTCAATGACTGGATTACCAGCACCACCATTCACACCGCAGTTGAAGGGCAAGAACCAGGAGTCTTTACCTGCCAATGTGGTACACATCCACACCTGGAAGTCATCCACCGCAAAGTGAACAGCACAGCGCTTCTTTTGTAACAGAAGTTCCTTTGGGTCACGGTCACTACGGTATTGTGCAATGGCATTTTCGTATGTCTGACCTGTGAAGTTGTTCTTCAACTCAAATGTAGCGAGGGGTAAACCATTGATAAATACAACAAAATCTATCTCATTTGTATTCACCTTAGAGTACATAACTTGACGGATGACACCGAAGATGTTATGCTCGTACGCGACCTTTGCACTTGGATTCAGTTCTGATGGCAATGGATAGTACAGATTAAAGGTTGAACCATTGAACTTATATCCCTTACGTAGTACGTCTGTCACACCACGCTTCGTTATCTCGTTTGCCAGTCTGGTGAAGAACTTGAAACGCTCACTTGGTGAGGCAAAGCACATTGATTGCTTCACCTTTTCTGGCTGAGTCTCAGTAACGAAACGTTCCACCCACTTGTCAACCAAGGCAAAATCCTTATTGTAAGCATGTGGAGTTTCCTGTTCATAACCATTATGGTCACGTAGCCAGTCAACGATTATCTTCTCAAGTCCTGTTTCAGATGTGTCCATAACTTAAACTTTAATTTTACCTGTTATAATGTCAGATATAAGATGCTTCTTGTACTCCTTCAATGCATTTACATTATCCTCAAAGGCATAAATCAATTCATTGACCTCATTGAGTTTTGTAAATCCTTTTATTTCATCTTTAGGTGGAATAGGAATGTATTTATTCCCAAGAATGTTGTAATTGATATTTTGACCTTCTCTGATTCCAGTTACACAGGTTTTTAGTACATTGATAAAAACGGAGGACTTAAATAGATACTTAAAATACTCTGTATAGTCTTCATCGATTGGGTGAAGTATCGTGTAGGCTGCACTAATTATACCACGGTAATAGGCATATTCAATACCTCCCTGGAATGATCGAAGACTTATGACAAAGTCTCCTTTCTTTACTAATTTCAAGTTTTCAAAACCCTTAGTAACGGCTACAACACTACCATCATACAGTGATTGTGGAATAACACCTTTGTTCTGAGTAGCACAGAGCATTTCCTCGTCAGGATGTCCAGTATCATTGATTTCATCGAAACAATACTTAAATTGTATTTCGTCCCAATGAGCTGGAATTTTACCAAAAATAGGATTCTTGCTTTCTTTCAGATCTATATTGTCTGTTCTGAACCAATCTGACAGTTTTGGGAGCAAAGACAATACCTCCTTTTGCATAGAACCGATTTTGACTTGCAGATCTTTGGTTTCTTTTGCATCAACTTTTCTACTGAAATAATTCGCAAATCTAATCTCGTATCCTAACGTTGCTTTTCCTAAAATTGCTTCAGGGTCTCGTTGCTGTACTTCCTTTTCAAAAAAACGTTCTATGCCACCCTCATAGTTATAAGGGATTTGGAAAGAATACTTGTCCTTGACGTATTTTACCTTTCCTTTAACCATAACCGTCTCACCTTTGTCATTTTTTGCAGGGCGCAAGACTTCAACGTCCCAATAGCCAAACTCTTCGTTATCAAGAATTACACTATTGTCATTGTTCTGAAAGTTTACAAGCAAATCAAGAATTTCTTTTCTGTTTTTATCACTTGTATAACAATTCTTTTTTCCAAGATGCTTATCTAAAACAGTTTTTATATTGGAAGCATCGATAAGTTGAACCTTACCTTTACGCCTTTCTTCCTTACGATTTGTCACTACCCAAATGTATGTCGCAATCTTTGTATTGTAAAAGTCATTGTCTGGCATCTGTATTATTGCTTCCAGTAAATCATTTTCAATGATATACTTACGAAGATTGCTCTCTCCGCCACCTGCTTTTCCAGTAAATAGCGAAGAGCCATTGTGAACTTCAACAATGCGAGTTCCCAATGGTGAGTCTTTCATACGACTTATATTATTGGCGAGAAAAAGCATTTGGCAATCACCAATTTCTGGAATGAAACTTGTTACTCCATCAAAGAAGCGAGGATCCGTTATTTCTTTCTTGTCTTCTATTCCCCATTTTTTAAGATCTTCCTTCCAAGGTGTACCGAAAGGAGGGTTGCTAATACAGAAGTCAAACTTCTCGCCAGCATGACCATCCTGACTAATGGTTGAACCGAAGGCAATATACTGATGATCGACTGAGCCAAGACGATAAGAGAACTTATTGATGTTGCCACTTATCATGAGGTCAGCCTTGCAAGTTGCGTAGGTATCTGGTTGCAATTCCTGTCCGAAGATGCTTGTGCGAACACGCTTACCTTCTTCATTTGCAATACGTTCAATCTCTTCTTGGACAATAGTCAAAATACCACCAGTACCACATGCACCATCATAGATGGTGTAGGTATTGTCGGTTATCTTGTCTTTGATAGGCTCAATAGCCAACTGCCCAAGCAGACGAACATAATCACGAGGCGTGAAATGTTCACCAGCTTCGGTCACGTTGTTTTCCTCATTGAACTTGCGAAGCAGTTCCTCGAAGATGGTTCCCATGGTGTGGTTGTCGAGTCCTGGTAGACGTTCAACCATTTCTTTTGTACCATCCTCATTAATCACTTCCTGCATTACAGGCTTCACAGAGAGGTTTATATTCTCGTCCGTGAACTTCTCCAGAAGTGAACCAAGGCGATTTGCCTCAATCAGGTTGTCCACCTGTTGACGAAGTTTGAACTTATCTATGATGTCCTGCACGTCCTGAGAGAAACCATTGAAGTACTCAATGATATTCATCTTCAGACGCTGTGGATCAATCTCGTTTTTAAGTGTCTTCATCGTGAAGGCACTGGTATTGTAGAATGGATAGCCAGTAACCTGAGTGAGGAAAGGAGTATAATCTGCCAGATGATGACTGTCACAGAACTCCTTCTTTTCGAGAACGGCTGCTTTGGTAGATTCAAGGAGCACGTCTATTCGACGAAGCACCATGAATGGCAGGATTATCTTTTTGTAGTCACCTTTCTCGAAAGCATGTACCAAAACATCGTTGGCGATATTCCAGATGAAGGAGAAGAGTGCGTTATATTGCTTGTTGTCCATAAGATTTTAGATTTGAGAGTGATTAAGCTTCAATTTGCACCTCTTCAGTACGAATCAGTTCCGTAATCTCAACGTTCAGAACCTTTGAGATTTTGATCAGCGTTTCGAGATTTGGCTGTGAGAAATTCGTCATCCATTTAGAGACAGTCGCCTGACTGACTCCTAACTTTTTCGATAACCATATATTTGACAGATCCTTCTCTGCCATTACGACCTTTAACCGATTCAACTTCTTTACTTCCATATTCGTAAAATTTATGGTGCAAATATAACAAGAAATAATTGAAACAAATTTCGTTTTACGAAAGATTTTAATCAAATTGTAGTGATCTTTCTGCAAATAATATGAAAAACACAAGTTTTCAAGCACTTTTTTACCAGAAGCCAAAGATAGAAGCTTTAAGGTTCTCTGCTCTTAACTTTAAAGACTCTAACATTGGCAACAGGTTATCGATAATATGTCTGAAAAATGAGAACAATTAGACCGTACCGATGATGCAGGCTAAAGCTTGCACTGACGGAACGGCCTATATCCTTGAATGCCCGTCTTAAAATACAGGCAAGCTGTTCCGACTGTTCGTATTTCATGCGATGCCGGAACAAATTGCCTTATGCTACGGAAACTTACCGGCTGACTTGCTTCGTATCCCGATACCAGGCAAGTTTCAACCGACAGATTCATACAATCATGCAGATAAATCAGGACAGTTGCCAAAGACAGAGCCTTTAAGGTTGCGCTGCTCTTCACTTCAAAGGCTCTGACATTGACAACTGATTATCGATAACATGTCTGAAAACGAAAACAAGCAGGTCGTCCCGATGATGCAGGCTAAAGCTTGCACTGACGGAACGGCCTAAATCCTTGAATACTCGTTTTAAAATACAGGCAAGCTGTTCCGACTGTTCGTATTTCATGCGATGCCGGAACAACTTGCCTTATGCTACGGAAACTTACTGGCTGACTTGCTTCGTATCTGTGATACCAGGCAAGTTTCACCCGACAGGTTCATACAATCATGCAGATAAATCAGGACAGTTGCCAAAGACAGAGCCTTTAAGGTTGCGCTACTCTTCACTTTAAAGGCTCTGACATTGGCAACCGGTTACCGGTGGCTTGTCTGAAAACGGATACTGTACTCTTCAAAAATCATGGAATACTGAATGTCAGGAAAACATTGGAGCATCATACCCGGAACCGTTTCTTATGTGCAAAGGTACTGCGGACTGGAGAAACGCCAAGTGACGCTTGCGCTTTCAGTCGGAGGACTTGACGGCAGCCTTCCGCAAATTTTCTCATACCTCAAAAATTTGGGTATTCCGTCTGCATTCTCTGACTTCACACTTGTCTTTTTCTCCCTTTAGTCCGCAGTCACGGATGCACACAAAACGGTTTATCCCGGCCATGAAGCTCAATGAGCTTTACCAAAGGGAAAAGAACTGGAACTTCAAAATTCAAGTGTTATGCGAGCAAGAAGAATGGGTATCAAACAATCTTTTAATTTTTTACTGATATGTGCAGATTGATGACAACACAACTGGCGGAAGCTCTGGAGGGTTATCCGCTCTATTCTCAGGACGGCAAGGGAAAAGAGGCTGTTTGCCGTGCGGTTTTTGCCCTTGGTTCTGTAAGGTGGTTTATCCTTGAAGGAAACAGGGAGGATGACGATATGATTCTATTCGGCATCGTAGTCGGACTCATGGAGGATGAATACGGGTATGTTTCCCTCAATGAACTTTCGGATGTGGAGCTTGACCTGAGTGCTCAGGGGCTTGGCAAGCTTCAGGTAAGACAGCAGCAGAACTTTAAGCCGGTTCCGCTGAAACAGATTCAGGACAGCAGGCTTCAGGACTTTCTTGCAAGGTTTGAATAGGCTGTATGAAAACAGAAGTGGCCGGTCCTATCCGTCACGGACAAGACCGGCTGCTTATTATAGCAGGTAAATGAAAACAAAACTATAATTGTATGGTAAATGGAAAATTGTCGTAATATTTTTAATCTCTCTGCCCGGCATGGGTGGAGCGTTTCTATGGAAAACATGGATGGAATCCGGTTTCTCAATTTCAAACGGAAGACTTCGAGCGGTGTACCGTTCTGCTTTACCATTGAAGCCGGTGATGGTACAGCTGGCTGCATAGCAAAAGAAATATTCTCTTTCGTCAGTGCCGTTGTTCCTGAACAATGTGCAAGGAAATGGATGATTCAGTCAGGAGCGATGGAGCCGTCGGAGTTCCTTCAGGCCGTGGCTGACATGGAGGGTGTTAGGCTAAGGGCAAGGCTGCTGGCTCTTGAACTTGCAGCCATGAATGCCAAATATAATGTCCTGGATACCATTCCATGGAACAGACTGAACTAACGGTGTTTCTTACGCTTGCGGCCACGTTTGGGCAGACCGGTTTCCTTGTAGGCTATCAGGTCAGTTCCTCTGAACACCCTTTTTGCCTTGTCAGGTATCTTCAGGAAAGCCAGCGGCTTTTCCATATAACGGATATAGGCATAGATGGTGCAGCGGTGAACACCCAGGTAGCGTGCTGCCTCCTTTACTGAATATGTCTTTTCCGGAACGACTTTCATTATTTCTCATGCTGGTTAATCTTTTCGATTATGGGATACCGCAAATGTAAATAACTGATTATTAGCTGTCAATAGGTCAAATATGGGATTATTCCGGAGATTGTGGGATTTGTATGGATTATGTGTTACCTGTCATATTCAATACAGCAAGGCTAAGGCGGTTGATAACGAATCTGTTTTACGGAAATCAGGAAGGCATATATTTGATGGTTGACAGCGTTGACAGCAAATCCAATGAAAATCCGGCATAAAGTCTATCTGGAAAGTTGCTGTAATACAGTATATTATATTCTTTCTGATTTTTCTTAAAAAGAATAGAGTATTATAATGTGTCAACGTTTGGCTATGGATTTTTAGCGGACAGAAAATTATGGCTACACTTGTCAACGTTTGTCAACGCATGATTTCTATGTGAAGTATCTGATACACTGACAGATACTCTCTGTCAACACTGTCACCCCTGAAACGGGTGCATTTTATTATCTGAAAACATCTGATGCGAAAGGGATACATGGTTATCCTAATGTACCATTACAGCCACAGGTTTGTTCAGCATGCCTCTGCAGATATTTTTTTGCAAAGGTATCTCCGGCATTGCAAACGTCAAACACAGGGCTGAAAATCTTCCTCAAACGGGGTTGAGCGTATTTTCAGCTTCCCTTGTAGTTTGCCTTATTGAATGCCTGCGCTTCTGAAAACTGCAAAAAATATCCTTCGGGCAAGCTGAAAAACTTGCTGACAGAAGGGAAAAAAATCAGAGCGTATGGTACAGATGGACGAATGCATCAGAAAGCAGTTGGAAAAGCCTCAGACATGGTTCTGCAAGTATTTTCCCAAACGTATTCAGAATGTGGGCGAGAAGGAAATCGCCGACAGACAGTTGGTTTATGACTTCAAGGACGGAAGGTCTCATGAAACGGTGGCACAGATGACGGCAGCAAGAATGATTGAGGAACACGGAGAGGGATGTTCTCAGTTGGTATTCATTCCGGTTCCGGCATCATCAGTAAGAAAGAATGAAATCCGGTACATGGACTTCTGCAAAAGGGTATGTGAACTCACCGGAGCGATAAACGGATATGACCATGTAAGGGTATGCGGAGAAAGACTTGCTATTCATGAAAACCGTAAGGCTGAAAAGGAAATCAGAAAGGTGAGCATCATCGAGTTTGATGAAGAGTGGTTCAGAGGTAAGGCAGTCATAGTCTTCGATGATGTAATAACACGTGGAATCAGTTTCGGTATGTATGCGAATCAGTTGGAGAGTTTCGGAGCGAATGTCATTGAAGGCATCTTCCTTGCAAGAACCCATTATAAAGTATAGAACTATGAACGGAATATTATCAGAAAAATCAAAGTCACTGGCTTTCACGGGACACAGAACTGTTCCCGTAGAAAGGCAGAATGAAATAAGGGCACGGCTTGTTGAAGCCGTGTCGCTTGCATGCAAATCAGGCATTACCTGCTTCTATTCAGGCATGGCCATGGGATTCGACCTGATGGCAGCTGAAACTGTATTGTCACTGAAGGGAAGGTATCCGGATATACGGCTCATTGCAGTTGTTCCCTTCAGAAAACAGAGCTGCAGGTGGCCATCCATGGAAAAGGAACATTATCAGAAAATAATTTCCCAGGCTGACCAAGTTATCATATTGAGTGAACACTATTTCAAAGGATGTCTTCTAAGGCGCAATGACTTCATGCTGGAGCATTCATGTGGCGTGATTGCCTTTTATGACGGCAAACCTTATGGTGGGACATTCTATACCTGCAGGGAGGCAGTGAAGAAAGGCATGGACATAGTAAATCTGTACTGAAAACCAGTCCGGATTATACTGAAAATATTGTACAAAACAGATATGCAAATTTCTTGCATATCTCATTTATAATGCTTATATTTAGATAGTTAAACGAGTTATAAGAGGTGATTTTATGAATAATATATACAACCGCTACATTTGGCTGCTGCATACAGTCTATCAGGAAAGAAAGGTTACTTTTGAAAGGCTTTGTGAGATATGGAAGCATCATTTCCTATACAATGGAAAGCCGCTGAGTCTGCGCACATTCCATCATCACCGGAAAATGATTGAAGAGAACTTTGACATAGTCATTGCGTGCAACAGAAAGGACTATACATACTATATCCAGAATCTGGATGAAATACTCGGTGACAGCTGCCGCAACTGGCTGTTCAACAGCCATATCATAGATGTGACCCTGAAAAGCAGTCCGTGTCTGTTCCATCGTGTTGTACTGCCTGACATGTCAAATGGTATTGAATACCTGCCGGATATATCGGAATGTATCAGCGATGGGCATGAACTGTACATATTCTACACGAATGACAAGGGTAATGAAGTGGAAGGCCGTTTGAGACCGGAAGGTTTGAAACTGTTCCATAACCGCTGGTATTTGCTCGGGTACAGGAACGGATCAGAGT
The DNA here is from genome assembly GCF_013618865.1 of Phocaeicola faecicola. Lineage (GTDB taxonomy): Bacteria > Bacteroidota > Bacteroidia > Bacteroidales > Bacteroidaceae > Phocaeicola > Phocaeicola faecicola. The sequence continues at coordinate 38,896 of NZ_JABSOE010000040.1, forward strand.
TCTGTGCTGTTCCTCTTGATGCACTGACAAAAATCTATCTCAGCGGAAACAGGTTTCAGACTGACTACAAATTTTCCCTTTCCAGACGTCTTTCAGACTCCATTGGTGTTGTAGCCCCAACCGGACAGCAGCCGGAAGAGGTTACACTAAGGGCTTATGGTCCATTTGCAGATTATCTGAGAAAGCATCCTTTCCACCATTCACAGGTGGAAAGGAATGATATGGGGAGTTTCACTTCATTTGATTACACACTCATTGTGACTGACGAGCTGGTGGATGAAATCCTGGCTCTCGGTGATAAAGTGGAGATTACTTTTCCGGAAAAGCTGAGAATGAAACTGCTTCAAAAGATTGGACGTATTAAGAATAGGTATATAATTTAATTATTGTTACTATTGTATTATAGTTTATTTTACAATGTATAAATATAAAACATATGATATTTGAATAGTAATATTCAACACAATTTGCTGTAGTTAAAAGTAATTGCCAGACTATTGAATTACTAATTGAATTAGACACTGTCCAAAATTTTGTGTAAATGGAAACAGGATTCAGTTGTAAGTTTGTTCTTATATCTGGATTCTGTTTTCAAACATAAGCATAAATTGATTCATAATCAAGCCCCAGTTATGAATCGGCTG
>NZ_JABSOE010000041.1 GCF_013618865.1 Phocaeicola faecicola
ATCCTGTCGCTGCAAGCACTTGGCTATGACGGTGGCGAATCTTGTCATAATACATCAATTGAACTTTTTAGACCACAAAGATAAGTCAAAGAACGCTTTAATCAATTATTCGATATAAACTCTATTAAACCAATGAAATTCGACAATGGATCCGTACGCCGCCAGGACCGTCTGATGGACGAAGAGCGGGCATACGAAATTTTGAAGCAGGGAGAATATGGCGTTTTATCAATGTGCACTCCCGACAAGAGCGGTGCCTACGGGATTCCGCTCAGTTATGTATGGGACAGAGGAAACTCTATCTACATCCACTGTGCCCCGGTAGGAAGGAAACTGGACTGTATTGATGCATGTGCCTCCGTATCGTTTTGTGTGGTAGGCCGCACCCGGGTGATTCCTTCGCAATTCACGACAGCCTACGAAAGTGTGGTACTGCGCTGCACGGCCCATCACAGCCTTCATGAGGCAGAACGGATGTCGGCACTCTCGCTCTTTCTGGGCAAATACTGTCCCGACCATAAGATAATCGGTATGGACTATGCCGCCAAGTCGTTCCACCGTACGGAAATCATCCGCCTGGATATCGAAGAAATCAGCGCAAAAACCAAAAACAAGTTTTAATCTACGCACCGAACCCTTATATGGAATCAACCGACACAAAACCGCTCGAGCAAAATAAGACCTATAGCTACAAGGAAATCTGGCTCATCGCCTACCCCATCCTCATCAGTCTGATCATGGAACAGATGATCGGAATCACCGATACGGCCTTTCTGGGACGAGTCGGAGAAGTTGAGTTGGGAGCATCGGCCATTGCCGGAGTATACTACCTTGCCATTTTCATGATCGGCTTCGGCTTTACGGTCGGGTCTCAGATTCTGATTGCCCGCCGCAACGGAGAGGGAAATTACCGTACCATCGGAAACATATTCTACCAGGGTATCTATTTCCTGATGCTGGTCAGTGCGGTGATTTTTACGCTTTCACAGCTTTTCTCGGAGCAGATACTGGGGAGCCTTATCGCCTCTCCCCACATTATTGATGCAGCCACCGATTATATCCAGTGGAGAGTCTATGGATTCTTCTTCTCGTTTACGGGTGCCATGTTCCGGGCCTTTTTCGTAGGTACCACGCAGACAAGGACGCTGACCCTGAATTCGGTAGTCATGGTCCTGTCGAACATTTTATTCAACTATACCTTGATTTTCGGAAAATTCGGATTCCCGGCCATGGGCATTGCCGGAGCGGCTATCGGTTCTTCACTGGCCGAACTCGTTTCCGTCATCTTCTTCATTACGTATACGTGGAGGAAAGTCGACTACAGGAAATACGGACTCAATCACGTTCCGGGTATCCGGATCAAGGAGCTGAAACACATCATGAGCATCTCTCTCTGGACCATGATACAGAATTTCATCTCACTTTCCACGTGGTTCCTGTTCTTCCTTTTCATAGAGCATCTGGGAGAACGCCCGCTGGCCATCTCAAACATTATCCGAAGCGTATCCAGCCTGCCTTTCATGACGGTCATGGCATTTGCTTCGACCTGCGGCTCACTGGTCAGCAACCGTATCGGCGCCGGCCATCCGGAGGAGGTGCTCCGTCTGATTGGCCGTCACATCCGGCTGTGCACCTGCATCGTACTGCCGGTCATTGCCCTGATTGCCTTGTTCCCGCACGGTGTACTGAGAATCTATACGGATATTCCGGAACTCGTGGAAGCTTCCATCCCGACCCTTTGGGTGCTTTGTTCCGCATACTTCATACTGATTCCGGGGAATATTTATTTCCAGTCGGTTTCGGGTACGGGAAATACCCAGATGGCATTCAAACTGGAACTGGCGGCCCTGATGATTTACCTCATCTTCATCTCGGTAGTCATACTGATTTTAAAGGCTGATGTGGCCATCTGCTGGTTTGCCGAACATCTTTATGCTCTTTGCATCGGAATAGCCAGTTATCTGTATCTGTATAAAGGCAACTGGAGCCGGAAAAAGATCTGATCCGCCTGTACCGGAAGTTTATCCGGTACACGGATTTGCTACGTATTTCGGACAGGGATTTCAAGAACCATGTCCTTCACAGAGGGAAAACCCTATGAAACAATAGGGTTCTCCCTCTGTTCTTTTAGGTGAAAATCTTCGCTGTAATGTGCCCGATTGTGTACTTTTGTCTCAAACAAGAAAACAAAACAAATAATGATTCATAAAAGAAAGGAGGGCATTATGAAAGCCATTCGTATAAAATGTCAGTACGTGATTATCCTGCTCGTCAGCATGCTGGCGTTCACTTCATGCGATATTGAAATCATTGGCAACGACAACGGATATTATGAGAACAGCCGTTTTTTATGCAACAATCCCTGGATGGATGAATGGGTAGATACCTACCGGTGTTACCATTACCGGGAACTGGTATTTTTCCCCGACGGAACCGGTGAAATCTATACCTATGTAGAGGACGAATACGGCCGCGTAATGGAAAAGAGTACGGTGTACATGGAATGGGAATGGCGCAATCACTCTTACACCAGCCTGTGCATGTATTTCAGAGGAAAGGCTTCCTATATCGATGATATCTATCCGAGAGGCTATGACATGGAGTGCCGGATAGACGATGTACCGGTTGTACTGAAACCGGTGTATTAAAAAATCAGGCATCCTCCGGACACATCGGGAAACCGATAAACCGAAGGATGCCTGAAATGTATTTCATCGGTACTGTCATCAGTTCTTGTTCCAGAATCCAGGAACGAAGATCAACAGTACGCCGAAGAGTTCCAGACGACCGATCAGCATCAGGAAAGACAAGATCCATTTCACCAGATCGGGCAGGGCACTCCAACTGAAAGCAGGTCCGAAGGCTCCGAGTCCAGGGCCCACATTACCCAGACTGGATACGACCAGACTGAACGATTCCATGAAATCGATTCCCAGGAACATCAGTAGCAGCCAACTTACAAAAACCACAATCAGGTAAAACAGCACAAACGTGATTACGGTAGAAACCGTAGAAGAAGGCACTGTCTGACGGTTCACCTTTACCGGCAATACGGCACGGGGATGAATCAGACGGTTGAATTCGTTTTTGGCATTACGCAACACAATCAGCAGACGCATGCTCTTGATACCACCGCCCGTAGATCCGGTACATCCTCCGGCAAACATGGTATAAATCAGCAACAGCCACGTAAAGGGTGCCCAGTAAGAATAGTCATCCGTCGCGAATCCGCAGGAGGAATGAACGGAAGCGACCTGAAACAAGGCCTTCCGGAAGGCCTCCTCTATCTCGTAATTATTATGGTAAACCAGCGAGATACTGATCAGAAGGGTGACGGCTCCCACAGACGAGAGGAAATACTTGAATTCATCGTCCTTGAACAGGGTCATGAAGCGTCCTTTCAGACACATGAAATACAGTGCAAAGTTCAGACTGGAAAGAATCATGAAAATGGCAATGACGTACTCAATAAACGGGGAGTTCCAATAAGCCACGCTGCTCTGCTTGGTAGAATATCCTCCGGTAGCCGTGGTGGTGAAAGAGTGGCAGACAGCATCAAACAGGTTCATGCCTCCACACATCAGCAACGCTGTCTCGGTAACCGTCAGTATCAGGTATACGGTCCAAAGCCATTTGGCCATGATGCTGATTTTCGGATGGATCTTGTCGTGAGTGACCCCCGTAGCCTCGGCAGAGAACAGCACCTGATTGCCGACCCCGAAAATAGGCAGGACGGCAATGGTAAAGAAAACAATACCCAATCCCCCTATCCACTGCGTGAAACTGCGCCAGAAAAGCATTCCATACGGCAGTGACTCAATATCATCCAATATAGTGGCTCCAGTGGTAGTAAATCCCGACATCGTTTCAAAAAAAGCATCCGCTACGGAAGGTATCTCCCCACTGATGTAGAAAGGCAGCATGCCGAAGGCGGTAAACAGCACCCAGGTAAAAGCTACAATACAATATCCGTCGCGCCGTGACAATTTATTTTCGGCTCCCTTGCCTAATATCAGGAAGAGCCCTCCCACCACGACAGCAATAAGAGTAGAATAAATAAAATAGATATAATCGGGTTCGTTATAACTCAAGGAGACTCCGGTACAGATTAAGAACATGATTCCTTCCAAGAAAAGCAGGATGCCCAAAATTTTCAGGATCATTTTCCGGTTAATCAGACTTTTATTCCGGTTTAATACATTATCTGCAACTATTTCTTCCATTTCTATTTTTTGAAAAGTAACGTGCAAATCTAATGAAAAAAGATTGAAGAGAGAAGTACATACAAACAAAAGTGGATTTCAGGTGACAGTTTCTCAGAACAAACCGACCTTGAAATCCACTTTTATCTTTTCTTACGACATTGTCAAGCCTTTTCCACAATCCGGTCAGGACATGGTACCACCGATAATATCCAGCAACTCGTTGGTAATGGCCTGCTGACGGCTCTTGTTGTACAGCAGGGTCAGTTCCTGAATCAAATCATTGGCATTGTCCGTAGCAATCTGCATGGCCATGGTTCTCGCAGCATGCTCTGCCGCTACCGAATCCAGCAATACGGTGTATATCTTCATGCGAAGCACTTTCGGCAGCAATTCGCTTACCACGGTTTCGACAGAAGGTTCCACGATGTAGTCGGACTGCATTTCGCCGTTACCTGCATCGGCCATTTCCTTAGTCTTGCTCAGGTCAATCGGCAAATAGGTCTCACGGGTAAGTACCTGAGTAGAAGTCGACTTAAAGTGATTGTAAAGCAACTCTACCTGCTGGATCTCTCCCGAGAGAAAACGGGTCATCAGGGCAGATGCCAGCTCGGAAGCCTCCTGGAAATTAGGTTTTCCGCTCATATGCTGATAATCGCCTTCGGGAACAATGTCCAATTTCTTGACTGCATCAGCCACTTTACGTCCCACCGGATAGACAAGAATATTCTCCTTTCCGACCTGGCCCGCATACTGGTTGATCATCTCCGTCAGGTGGCGGATCACATTGGCATTGAATCCGCCACAGAGACTGCTGTTTGAAGCAAAGACAACAATTGCAACCTTTTTCACCTCACGCTTCACAATGAAAGGTGACTCTACACTGACGTCCGATTTCAGGAAATTCGTCAGCATATGATAGAGCCTGCGTTCATAAGGAAGCATATTTTCTATCGCCTCCTGTGCCTTATGCAGCTTGGAGGAGGCTACCATCTTCATCGCTGAAGTGATTTTCAGCGTTCCATTGATCGAATTGATCCTTCCTTTTACTTCCTTCAGTGATGCCATGATTCTTATTTATCTTTAAACTGTACAATTGTCTGGGCTGCCACTTTCTCAATAATCGCAGTAACCTCTTCATTGATTTTTCCGCTTGCCAGCACATCCAGTACATCGGCCTTATGATCGGCACGCATATTGTTGAGGAAGGCCTTCTGGAAATCGCGTACCTTGCTGATAGGAATATCACGCATCAGTCCGTGGGTTCCACAGTAAAGTATGGCTACCTGCTCACCTACCGGCATCGGAGAATACTGAGGCTGGATCAGCAGCTGATTGTTCTTTCGTCCGCGGTCGATGGCCATGGCAGTTACCGGATCCATGTCACTGCTGAACTTGGAGAATGCTTCCAGTTCACGGTACTGAGCCTGGTCGATTTTCAATGTTCCGGCCACTTTCTTCATACTTTTGATCTGCGCGCTACCTCCAACACGGGATACCGAAATACCTACATTGATGGCAGGACGGAATCCCTGGTTGAACAAGTCGGTTTCAAGGAATATCTGTCCGTCGGTAATGGAGATTACGTTGGTAGGAATGTAGGCAGAAACGTCACCCGCCTGTGTTTCGATAATCGGCAAGGCAGTCAGTGAACCTCCGGCTTTTACTTTTCCCTTCAGGCTGGGCGGAAGGTCATTCATCTGCTCTGCCACTTCCTGCTGGCTGATGATTTTCGCAGCACGCTCCAGCAGTCGTGAGTGCAAATAGAAGATATCACCCGGATAAGCTTCACGGCCGGAAGGACGACGCAAAATCAAAGATACCTCACGGTAAGCAACGGCCTGCTTCGACAAGTCATCGTACACCACAAGAGCATGTCGGCCGGTATCACGGAAGTATTCGCCGATGGCGGCACCTGCAAACGGAGCAAAATACTGCATGGCAGCAGGGTCGGAAGCAGTAGCCGCAACGACTACCGTGTAATCCATCGCTCCCTTTTCACGCAGGGCATTGACCAGGGCAGCCACCGTAGATCCTTTCTGTCCGACGGCTACATAGATACAGTAAACCGGATTGCCGGCTTCGTAGTTGGCACGCTGGTTGATGATGGTATCAATGGCAATGGCAGTCTTACCGGTCTGACGGTCACCGATGATCAGCTCACGCTGTCCGCGTCCGATCGGAATCATGGCGTCAATGGCCTTCAATCCGGTCTGAAGAGGCTCAGTTACCGGCTGACGGAAGATCACTCCCGGCGCCTTACGTTCCAAAGGCATCTCAAAGAGTTCACCACCGATTTCACCGCGTCCGTCCAAAGGAACTCCCAACGGGTCAATTACACGTCCCAGCATGCTTTCTCCTACGTTGATAGAAGCAATACGCTTGGTACGTTTCACAATCATTCCTTCCTTAATCTGATCGGTCGGTCCCAACAATACGGCACCCACATTGTCCTCCTCCAGGTTCATCACAGTACCCATGATACCGTTTTCAAACTGAAGAAGTTCGTTGGCCTCCGCATTCCGCAAGCCATAAATGCGCGCTACCCCATCGCTGACCTGCAGCACGGTACCCACCTCATCAAATTTCAGCGAAGTATCAATGCCTTGAAGCTGACTGAGCAATACTTCAGACACTTCACTGGGTTTTATAGTATTTGGCATAACTACTCAATTTTAATTTAAACAATTCTTTTGTTTCTCGCTAAAAACTGCTGGCGTACCCGTTTCAACTGATTCTGCACGCTCGCATCCAGACGGAATCCATCGAGCTCGATAATATATCCGCCAATAAGGCTTTCATCCGTACGCGCTTCGATTTCCACAGTTCCATGCGTACGCTCGCCTATCAGTTCCGACAGGTGTTTCACCAGGCGCTCGGAAGGAACGGCTGTAATCAGACGGCCACTGAAGATATGTTTGTCTTCACGATACAGGTCGATATACGACCATGCCATGAATTGCAGGAACTTTTCCCGTTTTGCCTCCAGTACCAACTGGAAGAAACGCTGCAGTTCCTCGCTTACAGACGTACCTCCTGCCGCTTCGCACAACAGTGCCATTTTCCGCTGTACATCAAGTATCGGATTTTCCAAAGCACGCCGCAATTCGGGAACAGCCATAAGATGACCGGCCAGCAACCGCACTTCATTGTATACAGTATCCTCCTTCCCTTGCGCCTTCGCATAGGCCAGTAAGGCTTTCGCATAACGCTTCGAAACGACTCCTATATCCATACTTCATGATTATTTTTTTGCCGATTCCAGCATTTCGTCCAGCATACGGTCAATCAGTTCTTGCTGTTCCTGGGTATCGGCCAGTTTGTTACGCATAATCTTTTCAGCAATTCCTACCGAGAGCACGGCAACCTGACGGCGAATGTCGCGGATTGCACTTTCTTTCTCGGTTTCGATCTGCTTCTTCATTTCTCCCATCAACCGTTCTCCTTCGGCAAAGGCACGTTCCTGAGCCGCTTTCACGATACGGTCGGCAGTTTCTGCAGCCTGAGTCAGAATTCTTGCCTGCTCATCATGAGCTTCTGCCAATATCTGCTCGCTTTCCTTTTTGATATTGGCAAGGCGTTCATTTGCCTCACGCGCCGATTTCAGCGAATTGTCAATATATGCTTTCCGGTCGTCCACCATCTTGATGATTACTGGGAAACCGTATTTCGCAAGAATAAAGAACACGGCTCCAAACACAATGATCATCCAGAAAAGCAACCCCGGATCTGGTGTTAATAATCCCATATTTCAAACCTTTTACAGGAAAGTTCAAGGAAGGCAGAACAAGGCTGCCTTTCCTATGCTTTCCAGATTTTTTAATTACAAGAACAATGTCAGCAAACAAACTACGATCGCAATCAATGCAACACCTTCTACCAAGGCAGCTGCAATAATCATGTTCATACGAATGTCTCCGGAAGCTTCCGGCTGACGTGCGATACCTTCCATGGCAGAGCTACCGATTTTACCAATACCTATACCTGCACCAAGTACTGCAATACCAGCACCAATAGCTGCACCTAACTTACCAATACCTGCACCCGCAATAGCTTGTAATAAAATTGACATTAACATAATCTTCTTATTTTTAAATGGTTATACTTTATCTTTAAATTAATTCTTTAATTATTCTTCAGATCCTTTTACTCTGGAAAGTCCGATAAACACGGCAGAAAGCATGGTAAATACATACGCCTGAATGAATGCGACCAGTACCTCCAATGCATCCATGAAAATACCGAATAATACAGCAACCGCAGTCATAGAACCATTGATAACCGCACCCGCCTTAACGGTAATAAAGATGATGGCTATCAGACTCAGGATGGCAGCGTGTCCCGCCATAATATTGGCAAACAAACGGATCATCAAAGCAAAAGGCTTAGTGAAAATTCCAAACAGTTCGATTACCGGCATCATCGGTATCGGCACTTTCAGCCACACCGGAACCTCCGGCCAGAAAATTTCTTTCCAGTACTCTTTGGAACCATACACATTGGTCAGTATGAACGTACAAACCGCCAAGACCAGTGTTACGGCTATGTTTCCGGTTACGTTGGCACCACCCGGGAAAATCGGAATCAGTCCCATCAGGTTGTTGACCAGGACAAAGAAAAATGCCGTCAGCAAATAAGGAGCGTAGCGCTTGTAATCTTCTCCGATACAACCTTTGATCACATCTTCATAGATCATCAGCACCATGGCTTCTACCATTCCTACTCCCCCCCGGGGAGCCCCTTCTTCTACCGGATGTTTCTTATACCATCTGACACAACTCATCAGAATCAGTAACAAGACCGCACTGTTGATGAACAGTCCCAGTACATTTTTCGTAATGGAAATATCAAACGGACGCACTTCCTCGCCAGCTGCATTGCGTTCCACAATCTTACCTTCGTTCGTGCCTTGAGAAGCAATATACAGTCCTTCATATTCCCCCTCTTTCAAGTGAGAAGAAGAGAACACATGCCATCCGGTACTGCTATGCACAATCACAGGAAGAGGAATGCTCCATTCTTTACCTCCCAGTGTAGCAATATGCCATTCATAAGCATCCCCGATATGTCCGAATACCAGTTCACTTACATTCACCTCTTCTTCCTCAGAAGGGGCGGCCGCTGCTACGGAAAGAGAGTCTGCCTGCTGTGCATTCAGCATTCCAGGAACGCTTACCAGTAAGAGCAAAAGCAATACGATTGATTTTAATTTTTTCATCAGTTCTTTTTTTTACTGTTCTTCAGTTTTGCCTCAAAGCGCAGAAAGAAACGGGTTTCAAAAATCAGGAAGGCAAAGAAGAAGAAGATAAACGTCAGCATGAAAGCCAGAATCTCATGCCCTATGACCAATGCATAAAACATCAGCACAATGGCGCTTAACGTAAACTTCAGCACTTTGCATATCATGTAGCACATAATCAGTTTTTCCAGTCCCAGACGATAAAAGAACGAAAACATGGCTATGTACAGCAGACCGAAAAGATAAAAGAATATAGGTATGGCCGGAAACCACAGGAAATACCTTTCGGGTATAAACATATGATATACTACGGCTACCAGGACCGTCAACACCACACCAATGAGAGTCAGCTCTCGAATAAAAACTTTTCTTACGGTCAACAAAAACATAGTATCGTGTTGTTTTAAAACCTGTAAAACAACCAAAACATGCTAAGGTTCAATCGCCTGCTTCACTTTTCTCAAAGTTCGGCACAGACAGAAATCTGATTATTACTCACTTCCACGAAACCGCCTGAGATATTCAGGCTCTGCATTTCCGTTCCCGACGTATAAGTCAGCTTTCCGGCCGCCAGTGCAGAAATAAGAGGAGCATGATTCTTCAGAATCTGAAACTCTCCTACCTGCCCCGGCAGCGTCACCTGCGACACCTCTCCGTCGAAAACCATACGCTCTGGTGAAACAATCACTAAATGCATTTCTTTCATATTCTTTGTTTTCTATTTCAACGCACAATCACCCTTTCGCAGCCTCAAGCAGTTTCTTACCTTTCTCGATGGCATCTTCAATCGTACCGACGTTCAGGAAGGCCTGTTCCGGCAAGTCATCCACTTCACCGTCCAGAATCATCTTGAAGCCTTTGATTGTATCTTCGATGGATACCATTACACCCGGTACACCGGTAAACTGTTCGGCTACGGCAAACGGCTGAGACAGGAAACGCTGTACACGACGCGCACGGTTTACTGTCAGACGGTCTTCATCGGACAATTCATCCATACCCAGGATAGAAATAATATCCTGAAGTTCCTTGTTACGCTGCAGGATCTGCTTTACGCGCTGAGCAGTCTCGTAATGTTCCTTTCCTACAATCAGCGGATCAAGGATACGCGAAGTAGACTCCAGCGGATCCACTGCCGGATAAATACCCAGCTCGGTAATCTTACGGCTCAATACCGTAGTGGCATCCAAGTGAGTAAAGGTAGTGGCAGGTGCCGGGTCGGTCAAGTCATCGGCAGGCACATAAACCGCCTGAACTGAGGTGATAGATCCGTTCTTGGTAGAAGTAATACGTTCCTGCATCTGACCCATTTCAGTCGCCAGTGTCGGCTGGTAACCTACGGCAGAAGGCATTCGTCCCAACAACGCGGAAACCTCAGAACCGGCCTGCGTGAAACGGAAAATGTTATCAATGAAAAACAGGATGTCGCGCGGAGCATTCTCTCCGTTCTGGCGGTCACGGAACGACTCTGCCAGTGTCAGTCCGGAAAGCGCCACTGACTGACGTGCTCCAGGAGGTTCGTTCATCTGTCCGAACACCATGGCAACCTGCGACTTTTCGATTTCTGAATAATCAACCTTCGACAAATCCCATTTACCTTCTTCCATACTCTTCAGGAACTCCTCACCGTAGCGGATAACGCCAGATTCAATCATCTCACGCAGCAAGTCGTTTCCCTCACGGGTACGCTCACCGACTCCGGCGAATACAGAAAATCCGTTGTGCTTCTTGGCGATATTATTGATAAGCTCTTTAATCAATACGGTCTTACCAACACCCGCACCACCGAAAAGTCCGATTTTTCCACCTTTCAGGTACGGCTCCAGCAAATCGATTACCTTGATTCCTGTAAACAAGACTTCCTGAGTCGTTGCCAGGTCTTCAAATTTAGGCGGTTCACGGTGAATCGGAAAGCCATCCGTCTTGTCCAATTCCTTCATACCGTCAATAGTTTCACCGACAACGTTCATTACACGTCCCTTAATTTGAGCCCCCACAGGCATGGTAATTGCCTGTCCGGTAGGAACCACCTCCATTCCGCGCTGTAATCCGTCTGTACTGTCCATGGCAACTGTACGCACGGTATCTTCACCGATATGCTGCTGTACCTCCACCACAAGCGTACGACCATCTTTACGAAGGATTGTCAACGCATCGTGTATTTTTGGCAGCGCATATTCAGCATCCTGTCCGTCGAATTTGAAATGTACATCGACAACCGGACCGATTACTTGCGAAATATGTCCAACGATTTTTGACATAAGCTTAATTTTTATTAAAACAGATTCTTTTTTCTATTACATCTAACCCTCAAAGTTCACACTCTAACTGTTTAATGTTTGACTAATCAGGTAACGCAAATTTAGCCAATAAAGTCCCAAAGGTGTACACCAAGATAACATTTTTTATCCCAATTCTTATGTTTTTAGACATAAATCAAGAGAAATTTCCCAAACCGATTAACATTGCGACAGATTAATACAGATAATTTCACATTGTATCAGGAGGCCCGTTTAACGACAAAAACCGGTTTCAGCAAAATGCCGGAACCGGTTCCTGTTTTTCTTCCTATCCCATAATGGTGGCTACTATCTTTCTGGGGCCTCCATAATCGCGGAACTCGCACAGATAAATTCCCTGCCAGGTTCCCAGATTCAGTTTTCCATCCGTTATCGGAATCACCAGTGAAACACCTGTCAGGCTTGATTTCGCATGACTGGGCATGTCATCTGCCCCTTCATCGGTATGAATGTACCGGGCGTCGTTTTCCGGCACCAGACAGTTATAAATATATTCCATATCCGTTCTTACACTGGGATCGTAGTTCTCATTGATGCTCAGTGCGCAACTGGTATGCTTTACAAACAGGTTCAGCAAACCTGCCTGGGGCAAAGCCGGCAGATTGGCAAGTATTTCCTGCGTAATCAGATGAAAGCCACGCTTACGAGGCTTCAGTGTAAAGGCTACTTGTTTTATTTCCATTCAACTATTTTTTGTAAGAGTCCTGTTTTTCCTGATATCTGCGGTCTCAATCCGGCAGTCCTATTCTTCGGAAAGCCGTCACTCACGCTTCCAGATGGAGTTGATTTTATGACGGATCACCCAGACATTCAGAAGTGATGCGAACAGGAACAACACCAGTCCTGCTCCTACCGCCACCCACAGGTTACCGTCTCCTGCTCCCGGAAGCAAGGCACCCAGCGTATCCAGATAAGCATCCCTGATCATTTTCACGGCCCACAGTCCCAATGCCAGTATGACAAAGTTCAAGGCAACCGTCAGCCCTTGGTAAGGGCGTGCCACCCTTGCCGGACTGTATCCAATCAGCAGCAGGTTCTCGAGTTTGACCGTATTTTTCTGCAGCAGCAAATAAATGCTCAGCATGAGAATGTACAGCGAGAGCACACTGATCAAGGCACCGACCGATATTACCACCCCGATAATCAGCTTCAGGAACCAGGCAGTCTTTCCCGTATCCAGTTTGTCTCCCTCCACTTCATATCCGTTCTTTTGCATGAACTGCACGATGCGTTCATCGGCAGGATTGTCGACTTCCACAATCAGGCGGGAAGTCTGCAGTTCCTTGTCTTCTCCATACAGACGATTTCCCCAATCAATGAACGACTCCGGCACAAGTATGGTGTTCAGGCGGTTCGAAAAACCGACAATACGGCCTTTCAGCAGTTTGACCTGCCCCCTTCCGCTGATGCGCACATCCAAGGCCACCATTCCCAGCATTCCTTCGGACAACTGAGGCAGGCTGCGGCTTTTCGCAAAACCGAAGTTGTACAGATTCAAATAATTACGGGGCAGGATAATCGGAATTTCCTCCTGTCCTTCCTCGTATTTCCATTCTTCGGGACGCACATCCAGGAAAGCATCAGGTACCGCCTCAAAAAACATGGCGGTAGAAAAACTGATTCCCTGAAGCCCCATCCCTGCCGACACGTTAAACCGGGCCGGCTTGAATACTCCCACCGCTTCGGCAAACGGCTGGGCACGCATCTCGTCCACTTCTGCTTCCGAAAAACTGGTACCCCGGCCCACCAGTGAGCCCAGAGCACTGACCTTCTTGCAGACAATGATATAGTCCTTACTCATGAAACTGTCGCCGCCCATAAAAAGCGGTTTCACGTCCTGATAGAACTGTACGCTGAGCAGGATAATGACCGTACCGCACAGATTGGCCAGAAAAAAGCCGGCCAGCTGTGCCTTACTGATATGCTGTTTCAATAATTTCCAAACCATCACACAATTATTTATGATCTTCAAACATACTTTTTACAGCGAAAGCACCCGGTTGTACTCCATAGGCAACTGTCTTCCTACTGAGGTCACAATGATTCCGACTCCCCGCTGCGTGACTTCCTCCCTGAGCATGCGTCCCATAATGCCCGCATTGACATCGTCCAGGTGACTGACCGGCTCGTCCAGGAAGATAAAATCAGCCGGCTGACAAAGCGCCCGGATAAATGCCACGCGCTGCTGCTGCCCGAATGACATCCGCCCTACCGGCTGGTCCCATTTGTCCGCAATTCCCAGCATTTCAAACCATTCCCTGATCTGTTTCTTCTCCCGGAATCCGGTCAGCGTATTTTTCAGATGCACATTTTCCCAGGCCGTAAGTTCCGGGAACAAACGCAGTTCCTGAAACAACATACTCAGCGAATTCTTCCGGCAGTCCACCCACTGTGCCACGGAGTACGAACGGATATTGACACCATCGAAACAGATAATTCCCTGATAATCTTTACGGTATCCATAAACATAACTGCACAGCGAAGATTTACCGGTTCCGGAAGCCGCCTCTATCAGATACACTTCTCCCCGCCGGAATTCCAGTTGCTTATGCCATACGTCCGACTCCACACGGTCACGTCCGGCAAAGACCTCCGGAAGCGTATGCTGCAATTCTATCGTTTTCATCTTCTTATACCATTAACGGAGCCCTATCCTGCGGATAAGCTGCTCCAATACATTTGTCTTATTGTCTTTCATCACCCACTCCACGCGGATATTGCTTCCATCCGCACTTTCCACGGTCAAGGTCTCCGCATCCGGCCATACCCCAGCCGCATCGGCAGCCACAAAGAAGCGCTGCCCCTTCACCCGGTTGCCCCAGGCCGTATTGGCAAGAGAAAGTCCCAGTACCTTTTCATCCAGCAAACGCTTGTCGTTCGTCAGGTACAGATGATCACCTCTCACCCCGAACCAAAGTGCAAGCGGTCCTGCCGGCAGTCCGATCAGGGAAGCATCCGTCGTCCGGAACTCATACGCCTTCTCGCCCTGATTGATCAGACGCGCCTGTCCGCCGGTCATTGCCAGCAACGGTTTCAAGTCCTCAAATGTCTGCAGGAAACCACTGCCGGTCACACGGGCATACGCCATAAACGCATTACTGTGCAGCGGATCCGGCATCGCCAGAGCCACATCTCCATGTATTGCCCCAAAAACGGCAGCAAAATCAATCGGAATCATGGAGTGCTCAAAAAGACGGCGCACATACGGATTCTCATTCAAGAAGTCATACAATTGCTTTCCGTCCGCATTGAAAGAAGCCCAGGCCCCCATTTTCTTCGGAAATGCCTCCAGGTACGTTCCTTCCAGCGGCCCAGTGACCTGCAACTGCTTCTCGAGCACCGACTGCACCACCTTGTCGGCTACCTGTGTCTGAATCTGCATCACGGCCTTTCCCTCACCGAACTCCAGTGCGGCAAGTGCCTTCACATCCTTCAGCTTCAAATCGCCCGAAAGTCCCATGGTCAGAGGAAGCACCGTCTGATAAGGAAACAAATCAAGAGAAGCAAGTGTCACTACCTCCCCCTTCGTCTCACACATGCGGGCATAGTCGGCAGTCGCCGTAAAGCCCTCACCTTCCTGCTGACGAAGCAGGCGGTCGGCCTGTCGCTGCAGACGTGCAGGATCTTCCCCCTTCGGAGAAGCCATGATCAGGAAAGCCCTGTCCGACCAGGCAGCCAGCATACCGCCCATCAGGGTCCACGACGAGCCGTCACTTTCGCGCACCTCGTCACACAACTGCTGCTGTCGGAGGAGTTCCACAAACTGCTCCAGGTCGTCCACATCCTTTACACGGAACAAAGCCCCCGCATATTCCGATCCGGAAGCCACAAATACAAATACCTTATCCGTAAACTGCAGGCCGCATCCCGACGGATCTTCCATCAGCCGGTCGAGCATGGCTTCCGACTCTCCCAGACTCTCTCCCAGCGTGCGCTTCAGCCAAGTACGGACCGTTCCTCCCTCGACATCCAGCAACCCCGCTTTCCGGGCCATGCCGTTCACATCCACGGCAGCAACCAGAGCTGCATCTGCCGGAAGCGCCTCCACATAACGCGAACCGTCTGAACAGGCAGCCAGCAAAAGCATGAGCCCCATTGTCCAGGCAGTCATTTTTTTCCGTATGATCTTCATTCTATTATTTCTGATTAAATAAGTTCATGATGTGTACCGCCACCAGTGCTGCTGTTTCCGTGCGCAAGCGTGACTTGCCCAGGCTGATGGCACGGAATCCGGCCTCTTCGGCTTTTTTCACCTCTTCCGGACTGAAATCACCTTCCGGACCGATCAGCACCAGCGCATCCTCTCCAGGCACCAGCACGTCCTTCAGCAACGGCTTCTCGCCTTCGTAACAATGAGCGATGAACTTCTGTCCGCCGAACTCCTTCTGCACGAACTTGTTGAAGTCAATCATTTCATTTACAATCGGTTTGGAAGCCTTCAGCGACTGTTTCACCGCCGAAACCACGATTTTCTCGACCCTTTCGGTCTTGATGACCTTCCGTTCCGAAAAACGGCAGTTCAGGAACGTCAGTTCGTCAAAACCGATTTCCGTTGCCTTTTCCGCAAACCATTCGATACGGTCCATATTTTTAGTAGGAGCCATTGCCAGATGAAGATGTCCGTTCCAGAACGCTTCCTGCCGGATGGTCTCTACCACCTTCACCTGGCAACGCTTCCCTGTTGCGGCACTGATGACCGCCTTGTAAAAATAACCTTTCCCGTCTGTCAGCATCACTTCATCGCCGATTCCCAAACGCAACACACGCAGGCAGTGACCGGCCTCCTCTTCCGGAAGTTCGGGTGACACCGCAATATCCGGGGTATAAAATACATGCATATTCTTCTTTTTTATTAAAATGATTCAACACAATATGCACAAAGGTACTGTTTTTTCAGCAAAACCACTTAGTTCGCCGCATTCATTTTCTTTGCAATGTCCACAAACTGTTTCAGTGAATTGGTCTTCGTATCCACCATCGTCAGTGCGGCATGGAAATGAGTTACGTCTTCACTGTATCCGGTAAATACCTTCAGCGTATTGGCCACCATATTCAGTGAAGCAGCCTGAGAAGGATTCATACCCAGACGCACAAAGTCGGCAACTGCCTGGAAATCTGACACAAAGTAAGTCAGCTTACCCTTTGAATCACCGGCCCAGTCACAGTCGTCCAAAGTCGATTCCAGTGAACCTTCCTTGATATTGGAAACATAAAAGACATCGTCTTTCACTCCATATTCCATACCGGCAGCAGCCAGCATCTGCTTGAACGGATTCATTTCCTTCAAGATGTCATCATTGGCAACTTCGGCATAAATTCCGAACTGCGGAATCATCGACTTGCCGGCAGCCATGGCGAAAGCCATTTCTCCATTCAAAGATTTCAGTACTTTCTCCAGGTCGAACGGCAGTCTGGCATTACGCAGTTCTCTCTTGACCATTTCATTCTGCATGATTACCTTATAGGCTTCCTCCCCGTTCACACTGCAAGCAAGGTAAGTCATCGATTCTTTCGGGAATTTTTCCAGGAATTTACCCTTCAACTTGTCTCCATAGACTTTTTCCTGCTGGGCAATCATGTCTTTGATTTCCGGATTGTACAAGGTTTCCACATCCAGCAGCACCTTTCCCTTTTCGAAGTGCAAGGCTGAAACCGCAGTCACATCCTTGGGGTCTACTCCCTGCGGCATATTCATCTGCAGCAGTTTCAATTCTTCCCTGGGCAGGCAGTCCAATGAAAAACTCAGTGCAATATCCCCTTTGGCCTTCTGCATCTTATCAAACTTGTCAGTACTGATAAAGCTGTTGGCCTTCTCATTGGCCAGCAAGGCAGCAGCCTTAGCCTTCAGTTCTTCAGTATCGAATTTGCTACCTCCGTTCAGCAGCAGAAAGGCAGTCTCATTGTACGCCAGCAGCGACTTGCGGTCTACCGTCGTATAACTATAGTCAGCCTCTTCCGCAACCGGCTCACAGACCTCGTGTCCGGCCAGCATATTCACCATTTCCGTTACCTTGTCACGGTTGTCTACCGCAGCCAGCACTGCCGCATACTCCATGTCCGATACCATGAAGGCATACACTTTCTCACGGAGATCAAGTCCGCTTTCAGCCGGATCAGCAAGGATCTTCTCAATCATTGCCGCCTCCTGTTCACTCACGTCACTTCTTACCGATTTCATAAGCTGGTCGGTCAGCACCTTGCCTTCCTCTCCCGTAATTCCACTCTTCTCCACCAGTTGCTGTACGTCTGCAGAAGCAACCAAAGCCGCATCCGAAGGTATCGCACAAGTGTAATCACCCTTACTGGAGCACGCTGCAAAGAACAATGCAGTGACCCATACCATTGCATTTAAAAATTTTGTTTTCATAAGCATTATTTTAGAAAAAACATACGTTTATCCGTATTAATAAAAAAGAGCCCCGCATCGGGCTCTTCCTACAAAGGTCGCGGTCCGTCCGTAATTACGAGCGAACATGCTTGTATCTGAAGACCATGGCAAAGACGATAGCCACGATCAATGCATAACCGGCAAACACAAACCAGGCAGAACTCCATCCTTCCACCTGAGGCTCGGTACTGCTGAAATCCACAAAACGGTTGACCACCGCCTGTGCGCACAAAGTACCCACCGTAGCTCCGATACCGTTCGTCATGATGATGAACAATCCCTGCGCGCTCGAACGGATGCTCAAGTCGGTTTCCTTGTCGACAAACAGAGACCCTGACACATTGAAGAAGTCGAACGCCACTCCGTACACCAGCATCGAAAGGATGAACATCCATACCCCGCTACCCGGATTTCCCAGTCCGAACAGACCGAAACGGAGCACCCAGGCTCCCATGGCAATCAGCATCACCCGCTTGATACCGAAACGGCCCAGGAAATAAGGAATCAGCAGAATACAGCAGGTCTCACTGATCTGAGAAAGAGAAATCAGCAGATTGGCATGCTGCACACCGAAGGTATCCGCATATTCCGGAATCGCCCCGAAACTGGTAATGAAAGGATTGGCAAAGCCGTTGGTAATCTGAAGAGAAACTCCCAGCAACATGGAAAAGATGAAGAAAAGCGCCATCTTCTTCTGCTTAAACAGCAAGAAAGCCCGGAGTCCCAAAGCCTCCACCAGCGATTTCTTGCCTTCCGCCCCTCTGCTGGTCGGACATTTCGGCAAGGTATTCGCATACAGTGCCAGCAGGATTCCCCATGCCGCACAGGCAAAGAACTGCATGTAATTATGCTGGAAGCCCAACAAATCCACCAGCCACATGGAACAGATAAATCCGATGGTTCCAAAAGTACGTATCGGCGGAAAAGCCTTGATGGTATCCAGTCCCGACTGATCGAGAGCCGTATAGGCTACAGAGTTGGACAAGGCCAGTGTCGGCATATAAAAAGCCACGCTGAGTGAATACAGTGTGAACAATACCGGATACGACACCTGATCCCCTCCTTGCATTCCATGGAAACCCACTCCCAGCATGAACACGGCCGCCAGCAAATGACTTAATCCCAATAATCGCTGCGCCGGAATCCACCGGTCGGCTATAATACCCATAATGGCTGGCATAAACAGCGAGACAATTCCCTGCATCGCATAAAACAAACCGATATGGCTTCCCAAACCAATTCCAGCCAGATAGGTTCCCATTGAAGTTAAATAAGCCCCCCATACTGCAAACTGGAGGAAATTCATGACAATCAGTCGGTGTTTAATATTCATAGTTTTTCATTTTTGTGATAAAATTTGAAAAACAAATATAATGAATATTCTGAAATTCAAAATAACGGACAAGTTCTTTTTTTCAGAAACGAAGAAGGAAATCCGGTTTTTCCAGGCCGGCCGGTTTCTCTGGAGAAGAAAAACGGAAGCCCCCATCGGGTTCAATCAACTCCCGGAGAAAGCAACAAAGTCAAAATAAAGTCAAAAAAAGAGTAGAAACGAGAAAAAACGAGAAGAAAAACGGGAGGTAAACAGATAAAATAAAAAAAGGGAATCTTCCCAGACTCCCAATCTTCATTAACCTTAAATCTAATACCATGAAAAACACAGTGCAAAGGTAATGCTTTTATGTTATGTAACATATAAAACAACCAGAAATTTGATTGGTTTTAACTTTTATTAATCATTAAGGGCGATTTTTAGGGGCATTATCCGCCCAAAAAAGCTTCCGGTCCTCCTTTCATCACTCCAGAGCCTACAGCCGGATGGCAGAAAAAGGGCCCAGGAGACTAAAATTCACGAAGAATATATAATTTTGCAATTTGGAATTCTTACACACCGAACCGCCATGATTAAAATCAACTGCATCGTAGAACGCATCACGTATCAGAATCCCGAGAACGGATACTCCATCCTGAAAGTAAAGGTCAAAGGATACAGCGAACTGGTCACTCTGGTAGGCAATCTGCTGGATGTATGTGCCGGAAGTATCCTGCAGGTCACCGGCAACTGGAAGGTAGACAAGCGCTATGGCAGCCAGTTTGTTGCCGATAGTTGGGAAGAAACCCTCCCCGCAACCGCATACGGCATGGAAAAATACCTGGGAAGCGGACTCATCAAGGGCATCGGACCGGTATTTGCCAAACGGATTGTGGCGCAGTTCGGTCTGGACACGATACACATCATCGAAAAAGAGACGGAGCGCCTGCAGGAAGTAGGAGGCATCGGCGAGAAGCGCATCCGCCTCATCCGGGAGAGCTGGGAAAAACAGAAGGAAATCCGGAATGTCATGCTCTTTCTCCAAAGCTATGGGGTCAGCACGTCCTATGCGGCCAAGATTTACCGTACCTACGGCAATGAAAGCATCGAAAAGGTCCGTGAGAATCCCTACTGCCTGGCCGATGACATCTGGGGAATCGGATTCAAGACGGCCGATTCCATTGCCCGGAAGATGGGCTATACCAACGAAGACAGCCGCAGGTGCCGCAGCGGTGTGCTCTATACCCTGGGGCAACTGGCCGACAGCGGACATGTATATGCGGTACTCGAACAGCTCCTGGCTACGGCTGTCCAGCTCCTCGATACGCAGGAAGAAGCCATCCGGAGTGTACTGAGCCAGATGATTGCCGACAAAGACATCATCCAGGAAGAAGAGGCCATTTACCTGCCTCCGTTCTATTATGCGGAAAGCGGAACCGCCCAACGGCTGCGACAACTGTTGCATGGCAGTGATGCACTGAAGCAGACTTCTGTCGACATTGCCCGTATTTCCTTCCAGACCGGCGTGGAATACGACTCCATTCAGGCAGCAGCCATCCAGCAGGCTGTAGCCTCCAAGGTCATGGTGCTCACCGGAGGGCCCGGAACCGGAAAGACCACTACGACGCAGGGCATCATTGCCGCCCTGAAAGCCTGTGGCCTGCGCATTCTGCTGGCTGCCCCCACCGGCCGTGCCGCCAAGCGGATGAGCGAAGCGACGGGCATGGAAGCCAAGACCATCCACCGCCTGCTGGAATTCAAGCCCGACCAGGGATACCAGCGCAACGAAGACAACCCACTGGAGGGCGACGTACTGATTGTCGACGAATCGTCCATGATTGACATCCTGCTGATGTACTCCCTCATGAAGGCCCTGCCGGTACACATGCGGCTGATTCTCGTAGGAGACATCGACCAGTTGCCGAGCGTAGGAGCCGGCAACGTCCTGCGTGACATCATCGACAGCGGAGAAGTCCCCGTCACCCGCCTGACACGCATCTTCCGCCAGGCACAGAGTTCACGCATCGTCATGAATGCCCACCGGATCAACCAGGGTATCTTTCCGGACATCTCCAACGGAAAAGAGACAGATTTCTTTTTCATGCAGGAAGAAGACCCGGAAAAGACCGTAAGCACCATCGTTACGCTGGTACAGAAACGGCTCCCTCAGGCATACAAAGAGAAAGTCAGCCACATCCAAGTCCTTACCCCCATGCAGCGCGGAACGGTAGGCGCCAACAGCCTGAACCTGGCATTGCAGCAGGCACTGAATCCCGGAGGCGAAAGCCTCAGCCGCAGCGGATACGTATTCCGCAAAGGCGACCGTGTGATGCAGGTCAAGAACAATTACGATAAAGAAGTATTCAACGGAGATATCGGTTTTATTGAAAGCGTGGAAGTAGAAAACCGTACGTTATGGGTGGATTACGACGGGAAACGGGTGGAATACGAAGCCTCGGAACTCGACGAGATTGTACTGGCCTATGCCACTACCATCCACAAGTCACAGGGTTCCGAATACCCCATTGTCATCATGCCCGTACTGATGACACACTATGTCATGCTGCAGCGCAACCTGATTTATACCGGCATCACCCGTGCCAAGAAAGTCTGTATCCTGATCGGTACCGGCAAGGCACTGGCCTATGCCGTACGGAACCAGACAGTCGACAAGCGGAACACCCGCCTCAAGGAAAGGCTGTCAGAGAAATGACAGCTTCCGGTTCCGGCAGGTCAGCATACCTCCCGGAACCACAGTATCACAAAATACATGCACAGGGAAAGTTTCAGAACGGTTCCCAGCAGGAAACCGGCCAGTGCCCCGATGCCCGACTTCAGTGCCCTCGACAGGTCGGCCGCTCCCAGCAGTTCTCCTGCTACAGCCCCCAGAAAAGGTCCGAGGAACAACCCGGCCGGCAGGAAGAAGAGTCCGACAACCGAGCCCACAAAGGCTCCCCAGCTGCCCCATCGGGTACCGCCGCTGTACTTACTCCCCAATATGGGAATAAAATAATCCAGAACCTGGGCCACAATCACCAGTAGCAGCAGGACCAGCATTTCCGTCAGCGAAAACTGGATACGGTCGGTACAGTGCAACAACAAGAGTCCTACATACGAAACCGGGGGACCGGGAAGGGCCGGAAGCACACATCCCAACAGTCCGAGCAACATACAGACAGCCCCCAATACAATCAGCAGAATATCCATAGCCACTTCATTCCATCATTCCACATTCATTCCATGGCTCAGTTGAGCAACGTCTTGTTTCCCGTATTGCTGTCCGACAGGTCGAGTTTTTCCAGTTTGTATCCCAACTTTTTGAGGCCGAGGGCAGCCCCTACCCCGTACATCACCCAGCAAGCTCTGGAAAACGCATAATACGCCATCGGGCTCTGAGGCTCAATCTGTTCACGGCGAATCAGGTCGACTGCCGTCTGCGCACAACGGCGGATCATTTCCTCCAGAGCTGCCGCCTCTTCACTGTCGAGCGAAATACCCAGGATATCCCGCACAATGTGCTCATCCATATCGTCGAATCCCCGGCTGCCATAGAAGAAACGGTATTCCGCCCGTGAGAACACCTCCCAGTTCATGTCCCATCCATACGCCATCGCCAGTCCCAGATAAGCCGCCCATGCCACCGATACGGTCGGATATTCACTGACCTGTCCCACGGCATCGGCCAGATACTCCGGTGCCAGTTTCAACCAATGCTCGTTGATGTCCTCGCTCGACAACCATACCCCGTCCAGCATATGATAAGTAGTACACAAACGCAGCAAGTCCTGCTGCATCTTATTTTCGAAACGCTCCAAATACGCCTGTTCGTTCATTCTTTTTTCCATTTTTGTATTCAACCGAATTTTAGTCTCCGGTTCCCTGCTCATCATACGAAATGCGGGCAGGAAACCTTCCCGCCCGCAAAAATAGAAAAATCTTTTCAAAATCCCTCCCTCCGTCCCCTACGATTCAACAACCGCTTTCCCTCACCGCCTTCCCCATCAGCAAACCCAGCTGAATATTATCTGATAAACAACAGTTCACGATATTTGGGCAACGTCCACATCTGATCGTCCACCACCAGTTCCAGTTTATCAATATGATACCTGATCTCTTCCATCATGGGTACAATCCGGTCGTGATAAGCAATGGCCTTCTCACGCTCGCAAGCCACCCGGTTCGCCTCTTTCCGTGCCTCTACCATCTTATCCACATGCTCCTTGACAAAGGCCGTATGATGGGCAATCTCCTCAATCAGTTCCAGGTCCTTGGCAGAGAGTTCGGAAGCCTTTCCGGCCGTGAAGAGCGCTTGCATCTTCCATACATTATCCAGCAACTTAGACTGATATTCAGTCGCTACCGGGATAATGTGATTCATCACCAGGTCGCCCAGCACCCTCGACTCAATCTGAATCTTCTTGGTGTAAGTCTCCCATTTCACCTCATTGCGCGCCTCCAGTTCCTTACGCGTCATGACCGCCATTCTCTCGAACATCTCCACGCTGGCCTTGCTCAGGTAATTGTCGAAAATCAGCGGTACACTCGTCTCACAATCCAGTCCGCGACGTGCAGCCTCCGCCTTCCATTCCTCGCTGTAACCGTTACCGTCGAAACGGATCGGCTTGCAGATCTTCAAATAGCGCCGTACCACTTCCAGAAGGGCAGAAACCCGCTCCTCCCCTTTTTCCATCAGCGCATCTACCTCCACCTTAAACTCAGCCAGCTGTTCGGCCACCGCCGTATTAAGGGCAATCATCGCACTGGCACAGTTGGCCTCCGAGCCCACCGCACGGAACTCAAACCGATTGCCCGTAAAGGCAAACGGACTCGTACGGTTGCGGTCGGTATTGTCAATCAGCAGTTCCGGTATCTGAGGAATATCCAGCTTCATTCCATGCTTGCCGTCCATGCTCACCAGTTCATCCTTCTCACTCTCCTCAATCAGGTTAAGCATCTGCGACACCTGTGTTCCCAGGAAAGAAGAAATAATGGCAGGAGGTGCCTCATTGGCTCCCAGACGATGCGCATTCGTGGCACTGGAGATACTGGCCTTCAGCAATCCGTTGTGGCGATAGACGGCCATCAGCGTATTGACGATAAAGACAATGAAACAAAGATTCTCTTCCGACGTCTTTCCAGGAGCCATCAGCAATACCCCGGTATCCGTTCCCAGCGACCAGTTGTTGTGCTTGCCGCTTCCGTTGATTCCCTTGAACGGCTTTTCGTGCAGCAGTACCCGGAATCCGTGATTGCGCGCAATCTTCCGCATCAGCGCCATGATCAGCATATTATGATCCACCGCCAGATTACACTCCTCGAATACCGGCGCCAGTTCGAACTGATTGGGAGCCACTTCATTATGGCGCGTCTTGACAGGAATACCCAACTTCAGCGCCTCGATTTCCAGGTCCTTCATGAAGGCCCCTACCCGGGGAGGAATCGCTCCAAAATAATGATCTTCCAGCTGCTGGTTCTTTGCGGAGTCGTGTCCGGTCAGCGTCCTGCCCGTCATCAGCAAGTCCGGCCGCGCCGCATACAATCCCTCATCGACCAGAAAATACTCCTGTTCCCATCCCAGATAAGCCACAACCTTCTTCACCTCCGGATAAAAATAATGACACACATCCGTAGCCGCCTTGTTGACAGCCCGGAGCGCTTTCAGCAAAGGCGCCTTGTAGTCGAGCGACTCCCCCGTATACGCAATGAACACTGTCGGAATACACAGAGTGTCATCCACGATAAATGCCGGAGAAGAAGGGTCCCATGCCGAATATCCGCGGGTTTCGAACGTGTTGCGGATACCCCCGTTCGGGAAACTGGACGCATCGGGCTCCTGCTGTACCAGCAGCTTTCCGGTAAATTCCTCAATCATTCCCCCTTTGCCGTCGGGCTCCACAAACGCATCGTGCTTTTCCGCCGTTCCTTCCGTCAGCGGATGAAACCAGTGAGTATAATGGGTAGCTCCCATCTCCACGGCCCACCGCTTCATGCCGGCAGCCACCTCGTCGGCAATACCGGAATCCAAGGGAACATTGTTTTCAATGACATCCACCAGTTTGGCATAAACTCCCCCCGGAAGATACTTAAACATCTTTTCCTTATTGAACACATACCTTGCAAAATATTCAGAAGGACGTTCGGAAGGAATCTCCACGTGGGCCGGCCGTTTTCTGAAAGCCGTTTCCACCACTCTAAATCTCAGTTCTGACATAATTAAATCTATTTAATTCTTGTTTACCTTAAAAAAACCAATACCTGTTATCCAATTATCTAATGCAGCAATTTGTCTTTCAAAAGGCCGGTTATTCCAGCCATTTCCGGATGCGTGCCACCGCCTCCACACAATCCTCATACGTTCCAAAGGCGGTAAGCCGCATGTACCCCTCTCCGCTGGGCCCGAAGCCGACGCCCGGAGTACCTACCACATGCGCCTCGTACAGCATCTGTTCGAAGAAATGCCATGAACCCATTCCTTCCGGCGTCTTGAGCCAGATATACGGAGCATTCACCCCTCCATACACCTTCAGTCCCGCCTGCTGCAGTCCCTCCCGGATCAGGGCCGCATTCCGCATGTAATAATCAATATTCTCCCTTACCTGTTTTTTCCCTTCCGGCGTATAGATAGCCTCGGCAGCCCGCTGGGTAATGTAGCTCGTGCCATTGAACTTGGTGCACTGCCTGCGGTGCCACAACTTGTTCAGCGCTACCCTGTCACCACTGAACGTAGCCGCCGTCAGTTCCTTGGGAACCACCGTATAGCCGCAGCGGAGTCCCGTAAATCCCGCTGTCTTGGAATAGCTCCGTATCTCGATGGCACACTTCTTGGCTCCTTTGATTTCATAGATGGAATGAGGCACGTTCTCTTCAGTGATAAAAGCCTCATAAGCCGCATCGAACACAATCAGCGTATCGTTGTCCAGCGCATAGTCCACCCACGCCTTCAGCTGCTCATGAGTAAGCGTCACCCCCGTCGGATTGTTGGGGTAACACAGATAAAGCAAGTCGATGCGCGATTCCGGAACCGAAGGAATAAACCCGTTCTGCTCGTTGCAGGGCAGATACGTGATGTTGCTCCACCTTCCGTTCTCCTCCAGCACACCCGCACGTCCACACATGATATTGCTGTCCGCATATACCGGATACACCGGATCAGTGATTCCCATGCTATTATCCCATCTCAGAAGCTCTCCGATATTCCCCGTATCGCTCTTGGCCCCGTCACTGATGAATATTTCCGAACGGGAAAGATGTACGCCCCGGGGTTCATAGTCATTTTTCAGAATGGCATCGATGAGAAAATCATACCCCTGTTCCGGTCCATAACCGTGAAACGTTGCCTCATCTGCCATCTCCTGCACCGCCCGATGCATGGCCTCGATGCATGCCTGAGGCAAGGGACGTGTCACGTCGCCGATTCCCAAACGAATCACATCGTCCTTAGGGTGCGTAACCTTAAACGAATTGACTTTTTTTGCAATATCCGAAAACAGATAACTTCCGGGAAGTTTCAAGAAATGTTCATTTACCAGTGCCATATACCTTTTTGTTTATTTACCTGTTAACTAATCCTAACCGTTATCCTGACTCGCTCAGGAAACTCTGATTTCTCCCTCAAACACCCGGGTAGCCGTTCCCGTCATGTACACATGCCGGTTGTCCGGGTTGCATTCCACACACAGCGTACCTCCATCCATCACCACCGCCACCTTGTCTGCGGTCCGCCCCGTAAACCGGGCTGCCACAGCCGTCGCGCAGGCTCCGGTGCCACAGGCTTCCGTCAGTCCGGAACCTCTTTCCCACACCCTCATCCGCAGGTTTCCGTCGGGCAATACCTGAGCAAACTCCACATTTACCCGGTCGGGAAACAACGGATGATGCTCCAGTCTGGCTCCCCAGGCTGCCACATCCACTTTCATCACCTCATCGACAAAAATCACCAGATGCGGGTTGCCCATCGATACTTCCACTCCACTGCCAAATCCATAGCCCTCGCCCAGGATCACTTCACCGACCCTTCCGGGAATTCCCATATCTACGGTCACCGAGGCTACGGTTCCGTCCTCCGCCAGGTGCAGATAAAGCTTTTTGATTCCGGACAACGTTTCCAACGCAATCACCGTCTTGTCCGTCAGTCCCTCTTCATACAAATATTTTCCAATGCACCGGGAAGCATTGCCACACATCATGGCCTCCGAACCGTCCGCATTGAATATCCTCATGCTGAAATCCGCCACATCCGATTTTCCGATCAGTACCAGACCGTCACTGCCGATTCCGATATGGGAACGGCTCCATTCCACCGAACGCTGCTCCGGGTTGTCTATAGGATAAAGCATGGTGTTCACATAGATATAATCATTACCTAAACCATGCATCTTTGAAAATATAATACATGACATATTGATATATATTTACGTTATTATATTTCTTTTTTCTTTTCTTCGCTGCAAATATATATCAATTAGAAAACATAGAATCAAAACAGATGACCTTTTAAAAAACTCAAATGCAGAATCTGTTATTCTATCACAATAATAAACATTTTAATTACAATATAAAATAAATACACCTGATTTTATTGCGACTTATTACTTTTACATCCTTAGCATTCATCTTAATGAATTTTTGAAATACCATTTTTGACAACCAGTAATCCGGTCAAACTACAACAAATTATCGAATATTAAATTTACCGGTCTGCACACATCATCAATCCACATTAGTCATCAATTTATCAAATGACACATCCTTCATCAGAACAATCTTGTCTTCTGCAAGCAAATACAAGGCAGGCAACGCTTTTAGATCATAGATTCCGTTTGCTCCCACCCCAGTTATATCCCATACCACCTTCCACCAGATTGGCATTTCCGATACAGACTCTTTCCATCTCCCTTCATCCTCACCGGTACAGACAGCCAAAACCTCTAACTCTCCTTTTTTTACCGATTGTTCCAGGCAATCATTTTCACTCATCCTTCCGATTAACTCTTTGCATCCCCGGCAATCGGGATCATAAAACAAAAGCAAGATCCGTTTTTCTCGCGGTACGTAGTTATATAGCGATTTTTTTTCTCCTTCAAATGTCAGAAAGAAAAAATCGTAAGCTTTGGTTCCGCAGGTATTCCGATTTATAAGGTTCAAACGTTCATCAATCCGTACCCTCATATCCGGATTTCCCGAAAGCACTTTATACAGTTCCTCTAAATATATCCCATATATTTTTTCATCTGCATATCCCGAATTTGGATTATAAAGATAATCCTCGGCAAGTTGATAAAACCTGTATACCGCATGACTGTTTCTGCGCATCAGTAAGCAAAAATGCTTCATATACCCCCGTATACGTTCTTTACCTCTCTCCGTATATCCGATGAGGTATACAAAATCCACAAATCCCTGTTCAGCTCCTCTTCCATCCACTATGGCCTCATTAGAAAAATCAAACTTATCCCAATAATGAGACAATAAAAAATCCGATCTTTCCTCCGGGGTCTCCATCACCGAAGGGATTTCAGGATAGGGAAATACAGCAACCATTCTGTCCGGAGTGCTTGCCGCATCCTCTATTCCTTTTTTCTGGTTCTCTTTGGGCACATACGTGCACGAAGGCATAAGTGCCGTAATCACTATGACATAAAAAAAACGAAACATATCTAAATTCACTTTACTTTTTCCAGTTCGATAACCGTCAGAGGAAAATCCTGCAACAATTTCAGACTCGTATCTTTTCTGAATACCCTACGGTCGCCCGCCGTCAAAGGGACGTATCTGATATATATCTGCTCATTCATATTCAACTTATATTCAGTCCTCAAATCAACTGTAAAAGCCGCTTCATTACCTCCGGATTCCACCATCACCTCCAATACTCCGATCCGTGTACCGTCATTTCTCTCCAGTGATATAAACGGAGTCATACGGTCAAAGCTCTCCCCACCAGGCAAACGGAGTCTACCCGATATCCTCCGGTTTCTGATTTCCACCCTTGCCTCATCGAACAATATTTTCTGTCCGTATCCCGATAATACAAGTATTTCCGATGAAGCCACCGCATTGGTTTCCATACGGAACGTTTCCCGCCGTTTCCTTGTCCTGAACCAATATCCGCCATCCGTTTTATTCAGTTTCGTCTCATTTCCGGACGGTACCAGGTGGCTCGTCCGTATCAAACAGTCAACTCCCTCCGGGCTCTCATCCAGCACCTCCTGTGGAATTTCCACATTCAATCGTACAGGAACCTGTGGACCGTAACCGATATCCATGACCGATGTACTCCCAGAATTCCCTTCCATAGAAAAGCCTAGATGATAAGGCTGATGTGATTTCACATACATTACAGCAGAACGGTAGGCCCGGGAATTGCCAGAAGGCGTTCCATTTTCCTCCAACATCGAAGCCACCCTTAAGTACGTATTATAATCAGGGCGTAAGGTTTTTACGGGTATTGCGATACCGCGCTGCTCATAATCACGAGGCAGTGCGGCAGGTACCGTATAAAGATAATAATACCCTTTATCCCTATCAAATAACGGCTCAGAGCCCAATGCCGAAACTCCAGGAAGCGGACAAATTCGGGAAACATCCATATACACCCTGAACACCTCTCCGGGGTTAGGCCGTATCAGTCTGTTCCCATCCCGTAACCTGAAATGAAAATGATAATTTCTATCTGCTACAGGCGACAATTCCACTATACCATCATCCTCCGGCAACACCCATCGGATTCCACTTTTTTCTCCGACTCCCAACTCCAGCCTATAACCTGTATCATCACTGTTCATTCGGACCAGACTGCGGACAGTAGCAAAAGCCTCTGCCTCAAGAAAGAACTCAATACGCGATTCTTCCCCGCTTCTTGGCGTATAATCATTGACCAAGGTCTTGAAGTTCACTTTGTGCAAACCCGTCCGGTTCACACTATACACATATTTATGAGGCCAGTCCCTCTTATATGTCACTTTCCTGCTACCTTCGTTCACCTCAAAATTGCACTCCTCCACCAGCACATCCAAAAAAGCATTCTCCCCTTTCATATCTACGTTGGTTCCGTTGTCACTAAACAAGTTACAGGCAATCTTTACGTCCAGAGGCAAAAGTTCTTTCGGATAGTCATCCGGAACCGTAAAAAAGAGAGTAACAGTCTCTCCTGCTCGTTCAGGCATTCCGGAAGAAGTCCATACCGGCACAAAAGAGAAATTTGCCAATGAAATCAGTTTCACGGTCCGTATGAATTTTCCGGCTTTTATCTGCAACAGCCCCTGCTGGGGAGCCCCGATTCCCCTCGGTCTGATAATTATCCTTCCTCTACCGTGCTGTCCGGAAGTTCCCGGTTCAAAACGGTTGACAATTTCCGTATCGGCTATCCCGGTATTCTGTATCCAGGTAACCTCCGGTGAAATCTGTCTTGAAGAGGTGGCATCATACCATGTATACCCTATCTGGTAAGTACCGTCGGAACCGAGAGATTTCTCTGTAATAATCTGAGTGGTTTCTCCTATTACAGACAATGTACTCCTCCCATCAGAAATAAACGGTACTGACTGTTCGATAGACACCCACACATTATTGGAAGCCGTACCGTTCACAGCCTCTTTAAACGTAGCATATCCTCCCATTTCCGGAAGTCCGTTAAATTGTATGACATAATCGTGATTCCTCAATATAGGCATATGGTTTCCCTGACGGTCAATAATTACAATTTTATAGTATCTGTCTTTTGCAGTCCATTCACCATCCTGCCTTTCGCCCCCGGAAGTACTTATTCTGAATATCAGAAACATCTGATTATCAAAAGTATTTTCATGTTCAAAGACAAAAAATCCCGTACGTTCGCTTCCCCACCGCATTACGTCAGAAGGAGGAACAGCCGCTACTTTGTCTTCATCCGCACAAAGAGTAGGCCTCTCTATCTCCGAAGCACTCCCAAACTCAAAAAGTTCATCCCGGTTTCTCCTTAAAGGAGCCACAGTACCGACAGCATACTGATTCAGTATTGCCATTCCTTTGATACTCAGGTTCCCGGCAGCGGAAGTCCTTCTATACCTTATCCTTGCCTGATTCCGTAACAAAGAAACTTCAGTTCCCTTTCCCGAAGCAAAAGCAGCAAGTTCATTACGGTCAGCAAACTTCCTGAATCCCCAATACACAAGCAATCCGGATGTGGACGTCAGTTCGGGTATAATTTCAGTATCCAGTCTTCCCAAATTACGGGCATCATCAAAATCCGCCACATTTGCATTGGCTATAAAATGAAGGTACCGCACACTGCCGGAAACTTTCGCCCTAAAGCTGCCTCGTAAAGCGTTTTCAGTCTGTTCCGTCATATTCACTGAAGCCCGGACACGCCCCACATAATGCCTGCCTTCATCAAAGCAAAACAGCCACAGCGAACCAATTCCATACCCGTCAGGATCAACTGCACGGGTATTAACCTCCGGCATATCAGAGGTATGCATCATAAAATGAAGCATTACATTTCCATCTTTGTCAAACATTTCATTATGTACAGCCGAGTCCTTCCATTCCTTGTCAACAGTGCAAGAGAACACCGTAAACGACATTACCAGTATATATAAACAACAACGTATCATATTATTACCTAATCATTTTCATTCGTAATCACTTCATTTGGCTTTACTGTACGTATACAGCGGATATATGCATTATAAACCTGCGGATAATCTCCATTTTCCGTTACAAAACGATTGCCGGAAGCCGCCCAGTACTGTTTTCCTCCCAGCACAATGTCTATTACTGAACCCGGAGTATTCTGATATTTGTCAATGATAGCCAGTTCCGCCTCGGTAGGCAGCCGCCAGTCTGTATAAAGTTCTCCTGCCAACGATTTTTCGGCATATTCTTCACAGTGCTTTCTTGCCGTATAAAAGTCTGTTGGAGAAACTGTTCCAAGTTGGGAGGCTATCATGAAGGCAGGAGAAACCAGACGGTTGTTTTCTTCAGAATTATCTGTATACCCTTCACTATCTATAGCCGGAACTGCCAGTTCATATTTATTGGAAGTTTTAGTAATCCGTACAAAATACATATTATGATTCTGTCCTCTTTCCGGCTCCATGATGTATTTCCTCCAATAATAAGAATCGTTATAATAACTATATTTTACAATTTTATTCTGTGTATATACCTTGGAGAAAAAAATAGCATTATTCGTCTTCAGCACTTCCCACGATGAAATTAAATTGGGAGATTCCCAGTTGAGATAACTCCCGTTATGGACAAAGTCTGTCCGGAAAGAATACCATCCAGGGACCGTTACGATGTATTCAAGCGGATATTGTTTTACTAGAAATCCCTTGCTCTTTCCCTGTCCGTTTTCCAGACGCACTTTAATGTATCTGATTCCGTTATTGAGCGGAATATCCGAATGTACGTGCACATACCCTGTCTCCTGTCCCTGAGGAACTACCCGGATGCCATACGATGCATATTCTCGTTGTGGAATGACCTGCCTGATACCGAACTTATCAAAAAAATAGACTTCCTCAATCCGGACAGTCACCGGAGTGGAAGAAGTAAAATACTGCTTGTCCGATTCAGCCACTCCTTTCATTATGATTTCATCCTTCAGAATTTCCAGATATGTCACTGGCTCATTGTCCACCGTCACCATTGTTTCCTGCCAGGGTACAGCCACTATCTTTCCACTCAGTTCAACAGGTATTTCCGGCTGGACCTGCCCGAATCGGTCAATCGTCACATTGATGCGGTAAGCTGTATTCCGCGTCAGGCTGAAAGCCACATTTCCTCCTGCCCTTATCGGTATTTTATAATAGTTTCCTGCCTTATAGACACTGTTCAAAGAGTTCGGTCTCTCCTTATACCTTCCCGGAATATTCAGCAGTACGTAGGTCTCATTCGTTACATCCTCCGTCCAGTCGGCTGGATAAGTATATAATATCATCCGTGCCGTCCGGGCATTAAGGTTCTGTGACAAAGCGCTTGCCATTCTGTATTCACCTCCATTGCCGGAAATTCCCCTGTCCAGATACTCAGTGCCGTCTTCCTCATAAAGCAAACCTTTGGAAGCATAGTTTCTTAAGCCGAAAAAGAATCCCTCGGGTTGAAAGCCATCTCCAAAACGATTGTCAAAAGATACATTCACTTCTACCTTTGCTGCCACTCTACGCATCGAGATTTTCAGTTCTGCCGTTGCCGCATTTATCGAAGGAACGAAACCGTTCTTCACCCCCGACATACAGAAAATCTTTCCGGAATAGGTTTCACGCTCCACAAGTGCTCCTTCACTCTTCCAAATTTCCAGATCTGTATCTACAGCTTGTCTCAGTTCATCTACCGTACGAACATTCTCCAGCGTCCTGCTACCCTGATGGTGATTAGCTATTGCATAAACCGAATAAGCCGCATCAGGTCCTCTATCAAAGAGTTCTCTGTTACGTTTCCAGTCGCCGGCAGCCAATCGTACTTTCCGGTTTCCTTCCATTTCATCATAATGGAAGTAACCGGAAGGAGTTCTATTACCCTCTGAGTTGAATATCAGTATCTGTATGTTCTTTATCCTTGTCTCACTCTGTCCGACTCCATCCGCCTCATCCGACATTCCGTCTGCCCGAGATACGTTGACCTCAACAGAAAGCACCTGAGATACATTTTCGGGCCTTTCCGATGTCAACTCCGATGAGCAGGAAACAAACATCACTTCTGTCAATAGAAGCAACATATTCAAGTATCTATTGTATTTCACCATGTAGCTTATATTATTAAGGTTCAATGACATCCGACAACTGATCATATATAGTCTCGCTAACCTGTCGTATGAATATCTCCGTTTCCGTTCCGGGGAACATACCTTCTCCTGCAGTCCGGGGATTAATAACTTGAGGAGTTGGAGGTCCGCCTCCCCAGGCTTCTTCAACTGCTATAAATAATTTAATATGCTGAGGTGAAGCCGCATTATACCCTCTTTTAGGTACCACTTTAAACTCCACGGGGATAGCGTTTTTTGCCCCGAGACCATCGGTCACCCCTTTAAGCGCAAAATCTGCAGTATTCTCCAGGTGTACACTCCATCTTGCCCCTAACGGAGCAAGCATTTTGAATGAAAATATAGCCGCCCTCTCTTTTCCGTCTCTGGAAGTAGCAACGGCTACAGCCGGAGAATCCGTATCCTTCCCTACCACCTTCACACTGTTTACACTCAGCCCCGGGGAAAGCACTCCGTTAAATCCGGAAGTATAGTCTACGACCGTTTCATCCAGTCTCCAGGGTTCTACCTCCATCGACACACTGAAGGTATTGGTGAGCGTAATGCCTATATTATACTGATATCCTCCGTTTACGGAGGAAATACCCAATGGAGATTCCGGTGAGGTAAGAAGTGTTTCATACAGCTTTCCGTTCCACCTGGCAGACAATTTATAGCTTCCCTGGCTCTTTTTTCCGGGATATACATAACGGACTGTCCGGGCAGCATCCACGCGAGCACCTAAAGGGACAACCAGGTTTCCGGCATTGCCAAAAAGAATGTCTTTATCGGGGAATTTTGCCATACCGGCTTTCCTGTGGTCCGGATCCGGAAACAGAAAACCCTCTGCAGGAGCTGCCGAAACAATCTTCAGGTCCTCCAGAGTCACATCGGAAACAGTTTCGTTGTTCAGCCTTACTACAAATTTTCCAACAGGAAATCCCAAGTGCATTGTCTCAGTCCGGTTCTCTCCAGGAACAACCCGTATTTTCGTGTATCCGCTCTGAGGCAACAACGATAATGCAGGAGAATTGAAATCCTGCTGCAACATTCGCCGCTTCAGTTCCCGTAGATTAATCGACTTGCCATCAAGACTCTGACCGCTATCCCGCAAAAAAGCATTCTCATTTCCAATTGCATAAAATTCGAAATCCTCTCCCAGGGGACTGACAGAAAGTTCCCTGAACAGAATAGTCTTACTGTCTCCGGATACATTGTCGTAAAACTGATTGTACACAATTTTCCCATCCGTCCTGGCTACAATAACTCTTAATGTATGGAGCCGCTCATTCTTCAACGCAGTTTCTACCAATCCACTTCCACCCGCCAGTGATCTTGCGGAAAATGTCATTGCCACATTGGCCTTATCCAAGGCATCTTCCTTTTCAGCTACACAAGAATGAAAAAGGACAAACAGGTACAGTTGAAACAATATTATAAATAGATAGTTTCTTTTTTTCATCTTCAGTCTGCATTATTCCCAATCCGGATTTAAATCTTCTATATACCAAGCTGGCAGGCGCACTTCAATGTCTGTTTCCCAAAACTTTACTTCAATAGGCAATAACGCCTCCTGCCTGGTAACATCTATATAGTCAGAATGGGCAAGTATAAACTCGTATATATTGACTCTTTCCAGCTCCTCACCATCTCCATCGGAAACAACCAGTTCGTGCCGGCACAACTCAGGCATAAGCACTCCGTCCCTGTCCATTCTGAAACAGGCCAAATTATGTGTCTTGTACTTTCTTTCATCGGTGTCATACTTCAACTTCGGAAACAACATACCTCTGTTTCCTTCAACTACCTTATTATCCAAGGTCGTCTGTACATTTACATTTTCCAGCCTGATTGAAATGGGAGAACTTATCCCTCCTCTTCCGGTTTCGGAAACAGGAAGTCCTGTAATTTCAATTTCCACATTAATATGAGAACTGTAAAAAACTACTGTATCATTCGTTATAACATGATTTCCCGATGGAATCACCACCGTTTTCCTGCCTAAATAATTACGGTCATAATTTTCTACCGGAACTGATTTTTTCCAATTGGGGCTATAGATAAAAGCATCCTTTGATCTGCTCCTATGCACTCCCATCGCCACCCCTGTATGCTCGAAAGCATTGCCTAGCGCCACTACCTCATACGTACCGGGAGAGAGTCTGAACGAAGGGAACAGATGAAAATCATCGGGATTGGTCCGGAAATATACAAAGTCTCTTATTAAAGTCCCGCCTTCATCAAATACATAAAGATTCACCTTGTCTATGTATTTACCGAATACATTTTCATTACCATCGGCAAAGTACGTGAAGCAAAGGGAAATATTGTTACAGTCATCCAGCCTCTCCCTAATACAACCCGTTATCGCAAACAGAGAAAGGAAAAACAGGAGAGACTCTTTAATATTACGAATAATCATGATTTTACTTTAAAATAGCAAAATAAAATGCACTTATAAAAATCGCCCGATTCAACTGATCCTGAACGCATGATAGGCACTGGTATTTCCGACCAGTCAAAAAGGGCGATTCACATTGATAGTTTAATATTCGCAAAGGAATTTCACCTCTGCCACAGTTTTACTCCACCCACTCTGCAGTCATGTCTACCACTGTCCATTGGGCTTCAGTAACCGTCACGTCTACACCATACAGTGCATTACCTTCTTCATCACCAATAATATTGGAATCCTTAAGGCTCACATCCGTAATTCGGTATATTTTTCCTGCTTCAAAAGAGAAATTTTCCTGACTATTATATGATTTAATCACTGCATAACGGGGCTGTGATACCGGATTAGAGTCGTCAGAGGCTGTTGCAGTAGCAAAATAAATCTTCAGAATCGGCATTTTATCTCCCGGATAGAAGTTAAAGGCATAGGCTTTCTTAGCTCCATCAGATGAAGGATTTACCGGCCAAACAGCACCTGAAGCCAAGAAGTCATTAGGAGATGTAATTGCATCCCAAAGGACCGGAGCTGGAATCGATGTTCCACTTCCTTCAGAAACTTGAGGATATTTATAATCAGTAACATCCTTTGCTCCTTTAGTAGCGTAAAGTTTGTCCAGATAGATACCATCAATTGTCAATGCGCTGAATTTGGAAGTTCCCTGCCGAGAACCAGAAGCAACTGTTTCTACATGCTTGATACCGGAAACTTCCAGACGTGCAACCGGAATCTTCATGTTTACAGCAGCCTGATACATTTCATATGTTTTTCCAGTATTCGTTTCTGTTCTTCCGGCCAAAGTTATCTCAGTTGTTGAACCATAAGCCGGAATGCTTGCCGGCATAGCCTGCATATTAGGATTAGATTCATGTATTGCAGTCGAACTTGATACTTGTTCTCCACCATTTACATAAGCCTCAACCTTTGTCGGGTTTTTCACATCCCAAAACTTTACAGTATGCGAACGTCCATCTGCTGAAATAGTTTCCTGTTTTGTACTTCCATTATCATACGTCAATTTTACAGTAATGGTTCCCGTTACTGTAATCTTATCATTATTACTTCCTTCCGTTGCATTTACCAATGCACGCGAAGACACACTGGGTGAAACGATTTTCACTTCTACTACCCCGTTTCCTCCAAGATTATTACCTTCGGGTGCTTCGTTGTTGTTACAAGCAAACAATCCTACACTAGCAATAGCAAGGGTTAAACCTCTCAAAATTTTCATACTTTTCTTTCTTTTAAATTGTTAATTAATAAATAAACACTACACTATATTATCACTCAGAAATATATTCCATATACTCCTTCAGCATTTCATAATTTCTCTTTCCATTAGTACATCCTTTTTCCATCGCTTTTCTTAATACATCTAGTGCCTTTTCCTGTTTTGCGGTTCTGGCATACGCCACCCCCAGCAGGTTCAGCAGTTCGGGATTTTCCGGAGCCTTATCCAAAATGTCTACAGCCTTTGCATAAGCTCCAGTTCTGATCAATGCCAAAGCCGTATTTTGCAGCATAATCACATCATCGGGATAGGCTTTTGCCCCCATCAGCATACACTCAATATAACCATCTGTATCTTTCTCATAGCTTTCTGCTACTTGATGGATTTCATATACGCTCATCAGGTCCGGTCTTTCCCGAATAATTTTCCGCCCCTCGCTGATATCAAAATGCCTTACGTCATACTCCACTCTATACTCATTTCGTCTGATCTGCGGATACAGTTCATTCAGTACATAATGATATGTTTTCGGAGAGATTGTTGCACGGAGTCTCATTTCACACACATCCCTATCTGTCGTACAATTGTCCGTTATCTCCAGTATTTTCTCTCTTTCACTTTCTGTGAGTTGTTGCGACTCCGCTATTTTTTTTCGGAACAGTACCCAGTCTTCTCCCTGCCACTCAATATGACACAGACTTCTGTCTACACCGGGAAATTCTTTTCTGATATAC
Organism: Phocaeicola faecicola; assembly: GCF_013618865.1. Taxonomy (GTDB): domain Bacteria; phylum Bacteroidota; class Bacteroidia; order Bacteroidales; family Bacteroidaceae; genus Phocaeicola; species Phocaeicola faecicola. The sequence goes on from NZ_JABSOE010000041.1 coordinate 38,584, forward strand.
GCCATCAATGCCTTTGCCCTGTTCTCCGAAAGCAGCATATTGGAAGAAACAGATCCTTCGGGCGAAGCAAAGCCCGTCACATAAATCCCTCTGACAGTAAGATCAGCATTCCCATTTACCATCATGAGTGATTCTTTTACCTTATTTAATTCTTCCGCATTATTGGCCATTTCGGGATATATCACATAGCTTCCTTGCCTGAACTGCAATCTGGCCTCTCTGTTCTCCGACCTTCGCTTTACAATTTCCTTTTCGGGTTCGACATACAGTGAAAGCACAAAATCAGTCTTTTTCGGAGGAAACACCATTCCCTCGTAGCGAACTTCATCACCTTCCTCACATCCGGCACAGCCCTTTACCCGCGCCCTCAGCTGCAATTCGCTACCTATCATCCATTTTCTGAAAGGAACACTCGCTGTATAAGCTATCAGTTTCCCGTTTTTTTTCCCGACTACATATACAGGATACGCCTTGCAGTCCTCTCCTTTCCTTTTCTTGTCCAGGCGTTTTTCGCGTTCAGCCACCTTGTTTCGCGTACTTCCGTTGATCAATACAGGCGGAAATGCCTGTTCACCGCTCCCATCGTCCGATACCAGTACCGGATACAGCATAAGCGAATGCTGCGCATGCAACTTCAGGTTTGTGATATCGAAATAAAAGCTCAATGCCGCCATTTTATCACTGGTCTTATACAACAGTTTTTTCTCAATACCTATTTCTGAAAGATAAGATGTTTGTCCTGCCACGTGTCCGGATACAGTCAGCAGCAAAGCGACCGCTAGAATGATTTTATTCATAAACTATTATTTTTTATCACTAGTGTCTCTTAATAATTGTAAAAAGACTCGTTAATTATTTGATTTACAATATTTGTTTTCAAAAAATGCTTGTCGCATATTTGAATCAGTTACCTTAGGGGCTGGGCCAAATTGCGATAGCT
>NZ_JABSOE010000042.1 GCF_013618865.1 Phocaeicola faecicola
TAATCCAATATCTGTGTGGGCAGTACAATACTGGCCAACATGCTCAAATAATCGTTTTCCATGCTGTAAAGTAAAGAACTATTCGATTAGATTACAAATTTATCCCCACTAAATTTCTACTGAGCCATGAAAAAACGGAATTTTTTTTAGTGGCAGGATGGCTTTTTCATCTTGCCGTGTGGGGACAGGCTGCAGAGCAGATGGACCTGTCCGGAATCTGGCGCTTTCAACTGGATCCGATGGGGTTCGGGAAGACTCCGGGCTCGGAACTGTATTTGAGCAAACTGACGGAGACCATTGTATTGCCGGGTTCTACGGATGAAGGGGGTAAGGGGATACAGAATTTTGTGGCGCACGTCGACCGACTTTCACGTAAGTTCGAGTATTGCGGACAGGCATGGTATCAGCGTGAGGTGGTCATTCCGGAATCCTGGAGAGAGAAGGACATTGTGCTGTCGCTCGAGAGATGTCACTGGGAAACGACGGTATATGTCGACGGCAGTCTGGTGGGGGCAGATGAGCGCCTTTCTACTCCCAACCGTTTTGTGGTTACTGGTCAGCTGACACCGGGACTTCATACGCTGACCGTTTGTGTGGACAACCGGCTGAAATATCCGATGGACCAGTGGAACCACGGTACTACGGAATATACTCAGACCAACTGGAACGGGATGGTGGGGCAATTGAAACTGGAGGCTTATCCGGCATGTGCGATTCGTGGAATGCGGGTGGATACCGACATCGACAGTAAGAAGGTAATGGTGAGATTACGGACGGGTAAGGCAAAGGAGGTTCCGGCTACGCTGGAACTTCGGGTGAAGGATAAGACCGGAAAAGTGGTGGGAGTCCCTACCTCATCGGTAGTGATAAATGGCAGTACGCTGGTACAGGAATGTCCGGTGAAGGGCGACATGGTACTGTGGAATGAGTTTACGCCGGAACTGTATACCTTGGAGGCTGCACTTACCGTAGAGGGCGAGACGTATATGGAAAAGACTTTTTTCGGCTTCCGCAAGGTTGAACAGGGAAAGCATCACATTCGTCTGAATGGCAGAAACATTCATCTGCGGGGAGTGCTCGACTGTGCGGTGTTTCCCAGAACCGGTTATCCGGCAACCGATGTGGCAAGCTGGGCTAAGATATTCCGCACGGTCAAAGAATACGGTATGAATCACGTGCGTTTCCATTCATGGTGTCCGCCTGAGGCCGCTTTCTTTGCTGCCGACAGCCTGGGACTGTCTGACTTTCCGGGTCAGGGAAGTGCCTTTGTAGGTATCCTGGAAGCTTTCTGGGAAAGCAAGGGACTGGTTACGCCTGAGAAATTCCGTGAGTCGTGTGCGCCTGTGGTACTGCTGGCTCGCTTTCCAAAACGTACGTATCTGAATAACGAGGTGCTGAGAATAAAACTGGGAGTGTATCAGTTTGCAGACAAGGCTATCAAAGGCGGCGTACTGCAGTGGAGTCTGGAGGACGAAGGTCAGCATGCGGTTGCGGAAGGGAAACTGAGGCACGGAACCTTGCCGGTCGGTACGGTTGATTCACTGGGTGCGGTAGCGGTTGATCTGAAGGCGGTTGCCCGCACTGGGAAATATACGTTCAGACTCCGTATGGGGGATGAAGTGAAGAATGAATGGGATTTCTGGGTATATGCAGAGGACGAAATCAACCGCTACCAGGAGTTCCGGTATGTAAGGAATTGGGAGGAGGCGAGAGACAGACTCTTGCAGGGGGAAAGCGTATTGTTCGTACCGGAAAAGACGAACGGACGGAAAACGCGTTTTACCGGTCATTTTTGGAATCCGGTCATGTTTAATTGGGACCCGATGATTGTGGGTACGTGGATTGATCAGTCGCATCCGGCATTGGATCTGTTTCCGACGTCTTATTATGCCGATTGGCAGTGGTGGGATATTCTGAATTACGGACAGGCAGTCGACCTGACAGAACTGAGGGAACTGCAGCCGGTCATTCAGAGTGTCGACACCTACGAAGTCAACCGTAAACTGGGGATTTCGTTTGAGGCAAAGGTGGGTATGGGAAAACTGTTTGTCTTGTGTCTCGACATGGATAAGGGTATTCACCAGCGCCTGGCGATGAAACAATTGCTGACATCGGTGGGCAGTTATGTCTTTTCCGACCGTTTTGTCCCCCGGTGCAGCGTACCGGTCTACCGGTTGGATGAGGTCTTTTCGCTGGAGAAAGAAGGAGAAACTGTCAATAAGGATAATGCAGCGGTGCGGCAGTTGCTGAACCAATAAGAAGGGAGGAAGATACATCACCACGGGCGAGTACCTTCCTTTTTTTATCTATCTGCCGTTTTTATCATGCCTGCAGCGGCAGGAAAAGCGGAGCAATCTGCAAGGATAGTGCGTAGGGCCGAATATACCTAAAAGTGGGGATTGTATACTTGTACGGAGGCTCTTATCTTTGCAACATCAAATCATAGGCATTTCTGCCGGCTGACCAGATGAGGGCGGGCGGAACTCCGGACAATATATTATGTACAAAAATCAGCGAAACATACATAGGATTTCAGGAGGCTTCCTGTTGGGACTGTTCGTACTGTACTGGTGCGGCATTACGCTGTTCATGCACTCTCATGTGGTGAACGGGGTGGTGGTCGTGCATTCGCATCCCTTCAAGGCGGAACATTCACATACGAAATCCCAGCTGGAAACCATCTTTTATTTATCCATACTTCAGACTTCGGGCAGCGTGGATGCGGAAGTGGTATTGCCTTTGTGGCTCGTCCCCTTGGCGGTAATCGTTTCCGGATATCTCTGTGCCCTTTCTTTCCGTCCGAATCCGGACGTCTGTACGCGGGGACCTCCTGCTAGGGTGATTGAATATTGACAGATGCAGTTGTAACCTGTATGTCGGAACAAATGCGGCATGCGGGTTTTCGACTGGAAGATGAGCGGTCCTGTTACGGACAACAGGCGGTTGCGGCAGCGGTATGCTGCGGCCTGGGAACCTGTTGCCGGAAGGATAGCGGTAACCTAATCAATAACCCTAAAAAGAAAAACAAGGATGAAAATAATTTATATGTGTATGCTGGGAGTGGCATTGTCGTCTCTCTCAGCCAGGGCTTTTGCAAATGCAAATGAATGGATGGATACGGAAGTGAATGTAAGAGATACCGATGCCAACATTGTCGGTCATGTAACGGACAAGGATACCGGGGAACACCTGCCTTATGTATCGGTGCTACTGAAGGGGACTACCCTGGGGACGACAACCGATGCAACGGGACATTATTTCCTGAAGAATCTTCCGGAAGGGACGTTTACCCTGGAAGTGAGTTCGGTAGGATACAAGACGGAAAGCCGGACGGTCCGTGTGAAAAAGGGACAGACCCTGGAACTCAATTTTGAGATAGCGGAAGACCGGGTGGCCCTCGACGGGGTGGTGGTTTCGGCCAACCGCAATGAGACGACCCGGAGAATGGCTCCTACGCTGGTCAATGTGGTGTCGATGAAGACATTCGAGAATACCAATTCTACCTGTCTGGCACAGGGACTGAACTTCCAGCCGGGGGTACGGGTGGAGAACAACTGTCAGAACTGCGGTTTCCAGCAGGTGCGCATCAACGGACTGGACGGTCCGTATACGCAGATTCTGATTGACTCGCGTCCGATATTCAGTGCCCTTTCCGGAGTTTACGGACTGGAGCAGATTCCGGCAAACATGATCGACCGCGTGGAGGTGATGCGGGGTGGAGGTTCGGCCCTGTTCGGGTCGTCTGCCATTGCGGGTACCATCAATATCATTACGAAGGAGCCGGTACGTAATTCGGCACAGTTCTCGCATACGCTGACGGGCATCGGGGTGACTTCGGCCTTCGACAATACGACGACGGTGAATGCCTCGCTGGTATCCGACAATCATAAACTGGGACTGGCGGTCTTCGGACAGAACCGTGAACGGGCGGGGTACGACCATGACGGAGACGGTTTTACGGAACTTCCGGAACTGAAGAATCAGACGCTGGGTTTCCGTTCGTACCTGAAGACGGGAGATTACTCCAAACTGACGCTGGAGTATCATCACCTTCAGGAGTATCGCCGGGGCGGTGACCAGTTGCGGCGTCCGGCGCACGAAGCCCTGATTGCCGAGCAGCTGAAGCACAGCATCAATACGGGAGGAGTCAAGTTCGATTTGTTCTCTCCGGATGAAAAGCACCGTCTGGGGGCTTATCTGTCGGCACAGCATGTAGACCGTGACAGTTATTATGGCGGCGGAGAAGACATGGAAGAGAAACTGAAGTCGTACGGACACACTACCGACATGACGTGGGTGGCCGGCGTACAGTACAGTTACAATTTCGGGCGTTGTCTTTTCATGCCGGCAACCCTGACGGTGGGTTCGGAGTACAACCAGGATAATCTGAAGGACAATATGTGGGGACGGGGACGGTATATCGACCAGAAGGTCCGTACCGTCAGTGCCTTTGCGCAGAACGAGTGGAAAAACCGGAAGTGGAGTTTCCTGCTGGGAGGACGACTGGATAAGCACAGTCTGCTTTCCAAACCGATTTTCAGTCCGCGTGCCAACCTGCGTTTTAATCCGACAGACAATGTCAATCTCCGTGCCAGCTACTCGTTTGGCTTCCGGGCGCCTCAGGCCTTTGACGAGGACCTGCATGTGGATAATGTGGGAGGAACGGTGGCCGTCATCCGTCTGGCCGATGACCTGAAAGAGGAAAAATCGCAGAGTTTCAGTCTTTCTGCCGACCTGTATCATGCCTGGGAGGACTGGCAGGCGAATTTGTTGGTGGAAGGATTTTATACCGATATCTCGGATGTATTTGCCCTGACTAAAATCGGAAAGGATGAGAATGGGGTGATTATCAAGGAGCGTGGTAACGAGCGGGGAGCCTCAGTGTATGGATGTACCGTAGAAGGTAAGCTGGCATGGAAGAAATACTGGCAGCTTCAGGCGGGTGTGACCTTGCAGAAAGCTGCATATAAGGATGCACGCTCCTGGAACGAGGATGATCCGACGGTGCCGCTGGAAAAACGAATGTTCCGTACGCCCGATGTGTATGGCTATTTTACGATGACCTATACTCCTGTGCGTGCTTTATCCCTGGCTTTGTCGGGTACGTATACGGGCAGTATGCTGGTGGAGCATCATGCCGGGTATATTTCCCAGAACCGGACGGAGACCACGCGTCGTTTCTGGGACATAGGCATCAAGGCAGGCTATGATTTTCAGTTGTACAAGAGCATCACCCTGCAGTTGAATGCCGGGGTACAGAATATCTGGAATGCCTATCAGAATGACTTTGACAGAGGGACTGACCGTGACTCGGGATATATTTACGGTCCGGGAATGCCTCGGTCGGTATACGCCGGTCTGAAACTGAGTTATTGACCGTAAAAGGATATTTTTCGCCCTTGCTTAAAGGGAAATTTTTCTTCATGTTTCTGTTGAATCGGGCTGTCTGGGGCGGATTTTCGCCGCTCCGGATGGCCTGATCTTTTTGTAAATTTCGGTGAAAAGGAAAGCGAAAATCAGAGGTGAGGCAAAGGGGGATAAGGACTGTTTGCAAGATGGATATTGCTGATATTCTTCTGAATAGATAATGCTATGATTGTTGTGTTTTATTTGCATAAACATGAAAATACCTATTTGTGGGTATTGACATATACCCGATTGACTGTATAAATTTGCAGAAAAATGACAAAAATGAAAAGACTTAACTGATTATTACCACTGATCATTGTATTATTATTCACGACTGTGGTAGATGCCGGAGCGCAGCACGGACAGGCGGAAGTGTCCGGGGGCTGGTGGCTGAAAGGCATGGTGACAGATGGGCATGGTGAACCTCTGGTGGGGGCGACTGTCCGTGAGGCCCGGACATTCAAAGGGACGGTATCGGATATCGACGGTAAATTTTCTATTCAGGTACGTAAAGGGCAGATCTTGCTGTTTGACTATGTGGGTATGAAGCAGCAGAAACTGCAGGTAAATACGGACAAGTTCGTCAAAATCGTAATGGAGTCTTCCGACAATTCATTGGAAGAGGTGGTGGTGACCGGTTATCACCAGGTCAACAGCCGGATATTTGTCGGCTCGGCGGCCAAGGTGTCTACCAAGGATTTCGCTTTCTCACCGCAGGCCGATTTCTCGCGGCTGCTGGAGGGTAAGGCTCCGGGACTGAATATTTCTTCTGCTTCGAGTGCGTTTGGTTCAGCTCCTAAGATGAATATCCGTGGAGGAGGTTCTATCAACGGGAGTGTGCAACCGCTGTGGGTGGTTGACGGGGCAGTACTGGAGGACTTTGCCTCGCTCGATACGGAGCAGTTGCTTTCGGGAGATGCCATTACCCTGATCAGTTCCAATATCGCCGGACTGAATCCGGCGGATATTGAAAGCATCGAAGTTCTGAAAGATGCTTCAGCCACTTCTCTCTACGGGGCCAGAGGAATGAACGGGGTGATTATTGTGACGACAAAGTCGGGAGAAAGAGGAAAGGGACTGAGCCTTTCGTACAACCTGACGCTCTCTAAAAGATTCAAACCCAGTTACCGGCAGTTTGACATGATGGACTCCCGGGAGACCATGGAGGTGTACCGGGAAATGGAGAACAAGGGATATTTTACCATGAACGAGGCACTCTATGCCCGCAGGGGCGGGGTATTCACACAGTGGTATGAGCGCATTACGGATTTCGACGGGGCCGGTTTCGGACTTACGAATACCGAGGCGGAAAAGGAGGGTTTTCTGGACCGGGCAGCCGGGTACAATACCGACTGGTTCGACCGGATCTATACGGATGCGCTGACGCAGAATCACTCGTTGTCTCTGGCATACGGCGGTGAGAAAAGTACGACGTATGCTTCCCTGAGTTATTATCACGATCCGGGAGAGACGGTGGCCGACCGTACCCGGAGGGCAACTCTGAACCTGAAGAACAGCCTGTATCTTTCGGAAAAAGTAAAAACAGTGATCGGGGTGCAAGCGAGCTTCAGGGACCAGTATGCTCCGGGGACTTTCCCGAGAATCCGGAACCTGGAGGCGGGGGCTTACAAGCGTGACTTTGACATCAATCCTTTCTTCTATGCTCTGAATACGCCACGGACACTGAGACCGTATAATGAGGAGGGAGCATATGAATATTACCGCAACGACTGGGCGCCTTTCAACATCATGGAGGAATATCAGCAGAACCGTATGCAGATCAAGATGAACGAATTCCGTTTCTTTTTGCAGGGAAACTGGAATCCGGTGAGTGAACTGCACATTTCGGCTTTGCTGAATGCCCGGCATGCCGTGACACACCTGATGCATCACATCGGAGAGCGGTCGAACGTAATCGGTGCGCATCGGGCGGATGGAAACGGGGTGTTCCGCAGGGACAATATTTATCTGTACAGGGACCCCGTGAGCGGGACGGCGCGGGTGGCTCTTCCGATGGGAGGCGTATACGATAAGACTACCCGTTCGCTGCAAAGCTATATGGCACGTCTTTCCGGTGATTACGGACACAGCTTCGGTGAGCATCATCTGAAGGTATTTTCCTTTGCCGAGATGAAGATGTCGGACAATGATATCGACCAGTTCAAGGGGTATGGCATTGCTTTCGACAAAGCCAACAGTGTTTCTGCCAGTCCGGATATTTTCAGAAAGACGATTGGTGAGGGACAGGAGTATTTCGGCCTTCAGCATACGTATGACAGAGGGATTGTCTTTTCCGGTTCGTTGACGTATAGTTACCGGAACCGGTATGTGCTGAACCTGGTAGGCAACTATGAGGGCTCGAATCTTTCGGGAACGAGTGACCGGGTAAGGTGGCTGCCTACCTGGAACATCGGTGGAAGATGGAACCTCAGCGAGGAAGAGTTTTTCAGTCGGGCAAGCAAGGTATGCAACAGACTGGCATTGCGTGCCAGCTATGGACTGGTAGCGAAGATGAATCCGCAGGCCATTAATTCGGTCAGTGTGTTCGACAGCAAGGTGACCTTCCGTCCGGATGTGCAGAGCCGGGAGTATGCCATTTATCTGAAGCACCTGGAAAACCGTGACCTGACGTGGGAGAAGATGTATGAGCTGAATGTGGGACTGGATGCCGGGTTGTGGAACAACCGGGTGTCGGCGACCCTGGATGTGTACCGGCGGAATTCGTTTGACCTGATTGACCTGGTCCGGACTGCAGGCATCGGCGGGGAGTATCAGAAGTGGGCTAATTTCGGTGATATGACTACGACGGGCTTCGACTGGAGCCTGCAGACGGTGAACGTGAAGGGCAAGCATTTCAGCTGGAGCACGGTGTTCAATTTTTCGTATTACAAGCAGCGGATTACACGTCTGGTCAATACGCCGTCTACTTTCGATCTGGTATCGGGTACCGGTCGTGGAAACCTGGAAGGCTTTCCGCGTGGGGCGTTGTATTCGTTTGAATTTGCGGGACTGAACGACAGGGGACTGCCTTCGTTTTATTGGGGCGACCTGCCGCTGGAGTCGGATGAACTGTCGCGGTTGTCGGGAGCGAACTTCTATGATACCCGGTACAACCGGTCTTATCTGGTGTACAACGGTCCGGTGGATCCGTATATTACCACTGGCTTGTCGAATGTCATTCAGTTCAAGAACTGGGAACTGGCTGTTTTCCTTTCCGGACAAATCGGTAATAAGGTGCGGCTGGCTCCTACTTTCGACCCTGAGTACGGTGACTTGAATGTGTTCACTACCCGCTATCGTGAAAGATGGCTGACAAAGGGAGATGAAAACCGTACCCATATACCGGTCATTCCGGGAACCGACCTGATTGGGCTGGTGGGACGGCAGAATATTGAGCGGGCTTATAATGCGTATAACTATTCGGATGTCAATGTGGTTGACGGCAGTTTTATTCGCATGAAGAGCATCTCCCTGACGTACCGGATTCCGGTGAAGGTCTGTGAGCGGCTGAGCCTGAAATCGGCCTCGGTCAATGTGCAGTTGCAGAATCCTTTTCTGATTTATGCGGACAGGAAACTGAACGGCAGAGACCCTGAGTTTGTAAGTTCCGGAGGAGTGGCCACTCCGATACAGCGTACTTACAGTTTATCTATCAATACGACTTTCTAATGGATGTATCATGAAACGATTTGTAAAAAAATACCTGTTGGTAATGGTGGTGTCGTTGAGTTCCTGCCAGTTCCTGGAGAAATTTCCGGATTCCAATGCGGATGTGCGCATTGATACGAAGGAGAAGGTTCAGGAACTGCTGACCGGAGCGTATCCGCAGGCATCGTATTTCCGGTTTCTGGAAATGAGGACGGATAATGTGGGAGACAAGAGAAATGCCCTGGAAGCGCCTCGTCTGGACGAGGCCATGTACTATTGGAAGGATTATGATGAAGAGGAGCCGGATTCACCGAAGGCTTACTGGATGGAGTGCTATCGGGGGATTGCGCAGGCCAACAAGGCACTGGAGGCTCTGGCCGGGTTTGCCGACAAGCTGGATCCGCAGGTACAGGCCCTGTATGCCGAGGCTTTGCTGATACGGGCTTATCTGCATTTTATGGTTGCTAATATTTGGGCGCCGGTTTATGAGGGAGAGGAGGAATCGAAGCAACTTCCGGGAATCGTGTATGTCGAAACTCCCGAGAAACATGCGCTGGTGAAGTATAAGATGGAGAATCTGGCGGATACGTACCGGAAGATAGAGCGTGACCTGAGGCTGGGACTTGCCTGGGTCAGGGATGATTACTATGCACAGCCGAAATTCCATTTCAATAAGAAGGCTGCCTATGCTTTTGCAGTACGCTTTTTCAGTTATACAGGGCAGTGGCAGGAGGTAGTGGATTACAGTGCGTACGTACTCGGTACACAACCGGCGAAGGCGATTACGTCCTTTCTGGATGTGAGTGAGCAGCGTGCGGAGGAGAGAATGGCTTATTATGCCTCGGAGCAGAATCCGAGCAACCTGCTGATGACGGTTACCGAGTCGTTGTGGTATAAGTATTACATCGACGGAAGGTTTGGACTGGATGAACCTACTTTTCAGAAGGTGGTGTGGAGAATCGGGGCAAAGACCTTGTATCAGATTGCGGGCTATCAAAGGATGGCGCAGCATAACCGGCTGAATACGGCGTATTTTCCGAAGTTCTCGCATTTCAGAAATGCGGAAGGGTTATTGAACAGCCAGCGTGGGCATTTTTGCATGAACGTGCTGTTTACTACGGAGGAGGTGCTCTTGCATCGGGCAGAGGCATATGCCATGCTGGACAACAAGGAGCTGGCGCTGAATGATATTGTGACGTTTTTCCTCGCCAAGCACATTATTGCGAAGGGGGTGGGTGAGGCTCCTGAAAGAGAGGAACTCGACTTCATTCCGACTTCCGACCGTGACCGGATCCAGCCTTATTATCGTCCGTTGTCTGCCAGTCAGGCGTCGTTGCTGTACGTGATATCGGAAATGAGCCGGCAGCAGTTTATGCACGAAGGAATGAGGTGGTTCGATTTGCGGCGCTATCACATGAGTGTGGACCGTAACCGGACGGGAGAGGCGCGCAACGTGAATTGGGTGTTGAGACCGGAGGACAACCGGAAGGTGTTGCCGTTCCCGAATGAGGCGATTAATTATATTGAAAAAATAGTTGACAATGAATAAGTTTTTTAAGTGTGTGTTAATGGGGCTTCCCGGCCTGTTGCTGTTGGCTGGATGCAAGTCGGAAATCAGTGACTTGCGGCAGGAGGCTCCGGCGGTTGAAACGCAGCTTACTGAGTTGGACCGTTGGCTGTTGGAGGAGTTTGAGACTCCGTATAACATAAGGGTGGTATACAGGCAGATGCCGTTCCGGGATCCGGTGGCTCCGGGCAACCGTTCGGTGCAGTTGGCACGGGTCAAGCCTTTCCTGAAAGCGTACAAGGAACTGTGGATTGATCATCTGGAGAAACTTTTCGGAAAGGAGTTTATCCGTCGATATCATCCGAAGGAAATCCGGTTGTACGGGGCTCCGAACTTCGACAGCCGGATGGTGGAGGGAATGGACACTCCGGGATTGGGTACGCAGGTCATGCCGCTCTATCAGGTGAATGCCTTTGAGCCTACCCGTCCGGAAGCCGTATACCGGATGATGAGGGAGGCAACCTTCTGTTTTGCCAAGAACCTGATTGAGCTGAGGCCGGTCGACCTTCCTACGTTTTCCGGGTATAATATAGTGAGGTACAGTCAATGGACCGACAATGAACTGCAGGGAGAGTACACGGACCGTTCCGACCTGATGGCTCCCTTCGGGTATTTTACGAAGGCTGCACAAGGCGGACCGGTGGTAGACTTTGCCGAAACCTTCAGCCTCCTGCTCTGCCGGTTGCCGAAACAGGTGAATGCCCTGATGCAGGTTGACGAATTCGAGACGCCTCTACCTTATAAACTGGTGCTTCAGAAAAAGGTGGCTTTCGTCGATAAGTACCTGCTCGAAAATTTCGGAATCAAGCGTGCCTCTGATTTGTCGCGCGTATTGCCCCGCCTGATTGAGCAATATCCGAAGAAGTATGCGGAAGGGGCGGCTTCCGGTGAAACAGTGGAACCTTAATATTTTCAGACCATGATGAGAAACAATGATATCAGACCGAGCCGTAGTATTCTGAAAGGAATGTTGATGATCGTCTTGCTGGCCGGACTGCCTGCCTGTCGTGAACGTACGGATGAACACATCGGTACGGTTACCGAAAGGCAGCAGCAGAGAATCGACGAACTGAAATCGGTACTTTGCAGCGCTCCCAACGGGTGGAGGATGAAGTATTTCCCGAATCTTAACTCCCGCTTGAATACGGACATCACGGAAAATTACAAGACAGAGGCGCATTCGCTGACCGATGTGTACCTGCAGCGGCGGATGGGGGCCGGCGGATATAATCTTTTCCTGAAGTTTCGGGAAGGAGGAGAGATGGATGTGCTGACCGACATTGCGTATGCGCCTGCAGATGTGAAGAGTCATTACCAGCCGGTCTATCAGCCGGAAATCGGGCAGGCACAGTACGGTATTTCCGTTTCCGACGACCTGACGCTGTTTTTCCGTACGGGTACCATGCTGGAAGAACTGTATCCGTTTCAGATCAATGCGACGGCTAAATTCCTGCCGGTGCTGGTTTCTCCCGAACGGATATTGCTCAGGACGATGAATTATCCGGAACCTGGGAGAGAGTGGATTGAGATGACTCCGCTGGAAGTGCCGGAGGAGCAGTGGGCGGAGAAGATGAATCGGATTATCCGGGAAAAGGAGGAGTTCCGGACACGCTCTTACAAGGCTTTGCGACAGAATCTGAAAGAAGACCGGGACTGCGTGCTGCGGATAATGGTGACAGATACCCGGAAGGTGGTGTATGAGACTTCCTACGACTTTGGCCAGCAGATGATGCAGTACAGGTTGTCGGCTTCGTATTCGAAGGATTGGCAGTCGCACCGGAAAGTGGCCCGGTACGACCGGATGCAGTATGAACTGTTTCTGAAAAATGAGCAGCCTAACCTGACGGTACACGGATTCGACGGAAGTACGTATTATACCGGACTGGGTTCGGGGTATCTTGCTACAGAGAACGGACTTGAATTTCGACCGGGATTTAAGTTTGATGAAGGAGTGGTGTTTTCCGAATTCACGCATACGGAAGGCAAGAAAGAGTGGGTGAGTACAAGCGGCATTTATACCGCATACATCACTTTTGCAGAGAAGAACAAACAATGATTCATAGAAGCGTATGATGAAAAAATATTTTACATTTTATCTAGCGGCCGGGATGGCATGGATGGGATTTTCGCTTGCCTCCTGTGCCCGGGAAGAGGTGGAAGACAGGGTAGAAAACCTGTCGGATTTCATCCGCCTGAAACCGGCAGAACGTGTTCCGCACGAGACGGGAGTGCCTTTCAACTGCTTTCCGAAGGAGGTGGGAGATTTGGGCTTTACCAACAGTGAGGAGGGTTCTTCCGATGAATATCGGGAGAGTTATCAGGTCTCACTGTCGGTCGATGTGATGGCCAATTATTACGGAAGTTTCGACAAGCAGAATCTTTCGATTGTGATTTTGCAGTATCTGGATGAAAACAATGAGTTGAAGGTAGATACCATCATGGACGGACATAACGTGATTGAGAAAGACAAACGAGGACGGTTCAAGCCCTATTTTTCGGAGGTCGAACCGGTGTCCATCACCAAACGTTCGGGCGATCCGGTCTACTTTGCCGTGTTTTACAGTCCCTATGCTTATTTCGACATGACTGTGAGTCTGACGGCGGAGACGGCAGACGGCTCGGAGACGCTTCCGGAACTGAGCCATCGTTACAGCCGGACCCTGGAGTCCTTCCATATCGCTGAGATAGGCAAGAATTACAATATATATTCTCAGGCAATGTACCTTCCGTAAGGAGGATGATGAATGATACAGAAACTAAAATAGATTTGACAATGAAAAAAAGTATTATTGGATTGGTTTTGATAGTGAGTGTGTGTGTAAATGGTACCGGTTGCAGTAAGCAGGAAATCCGAAGGGAGGATCCGCCGGCAGGTCAGACCCCGTCTTCGGAGGGCTATGAAACCGATTACCGGTTTTTCAGAAACGGACTCTCGAGTGTGGATATTGGTGAGGCAAGAAAGGTGTTGCTTGATTTCCGCAACTTCAATAACGGTATCAATGCAAAAGTGCTGACGAACCTCGAAGGGAAGAGGCAGGATTACCGCAATGGACTGGCTTCGCACATAGGGGTAGGATTTAAGGAGCAGGAAAAGGCCCGGAATATACTGGAGACTTTCCTCGATGAACTGACGGAGGCTTCGAAGAATCCTTCGGCCGGTGCGTTTGCCCGCGAAGGAAAAATCGGCATCGTGCAGGTGAGTCACGATGAACAGCGGCTGGTGAATGAAAAGGGAGTGGAACTGGGGCAGGTCATCCAGAAAATGATGATAGGGGCGTTACAGGTTGCCAACATCGAACACTTCCTGATGAAATCTCTGGAAGCCGATAACCAGGCGGTGATGGAAGGAGGCAACAGCACGGCGATGGAACATTACTGGGACATTGCCTGGGGATACTTGGGCAGCATCAATGCCGATCCAGACCGTATCTCTCCTTTGTTCTTAGCCAATTATATCGAGAAGGAGGCTGTCGGAATGAAGGGATTGGAAAACATCAACGTAGCTGTCTATCATGCGTTTCAGGCTGGAAGAAAGGCGATTGTCGGAAACCGGACGGATGAGGTGAGGAAACAGGTGGGAGAGATTCGTGGACTGCTCTCCAAGATGCTTGTTCTCCGAACCATGTTTTATCTGAACGAGAGTTCCAAGATCCTGAGACAGAAGAGTGGAAACGAACTCAACGAGCAGTATTTCCATCACATGGGTGAGGCACTGGGATTCATCCTGGCCTTGCCGTTTGTCAAGAATGCAAATGGTGACTATTTCATTACGATGGACCAGGCGAAGGAACTGTATGATGCCCTGACACAGGGTGAAAAAGGTATCTGGGACAAGGAACGGATTGAAGGTAATCAGGCGGGATCCATCATTGAAGTAAACAAGAAAATCAAAGCGTATTACCATATATGAGAAAGCGTTGTATAGGACAGATCGGGGCAATGATGCTCGGACTGTTGCTGGTGCTGACAGGATGTGTATATACACCGGTAAAGGGACATTCGGAGAAAAGAACCGTGAAGGAAGATTATCTGACGTTCTGGTACAAGCGGCAGATACTACCCGCTTTTGTGGCTTACCGTGAGAAGACAGATGAACTGACTCGGGCAGCTTATGCGGTGAGGGATGCTCAGGAAGGGGCCGGAAAGGAAGCGGCAGTGGAGCAGTTGAAGGCTCTGTATAAGGAGACTTTTCTCTGCCTGCAGGATGTCATCCTGTTTGATAATGCGCTGTTCCATAGCGGTATCAGCGGATTGTATGAACTGGCGGGGACCTCGCAGGTCAACAAGGGACTGGTTAAATCGGGTATCGGGAACGGCCGTATCACTGCCGATGAGATGGTCCGGGAACTGGAAGAAGGACTGAACCAGCCTAATGCGGCAGGATTTGCAGCCTTGGATTACATCCTATTCAGTGGAGAGATTGCCCTCGATGCGGCCAGTATCCGATATGTGTGTACGGTCTGCGAAGTCATCGGTCATTATGCGAAGGAGGCAGAGAGACATTATAAGGAAAATGAGGAGGCATTCCTGGCGCACAACGATTTTTCGGCGGGAAGCAGCCTCAGTACCCTGGTCAATACCTTGATGAAGCAGTATGAGATTTATGTACGTACCATTAAGGTGGGGATTCCCATCGGCATATACGGTGCAGCCATCGTACAGAAAAGGGCGGCTCCCCAGACGGTGGAGGGATATTATTGCGGAGGGGGACTGTCTACACGGCTTCTTCACAGGAGCATCCTGTCGCTGAAGCATTTTTACGACGGGGTTCCTTATGGAGAGTCTGCTCCCTTGACGGCTTACAGTTTCGGACATTTTCTGGAAGAACAGTTGGCGGTGACGGGACAGGGAGAGGACCTGGTGAACCAGTTGCGGGAGACTCTTTACCTGCTGGAACGTAAAATCGGGAAACTGGAGGGAGATATTGCCGTACTGGCCGACAGTACGGACGGACTGGAACGTTTGACCGATGTGTACCGCGAGTTGCAGAAGATTGTGGGTATCCTGAAGGCGAAAATCATTGTGGAACTGAAACTGACGATTACCTATAGTGACGGAGAGGAAGGAGATTGAAGTGATGAAGAAGAAAAACAACCTGTTACTGCTGATGTGGCTGCCCGGTATCGCATACGGGCAGTTGCCGGCAGACAGCAGTATGAACCACAAAGAAGTGGTGCTCGATGAAGTATATATCTACAGCAGTCAGGAGAAGTCGGTAAACAAGTCCCGCTTCATGCGTGATGTCGAAGGTACCCAGATCTTCGCAGGAAAGAAAAGTACGGTGACCCTGCTTGAGAATATGTTGCTGAACAAGGCCGCCAACAATACCCGGCAGATGTTCCGGAACGTATCGGGTATTGTCATTCACGAGGGAAGTGACGGCGGACTGCAGTTGAACATCGGTTCCAGGGGACTGAATCCGAACCGTTCAGCCAATTTCAACATGCGGCAGAACGGTTATGACATCAGTGCGGACCCGTTGGGTTATCCTGAGAGTTATTACACCCCGAATGCGGATGACATCAAGGAAATACAGGTACTGCGGGGAGCATCTGCCCTCCAGTACGGTTCTCAGTTTGGGGGAATGATCAACTTTAAACTGGCCACTCCTCCCGAAGATAAGAAAATTGACATCCGCCAGCACCTGTCGGCCGGGAGTTACGGCTTTCTGGGAGGTTATACCCGGGTCTCGGGTACACTGGGGAAGTTTTCCTATTACCTCTCTACCACCTTGAAACGGGGAGACGGTTACCGGGAGAACTCGGACTACAAGAGCTACAATGTCTTGTCGCAGCTGAGATACCGTTCCGGCGAGAATGTCTGGGGGCTCGACTGGCTGAAGTATCATTATCTGGAGCATCAGCCCGGGGGACTGACCGATGTCATGTTTCTGGAAAACCCCAAGCAGAGTAACCGGAGCCGGAACTGGTTCCTGATCGACTGGAACATTCTCTCTTTCTCTTATCACAGGGAGATGCCGGGTATCCGTGCGAGTCTGGATGCCAGAATGATGGGGCTGTATGCCGACCGGTTTGCACTGGGATATCGTGACAAGCGGGTGGGAACGCCAGATCCGGGGAATACGGAACGGGACTTGCAGAAAGGGACGTTCAGAAACTGGGGAGCGGAAGTCGGCTTCCTGAAACGGTTTAACCTGGGAGGCAATGCCGTTCCTTCTTCGTGGGCAGTTGGCGTCAAGTATTATCAGGCCGACAACCTGAGTCAGCAGGGAGCCGGAACGACAGGGGCGGATGCGGATTTTACACTGGTGGAACCGGTGCTGTCGGGAGGGCATTTCCGTCAGAATAAGATTCCGTACCGTTCTTCGTACCGCCTTCCCAACCTGAACGTGGCACTCTTTTCGGAAGTCAACCTGCGGCTGGGGGAGCGGTGGAGCCTGGTCCCGGGGATACGTATGGAGCATATCCGGACGGATATCCGTGGACAGAGAAGTTTCTACAGCATTGACTATGCTACCGAAGGTTATCCCCTGGAAGAGGATGTCCTGACGGATGACAAGACCCATTCCCGGCAGATTGTGCTGGCAGGTCTGGCCTTGTCGTACAAGGCTCCCCGGGCAGAGATGTATGCGAATGTCACCCGGAATTACCGGGCCATTACGTTCAATGACATGCGTACGGTTTCCCCTGCACTGGAGGTGAATCCGGACTTGAAGGACGAAACCGGTTTTTCTTCGGATATCGGTATCCGTTCCCGGGGAAACCGCTTGCTGACCTATGACGTGAGTCTGTTTTTCTTGTATTACGGAGACCGTATCGGAGAGTATTTCCGCGAGAATCCCAAGGTGCCGGGTACGTACCACAGGTACAGGGACAACATCGGTAACGGTATCAGTTACGGGATGGAGGGCATGTGCAATTACGACCTGCAGCGGCTGACCGCCTGGCTGAATCTGCCGGAGCTGAAGGTCAGTCTGTTTGGTAACTGGGCCATTACGGGTTCCAGGTACCTGAAGAGTAAGGCGGGATACCATATTGAAGGCAACCAGATGGAGTTTGTGCCGCTGTATAACCTGAAGGGGGGATTTACCGCACAGTACAGAAAGTGGTCGATGGCTTTGCAGGCGGGTTTTACATCCTTCCAGTTTACGGATGCGGCCAACGAACCGATGGATCCGGATGATGCCGTTTACGGTATCTATGGGGCGATTCCGGGGTATTGTGTGGTGGACCTGAATCTGGATTATCGGCTGAACAAGTACCTGAACCTGGTACTGTCGTTCCAGAATCTTACCAACCGCATCTACATGACCCGAAGGGCCACGGGCTATCCCGGTCCGGGAATTATCCCTTCTGCCCCGTTCAACTGTATGGGTACTTTGATGTTTCACTTGTAAATTGAATGACGATGTTGGAAAGTATCGAATATCTGTTCCAGAAAGGAATTGTTGATCCGGTCATGTACCTGTTTGATCCGGGGAGACGGATTGCATGGATTTATCTGCTCGTGGCCGGGATACTGGCTTGTGGGTGGTACATGATTTTTCTGAGACTCTCGCTGAAGGACAGTCTGAAGGAGATACTGAGGAAGGAATACTGGTGGAGCCGTTCGGCAAAGACGGACTACTGGCTGTTTCTGATCTGTGGTGTCTGCAAGGCGGTCTTTGTCCTCCCGTATCTGGTGACCGGGAACATGCTGGCGTATTGGCTGAGCATGAAACTGACCGAGTGGACGGGCCCGTCTGCCTTGAGGATACCGGCCTATGCAGCCATATACCTCTATCCGCTGGTCTTGTTTCTGGTAAAGGACTTTTTTATTTACGTGACGCACTATCTGCTGCACCGCAACAGGTATTTGTGGGAGTTTCACAAGGTACACCATTCGGCAGATACGATGAATCCGTTCACGCTGTACCGGATGCACCCGGTGGAAATGGTGCTGCAGAATCTTCAGGGATTGCTTGCCTTTGCCCTGGTGACGGGAGGGTTCTATTATTTCAATCACACTGTGCTGTTTCAGGCAACCATCCTGGGGGTGAACGCCTTCAGTTTTGTGTTTTTTATGGCAGGGGCCAACCTGCGGCACTCTCACGTTCCGCTCCGGTATCCCAAATGCCTGGAACGCATTTTCATGAGTCCCTATCAGCATCAGATGCATCACGACCGGAAAGGGAAGTTCTGTCACAGCAACTACGGTTCCCGGCTTGCGCTCTGGGATTATCTCTTCGGAACGCTGCATACCTCCGATGAACTGCCTTTGGAGAAGCGCCGTTTCGGCTTGCCGGAAAAGGCATTGCACCGCCCCAATCATTTGTGGGGCAACCTGGTCTCGCCTTTTGTGGGTTGCCTGCGCCAGTTGAAAAGGCAGTTCTCCCTCTGAAGTCAGAAAAACTCTTTTTTCACCCCTGAACGTGTTACGGTATGCAACTGCCGTATGCGTTCAGGGATATTTTTATGGACGGTATTTCTCTACAACATACAGAGTGACTCCCGGAAACGAGCCGGCTGTCTTTTCGATGACTTCCTTCACGTCCTTCCATTCCAGTTTTCCGAGTCCTGCACCGATGGCGGGCAGGCCTATTTTCTGCACTCCTGTACGGGAAGCCATTTCCAGCATCCGTGACAAGGCTTTTTCGATGAATTCCAGTCTGGCTCCCTGCCGCCAGGTCAGTTCCGTTGCCAGGTTATAGACCCATCCCTTGCCGTAGGAATAGGCAAAGACCTCTCCCGGAGTGAACTTTCCCTGCTGGCACAAGTCGCGGTACTGATGATACATTTCCGGAAATTTCTCCTTGAACTGTAAGGCAATGCCTTTTCCCATGGCTCCCTCGCAGTTACATCCGTGTGCATAACTGCTGACATGCTCCAGTGTAAACAAGTTTCCTTCGCTGATATAAACGGTCATAATTGTATGTATATGATGGAAATGAATAATATTTTTCAGTCTTCTTATCTTCGCTTCTCATTGAACCGGAAACCGATGCCGAGCATCAGGTTGTTCGGGTCCTTGAAACGGTATAGCTGATACCCCGTATGCAGGAAGAAGCGTTTGGAAAGGTTTGTCTTCAGGACAAAGACCTGATAAAAAGAACGGGTATCTTTGCCGTGGTAGATAAAGTTCTTTCCGATACCTAAGTTGATGGAGAAGATAGGCATGACAATTTCGGTACGCAGCGACAAGCCCACCGAGAACTGATCCTTGAACGGAGGTCTGTAAAATTTCAGTTCGTCCGACTGTGAAGGTATCTCCTCATTGGCAATGTGTTCAAGGATGTTGGCACTTTCGTCGTACTGAGCATCCAGTGAGAGACCCGCCCGGAAATACTTGTTGAAGTTATACAGCGGATTGAAGTTCATTCCTCCGATGGCAAAAATACCCGGCACCAGCATGCCCCTGTGAGCTTCGGGGAAGATACCCTTTTTCCGTGTGGCCCCGTAGAAAATCAGGTCGTAATTGATGTAGGGCTTGAACGGATGCCGGTGTCTGTAGCCTGCCCCTCCTTTTCCGGGAGTGAGGTGCTGTTCCTCCTGTCCAAAAGTCCGGATGAATCCGATGGACGCCTCGACGGTATTGACCCCTGCATTGGGATAGTTGCTGTTGCCGTTGGAATAATGCGACACGCCGACCCCCGCCCGCAGGTAAGAATGAGCCGCCAGTTGCCAGTTCAGCAAGAACTCCAGGTGGATATAGGCATTAATGGGAGAGCCCACCACGATGTTGTACGGGTTGGTCGTCTCGTTGTATTCCTTCCATCCGAAAGACGCACCGAAATTCCATTCGTAATCCAGGGACAGGCGGGGAGCCAGTCTGGCAATCTGGGAACTCTGAAAGACATATACCGACAAGGGATTTCCCAGTTCCTGACGATTGTGGAAGGTGTTATACCCGATACCGATTCCCTGAATGGCATAGGGATACCGTTTGCCGAAATACGTCTCGGGCGTAAACCGGAAACCGTATTTCAGGTGGCCGGAGAGCATCTGGCGGATGGGCTGCTGCGAGGCGTTTTCACCTTTGAAAAAAGCATGGGTCTGAAAAACGTTCCCCGGTCTGAAGTCGGCTTCCAGCAGGTGCACGACTTTCCGGGTCCGGTCCTTGTGGTCAGCGGCATGGAGGCCGAAGGTGTTTCCCATGGATAGCAGGCTGGTCAATATGGCGAGTGCGAATCTGTTCATAGTCTGTCTGTATGCAATACATGCTCTGCCTGTCTGATAAGGTTTTCTGATGATTGCCTCGCAAAGTAAAAAAATCTTTTTAAAACTTCCGTATAAAATCCGTGATTCTTTGTCCGGCAGGTACATTCTTCTTCCTGCAGATGGAATAACCTGTCGCATCATTGACTATATTTGTATCCGGGGATATTGATGGAAAACCTTATTGAAAACCTTAACTGAATCAGATGCCATGAGCCGATTTTTATATTTAACACAGAGGGTTTCGGTGGTAATATGGATTTCTGTGATAATTTTAATATATTTGTGTATTAAAATAAACTTATTGATGAATGATATGAAAGAATTGTCTATTGCCAAAGTAAATTTCCCGGAGATAACATCTGCAGAGCTGGTTCCCGGAATCCTGGACCAATGTCACATTCCTTTTCAGGAGATAGCGTGTGTAAACTGGAAAGATTATCCGTATCAGCCGGCTGTGCGCTTTCGTGCGGCTCATACCGGTGATGCGATTCTGCTGAACTATAGAATTACGGAAAAGAGTGTACGCGCTGTTGCCTCGGAAGATAACGGCAGTGTGTGGGAGGACGCTTGTGCCGAATTCTTTATCCAGTTGCCGGGTGATAAGAAAGAGAATTATTATAATTTCGAATGCAATTGTGCCGGAAAACTGCTGATCGGTTACGGCAAGCAGGGCGACCGTACGCATGCCGGCAGTGAACCGCTTGCGGGGGTAAAGAGATGGAGCTCGCTGGGCAACCAGCCGTTCGAGGAACGGATGGGCGAGTGCAGTTGGGAACTGGCGCTGGTTATTCCGGCTTCTTCGTTCTTCGCACATCAGCTGAAGGACTTCAGCCACATGGAAGCTACCGGCAACTTCTACAAGTGCGGTGACAAACTGGAGACTCCTCATTTCCTCTCCTGGGCACCGATTGACCTGCCTGCACCTTGTTTCCACTGTCCGGATTTCTTTGGAAAACTGCATTTTGAATAATCTTGTCAGTAAGACCTGTTCGGTGGATACTCGGTCCGGACAGGTCTTTTGTGTATGAATACGGTATATGGGTGGATTAATGAAACTGAAGCATATAAGACTGAAATAATAGACTGAAAACATGAAAGGTAAAATTGTATTGATTACGGGGGCGACCAGCGGTATCGGGGAAGCTTGTGCCCGGAAATTCGCTGCCATGGGGGCCAGCGTGATTCTTAACGGAAGAAACGTGGAAAAACTGAATGCGCTCAGAGACGAACTGACGGCTTCGGGAACAGAGGTGCTTACGCTGCCCTTCGACGTAAGAGACCGTGCTGCCATGCGGCATGCGGTGGATTCCCTGCAGGGAAAATGGAGCGAAGTGGATATTCTGATCAACAATGCGGGACTGGTCATCGGGGTGGACAAGGAGTTTGAAGGCAATCTGGATGAATGGGATATCGTATTGGATACCAATATCAAGGCCCTTCTTTCCATGACACGCATGATTGTGCCGGGAATGGTGGCACGCGGAAGAGGACACATCATCAACATCGGCTCTATTGCCGGGGATGCCGCCTATCCGGGAGGAAGCGTGTATTGTGCGACCAAGGCGGCGGTGAAGGCGTTGTCCGACGGATTGCGCATTGACCTGGTGGATACTCCGCTCAGGGTTACCAACATCAAGCCGGGTATGGTAGAGACCAACTTTACGGTGACCCGTTACCGGGGAGACAAGAAGCGGGCAGACGATTTCTATAAGGGTATTCGTCCTTTGGTGGGCGAAGACATTGCAGAGGTGGTCTATTATGCTGCTTCCGTACCTCCTCACATACAGATAGCCGAGGTCCTGGTGATGCCGACGCATCAGGCTACCGGAACCATCAGTTACCGGGAAAAGGAATAAGGACCGAGGACAAAAGCATTACGGAAAACCGGACGGTTGCCACGGAGACAGCGTCCGGTTTTTTGTCTGTATTTTTTGCTTATGATCTTTTGTTCGTGATTTTGGTTTCCGGTGGCTTTATTTACAGGTGGGCTGTAGCAGACCGGGTCCTGAATTCGTTGGGAGTACATCCCACAATCCGCTTGAACATCCGGCTCATGTGCTGCGGATACTGGAAGCCCAGGCTGTATGCAATCTCGCTCATCGATTTGGAGGAAGAAAGCAGTTCCTCCTTCGCTCTTTCAATCAGTTTTCCCTGAATGTGCTCCGTGACCGTCTGACCGGTCTGCTTGCTGATCATGTCGCCGAAATAGTTCGGGGAAAGGAAGACCTTCTCTGCAAAATACCTTACAGACGGCAGGCCGATTTCCTGCGGAGCCTCGCTGTCGAAGTATTCGTCGAGCAGTCGCTCGAAGCGTGAGATGATGTCCTTGTTCGAGGCCTCACGGGTAGTGAACTGCCGTTCGTAGAAACGCATGCAGTAGTCGAGCAGCAAACCGATATTGGCCGTAATCAGCCGGCGGCTGTGCTTGTCGATGGCATGCTCCACCTCCATCGTAATCTTGCGGAAGCAGTCCATGATAATCCCGCGCTCTTCCTCGGAGATGTGCAATGCCTCGCGGGTCTCATAAGAGAAAAACGAATACTTCTTTATCTCCTGACCGAGTGGAGTGCCGTGAATGAAATCCGGATGAAACAGTATCCCGTGTGCCGAAGGACGGACATCCGCCTGCATCTCTGTTTCCGCCACCTGACCGGGAGCAAAGCAGACGATGGTTCCTTCCTGGTAATCGTACGGCTGGCGGCCGTACGTGATGTCTCCGCATCGGGTATCTTTCAGAAAGAGGGCATATACTCCGTAATTGATCTTGAAGTGCGTGGGCCATCGGGTAGCTTTCGACAGGTCGACGACTGCCACCATCGGGTGCAAGGTCTCGAGTCCGAACAATTTGTTGTATTTGTCGACATGATCCAGTTTGATTATTTCTACCATCGCTATATTCCGTTTGTTTATCACAAATGTAATGTAAAAGATGCACATAACGTACCCCTTGGGAGGAAAAACGAGGATTGGGGTACAAATATCCGTAAATCGGGGCAGACTTCCTCAGTGGGCCGGAAAGGCCCCCCTGAAAATCCGTTATTCGGGTAAAAACATCTGAGATTTGTATACAATGTAATCGTATGGAATGGGATATTTTTGCAGTAGGTTAAAAAGGAAAGTATTTGAATCGATAAATTGTAACATTATGAAACTTAAATGGATGCTTACGTTTGCGGTATTGGCGCTGAATGCCTCTTTGCTTACCGCACAGGAGAAAGTCAAACAGACGGCGGGACGTGACCAGCTTGGAACCTTCGCCCCTCAGTTTGCCGCACTGAACGATGATGTGCTTTTCGGCGAGGTCTGGAGTCGGACGGACAAGCTGGGACTGCGCGACCGCAGTCTGGTGACCATTACCTCCCTGATCAGTCAGGGAATTACCGACTCGTCCCTGATTTACCACCTTCAGTCGGCCCGGCAGAACGGCATTACCCGTACCGAGATTTCCGAGATCCTCACACACATTGCCTTTTATGCCGGATGGCCGAAGGCATGGGCCGCCTTCCGCCTGGCGAAGGATGTCTGGTCGGAAGATACAGCCGGTGAAGATGCCAAGGCAGCCTTCCAGCGCAGCATGATTTTCCCGATAGGCGAGCCCAATACGGCTTATGCCGCTTATTTTACGGGCAACAGTTACCTGGCTCCGATATCCAAAGAACAGGTGGCCGTTTCCAATGTCACCTTCGAACCGGGATGCCGCAATCACTGGCATATCCACCGGGCCAGAAAGGGAGGCGGTCAGATGCTTATCGGTGTGGCCGGACAAGGATGGTACCAGGAAGAAGGCAAGCCGGCCGTGAAGATCCTGCCGGGTACCGTCATCCACATCCCTGCGAATGTAAAGCATTGGCACGGGGCTGCGGCCGACAGCTGGTTTGCACATCTGGCCTTTGAGATAGCGGGAGAAGGCACCTCCAATGAATGGCTGGAGCCGGTAACCGATGAAATATACAGTCACCTGAAATAATAAACGCATGATGATGGCACGGTTGTTTTTAATTTCACTGACGCTGGTGGCAGCATTGGTCACAGCGTGCGGAAAGAACGATGCGCCGGAACTGCCCGGCAATCCCCAGTCACCGGGAATCACTACTGGAGAAGGAGACAATAACGATCAAAACGAAGACAATATGGAAAATCAAGTAATCAGACTGACCGTCAACGGTCGCTCGTTTACTGCCACGTTGGCAAAGAACTCATCGGCAGAAGCCTTGAGAGACCGGCTGAAGCAGGGAAATGTCAGTGTCCGTATGAGCGACTACGGCAACATGGAGAAAGTAGGTTCCTTGGGCTTTTCACTGCCGAGGAACGATGCACAGACCACCACAGGTCCGGGCGACCTGATATTGTATCAGGGAAACTCGTTCGTCATTTATTATGACACCAATTCCTGGAGCTTTACCCGGTTGGGCAAGGTAGACGGCGTATCTACCCGAAGCAAAATGCTCGAATTCCTGGGAGGTCCGGGTGAAGTCACCGTTACCCTTTCGCTGGAATAAGGTGGAGGTGCAGCATGAAAACAGAGGTTCCCGGTTCCGGCCTGCATGAAAAAACAGGCTGGAGCCGGGAACCTCTGTCATCGGCAGTGCCGGTTGTCCTTACCGGCGGATCAGATACCGGATAATGAAGTATCCTCCGAATACCTGAAGCAGCATACCCGGAATACCGATGCGGAAATCTTGTGCCGCCAGGTAGAAATCCCCTGTGAAAAGCCATTCTCCCAGTGTGCCGAGTACCTGATAGCTCAATACCACAGCCGCTGCCATGCCGATGGATATTCTCTGGAATCTGTGTGCCATGTATCCGGCCGCTCCGGCAAGCAGTACCGACTTCAGCAGGATGGAAGGAAGGACAGCCGGGGCAGGCATTCCGAAGAAAAGGGAATTGAGGCATGGAGAGGCAAGGGCAGTAAGCAGACCTACCCGCCAGCCGTATTTATAGGCACCTACCAGTGTGAACAGGTAGATAGGCAGCCAGGTAGGGCCTCCCATCTTCACCGTGTGGCAGAGTTGAGGAAAAATGATATTTCCCGCAATGAACAGTACAGCCATCAGATAAGTCTGTACCTCGCGGTATTCAAGTGAATAAAGTTTGACAGTTGCTTTCATAGACAGTTATTTTAAATTTCAATTTATCCGTTTGTCGGGCCACAGCCCATATCCGCAGCAGCAAATGCCCGGCCTGTTCAGTCCGCCGCAATCTGTGCATAGAACTCCTTGATCTGACGGTAACACGCCTCAGGAGTCTCACAGGGGAAACACCGGGTTTCCAGCGGGCACCATCCGCTCTTTGTCCGGTTCATGACGTGCGGCACCAGTATGCGGTACTCCGGAGTGATTCCACAGGCAGTCAGCAGGTCGAGAGCCGGTTGACTGATCACGTCCGTGTACAGCTCTTTGATCTGCCCCAGCGCCATCAGGGAGGCAGCAGCCTTACCTACCACCTTGTCGGCAATGCTGGCTCCGGAAAGAAAGTCCGGATGACTTTCAAACAGTCGATACAAGTCCATGACTCCCCGGTTGTCGAATGTCCGGATTTCCCCATTGGCGACCACCAGTGTATGTTTTCCATCGTGTAACAGTTGAATTAGCTCCTTCATACGTCGGTTGTTATAGTTGAATCAGTTGCTGCAAAAATACGAAATATTCTTGGAGAATTGCCGCATCCCTCCGGTTCATTTTGCAGTTTGCCGGTTGCAGCTGTCAGACCGGGAAAGCCGGCCGGTGCTTTCCGTCGGCCCCTGTCGTGCCTGTCTGTCGCGACGTTCTTTCAGAATGAATGGCGGATACCGGTGCAAGAGGAATCGGCTGAGACATGCATTCTTGCCTCGATGGCGTTGGAAAACCGGATTCACCCATTTTGTTAATTCCCTCTATTTTGTTGCATGTTTTACCCGGCTGTGGTGTGTGTTCAATCCACGCCGCGAATGGAATAATCCGCGACGTGGATTATAAAATCAAGGCCGTGGATTATCATTTGAAAAACGATGCAGGAAAGATAGGAACGTCGTGTTTCTGAGAAAATGCGAAGAGAGATACACTTATTGGTATAGTCCGACAGAATCGTGCATTGAATGAGGTGCTGCAGATTCCAGGGAGAGTAAATCGGTGCCTGACGTCACTTCCCCGTTTGAATCAGTAATAGGGGTATATACTTCGAGGATTTGTATACTGCCGGGCTTTTTGTCATTCCCTACCTTTGTCTCAGTAAATAAATCATAAACCGTTGCATGAAAAAGGAGGTCCCAATGAAAAAGATGTTACTATTTCCACTGATGTTTTTTGCCTTCATTCTGTTGGCAGTATGTGCCCCTTCCCGCAGGCAACCGTCTGCTTCCGGGACATCGGGTGCTCAAGAAAGTTCCGGAACGGCAGGTACGGACGGGGAGCACTCTTCCGGTTCCGCAACCCTTGTTTCGGGAAGTAACGGGCGCTACCTGGTATTGTTTGCCTCACGCAGCGGGAATACCGGACGTGTGGCCGATGAAATCCGTCGGCAGTTGGATTGCGACATGCTGGAAGTAGTACCTTCTGTGGCATATGCGTCCGACTATCATGATATGCTTGACCAGGCGAGGGAGGAACTGGAGGCGATACGGAAAGGAACGTATCCTTCTGTCGGAACCACCGTAAAGCGTTTTGATGATTACGAAATCGTATTTGTGGGTTACCCGATCTGGTTCGGTTCCATGGCAACTCCCATGCAGGCTTTTCTGCACCTGCATCAGTCCGGACTGTCAGGAAAGCGCATTGCCCTTTTTGCGACAAGCGGAAGCAGCGGCATGTCGGTTTCGGTCGGCGAGGCCAGAAGACTCTGCCCGGAGTCGGAGGTACTTGACCAGATACTGCTGCTGACCTCTTCTGCGTTGTCTCAGACAGAAAACCGGGTGGGTGCGTGGCTCCGGGCGGTCGGGGCGGAGCGGCAGGTGCCGGCACATGCCGTAAAAAACGGGAATCACAGAAAATGAAACCGATACATTCCGTGAACAGCAAGATGACCGTAAAGACAATTACCCAATGGGACAGCCTGCTTTCGGTGAAGACACCCAACCCCTTGGTCAACCTGATCCGGCTGTCGGAGGCAACGGGGCTTCCGGAGTGTTTTCAGCTTGGATTCCATACCTTGTGGCTGGGGCAATGGGGCGGACAGACGTCTGCCTGCCTTGGCTGCCGGGAATGCGATTTCAACGAAAAGACGCTGGTGGCCCTGCCGTCGGGAAAATGCGTGGACAGGAACCTGGGGCATTGCCTGTCCGGAAAGCCGGAGGGACTGCTGTTGTGCTTCCATTCTTCGGTCTTTCATCCTTTGAAGGGCGGAAAGGAGGGCGGCGACTATTCGTTTTTCAGGTATAAGACGTCGGAAAGTCTCCATCTGTCTTTGCGTGAGCAGATAATTCTGGAAAGGGAAATGTCGGGGATCGAAGCTGAACTTCACTGGGGAATTGACGAATATACCTATACGATTCTGGCAGAGAGAATCCGGCTGCTCCTGGATTATGTTTCCCGGTTTTACAAGCGCCAGTTTATTCTTCGGCACGATGAGAATCAGAGAATAGTGAACGAGACCGACAAGCAGCTGGAGGACTTTTTCAGTTCCGGCAGTGCCCGCTATGTTCCCTTGCCCGCTTTGTCGGATCTTGCCGCACAGTTCGGTTGCTCTGCGGCATATCTCGACGACTTGTTCCGGCACGAAACAGGGAAGGGAACCGAAGATTACATCAATCTCAAGCGGATTTCCATGGCCGGACGCATGCTGAAGCAATCGTCCATGAGCGTGGAGGAAACGGCGGCTGTCCTGGGATTTCCTACCACCCAAGAGTTCTGTGCCTTATTCCGGAAACTCAAGGGAGAGGAGTCCCTGAAAAGACTCTGCCAGTAAAGGAGAATTTCAGATTATCATTGTCAACAGCTTCTGATGTTAAATTCAATGCCATGATTTCAACGTATAAGAAATCACGAATATCCTTTTGTGGTGTGGGGATTCTCAACCTCTTGGATTAAATTATCGGTTTCATGCTTTTATATCTCTAGAAATTTTGCGATATTGCATATCAGTTGTACGAATGATATTTGGTTTTTAAAAGTTGGTTGCCTTTTGTTTATAAGGAATCAGTTGTTTGCGCAGTTTTTCATTCGCAATTTTTCGCTGCTTTAATAATGGTTTCCTGCGTAGGTCAGATATCAGAAGTGTAGTTAAATAAGCAAACCGATGTAACAATGATTGATCATATTATGAAGTCAACGAAACTGTTGTTTTTAATGTTTTTTATTCTACTGTCAATTTCTGTTCAGGCACAATCCAAGATAAAATCAGTAAATACGTTAGAGGACAAAATTTATGGATTAAGTCTCCTATGGTCTGAAGTCAAGTATAATTTTGTAAACATAGACCGTCTGGATTTTAATTTGGATAGTCTTTACCGGGCTACGCTGGAGCGTGTGATAAAGACGGAGGATGATGTGGCGTATTACAAGGAGATTTCATGTTTTCTGAACCGATTGAATGACGCTCATACCAGTTTGTTCGACATTCCTGACTTCGGTTGTGAAGAAACAGACTATCCCAATTACGGCACCAAGCGTATAGATGGTAAATATTATTTTATCAAGTACAAGAAGGACTGTCCTTATTCTGATCCCGACCTGCTTGGGGCTGAAATCGTGGAGATTGACGGATTGCCTACCGAGCAGTATGTCGAAAAACGTGTGTTGCCCTATATCTCCGGTTCCACATTAAAATATAGGTTGAACCAGGCAGGCCGTATTTTATTGAATGGCTTGCTCGGCAGTTCTGTCAGCGGAAAGGCAAGAGGCATGGATGGCCGCATGAAGACTTTCAATATCGTACGTAATGGGGAGGCCATCCGCAGGGACGATGATATATGGTTGCCTGAGGACGAGTATTCCTTTCATACCAGTGAGGCAGTAATGTTGGATTGGAAAGAGGATATTGCCATATTGAATATCCGTCGTTTCATACCTCTATCAGTAAGCAACGACATTGATAAGGCTATGGCTGAAATCAATGCACGTCAGTGCCGTGGTGTAATCATAGACCTGAGAGGTAATGGCGGTGGAATAACAGATGTGGCATGGAGATTGCAGATGTACCTGACTCAAGCAGATACAATACGCTCTTTCGGTGCTCAGACAAGAATGAACTCTGGTTATGGTCGTGCCCAGGGAAATTACAGGAAGGAATATGAAGACTTTTACCTGTATAAAGCTTATAAGAATGAACCTCCCGAATTGATAGCAAGACCGCATGGAATAAAGGCTTTAAGTTGTCCTGTCGTAATATTGATAGACAATAACAGTTTTTCTGCATGTGAAGATTTTCTGATAAATATTTATGAGATGCCTGACAGACCCATTCTGATTGGAGAAGAAACTGCAGGGTCTACAGGAGCTCCGCTTGTTATTGAACTGCCTCATGGTGCTGTAGCCCGTATATACACCATTAGACCACTATTCCCATACAGTATGAAACTGTTTATAAACGAGGGTATTATTCCTGATATTGAGGTTACACCCACTTTACAGGATGTATTAGGAGGCAAAGATATAGTACTGGAAAAAGCTTTATATTATTTTCGGCATAAGAGTGAATAAGTATGTTTTTATGTTTTTTAAAAACAGTCCGCAAAACTCTGCTTCCGGATGTAAAATTCTTGCTGTTTTTTTATTATTTTTACATGAGGTTTACCGCTTGTAGTTGTAGACCGACATAAAAATCACATTAGGACATCCGCTTATGACACCACCGAATATAGAAAATTCAACCCCGGAAGAACGCCGGGCCTTTGTCCTGGAGGCATGGAAATGCCTGCACGATTGTGAAGCGTGTGGAAAGTGCCGCATTCTGAAAGGCAAGGACCCCGAAACCTTGTATGCCGATTACATTGAAGGCAAACGGTCGTATATAGACGTTACCTTGTCCATCAGAAACAACAGCTATTGAATCTTCGGAGCAGGGTAGTGGACAGGCTTGAGGCTGGAATCATTGCCAATGACTTGGCTGAACACCACCGGTGGAATTTACCCGCCGGCACCACGGTTTCATCCGGGTTAGATGATTCCCAGCTCCTTGGCGATGCGGCAGGCTTCGATGGAATTCTTTACCTGGAGCTTGCCCAAGATTTCCTGCCGGTGTCGGCTGACGGTATTGACACTGATGGAGAGCAGTCCGGCAATGTCCTTGCTTGTCTGACCTTTGTCAATCAGCCTCAACACCTGTTTTTCTCTTTCCGACAAGATCCGGGTATTGTGCTGCTTTTCCAGTTCGATGGTCTGACCGTTTATGGAATTTACAATCAGGCACTGGGACAGGTCGAATGACAGCGGACTGTAAAGGCACAGGGCTAGCCATAAGGTATCGTTCGAGGGGAGAGGGATGTAGAACATGCGGTGCAGTACCGGAATGTAGCCCTTTGAGGCACTTTTCATCCGCATCTTGCTCATCAGGTAATAATGGGTCCGCCTACTCTTGCACTGGCGCTTGATGAAGTGAAAGAAACAAAGTTCCTGTAGGTGCTTGCGGGCCAGGTCGTCGGGATGGACCAGACGGAATATCTCTTCCTCCCAGATAGACGGCAGTTTACAGTCCTGAGTGGGATGATTCAGTCCCAGCATCTGCGAAAATCCTCCATAATACACATAGCTCACGTTGGTCCGCAAATCGCTCAGTACGGCTACGGCATTTTCAATCCGTGCATAATTGCAGGTAATGTCTTTATACGTCTGCAACAGTTCCAAAGGCGGTTGCCCGGCAGTAAAATCCTGTGCCGAAAATTCTTTACTCAGTATATCTGCAGTATCCATCCGTGTATAAGAAAATGGTTATTTTTAATCATTGTATGATAACTCACAACTACTTACCTTTGCAAAAGTAAACAAAAATAATGGTTACTTAATTATAAAGGAAAGAAGATGAAGAAAATCGTATTATTATGGGGCCTACTGATGGCGGCCTACAGCACTGGCATGGCACAGTCGCTGGAGAAGATGCAATGGTTCAACGAACCCGAACAATGGGAGATAAAGGATAACAAGGTGCTGACGATGTCCGTCACTCCGCAGAGTGATTACTGGAGAATCTCACATTACGGATTTACCGTAGACGACGCACCGTTTTATTATGCCACTTACGGAGGCGAGTTTGAGGTGAAAGTCAAGGTTACCGGAGAATATAAGGAGCGCTTTGACCAGGCAGGTCTGATGTTGCGCATTGACCATGAAAACTACATCAAGACCGGAATCGAGTTTGTAGACGGCAAATACAATCTGAGTACGGTGGTGACGCATAAGACTTCGGACTGGAGCGTGATTACCCTTGAAAAACCGGTGCCGTATATCTGGATTAAGGCGGTAAGAAGACTTGACGCAGTGGAAATCTTTTACTCTTTTGATGACAAGGAATATACGATGATGAGAAATGCCTGGCTGCAGGACAATACACCCGTTCAGGTGGGACTGATGGCTGCCTGTCCTGACGGTCATGGATTTAATGTGACTTTCGAAAATTTCAAAGTGAAGCATCTTCCCGACTTGAGAAGACTGGAATGGCTGAAGAAGAATGCGGAATAGTATAAAGGATTTACAGTGAGCAATCATCCTGTCCCTGTGCCTTCGTTGGTTGCGAGGTGCAGGGACAGTGTTTTATATATCCACGTAATTTATATATCCATGTAATTTATATATCTACCTGTCTACGTATTTACGTATCTACTTATCTACATATAGAAGGCAGATACAGTTGCCAGAGTTTTCCTATTTAAGCAGCTTCTCATATGTCTTTTCAGAAAGACCGGGCAATATCTGTCTGAAGTGTGTCACCATCCGTTCGTACGATTCCTGTGGGGTACGTCCGGGGTGGCAGTTCTCCCGTCCAAAGAGGTTTTCAGGGGTAGTGAGCAGTGACCATCCCCAGCCATATTCCCGTCCGTGCTGGTCGCGAGGATAAACGAAATCCTCCGTAACGATATAACCGCCCATTTGCAGGCGTGTTACGTATGCGTCGAAGCGGCTGCGCATGTTGGGGCCTGTGAATCCGCATGCCACACGTAGCTCCCGGGTAATGAGGCTGCCCTCGCTCTTCAGGGTCGTGAGAATGGCTTCTTCAATGCTTCCTTCTTCGGGATAAGGATACAGGCTACGGCGGTAGTTGCAGAAATCCGGCCACCACTCTCTGCTGATGAATGCAGCCTTGCGGTTGAAGAACTTGCCGTATGCGCAACCGCTTTCCTGCAGGATGTCTCCTTTCCATTCCCAAAGCGGCCATTCCCATCCTCCGTCGGGAAGACGGGTGTACTGGCAATCCTCGTCGACAACTTCTTCTGCCGACCATCCGGGAATGCCCATGGAAAGCAGAGGAAGGAAGCCGGTTTCATTGATGTAGTCAATCAGCTCGGGACAGGAATGTATGAATGCTGTTTTCATTTTCCAATTTCTCCAATTATCTGTTTCTTAATAATGAAATGTGCAGGAAATAAAAGTTTATGTCGCATTGGCGGCATATTTCTTGAAAAATATGAGAGGACATGAAAGACGGCATATAGCACATTCGTCTATGTGCCGTCTTTTGTGTGACTTTATAAAGACTGTTACATTTTCTCAGGCAATGCCGAACAGTTCAATTTCGAAAATAAGGGTGGAACCGCCCGGGATGCCCGGCTGTGAGAATTTGCCGTATCCCATTTCAGCCGGAATATAGACTTCCCATTTGTCGCCCACACACATCTGCTGCATGGCAATAATCCATCCGTCAATCAGGTCGCTGAGACGGAAGGCTACGGGGGCCCCGCTGCGGCTGCTGTCAAACTTCTTGCCGTTGATGGTCCATCCGGTATAATGTGCGGTGACAATGCTCCGTGGAGTAGGGTGCTTGCCGTCGTTCTTTCCCGTGGCCAGCACTTTGTAATAAATACCCTTCGGAAGTGCCATGACTCCCTCTTCCTTCGCTTTTTCAGCCAGCCAGTCTTTGTTGGCCTGCATGTATTCTTTCTTTCCCATTTGTTTTGTATTTTGGGGTAAAGATACGGATTTTTCGGGAGACTTAAAACAATGGGCCTGTCCAATTCCATGGTTGGGCAGCAGGGAAAACTGACCGGTGGCATCGGTTACTGACAGTCTGCTGCCGGTCGGTTATTGCCGAAAATACCGGTGGAAAGAAACAGACGAGAGAGGATTTCAGGCAGGGCTATTTCCTGTAGATATATTTTGCCAGTCCATATAGGTATCTCCGGAATCCCGGACGGTATCGGAGCAGGCGGTCGAACCATCCTAAGTGATGACTGATGATGCGGACTCCCCATCCGACGTAATACATGGCAAATAAGGTACCTATACCAATGATGTGCCACTGCCATTGCCCGAAAAATACATAGCAGAAGAGGATACCGAGAAGGACAAGGGATATGTCAACCATTATTTTGGCTTTGGGAAATTCCATTCCCGTCGATTTGCTGATGGCAACGGGAAAACCTTCTCCCGGCATGGTGACACTGCCGCATCTGACTTCCAGTGCAATGCCTGCAGCCAGAATGGTACATCCGGCAAATTGGGCAATGGCTTTTTCCCATACGGCCGTCGGCTGCAGCCAAGAGACAAGGTACATGTTCAGGTCGATCAGCATGCCAAATACGAAACCGATCAGCAGCTGGAAGAGCTGGAGAGGGTCAAATTGGCGGCGAAGCACTCCCAGCTGGCCAAGTACCAGTACCCCGTTCATGATAAAGGTATATTGTCCGATGGTCAGTTTGGGAGTCATTCCGTGGATACCTGCATCTTGAAATACGTATGGCAATACGCTGATGACACTCGAGCCCAGCATGCTCTTTACGCAGGTGGCCACACCCAGGGTCATGATGTACAAGGCGATAAGGAGCAAGAGATGCTGCCAGGCAAAGGATATGATTTTTTCTTTCTTCGTCATTTTATTGTGTTTTGTGAAATCGTTTTATTGGGAGGTGTCCGATACAATAATCCGCATTTTGTACTTGTTGTTTCCCGGGAGCGGACTTATCTCATGAAAGGATCAAGGGTAGCCAGCAGTTCCGCTTTAGGCATCACGCCGC
This sequence comes from Phocaeicola faecicola, assembly GCF_013618865.1. Classification (GTDB taxonomy): domain Bacteria; phylum Bacteroidota; class Bacteroidia; order Bacteroidales; family Bacteroidaceae; genus Phocaeicola; species Phocaeicola faecicola. The sequence goes on from NZ_JABSOE010000042.1 coordinate 34,856, forward strand.
TTGTTCTCCAGAGTACTTCTCCTTTGCGGAACAGCATGAGCGTAGGAACAGACTGAATCTGATATTGCCGGGATAATGTTTCGTGTGTGTCCACGTCAATCTTGATGATACGGATACGGTCGCCCAGTACGTCTTTCACTTCTTTCAGAATAGGGTGCATCATTTTACAAGGCTGGCACCAGGTGGCAAAGAAATCCACCAATACAAGCTGGTCGCTTGCGATTACGTCATAAAAAGTTTCCATTGCTTCTTCTATTTTAATGTTCTTTCCTGATACTCATCTACGGTATATGTAAAAGGCTACCTCTCGAAAGAAATAGCCCGGGTGTGTATTCGATACGTGTAAATTTCAGGCAAAGTTACTAAAACTTGATGAATGCCCTATGGATAATCGTGAGAATTTGGAGGAAGATATACTTGTTGAAATGATTCTGATTCAGTTGTATGGGATGACCATAGGCTGGAACCGATGTATGCAGTATTTAACGGACAATTGCCGCCGTAAAGTGCGATTTCGTTTTCTTTTAAAAAACTTTATTCGGGTGAATACCCTAATATGATAATCCGTATCTTTGCACGACTTTTTTAAGGTAAGAGGAAAAACAATGGATGCAATCGTTACACAGATGATTATCCTGTTTATTCTGGTAATCATCGGTTACTATTTGAGTAAGAAAAAAATGATGGATGCGGATTTTGACCGCAAACTTTCCGGACTGGTGATTCACGTAATGTGTCCCAGCCTGATACTTTCATCGGTGATGGGCGATACGCTTCCCGACAAGCACTTGATTCTGCCTTTGCTCATAGTGGGCTTTGCTACGTATGCGGTCCTTATCGGGCTCGCCTTTCTGCTTCCTCGTTATCTGCCGGTCTTGCCTTCCGACCGGGGTATTTACAGTTTCATGCTGGCGTTTGGAAATGTCGGTTTCATAGGTTATCCGATTGTCGCTTCCATTTTTGGTGCCAGTGCGGTATTCTATGCCAGTATTCTCAATTTTCCCAGCACCCTGCTGATTTTCGTGTTTGGTACTCTGTTTATCTCCGGTGATCAGGGAAAGATGCGTTTCGACTGGCGTACTCTCTATTGTCCTGCCATGATTGCATCGTATCTTTCTATTCTGATTGTGGTAACCGGCTGGGTGCCTCCCCGGGTTATCAGTAGCCCGTTTGTGCTATTGGGCAATGTTACGGTGCCTGCAGCTCTGCTCATTATCGGTTCGTCTATAGCACAGGTCCCTGTTCGAAGAATGTTGGGCAATACGGCTATTTATCTGATGGCCGCCTGTCGCCTGATGCTGGTTCCACTGCTCATCCTTTTTCTCTCGCGATTTCTGCAGGTAGATGAAACCATTGCTAATATAAATGTGGTACTGGCTGCCATGCCTGTAGCTTCATATGGCACGTTGTTTTGCATTCAGTACCAGAAAGGGGAAGTTGTCATGGCAGAGGGTACTTTTCTTACCACCTTGCTGTCCGTGCTGAGTATTCCATTGCTGACCATGTTTCTGTAGTCATCGAATACATGGATGAAGCCGGTAAATTGATTCCCCCTTCAGACGGCATTGCCTGATGTGCCGTTTGAAGGGGGAGTGTGCCTGGAAACTTATTTTTGTATGGTGTCCGAATTTTGGTTATAAGCCTTGGCCACACATTTCCATTCTCCATTTATTTTCATCAGCAGGAGGTAATCGGTGAAATTGATGTGTCCGCCCCAGTTTTCTTCCAATACACGGACAACGGCAACGGTCTCTTCCACATCAAGTACATCTATACGTGACTTGAAGCGGTTGTCTGGTCCTACGGTATCTACGTTCTGGTAAAACTGTTCAATACTGCCGTGTTCCAGTTGTCCGTTCAGGTAACCGAACAAAACGGCTTCGTCTACAAATAGTTCTTTTGCATGTTGGCTGTTGCCGGTGGCTACGCTTTGCACAAATTTCAGGGCAGCATCTTCTACGGCTCTGTACTCTTCAATGTTTGCTCTCATAGTTATCGTTTATTTAAAAGTTATTTTTCATCTGCAAATGTACGGGTTAGTCAGGCTGTAGGCAAGTAGCGAAAAATTATTCATGTACTGAAAAATTATTCGGTGTGCACCTATTTTAAACCTTTATTCTTATTTTTGTATCATAGTCATTTAAGCATGAATGAAATTATGTATGAAAGAAAGATACCGGTCGACCTAGGGTGTCCGTTGAGGCTGACAATGAGTTTGATTGATTCAAAATGGAAATCCTGTATTTTGGATGAGTTGCGTAATAAAGTACTGCGTCCGAGTGAACTTCATAAAATATTTCCTGAAGCAACTCCCCGGGTGCTTGATTTACAGTTGAAGGAGCTGGTAGAGGACGGATTGGTCTCAAAAACGGTATATCCAGAACTGCCACCCCGTTCGGAATATGCTATTACAGCTTTGGGGCAGACACTGATACCTATCATTGATGCCATGATTGAGTGGGGAAATCAACATACGGATTTGTTTATGAGAAAATATGGCTCAGGCATGAAATGACGTCAGGTATTGAAAAACAAAAGCGCATATCGGAATAAATGAAATTAAAAAACGGAGGAATTAATGATGAATGTATATGAAATATATTTCAGTCCGACAGGAGGTACCCGAAAAGTTGCCGCATTTCTTGCTCAAGAAATGAACACGGAACCCGGACAAATTGATTTGTCGGATAATAGAACCGACTTTCACGGCATTGCTCTTACCAGTGAGGATGTGGCAGTAATAGCAGTGCCTTCATATAGTGGACGAGTGCCGGTGCCTGCCGTTGAGCGTATCATGCAGATTCGGGGGAATGGAGCAAAAGCCATTCTGGTTTGTGTCTATGGAAACCGGGCTTATGAAGATACCCTGATAGAACTTCAGGACTGTGTACAGCAAACCGGATTTTCAGTCGTCGCAGCAGTTGCGGCTGTTGCGGAGCATTCAATTGCACGACGGTATGCGGCAAACAGGCCGGACCAGGAGGATTACAGGCAACTGAAAGAGTTTGCCGGGAAAATTCTTGATAAATTGAATCACGGAGACACTGCCATGTCGGTAATACCTGGCAACAGACCGTATCGGAAGGCTGGAAATGTAGGGTTAATACCGGGGATAACGAAACAATGCACAAAGTGTGGGTTGTGTGCGTCTAAATGTCCCGTAGGGGCTATCAATAAAGAAAATCCGGCGCAGGTGAATAAAAAAGTCTGTATTTCTTGTATGCGCTGTGTGGCAATTTGTCCGCATCATGCCCGAAAAATCAACGGCTTCCTTTTGTTTATTGTCAACCGGATGCTAAAAAAAGTATGTGCTGCAAGAAAAGAATGTGAACTGTATCTTTGATGACGTATGGAAATTGCGGATAGAGGATAAGAAAAAAGCTTTGTTCCGGCAGAGATTCTTTCTTAACTTTGGCAAGAAAACAAGAAAAAGAAAATTCATATGCCCGTAATAGAAATTACTTCCCTTGAACACCCTGGGGTGGAGATATTTGGAACTTTGACCGAAGCCCAGTTGCGTAACCGTATTGATCCGGAAAGAGGTCTCTTCATCGCTGAGAGTCCGAAGGTTATCCGTGTGGCACTCAATGCCGGCTATGAGCCTCTGGCAATGCTTTGTGAGAAAAAACATATCGAAGGTGATGCGGCAGACATCATTTCCCGTATCGGGGATGTACCTGTTTATACTGGAAATCGGGAATTGCTGGCGCAACTTACCGGTTATACGCTGACCCGCGGTGTGCTGTGTGCCATGCGACGTCCTGTGTTGCGTACTCCTGAGGAAGTCTGCCGTGATGCGCGTCGGGTTGCGGTGATTCACGGTGTGGTCGACACGACCAATATCGGTGCTATTTTCCGTTCAGCTGCCGCTCTGGGCATTGACGCAATGCTTCTTTCACCCGACTCTTGTGACCCCTTGAACCGTCGGGCCGTACGTGTGTCGATGGGAGCTGTTTTTCTGGTTCCCTGGACATGGGCTCCCTGTCCTGTATCTTCATTGCGTGAAATGGGATTCTGTACGGTGGCTATGGCGTTGACTGACCGTTCCGTTTCCATTGACCATCCTGCACTGAAAGAGATTTCTCGTCTGGCCATCGTGATGGGGACAGAAGGCGACGGACTCCCTGACGAAGTGCTTGCGGAAGCTGATTACGTGGCACGCATTCCAATGTGGCATGGGGTCGACTCACTGAATGTAGCGGCAGCCTCTGCTGTGGCATTTTGGGAACTGAGGGCACGTTGACAGAAAAAAATAAGGGGGCTATGAATGCCCCCCCCTTTCTTAATCCGTTTTTTTACTTGCCAATATCCATCAGCCATTTGCCGTCAACCTTGGCCATTTTCTGAGTATCTTCCTTGACACTTCCGTCACCGTAGTGCTGTTTGAAAGTTACGACTGCTGAGTTGCCGTCTTCTGCGATTTCTTCAGAAACAATTTCAATTTCCTTGAGTCCGCCCTTTTCATCAAGGGTCTTGGCTCCCTTTTCCTTGATCATTGCAACCAGCCCATCACGTGCCTCTTGTGGGTCAGTAGCTTTTTAGTGGGGATATGCATATAAGTTCGCAATGCGGAATAAGAAAAACTTCTTGTCAACAACTCCCCTGAGATTCGCTCTAAAGAGTTTGATTTTAGCATTGAATGATTCAGCAA
>NZ_JABSOE010000043.1 GCF_013618865.1 Phocaeicola faecicola
CGGTCTTGTAGAGGAACCACAGTCTTTCAAAATCTTTTTCGCTAAACATAATCTTTCAAGTTTTAAGTTTAGCACGAAGGTATGGGAAAGAAACATGCTAGTCAATACGCCAATTTTGGAAGCTTACTCTTGGCAGAAGCGGTTGTTCCAGTTGGAATGGCTATCTCTGCCTTTTTGTTAATTATCTGTTAATTTCGGGGATAAGGGTTACTTTAGAGTTACGATTTAGGGTTACTTTTTATTCTCGAAATTGTCTTTTTGGCTAGAGTTTAGGGTTACTTTAGGGTTACCTTTTAACACTTTTAACGCGATTTCAAAGCAAGAAAACTACATAGTGAACACTCAGTGAACGCAAAAAACATAGTTTAAACATAGGAAAACTACATAAAAATGACATGTTTGTGTTTGTATAGGTTATTGTGCAAATAATTGTTATATAAGGGGTTATAGTTGGTCATTATCAGCGAATTATGTATTTTTGAGGTAGAAAAATGCGTGTGAGGGCGCAAATTGTTGAATTTTAAAACGAATTGTATGAGTGATAATAAAGAATATAATGTATCATTTGAATTTGAAAACATTACAGCTCTCACTTTAGATGAATTTCTCGAAAAAGTGAGAACTATAACAAATGATGGTGCCGAAATCTCCAATATTGCTGCTGTTGTAGTAACAAAGACTATTTCAAACCCTTGAAAGACTTCAATATCTGTTCTTGTAGGGCTTTACTTATAGCTTGCTGGCATTTGTTGATGGTATCTTTGCGAAAATTTTCACAACAACATGAAACATTGAAACCATTTAAAGAAAATGTTACTTTCGGATGTTCTCCATGTACAGGGCATTTAGTCTTTTCTATGTCTGACTTTATGCCTTTTTCCATATTCAAAGGTAATCTGCTCATATTATTCGATATATTATTTTTGAAAGTTATTTATTAGAGTTTCTATTTCCATTGCGTAATGGTTCATACTTAATTCTTGAAGTTTATCCTTTATTTTAATACTAGTTTCTATTAACTGATCTGTCCTTTTATCCTTTGCTTTCTGCGTTTTCAGGCTTAACTGCTCATCTTTCAACTGTCTGCTGTATCTGGAGAAAAAAGAAATATACAGTTCTGCTATAAATTCTTTTGTTACATACTTTTTGGGGTCTTCCAACACATGAATCTGGCATGTGGTTATCTCTCTATTATAATATAACCCCATATACAATTCTAATCCTTTTTTTATTGTGTTATCTATATTGCCAGCTTCTAGTGCTGCCTGATATACTTTTAAAAGTTCAAGAAGGAATTCGAGCCTGCTTGTAAAAACATCATATTTCTTTGTGGTTTCCAATACATACACAGTCTCCATGATCTGTTTTATAGTAGTATGTTGAACTAAGGACATAGTTTTACGTTTAGCCATCTCTTTTTCATAGTTTTCTCTATATTTCTTCATGTATTTTGAATTATAAAAAGAAATAGGCAACACTAATAAAGAAATAATATATGATGCAACAGACTGCCAATATTCACCGTCCGACCATGCAGCTATACCTATGAGGAAGAAGAATAAGAAACCTAATACATATAAACCAATTACTAAACATCCCATATTATTCTAGTCTTATAACGCCAATTACTAAGGCGATGTGATATATCTTGTTTATTGATAATTCAAAAGGATCGTATTCATGGTTATCTGAGACCAGAAGTACGTGTTCTTTGTCAGATCCGGGCTTAAGTCTCTTTATTAACGGGCCTTGATCTGTATCCAGAACATAGACTTTGTTCCACTGAAAGAAAAGATCTGTCATAGGAAGACGTTTACAAGCTACTATATCTCCAGGCGAAAATCGAGGGTGCATGCTTACTCCTTTCACTCCTATAAGATAGTCTGCTCCTTTGAATGCCGGCACTACATATCTTTCGCAGTCACATTCTAACACCTGACTTTCTGTGGTGAAGGCTCCTGCCATTGCGGAGATTGGTATTAATGGTATTCCTTCATTCGGATTGTCGGTATGATGGGCTACAGAGATGGATGAATCTTCATCAAGAAACATACTTCCTTCTCCTGTTAATAACCAAAATGAATTTATATCGAAACTTCTTACGATTTTTTCAAGAAAATCAGCTTTAGGCATAACACCATTCCTATAATTACGAATATTTGCTTCACTAACACCTGTTTTTGAGGCTAATACAGTGTTTTTCTTATCGCATAATTTGTCTACAATCAATGTTATTCTATCACCTATTGTTTCGCTCATAATTAAAAAAAGTTCGGTTTATCGAATTTTGTTTCTATTTTATTTGCTTTTCTCGAAAGTAGTTTCGATATTTGTGCCATGATTAAATGAAACACGCGCCAAATTTAGCGAAAAATTTTAATACTATTAGAAATATGGAACAGAAAACAAGACAGAAAATCGAAGCAAATGCAGCACTTAAGGCTCAGCTCGCAAAAAATTTCGGAGTTACAGTACAATTTGTCAGCCAGGCATTGCTTTTCGGCAGGAACAGTGATAAAGCTAAAAGAATACGCGAAGCTGCACTGAAAAGCGGTGGTGTACTGCTGAATATTACAGTGGCTGATGCTCCTCAGAAGATAGTGAAAGTATTAGACAGTCACGGAAATGTAAAACAGGTAATTAACCAATAACAAGATATTCCATTATATAGCCGTAGTGGTCTGTGAAGATAGGTGCGGCTCCTCATTCAAAAATCAAGAATCATGAAGACAATACACTACTTACTTATACTGGCATTGGTGGCACTGATTAATGCCAGTATTCACGGAACGGTGAATCTGGTTATAATGATAATTCTGGTTATAGCGATGATTCCTGTAGCAGGCAGAATGGATAAGGAGGCCGGACAAAAGAAATGAATAAACAAGCAGTTCGCGGATCTGTGCTTTTTCAGGATAACAAACATACAATTACTAGCTCATATTTGGTTATTAGGTTAGAGTTTAGATAGGTAACAAGGTAAAGAGACACAGACGGCCGCAAGCCGGGTTCGATTCCCGGAACTGCACTATGTATAACGAATAACACGGAGGATATAATGGAATACTACGATGACAAGCTGTGTATCAGCTATGACGACCTTACGAGGAATGATTCTCCGGCAGGACAACCGAGCGATGCCATAATGTCGCCAAGCAATTACAAGAAGCTGGCTGCGACAAAGCAGATTAATGTGGTGAGAGCCGGAAAGGGACTCAACAACTACGCTCTTATAGAACTTGAAAGTCTGCCTGAGAGATTCCGTGAGAGAATCAGACATAAATATCCGCAAGGCTCGAACATGTATCTGCACAGATATTTCGACACGTTCTACGAGGTGGACACGGCAGCCAGAGAGTTCTATTCCACTGAGGTGTTCAAGGCCGATGGGGCGAATATAAGCCCGAAGGTGCAGAAGGAATACACTATCAACGCAAGCGTTCTCAATGCAATAATCAAGTTCACCGAAAACAAGGCGATGATGAAAAAGGCAATGGGCAGCAAGCTGAAATGGGATGAAGTGGTGGAAGCTGTAGAATACTTCCGTACCAAGGTAGGACACACGTTGCCGGCTTCAAGACTTCAGGATACTCTCAGGAAATATAAGGAAGGCAGCTATGCTGCACTGGTATCGAAGAAGTACAACAACCAGAGTGCACGCAAGGTATCGGTGAATCTGGAAAGACTGATACTTGCCATTGCGGTACAGGACAACAGCCCTTTCAACTCAATGATAATGGAACAGATCAATGCCTTCTTTGCAGAGGAAATAGATGTGGTAGATACCACTATAGGCGAAATGTTCAACCCTCAGGACTTTTACAAGAATGGAAAACTAATCACAATAAGTCGGGCAACCGTCTGGAACTATATCAATAACCCCAAGAACAGAGTAATAATAGAGAATATGCGTCAGGACTGGACAAACTTCAATCACAGCATGAGGCCGCACATGAGGCGAGCCAGTGCCTTCTTCTCATTCAGCAAGATTTCGCTGGACGACCGTAATCTTCCACGCAAGACACACGGAGGAATCCGTCCGAAGGCTTACTACGCTTACGATGTGGCAAGTGGCTGCGTAATAGGTTACGCTTACAGCCGAGAGAAGACAGCAGCACTGTTCATCTCCTGTCTTCGCAATATGTTCAGGGTTATCGACCGCAACGGCTGGAACATGCCGGGCGAAATTGAGGTGGAAAACCATATAGTAAGCCAGTTCAAGGACACATTCATGGAGCCTGGAGTAATATTCTCTTTCGTCCGCTGGTGTGCTCCTACGAACTCTCAGGAAAAGAGAGCGGAACATTTCAACCGTGCGAAGAAATACTCAGTAGAAAAGAAGAATCATGCAGGAATCGGTAGATGGTGGTTAAGGCTCAGCGCAAATAAGGTGTACGACCAGAAGGTCTTTGATGAAAAGAACAACACATACGTCGACAAGAAAACCTACGATTATGAGGAACTGATAGCCGACGACATGGCAGACATTCAGGAATACAACAACATGCTGCACCCCAATCAGAAGCTCTATCCGGGCATGACACGATGGCAAGTGCTCTGCAACAACATGAATCCTGATCTGCGGCCTATGGACAAAAGAACACTGTACAGATTCATTGGTGAGTGTACTTCCACATCAGTCAACCGTAACAGTTGCGTCCGTGTTCAGTACCGCGACTTCTGGCTGAGCAGTCCTGAAGCTCTGAGGCGTCTTGATCCGAACAACAATAAGGTGAAAGCCTATTACCTTCCAGACGAACAGGGCAACTTCAATGAGGTGTATATCTACCAGGACGGCGACTATATCGACACTTGCAAGTACATAGGTGAATACAACGAGGCTCAGATGGAACGCACGGCTGACGATGAAAAGATATTCCTCGAGCAGCGCAAGTACATCAGCAAGTTCGACAAGATGGTGAAGGACAACAAGCCGACACGGGTACAGATTATATCTGCCGAGCGCAAACAGGCCATTGAGCAGCTGGAACAGGAAGAGGTTAAGGCAGTACAGTTGCCGCCGGAAGAAGAACCGAAATACGACTTGCCACGCAAGGAAGAAAAGCAAGATCCGTATGACGAATACGAGTTATACCTTGACTTGGACTACATAAGCCAGAAGGCGAAAGCCGATTTATAACCGTTCAAAGATCGTTCAGCGAACGTTCAGTGAACACCTTTTAAACGATTCATTAACTTAAAAAATTATAGATATGGAACTGACAAAAACACAGAGAGACAGAATTTTCGATGCGGTAAAGGAAAATCGCAAGAACTACGATAGCGATGCGAAGCACGCCACAGCATTAGGACTCAGCAAGGCTTATTATTCATCAATCAAAAATGGAGAGACTGAGCGTGTATCAACGGCCACACTGGTAACACTGGCAAGACGACTGAATGTTTCCCTTCGTTCGGAAATGGAATGGAAAGCTGCCGAAACTCCTGTATATACATACATCACCCAGCAGCTTGAATACTGCCAGCAGAGCAGCCTTAGCGGTCTTCTCTGCGATGTTCCCAACATCGGCAAGACTTTCACCGCAAAGGCATACGTTCGCACTCACAAGAACGCTATATACGTTGATTGCGGACAGGTGAAAACAAAGATGCGTATGATACGCCACATAGCAAAGGAATTCGGGGTAAATTTCAACGGCCGCTATGCAGATGTATACGATGATCTGGTCTACTACCTGAAAAGCATTGAACGTCCTCTTATCATCCTTGATGAAGCCGGAGACATAGCATACGAGACCTTTGAGGAACTGAAAGCCCTTTGGAATGCTACCGAACACTGCTGCGGATGGTTCATGATGGGTGCCAACGGATTGAAGAAAAAGATACGTTCAGGTATGGAGAGAGAGACGAACAGTTATGAAGAGATGTTCAGCAGATATGGCGGCAAGTTCAACCGTATCACTCCTGAAGATATGAAGGAGCGCGCTAAGTTCTTGGAAGCTCAAAGCTACATGATAGCCAAACTGAACCGCCCTACTGGCTGCGATATACGACAGATAATTAACAGAGCCGGGGGCAACCTTAGAAGAGTCTATACAGAAATCGAAAAAGAGGTGCTCAATGGAAAAGAAGACTAAGGAACGGAGCAAGAGAGCCTATTCCCCTTCGGAACTCATGAGAATGAAACGCCCCGTCATGGATTTTGAGGGGAAATGGGAACAGGCTTTCGGCCGTCCGGCTACCACAGGACTATGGATAATATGGGGCAACAGTGGAAACGGCAAGTCTTCGTTCACTATGCAGCTTGCCAAGTATCTCTGCCGTTTCGGCAAGGTGTTCTACAATTCCATTGAGGAAGACAAGGACAACACCTTTATCAAGATGCTGGAACGTAACGAAATGTGGGAGGTAGACAAGAAATTCTTCACTTGCAAGCTGACTCTTGAGGAACTGGAGGCACGAATGAACGCACCACGCAGCGAGCAGATATACATCATCGACAGTTTTCAGGCAGGCGGCTTCACTACCAAAGGCCCCAACGGCTATCAGGGGCTTGTAGACCGTCACCCCAACAAGCTGATAATCTTCGTTAGCCGTGCAGACGGAAACAAGCCGTTAGGCCGAAGTGCAGTGAACCTGATGTATGATGCAGCGGTGAAAATCTGGGTGGAAAGCTTCAAGGCATATTGCAAAGGACGATTCAGTCCGAAGCCGGGAGTCTTTTATACGATATGGGAAGAAGGGGCGGCGCGCTGCTCCGGTGGAAACAATAAAATCAATGACGATGGCAACAACGAGTTTACCGATACCGAAATGGATGATCAAGAAGATGCATGCGATGTACCATCAGCATGGGCTGAATGAAGACACATACAGAAACATGATTACAGGGCTTACAGGCGGACGTACAAACAGCACGAAAGACCTTACAATCGAAGAAGCGAAAAAACTGATGGACTATATCTCAGGCAAGGACGAAAGCCGGGAATACAGCCTGAAAAGACAGCGTTCGGCAGTATTGGCAAGGCTTACCAAGTTAGGGATAGACACAACGGACTGGAACCGTGTAAATGCCTTCCTGGAAGACAGCCGTATAGCCGGAAAACCGTTCTACAAATTGACATACGATGAACTTATCAATCTTATAGCGAAACTTGAATCAATCATTAAAAAGGGGAAATATGGCAAAAACAATCACTGACGAATTATGTGACAGAATCAGCGACATACTTGATGAGCTGCCACGAATCACGAAAAAGATTGATTCCCTCAACAGCCAGATACTTAAGGATGGAATCAGCAGCAAGGAAATGACGGATATCATTCGCGAACGCTCTATTCTCATTGAGAAACGCAGGGCATTGGAAGCGGAAGCGAAGACAATGTATAGAGTGAAACTGGAGGAAACTCACGAAGTGGAACTATATGGAGGAATAGCTAACCAACAATTTTCATAGTTATGGACGAGATTACACAAAGAATTGTAAATGAGTTGCACAGTATTGTTGCCCAACGTACCCCAGATGAAGCCTACTTTCTGTTAGACCAGATTATAGCAGAAGCACAGGACCTACAGATAGAATGCTCAAAGATGCTTGTCGCATTTGCCGACAATGCAGACGATGATGAATAGTTTTTTTGATATAAGAACAGAAGTATGGAAATAATAACAGAACCTATGCCGGGAGTACCCGGGCGATATGTAGATTTTCTTGGATTCAACAAGCAGGAACTTGAACTTTCAGGCGACATTATAATCAAGGCTTTGGAAAAAGAGCTTGAAAAGGCTGAAAAGAAGTATGAATATTACAAGGATATACAAGAGTCTGGCGAAGCAACTACAAAACAACAGACTATGTATTTCGAGTATGAAGAGAAAGTAAACAAACTGGCTGACCTATTAACAGATTTCAGACATAAAAGAAAATGTATCAAGTATTAACCTTTTAAATTATTAGTTATGGATTTATCAAAATTGACACAGGAAGAAAGACGTGCATTGAAAGAACAATTAATGCAGGAAGAAAAAGCAGAAGCAGCAAGAATCGAAAACGAACGTAAGGCCTACAAGGAATTAGTAGACGCTACAGTAGTTAGTTGTGCGAAAAAGCTCATGGCATTGTCGGCAGAGATGCAGAGGGTGAAACAGGAAGTATTCCAGGAATGCACCTCACTCATCAAGACAAAGAATGAGCTATTCAAGACCAAAGGCGACCGCAAGAGTGACACCTTTACCACTTCGGACAACAAGTACAGTCTGAAACTTGGCCAACGTACTAATGAAGGCTGGGACGATACGGTAGATGCCGGACTGGAGAAGATAGAGGACTTCCTTGGCTCTCTGGTATCAGATGATAAGAGTGCTGCACTGGTATCTACAATTCGCCGCCTGATGGCTAAGGACGCAAAAGGCAGTCTTCGTGCAAACAAGGTGCTGGAGCTTGAACAGCTTGCGTCGAAACTCAACGATGAGACACTGAACGAGGGTATCAAGATTATCAAGGATGCCTACAAGCCTGTGCCTTCCTGCCAGTTCATCACACTCGAGGTCCGCGATGATGACGATGAGGGCAAGATGAAGAATGTACCTCTTAGTATTTCGGCAATGTAAAAAAGCCGAGCACGTTTAAGTAAAACCTGACCGTCCGTCTTGCAAAAGGCGGCGGTCCTTTAAAAAAAACTATATGATAGACACAAAAAAGACAATTATAATACTGATGATTATATTCGGCATTTTCATTTTCCCTTGGATAATAGCTGGGTTTATTCTTCAGATAGTATGCAGAATAGGTACAGCAATAGGTTACCTTATGTGTTTCAACAAAATATCTGCGAAATATGAATTAGACGAATTAATCTCAGATATAAACGAGATATGGAAAAACTTGACAGAGAGATAGGCGAAGAGTTCCAAATAGGCGAACGCACCTACAGAGTTGATAAGGCAGAAGAAGGCAATATATGTGCCGGATGCGCCTTTGAAAATATGGAATGCTACAAGAATCTTCGTGTACTGGACTTTACAGGCTGCTGCACCGAGGATATACGAACAGACAAGGAGAATGTAATTTTTAGAGATATAACAGATAAAAACGAATAATTATGATGCACAATTGGTTTACATGCAAAATCCGTTATGAAAAAGTTGCAGAAAACGGAATGAATAAGAAAGTAACAGAACCTTATCTTGTAGATGCCCTCAGCTTTACAGAAGCAGAATCAAGAATAATAGAAGAGATAACACCGTTCATCAGCGGTGAGTTCACTGTATCAGATGTGACAAGAGCCAACTACAGCGAGCTTTTCTTCTGTGACGAAGAATCAGCCGACAAATGGTATAAGTGCAAGCTCTATTTCATTACTCTTGACGAAAAGACCGGAATAGAGAAAAAGACAGCAAGCTATGTACTTGTACAGTCGGCTGACATTAAAGATGCAATCAAGAAACTCGATGAAGGGATGAAAGACACTCTTGCCGATTATGAGATAGCAGCCGTTAGCGAAACTGCAATCATGGATGTATATCCCTATGTAGCAGATCCCGATGTGAAACCTGAATTTAAAGAAGTACAGAACAGATGACACCGAAAGAACAGGCGACACTCAAATTCAAACGTGAGAGATGTAAGTACGGAGACTGTTGTAAATTGACATGTACAAGTGAGTGTAAAGATGATGTAGCAGCTTACCTTCAGGCTGATATATTCAAAGCCGGATGGGATGCAGCAATGAATCTGCTTAAGCATACAGCCTTAGATGATGCAGTAGATATTATTTTGAACAATAAAGAAGAAGAATAAATTATGGAACAGAAATCATACATACACAAAAAGATATGCCTTTGTAAAAAATGCTCAGGTACAGGCGTAGAAGTCTTTTACGCAAAAGACGATGTAAGACAAGAATACCCTCTGCAAAGGAAATGCCCTCAGTGCAACGGCACAGGCAGAGTGATAGTATCAGGCGAAAGAATTATCAGTATTGAGCCATATGATCCAGGACTACCAGCAACAACTGTTTAAGCCTCGCAGAGTGGCGGTCAAGATACACTACAGCGCAATGAGCCAGTTCTGCTATCTGTGGGCAGTATATGACCGCCCTTGCGACTTCAAGGTGCAACGAAGCAAGCATAACCCCGAATATCTGGGTGTCTGCTTCAATGTAGAGAACAACGATACGGCAGACCTCATAAGAGCGTTGCCGGATAAGATTAGAGGAGCTGAAATTATTGATTTATAATATGAAAACATTTTTGATAAATACAGGCGGTCACGATTGGGAAAAACAGAATATTATTACCCATGGAGTGAAAAGATCATACGATGTGTACAAATGTAAGGAATGCGGCATCACAGGTAAATCTTACAGGCTTGGTACAATTACTATACGAGAATCTGATGTTAAGAAGATGCAGAAATGTAAGCCAAAGCTAAAATTAAATCGTATTATGGTGACAAATTGCAAGGCCTTTGGGACGCAATTTGCAAATATAAAACCAGGAACCAAACATGACATAGTTTCACCTCCTCCCGGTGAGGACAACAAGCGTGGTGAATGGGTAATGGGAGTCAGTGAACCAGTGCTACTATTGGCAGGAGAATTTATTTATATTGAAAAAGATTAGATTATGATTCAAGAATATAAAATCGGAGAAGTCTTTCAAATTAACGGACTTACATTAAGATGTGAAAAAGCACACAAGAAGTGCAAAGGTTGTTTTTTTATACGAAACAAAGAATGCTTAATTAGACATATGGAATCCAATACATGGAGAAGCAATACTCACGGAGTTTGAAAATAGATTGAATAAAGTATGACGTACACACCTGGCAGAAAAGAGTGAATTCCATACTGGAGAAAGCCAAGGCAGCCCGCTATAACGATTAAGATACCAGCTCAGGGATAAGTCCAGTATCAGTGCTGCCAACATATCTGCATACCTGGCCGCCAAATTGGAATTGCAGGACATACGTTAAAAGCCCCGACAATTAAACAGCTTTGTCGGGGCTTTCTTTTGATTAGAGTAATTAGGTATATGAATTATATAGAGTTGACTGTTTTGCGATTACAGGTTAAATGTGTATTTTTGTAAAACAATGCAGCTGCCAACTGCCTTTTAATCCATTTTTGCCATGAAACGAGGAAGAAGTCAGACTCTTATAGAGGAAAGAAATCAGAAGATAGCTGAGATGTACCATCAGCTTGAACCCCAATTACGCACTTATTCGGATGTTGTGAAAGCATTGTCGCGTGCCTTTTTTCTGTCGGAATACCGCATACAGGCTATTATCCGTCAGATGATACGCAACAATACTTTTGTAGCAGGAGAGCCTATCAAGAAGATGAAAAAGACACGCAAGCGCATAGGTATTGCACCTATTCAGGTGAGTGTGCAGCTATCATTATTTTAATGATTTTGCAGCAATCTTGATACCAGGACTTACCGGTTGAAGATTTTCAGTGATATATTCGCTTACAGCCACGGTATAGAGGGATTCATACACCTTTATGCCGTGGTTTTGTGTATAAAAACGGCTGGAGGTGCGGATAAGTTCCTGACCTTCGTATCTGTGGCCCTGCAATAGCAGATGCAACTGTTTGCGCAGTTCCGAACGTTCACGGATCTTATCTACAGTGCCGCTTCTGTAATGGGTATCATCGTAGCAGTCCAGGATAAGTCGTACGCGTACTTGCAAAGTTCCCCTCTGGCTAATGCCTTCCACGTTGCTCCAGCTGCAATCTGCTGCATCAATAAGGCATGCAGGATATGTAATTGGATAGGTGTCTCTGTCGGTCATGTCTATCATTTCCAGTTGGCCGTAGTCTTCGTCCACTGTTCCCCAATTCGGGAAAGCATTTCCTATCAGCTCAACGAGTTGTTCCAATATTTCTTCCATAATCGTCTATGAATTTTTTGAGTTCGTTGTAAATGATGTCACTTATCTTTTTCGTCAGAACAGGGTGATTGCCCATGAAACGGCGTTTAGGCATCCGTATCTGGCTGCCTTCTTGCTTGTGAGCCATTGCCAAGTAGAACTGTGCTTCACGGCTAAGTCCTTGATTGCGCTTGTTCTTGCCGAGCTTGCCTTTCTTCGTCCTGCTCATGCTTCCTTTAGTCTCAATGAATTTAGCCATGAAGTACCGTTTCATTTTTGCCGTTACAGTAATTGTGCCGCCGTCATTGTGTATGGCTGCATATTCTACAGGGTTTCTTATAACTACCCTTCCGGGTGTCTTGATGTCCTTCTCAAAAGAGCGCATCAGATGACTTGATCTTGATTGCAATGTACCGTACTGACCTCTTGCACCGTTGAAAGACAGTTTCCTTCTTATCGGTTCTTGCCATGTCTGACCAAAGAAGCCGCCTTCCGTAAAGTTGTCTTTAAACATATTAACAGCAGTAGTTCCTACCTTGACAGGCAATACACGCCTTTGCAGATGCAGCAATGCGTTTACTGCCTTCTTCACTTCCTTGTTGATATTTGGTGCGCTCATTTCTTTACTTTATTAATCATTCTTTCTATCATTCCTTTGATATTTTCTCCTAATTTATCTCTGCCAGGTCCCATATATGCCGCGAATGCCTCTGCAAAGAATTCATCAACATCAGTTGTTGCGTAATATCCTAATTCCTGCAATTCATTTACTCCATTAACTGTTTTTCCTGCTTTAACCTGAGTATCAATAGCATCAGATTTCATGTTGTATTGATACATCAACTTATGACCTAATTCATGGTCAATTACATTTCTTACCAGGTCTTCTACACTTTCTGTAGAATCGTATTTGATGCCTTTTTTTCTATATTGTTCAAGTTTCTGCCAAATCTTTTCAGGGTGTGAAAGTTTAGCCAGATTAAGATTCAGACTGTTATCGTGGTCATCCCATGATGCTATGGCGTTACTGTTTGATGGCTTGCCGATATTGTGGAACTTAGGAATGTTGAATTGTTTCATACGAATATTCAACTGATCCAATATCTTTTCAAAAGTTTCTTCTTCACTCTTTTTAGGAACAATAGATACTGATTCTGCTATATCATATTCAGCAATATACTTCTTATAATCAAAGCTATTCTTTTTATTCTGCTTAACAGCCTTTTCCGCCGCTTTCTTCGCCCCCGGATAAGCCTCTGTATAGTATGGGTGCGAATCGCTGAACAGTTTGCCGTCATCAGCAGGATTGTTGTCCAGTCCCGGCTGTGAAGGAATAGGCTTGAAGTCCGCTACTGCTTCAGTAGTAGCCGGCTCATCAGTCTGGCGCAGCGAACACTTGCAGTTCCACCTGTCACCGGGACGATGACTCTTCCAAAACGGATGATCAATCGGCAGAGTAAGTTTCACACGCCAGTACTGCTTATGGTATTGGTCAGGATTGGGCGAAGTGGTAGGCATCCATCTTACATTAGGATATACGTCCTTTTCGTCCTCAAACTGTAGCCAGTCTGTCGCCTGGTGTGCACGCAGTACGGCAGTGTCATACTCTGTCTGTAGCCAACGGTTGCAATAGTGATCGGCAATATCCTCGATATCACGTTTCCACTTGTCAAACGGCTTAAGCTGTCCGTTTTCATCAACCATACGAGCAGCCATATCGTTCTGCATTCGGTGTACCTTGAAGGCAGAGAATACCTCATTGTTATACTTCAATTGCTCCAGAAATCTTTCCATGCGTGGCGGTGTCTTCTTTGATGCAAGCACACCGGCAACGGCAGCTTCATTGAAGATACGCAGCATCTCTTCAAAGGCATCACGCTGAATGTCGTCTTCTAAATTTAGTCCGTCATAGATGGACTGCAGAGCCTTAGTCAGAACTTCTGCACTGAAGTTGATCCCCGTTTCGGCTTCGTTGCGAGGGTACTTGCCGCTACATGCCGGGCAGTCATGTGAGTATAACTCATTCATCAGAATTCTAAAGCCCCGCTTTTCTTCGGGGCTAGTCCGAAAAAACTCATCATCTTGTTACGCAGTTCCACTTCTTCCTTATTCCTTGGCTTTTCGAGTGCATTTGCCATCTGTTCCTGTAGCTTTCGGTTCGCTTCCTCTTGTGCCGTTATCTCAGCCTTCAGTTCCTCGTAGTTGTCCGGCTTCTCTATCTTCAGGATTCTATAAAGATAGTCGTCAGAGATAGGCAATCCCATAGCCTTAGCCTTCTGGATAACGTCTACCTGTTTGTTCGGATCCAGTTTGATGGTTTCCACATAAACGAACTCACCGCCTTCAGTATTGATGCCGAGGTTGGAGAATATCTCTGTCATTTCGTAGTTGAGCACGTCAAGCACGAAATCACGGTCGTCCTCCTTGATTGCATTTTCTTCGTCCTGATGCACCGTTCCGAGAGCCTGTGTTCCTGTAGCCTTGCTGTCAGTAGTAAGCGTATTACCGAGGACACGCACGGACATTTCCGTGTTGCACGCTTCCTTGAATGTGTTGTATAGGTCTACAGTTCCACTCTTGTTGCTTGACTCAATGATATTGAGTGATGATTCCTTAGGGTGTATATATACGGCATTTCCGCCTTGAGTGCGTGCGTCCTGGATAAGTCTCTTGCGTGCTTCTTCGTCTCCGGCATCGTATGTATATTCACGTATCGGCATACCGAATATCTGGCAGAACTGCGCCCAATCGCCGAAGTTGCCGCGCTTGTACAGCACCATCGGTACAAGTTCGGCAAGCATACCGAGTCCTCGAGGATCATCGCAGACTACAAGTGTGTTGGGCCATGCCTCTATAGGCACACCTTCGTTATCACTCTGCATCTTCAATATCTGACGGCGTACAGGGTCATAGTGCTTGTAGGGTATGTTTTCGTAGGTTATCCAGCCTTTATCATCCTTGAAAAACTGGAAAGCTGCAAAGCCCCAAAATTTGGACATAAGCACGTCCTTCACGAACTTGCGGAACCAAGGCGAACGTATCTGTCGGTTCACTGCTTCATCCGGCTTTCCGTCACGGCGGAACTCAACCGGAATACGCGACACACCGATAAGTCTTTTATTGATGATACCTGACAGCCATAAGTCTAGCAGTGCCGATTCATACATATCGTACAGGCGTACACGGCTGTAGAAGTCGATACTCTTTGCAGCTTCAAGGCTGTTCATGTATGTACGCATGTCGAACATGAAGAGTTCGGGCATTTGAAGGATTATGTCGGGTTCGGTATATCGGAATCCTGTATCTATTTTTGTACTCACGGAGCGGCCGAGCATGCCACCCTGAGTTATTTTTCTATTTTTCTTTTTTCTGGCCATAATGATAATTATTGAGTGTTCACCAGGCGTTCAGCGAACGTTCAGTGAACGGTTATTGAACAGTTAAAAATGGGTAGCACGAAGTTCATTACTTTCTATCTGCCACGGGCTGTTGTCCTTCTGGGTATCTACAGGAAGAAGCGGAGCACCTTCTATGCTTGCCAGGTGATCGCGTACTTCCCTGAGAAAATCCATAGCATCCTTGTAGCGGTCTTCCCTTGTCTTCGACATCTTGTAAGGGTTGTGCTGGCAGAATATCTCATATACTGCTATGTCTATGCAGACTTTCAGTATAATGACATTGCGCTGGTCGCCCGTTGCGGAAAAGATAGCGTCACAGTCGTAGCGGCTGCTTATCAATGCCCTTACGGTGGCGATTGCTCTGTTTTCGCATACTTCTATAGTCGCACTGCTTCCGGCATCTTCACGGAGCAGCGAATCTAGTATTTCACGATGGATCGTAGCATCGTAGTCAGTTACTTGGATAAAGTTGTTCATAGCTCATTGAATTCTTTTTCAAGTTCTTGAATTTGTTTTTCTAACTTAAACGAATAATCACTAATAAAATTGCCCAAAAGAGTACTGTCCAAGGTCACGTCATTAGTTCTTGAATTATATGAATATTTGATGACTCCACCATTCATAAATCCTACTTCCATAAGTTCTTGTTTATGCTTTCTGTAATATTCAAGTGCATGTTGAATAGCTTGTGCTTTTTTATAAAGTGTTATATCCATGACTTTTTAATTTAGATTAAACTTCTTTTTTCATAATTCCTACTCATTCTGAAATTATTGTTTTCCTGTAAATCCTCATACGAAATAGTGGTACCGGGTTCAAGTTCCTTCATCTTGCTGTCTATTACATTGTTTCCACCTTCCACGCAGTCAGGCCCATCGGCAGGATAAGGAAGTGACAACTCGAACATCTTGAACTGGTCACGTAGTTCTATCATCATAGGGTTGTCTTCTTCTTCCGTATTGAAGATAAGCTGGCCGTTGCGATCGAGCGGTTCAAGGTTCGCCTCAATACGTGTAGCCTTGTCTATCTTGTCACGGCCGTCACCTATTATATAGAGATTATCCTTTTTGCGCTCGTTTGCCTCGCGGATAAGCGGCTTGAATACCTGTTCAAAGAAAGGGTCTTGAAGACTGTTGTTTTCCTGGTAACAGTAGACGGTAGTCTGCTGGCCTACATACTGCCTGAGCAGATAGAACCACTCAATATACTCTGCATTCGTCACACGGCCGATACATGCCTTGATAACGTACAGTACGCCTTTCAACTTGCCGAGCAAGCAGACAGCCTTAGTACTTGATGCTTTGTTCTTTGTATTCGAATACGCAGGATCACCATAGATTATAACGAACTTGAACTTCTTCAATGACGGAATCTTGCCGAGGGCCACATTCTTGAAAACCTTTCCTTCAGTCACAGGATTGTTCATATACTCGCCCTGGAACGATGCGTTGCTGATACTCTTGCGTATTCTTGCAATAGCTTCAGGAGTATTCTTTTCGGGCCATGTACTGTTACCGTCTTTGTCTATCAGGTTGATTATATCCCAATGGTCGGCCATTTTCCCGGCACGCGCCACGCACGTATCTTTTGCAATAATATTACCGCAGAACACTATTAGTGTAGGTTCGCTGACGGATCGTGTAGGATAGAGAGCCTTTTCCCACCACTGCCATTTCTTTTCCAGCGTATCCGGATTTCGGCAATCCTTGTCAGTATCGTAGTCATCCAGGAGCAGCACGTCCGGACGAATAGATTCATTACGGCTACCACGGGGTGCGTTTCCTGCACCAATGGCTGTAAATGATGCACCGCCTTTCGTGATGAATTCCGAGTCTGTCCAGTTGCCGATATTCATCTGTTCACCGTAGAATGCCTTGATACGGCCGTTGCCTTCGAAATTAGCCTTATAGGGTCGTAATAGCTTGATTGCGCTGTCTTCCGTAGCTGATGCAAGGATTACGTTCTTTTTCTTTCCAGTGAGTGTCAGGTACATCACGCAGAACATCACGATGGTACTCTTGGCGTTCTCACGGCTCCAGGAAAGTACCTCGAACCATTCATCGTTATTGATAATCCTTTTGATAGCCTTTATCTGGAATTTGGCGAACTCATACTTGCAAAACTTCGGAAAGAAGTACTTAATCCACTCTATCAGGTGAGCTTCCAGGTATGCACGTTTCTTTGCCTTTTCAGCTTCACTCATATTCACCTCTACCGGTGTGGCATTCTTTATGTCCTGGACATACAGTTGCCACTCCTTAATCTTCTGTCTTTCTTCAAGTGTAGCCATTACTTAATCTGTTCTTTCAGGAACAAGTCCCAATATTGTACATACTCTTTCGCCTTGTCAAGATCTACACGCCTTAGCCATTCGCCGAAGCGCATACCCACACTGATAATGTCACTGATACCCACATCAATCTCCATATTCTTGATGGTTGCCGAGAGTTTCGCCATTGCGTCAGCTTCTTTTGAGTTGGCGAATCGTTCCTTCGGTTCACGTTCAAGAATGATGGCATTGATGTTGTTGAGCTGCTGATACAGTCGCTTTAATATCTCTTCACGGGTGACACTCATACCTGCCTTCAGGTCATCCCAACCTCCTTGTTTTGCCCATCGGCTGATAGTCTGCCGCTGCGTACCTACCTTCTGCGCAATTTCCTCGTAGGTGAACGAGCCAAGCAGATAGATATCACGCGCCAGGGCTTTCTTCTGATCACTTTTTAAATCTGCCATAATTGATAATAATTGTTTGCCCAAAGTTGATATATAATGTGTTGATACACAATTGTGAGTGACATGATGCCACTTTAATGTTGCATCATGAAAATGCCGTTTCGAAACCTTTTGGAGATTGCGGAAATTTGCATCAAACGAAAGGCAAAATGGCAAAACAATCATTCTTCAAAAATCAGATAAATGCCGACGGCAGTGTAAAGATTCTGCTATACGGCGATATAGGCTTCGGCGAAGGAGTCGACAGCGGGCGCGTTGTGGCTGAGGTAATGGAGTTGGCAGCTGCATACAATCGCATGGAAGTACATATCAACTCACGTGGCGGCGATGTGTTTAGCGGAATGGCTATATACAACGCCCTACGCGAATGTAATGCTGACATATCTATCCACGTGGACGGTGTGGCGGCAAGTATAGCAGGAGTAGTGGCACTGTGCGGAAAGCCTTTGTACATGAACAGATACAGCCGCCTGATGATTCACCGTGTTAGCTCAGGCGGCTGGGGCAATGCGGAAGATCTGCGCAAACAGGCAGACCTATGCGAACAGCTTGAAAACGATATTGCCACGATGATAGCGGCAAAGTGCGGCAAGACTGCCGATGATATAAAGGCTCAATATTTTGACGGCAAAGACCACTGGATTAATGCTACTCAGGCAATGGACTTGAAGATGATAGACGGCATTACAGGTGATGATGCAGCAGCTTCACAGCTTAGCGAAAATTCTACAACGGACAGTATATACAACTTTTTTACTAACCGCCTCGAATCCGAGGCACAAAACCAAAGAGAAATGGCATTGATAGACGAACTGAAAAAGCGTTCAGGATTCGCCAACATGGCGACCGAACAGGAAATGTTGCAACACATTACCACACTGGAGAATCAGGCGGCTAAGGTTCCTGCGATGGAAGCGAGGGTGACAGAGCTTACCAACCAGATTACGGCTATGCAGAAAACAGCACACGAAGCCTTCTTGAATCAGGCAGTGGCAGAAGGACGATTGACTAAAGAACAGGTTCCGGTATTCCTTAACCTTATGGCAAGCGACGAAAAGAACACTCGTGCAGCCATTGAGGCTTTGCCGAAACGCACAGCAAGCGTGAACGCTTATTTGACTGGAGATAATCCGGGAGGAGCCGCTAATGACCTTATGCAAATGTCTTGGGATGAAATCGACAAGGCAGAGAGACTTGCCGAGTTGAAAAACAACTATCCTGACTTGTACAAAAAGAAGTATAACGAACGATTCAAAACCAACTACTAATTATGGCTATACAAAGAGAGATTTGGCAAGCCCTTATCGTAGAAGGGCTGTTCGCTGACAACTCATTCATGAGCAAGGCAGTGAACGATGACATGTATGTAAACATGGGTAAGAAGGTACACATTCCGAATGCAGGCGCGCCGAGTAAGGTAGAAATTGACCGTTCAACAATTCCGGCTACTGCCAAAAAGCGTACGGATGTAGATGTAGAATACACGCTGAACGAACTGACTTCAGATCCTATCTATATCCCTCATGCGGATACTGTAGAACTGAGCTACAGCAAACGTAACAGCGTAATCAGTCAGGACCGTGCTGAACTGATTGAAAAAGCTTCAGAACAGATGTTGTATAACTGGTCGCCTGATAGTAATCATTTTGTTCGCACAACAGGAACCAAAAAAGTGACTGCCTACACACCGTCTGCTACAGGCAACAGAAAGGCTCTGGTAAAAGCTGATGTGCTGTCACTTATGACCAAGTTCAATGCGGACAATATCCCTCATAATGACCGTTATCTGCTGCTTGATGCATACATGTATGCACAGTTGCTTGACGATTTGACAGAAGGCGACCAGCGTGCGTTCTTTGCATCTGCAGATGCACAGAGAGGTATTCTGGGAAAGCTGTTCTCATTCAACGTAATGCAGCGTTCTCAGGTGCTCAGATACGCAACTGGAGGTACATTGGCAAAATGGAGCGCAGGAGGAAACACTGATGATAATGCTGCCGGTCTAGCATGGCATGTAAATTCTCTTTCACGTGCGATGGGAGAAGTCAAAATGTTCGACAGCATGGATAATCCTCTGTACTATGGTGACATCTATTCTTTCCTTGTTCGTGTTGGTGGTACTATCCGCCGTAACGACAAGAAAGGCGTATATGCGCTGGTACAGGATGCATCTGAATAACAGGAGGACCGCTTATGGCATTACCTAAGATTTCGATTAAGTTTTTGAACGGCCAGCTGGGTACCGTCTCTGCAAGCCAGGACGGGCTGCTGGCTCTGGCTTGCGGAGCTGAAGCAGTGGACTCTACATTCGTACTTGGCACTCCTTACAAGATTTATCGTACTGAAGGCTTGACAGCTCTAGGCATTAAAGCTGAGACTACCGACAATGTTCAGCTATATAAGCATGTCAAGGACTTCTACAGCGTTGCACCTGAAGGAACGCCGCTTGTCATTGTAGGTTACGACAAGACGAAGACTATGACAGAGCTTTGCGACAAGACCACAGGTGAACTGAAGACTCTGCTACAGAAGCAGAAAGGCGAATTGCGCGGTATCATAGTATGTCGTGATCCCGATACAGATAGCCCTGTTGTTACAGAAGGTCTTGACCCTGATGTCTTCACGGCTTTGCCAAAGGCTCAGGAGCTTGTGAAGTATGCAGCTGACAACCTCTATGCACCTATCTTCGTTGCACTGGAAGGACGTGCGTATAAGGATGCTGCAACGCTTAAGGACTTGAAGGACGGAACGGACAACGGTGTATGTATTGTTATCGGTGATACGAAGACAGGCAGCAAGGCAGCCGCTATGGGTTTGTTTGCCGGAAAGGTGGCTATAGCATCGGTGCAGAGGAATATCGGCCGTGTGGCTGACGGACCAATAGGCCCTACAGTAATGTATCTGGCAGACAAGAAGGTGGAGGACGTGATGGACGATATAGCGACTATCTATGACAAGAGATATATCACTCCACGCACATACGTAGGTCGTAGCGGATATTATTATACAGACGATAATATGTGCTGCAAGGCTACTGACGATTACGCACAGTTGGCTAATCGCCGTGTTATCGACAAGGCTTTCCGCATAGCATACAATACTCTGCTTGACTTGTTGCTTGACGAAATCTATGTACAGGAAGATGGTACCATGCAGCCGGCAGTTTTGAAAAGCTGGCAAAGCACAGTGGAACAGGCCATCAATACACAGATGACGGCAAGAGGCGAACTTTCGGCAGATACGGCTGCAGGTGAAAGCGGATGTGTATGTATCATAGATCCGAAACAGAATGTATTGGCAACATCTACAATCAATGTAGTACTTAAGGTGCGCCCGTTTGGGTATGCGAGACAGATAAAAGTTGAATTAGGATTCCAGGTTCAAGCTAAGTCATGAAGAATATTATCAATACAAAGGAGTACGAATGGTCTTCGGTGAAGTCCATCGTAGGCGGACGACTGGCTACCGGTCTGCGAGCCGTGAAGTACACGAAGAAGCAGGAAAAGGAAGCTCTATATGCTACTGGCGACAAGCCTCATGCCATTCAGCGTGGGAATAAGAGCTATGAGGGTACTATCAGTCTTCTTCAGTCGGAACTGGAAGCTCTGGAACTTGCAGCCGGCGGTGATGCCCTTGATGTTCAGATGGACATCGTTGTCAGCTATGGTAATCCTCTTAAGGGTGATACCATTGTGACAGACTTGATTAAGGGCGTTGAGTTCACCGAGATACCGAAGGGAATGAGCCAGGGAGACAAGTTTGCCGAAATAGAACTTCCATTTATCGCAATGGATATTGTAAACGGATATATATAATCAAAATTAAAACAATATGGAATTTTCAAAGGAGAAAATAGACGAAATCAAGAAGAAACATGGCGGTGCATTCGTCATAGAATGTGACGGAAAGAGTGCTTTGCTTCGCAAACCGAATAGAAACGATATGTCATATGCTCTTGCGGCAAGCAACGGTGGCAAAGATGCAATCAAGATGAATGAAGCCTTCCTGAACAATCTTTGGGTAGAAGGAGATGAAGAAATCAGAACTGAGGATTCTTATTTCTTCGCGGCATCGGAACAGCTTGGCGACATCTTCGAAAAAAGAGTTGCATCGCTAAAAAAGTTGTAGAAGCCGCCAGAGGAAAGGAGACGGACAACTGGATAGGCTACCGTGACAATATGCTGCGCTACTATCTGCATATAGACCCAACGACATTGACAGACGAACAATGGGCAGAAGCTTTTTCGCAACTGGCTGACATACGCCAGCGCGAGGCCGAAGCAAACAAGATGTAAACGATATGGCTAATATACTGGAATTCATAATCAACATACAAGGCAAGCAGAATGGAGTTGTACAACAGGTGCAGCGAATCCAGAATAAGGTGGACGATACCGACAGATCTGTGCAGAAGTTGAACGGGCGTTTGTTCGGCTTGAAATCGGCCTTGATGTCCTTGCCGGGTGCAGAGTTCTTTACGAATCCGATAGTGGCTATATCGGCGGCTACAGGTGTCATAGCGAAAATGGGTATGGATGCGGATAAGACGGCAGTATCATTCGATGTGTTGTTAGGCTCGCAGACAAAATCGGCTGAGATGCTCAAGGAGATGAACCGTTATGCTGCTGATTCTCCTTATAGCAGATTAGGCGTACAGGAAGCTGCAAAAACCATGCTTGGCTTTGGCGTAGAGGCAGATAATGTCATGAGTTCTCTAAGAGTGCTGGGTGATATTGCAATGGGTGACAGCGAGCGTTTCAAAGGCCTTGCACTGGTATTCTCTCAGGTAGCGGCAGCCGGAAAGCTGCAAGGGCAGGACTTGTTGCAACTCGTGACAAACGGATATAATCCTCTCATTGATATATCAAAGCTGACAGGCAAGTCTGTTGCTGTGCTCCGTGAAGAAATGTCACAAGGTAAGATATCGTTTGACCTGATGCGCCAGGCTATGGTACTGGCGACTTCCGAAGGTGGCAAGTATTATAAGATGAATGACAAGATAGCCAAGACACCTTTTGGAAGATTCGGACAACTTGCCGACCAGGCAAAAGATACACTTATTTCTTTGTATGGAGTTATAAAACCGTTGCTTATACCCAGTTTCAATCTTTTGAGTAATATTCTTACAGCTACAGAACCTGTTATTGAATTTATGAAGACAGGTGTAGAATGGCTTGTAAGCAATTTTGAAAGATTGCAGCCTATTCTGATAGGTGTAGGTGCAGCATGGGCGACTTACAACGGCTATATGTTCGTAAATACAACGATACTGAAAGGCTGGACTATTGCACAATGGGCACAGGTAACTGCGATGATTGCGGCAGAGAAAGCACAGAAATTGCTTAATCTGGCAATGTCTATGAATCCTGTAGGCTTGATAGTGGCAGGGATTACTGCACTTATCGCTGTGTTGGTGGTATGTTGGAATAAATTTGACGGCTTCCGTGCAACAGTGAAAGCCACTTGGGACGTTGTTAAAGGTTTTGGTAATATCCTCAAAGAGTATGTTGTGGATAGAGTCAAGGAGATTATCAGCGGCTTAGGCTCAATGGGTAAAGCTATATCCAAACTCTTCAAGGGTGACTTTAATGGAGCATGGAAAGCTGCTCAGAAAGGTGCGAAAGATATTGTAGGTTTTGATTCTGCAAAAACTCTTGCCTCCAAAACTAGCAGTCTTGGTAATCAGATTCCTCAGTTCTATCAGCAAAGACTATTGGCTGAAAAGGCAAAAGGCATATCTGATGCCAAAGCAGCTGGGGGCACTACTTCCAAAACGTCTTCCAACGTATACACCCCACCTACCGATGAATCCGGCAAAGGATCTGAATCAATCGTTACAGGCGGCACACGCAACACTCAGATTACGATGAATATAAACAAATTCTTCGATTACCTGAACGTAACGATGATGGATAAGGCCGATACAAAGGAGATACAGAGAATAGTTCTTGAATCAATCAACCGTAGCCTCGAGATAGCTACATCAGCAGCAAGATGATATGGCATTGACTAAGTTTATCCTGGGAAATATACTTGCCCGTACTACCGGGCTGAAGGTACCGCCTTACTGGCTATTCAATCAGACGCCTGTAACCGAGGGCGACAGTTCCGGCTACAGCGAACTGATGAAGCTTAGTGAGGAGGAAATGACAGAGCAGCTTCGCAGCAATGCGCTTGGTGTGCCTATGCGTATGCCTTTGGAGATAAGGAAGGATGGCGACAGCGAATACTGGCTTCTTCCTTTCGAACCTCTGATTACAGTTACAGGCAAGAACATCATTACAAAGAGGCATGTAAGCAAGGGCAAAGTTCGTGGCTCTATCAAGGAGAGATGGACTCAGGACGACTATCAGATACAGATACAGGGCATCCTGATGAATACCGAAGAGAAAGCCTATCCGCGCGATGATGTGCAGAAGCTGCGCAAGTATTGCGAGGCTGCGAAATGGGAAGTACGTTGCCCTCTCTTCGAGATATTCTCAATCTTCCAGATAGTAGTGGAAAGCTACAACTTTCCTTTCACAAGCGGTCTTGCGAATCAGGCTTACGACCTGTCTTGCTGTTCTGACGATACATATAAATTGTTACTGAAGAAAAAGGATATGCAATAATGTTTACACTAGGATATGACATCAAACTGGCTGACTTCCGTCTGGGTATGCTGGACAAAGTTGAGATACACCGTTCGGTGGAGCTGCTGGCAGATACGGCAACTATAGTTTTGCCCGGATCTGAATACAACAAGGCTCTGGACGTGGAAAGCCTTATAAAGCGTGGTGATCCGGTAAGCATCAGCATAGGCTACGAGGAGACAGGACTGCGTGAGGAGTTCAGAGGATGGATTCAGCGCATAAGTACCGATGACGGCAGTATCACCATAGAATGCGAAGACGACCTGTACAAGTTCCGCAAGTCACTACCGAACGAAGAACTGAAGGCTGTTACCCTTGAATCTCTGCTGAAAAAGGTGATATCAGGAATCGGAGAAAGCTACAAGTTGGACTGCACTTATTCGTGGACTTATGAAAAGTTCGTCATCAACACCGCTACAGGCTACGATGTACTGAAGAAGGTGCAGGAAGAATCGGGAGCTGACATCTATCTGGCTGACGATACGCTGCATGTTCATGCACCGGCTGAAGCTGTGGGCGATGATGTATTCTACAATTTTTCGCTTAATGTGGAAGAATGCGACCTCACTTACCGAAAGGCAGAGGACCGCAAGGTTCAGGTAGTCGTGAAAGCTACCATGCCGGACGGCACGGTGAAGGAAATTGAGACAGGAACCACGGGCGGCGATAAGGTGGAGATACGTTGTGCTACCAGTGATGAAGCGAGCATGAAGAAGCGCGGCGAAACGGAAGTGAAACGCCTTTCCTTTGACGGCTATGACGGCAATATCACTACATGGCTGATTCCTTACTGCAAGCCCGGTGACACGGCAGAACTGAAAGATGAAGACTATCCCGAAAAGGACGGAAGGTACTTTGTCCAGGCAGTGACAACAGAGTTCAGCAGAGATGGCGGCAAACGAACGGTAGAACTTGGATTCAGATTAAGTTGATTAGATTATGGATCAGTATAAAAGACTATACGAAAATCTCCGTAACGTGGGAGGTCAGAAGATTACTATCTGGCAGGGCATTGTGAAGAGTGTGGAAAGCATTACATGTACCGTGACTTTTGGCAAACAGGATGTAAGCGGCGTGCGTCTGCGGGCTTCTGAAAAAGAGAATGCAGACAACATACTGATTACTCCGAAAGTCGGAACTGCGGTAACTGTAGGTAGTCTGACGGGCGATTACAGCCAGTTGGTAGTGTTGCAGATAGACCAGATTGAGACTATCATTATCAACGGCGGTAAGCTGGGCGGCCTTATCAATATTGAGACTCTTACGGAAAAAATCAACAAACTGGTAGATGCCTTCAATAGTCATACTCTTGCTTCTGGTGCTGTAGCAGTAGCCGGCTCTGCCACCAATCAGAGCAACCCTGCGCCGATTCAGGTGCCGGCTATACAGCAGAAAGCCGACAAACTCAATAAAGGCGACTACGAGGACGAAAAGATAAAACATTGATTTATGCTAGGAACTGGAATACAACTCAAGGATTACGATCTTGACATCAATGTAATAAGAGGGCCGGACGGCAAGATATTGCGAGGTGTCAGGATTGGAGACGTGACGGCACAGAATCAGGCTATCATCTTGGTATGCCACAAGGGTGAATTGAAGGAGCAGCCGGCAGTCGGTGTAGGTATCAGCGACATGGCTCTGGACCACAATCCCCTTGCATGGCGAACGAAGATCCGTGAGCAGCTTGAATTTGACGGCCAGGATGTGAACAAAGTCACAATTACAACAGACAGCATCAGTATAGATGCACATTATTAACCGTTCAATGAACGTTCAGTGAACGTTTGCTGAACATAAAATACAGACCTTAATCATGGATATTATAACAGAAATAAAGAATCTGCTGGTCACTCTCTTCAGTGTGACACTGGCATACTTCGCACCGCTTAACGATATGGTGTTCATCATCTTCTTCATCTTCCTTATCAACATGATGGCAGGGATGATTTCGGGCATCGTGGTGAACAACGAGCCATTCAACAATAAGAAGTTTTTCAAGTGCCTCATGGAGACTTTTGTCTTTTACGTAATAGTGCTTTGCATCTACGTAATAGGTGAAAAATTGGGCAATATAGAAGGAGCTATGCAGTGTATAACTGGTGTGGTATATGCAATACTATATTTCTACGGTACGAACATATTACGTAATGCTAATCAGTTATTCCCCGACAGTAAGACGCTGGCCTTTATTTACTATGTTGTCAGCTTCGAAATCGTGAAGAAGATACCGTATTTACAGCAATTTAATAATCAATGTAATCAATCAAAAGAAAATAAATCATGAAACACTTTACAATGGGCGAACTACTCAGAAGTTCTACTGCCGATGCCCACGGCATCAACAACAAGTGTGACATATCGAGTGCATCAGCCTTGAAAGCTCTTGCCGAGAACGTACTTGACCCTGCTCGTGAATCAATAGGAGTCCCTATCTACGTGAACAGCGGCTACAGATGCCCGCAACTGAACAGGCTTGTAGGCGGTGCGCCAAACAGCCAGCACACGAAAGGCGAAGCTGCCGACATCACTACAGGCACAAAAGAAGGAAACAAGGCTCTGTTTGAATATATCCGTGATAACCTTCCATACGACCAGCTTATCAACGAAAAGGATTACAGTTGGGTACACGTGAGCTACAAAAAGTCAGGAAACAGAAAAGAAGTATTGAACCTATGAAAAAGTTATTAAAAGAATTATCCATATCTCTAATTATGATGTTTGTTTGCTTCATAGTCGGGCTGATGACGCCCGGCTGTGCAACAAATCCGCCAGTCAAGATCCAGGAGGACACAGTTACAGAATCGCGTGAGAACATCAGGGAAAGCGGAAAGTCGACTGTTGAGGAAGACATCAAAGAGCTTTCATCTACAGTACAGGAAATAGTCCGTAAGGCTATGGAGAAACTGGAAATAAAGACTGAGAAGACTACATATACACCTCCTGATTCTACCGGAAAGCAATATCTTAAGGATAAGACTATTACAACAATCAATAAGGATACACGACAGGAAGAGGAAAGCCGGACGGAAATATCGGACACTCTCAGTGCAACGATTACACGCAATGACAGTACAGATACTGATATGACATTGCAGTCGACGGCTAACATCCATCAGGAAGCAGAACGGAAATCCGCAATATCATGGTGGCAGGCTGCACTGATGTTCCTGGGAGGAGTTACATTAATCTATATTGGTATAAAGATATATAAAAAGAAACTACCATGACAGTGATGGTGTTAAATGGTCAGACACTAGCCGACATCGCAATACAGGAATACGGAAGTCTGGAGGCTGTTACATTGCTGGCTGCGGCCAACAATGTCAGTCCTTCGGCTACTTTACTAACGGGAACAGAACTGTATGCGCCGGAACAGGTTTTTGACAAGGAGATGCAGGACTATTGTAAGAATAACAATATACGCCCTGCAACAGAGACAGACGAATACGGAGAAATCAAGTTAAGAATCTTTACAAAACAATTCACTAAAGAATTTATGTAACATGACTATCAAAGAAATCAAGAAGATAATGACAGATGCATTTCTGGCAGATCCGACACTGAAGAATGCTTATGGGATCAAGGATGGTGCGACATGGGACAGTACCTTCTCTTCAGTCAGCATAGAGAATATATTAATCTATATCGTAGCTGTGTGTCATTATGTGTTATACAAGGCTTTTGATGCTCATAAGGTGGATATTGATGCACTTATAGCGGCTAATATCGTACCTACTACACGATGGTATCACACAAAGTGTTTAGGATTCCAATACGGAGACGAACTGATTTTTGATGAAGCAACACAGAGTTATCGCTATCAGACTGTAGATGAAACGAAACAGATAATCAAGTACGCAGCTGTACGTGATGCAGGTAATACTATAGACATTCTTGTAGCTAAGGATAACGGAGGAAAGCCGGCAATACTTAGTGCAACAGAACTGAAAGCATTCAGCAGTTATATGTCTCAGATTAAAATTGCAGGTGTATTGCTCAATATACAGTCATTACCGGCAGACAGCATACAGATTGAGGCGGTTATTTCTGTAGATCCACAGATTATAACTACATCAGGTGTGCGTATCAGCGACGGTAGTAAGCCTGTAGAGGATGCAATTAATCAATATCTGGCAGGAATTGTGTACGGTGGAACTTTTAATAAGACAAAATGCGTAGATGCTATACAGGCAGTCAATGGTGTTATAGATATTGACCTGAAGGGGGTTAAGGCAAAATCATCGACAGAACTGTCATACAAGGATGTTACTACCAATAATTATAATGCCGTGGCAGGATGCCTGGTATCAAATGACCTTAATACAAGTCTTAGTTATGTGGTATAATATAGATATATTGAAGTTTGCTCTGAACGTGTTGCCACCTGTGCTGAGACGTAATGTGCTGTTTGCGCTTATGAAGGTGCTGCTTGTGCCTCTTATAGAATTGCAGACAGCTTTTATTCAATACGTCAGGCAATGCAATGATAATATACGTGTAAATGGTCAAGTGATTTACATAGTAAAGGCGATTAAGGATTATTTCCTGCTGGATAATGATGATGTGTATATTACGGAGCTTGAAACCGGTACAAGGACAGTGTATTTCCGTACGAAGCAGCCTTATGTGTATATATCGAATTCTGCTAATGATCCTCTGTATATACCTAATACATCATTTAACGCACAGATGCGTTTCGTCGTCAATATACCCGAATACCTGAGCGACAGAATTGAAGAAGTGAGAAGTATTGTAGATTTCAATAAACCAGCCGGAAGGCAATATATAATTAGAGTGTATGAACGATAGATTATTAGTTAATGATGGCGGACAGCCTTTCCTTGCATCCGATTTTACATTCATGCAGGATGCTTTGCGTAGAACCATAGGGCTATTGGCCAAGACAAACGGAGAAAGATATATACTTTGGGGTGTCCTTTCAGATGATAAACAATCAATCATTGAAGGTGCTGTAGTAATTGATGGTGAAGTTTATCAGGTTCCGGCACTTGGAGCAATAGACGGAAAATATCTATGCTTTACCAAGAGGCAATACGATTCACGCGAATACGAAGACGGTTCAACCAAAAATATCAAAGAAACTGTTAACGTTACATTGTCATCTGAAACAACAGGAACATTTGCTTACGTTACTCCTACATCATTGCAGAACGTACAACAACTTGAAACACAGCGAAGATATATTGTAAAACATCTTGAAGGGGATTGTAACCCTAATATCGGATTTACTATAGCGATTAAACCTTCGCTTGGATTAAAATTTGGAGATGTTGCAATAGTCAGCATGAATATACCAACACGGGATAATCCTAATGTTTTAGTTGGAGGAACAATGATGGCTATCGTGAAAGATGGTTTAGACGATAATCCTTTCGCCGTTTTGTATTATCAAGATGGAACAGGTTTATTTGGAGTAAGCTTGTATAATGATAGAATACAGAGTGTATATTCTCGGCAAACTGTGCCTGCTATACGCCCTTCTGGTACAGTAAAAATAGATTTATTAATTATTAAACAGCTATAACATGAATAGCAGCGATATTAAGAGACGTGCAATAGAATTGTCGGAAAAGACAAACAGCGAAACAATATCACCATCTGAAGTTGGAGGCATTATGTATGATACTGTATCGTACATGGAGGACGTACAACGCAATGGAGGTAGTCTTGGAATCCGAAAAACATATACATCCGTTTCTGCCATGAACGCGGATGTCAATCCGGTAGATTCGGAAGGTAATCCACTGAAAAAAGGAATGATTGTAAATATTTATAATCCTGACAATGCTGCAGATCCAGACAATAATAAAGTCTATGCTTATAATGCACCAGGTTGGGTGCTTACTAGCAAACTGGATGCTGGATATGCGACAAAGGCAGAAACGGATGCGAAGTTTTCCGAGCTATCTGCTGAAATTTATTCAAATGATTTGATAAATCTTTCCGAAGATGAAAGCACCAATCATCCTAAAATCATCCCTATTTCAAATGGAGATATATATTCAACGCCTAAAATACAAGTGGATAATACTGATAATTTCCCATTAAAATCATATACAAACGGATTTTATCGGAAAATAACATTGCTCGGAGAAAACCAAAATTCTTTTTATATTAATTACGACAGAGAAGAATCTGGTATTCCAATTGGAGAAAAAGGTAGTAGACCTACTGTGATACAAATTTCTTCATGGTATAAAAAAGAACACCTTGAAATATTGCTTTCTCAATCTGAAAAAATGGACTATAAGTTGTTTGGGATTACGCCCAATGTTGCACAACATACTTATTTGACTAAAGAATTAATATCTAATTTAGGAAATAAGACACAAGAACAGATTGTCAATAATTCATCAGGGGAATATATTAACTCATGTAAGATACAATCTGTTTATGTGGATAATGTTGCTGGATGGTGTAAGGTTGCTACCAATATATATGATATATCATGGAAAGAGATGGAATATACATATATGAAGTGGACTTGGCAGATAAGTGGGATCAAAGAAAGTATAAAAAATTTGCCTGATAAAACATTTTATTTAGCAACATTTTGCATAATCCACAATGGCTTTGAACCAGCTGGTGTTCAATCGAAAAATATAAATGGCACTATCAAACCATATCCAATATCACTTAAAAGTCAAATAAATACTATTGAGGAAGAAAATAATAAAATTGATAATAGGGTAAAAGAATTGGAAAATAAACTTTTGCCCAAAAAAAACATTCTTACAGTAAAATTCAATGAGGGGGAAGATAATGTAGATATAGAGGTTTCATTAAAAAGTTATTTTAATGAAAAATATGACATTGTTAATAAGGGAGCATTTTTACATCGATATTTAAAAAGGAATGAAAATTGGAATTGGGATAGAACTTTATTGATAAATAGAAATACGGGAGAAGAAATTAATATACACGGTACCTCTGACGATAGGTGTCCTGCTAATTATAATGGGACTTATATTGGAGGTGGGCATGGTGATGGAAGGGCAACAAATGTATCATGCCCTAGTCATGATAAAACATATGCTGATATAGGAAGTATCTGGAATAATGGACAATATGATTTTACGTTGCTGAGAATAATCGATGAAAATAATCTTTTATTTTTTTCAAGTAAATCCTATAACGATGTTACATGGGATTATAAAAAAATATCTACAGGTGAAACTCTACAACATGTATCTGGAGCAATACATCAATCTAATATTGCCGTTAATATTGCTACTTCTACTCAGTTGCATTCAGGCATTGTAAGTAGGTGTCAGAAAATATATGCGGATGGGAATGAAATTAAAGAAAGCGGAACATATGAGGTTGGCGTTGTGGATTTGATTGATGATTATGATGTTATTGTACCGCATAGCATATGTGAGCAAATTACTGCACAAAAACCTGAAGATGGTTATACATCTAATCCATTTTTTCAAGATTTAAAAAATCTTCAATATGTTGCAAATCATAGCATTATTTATCGTTTTCTCAATGCTGCTACTTGTTTAGTTTTTACTGATTTCTATAACTATAAAAAAATAAATCTGAGTTATTTTGGCTTCATTCAATCAGGTGTAATGCCGAATATCCAAGGAGGTAATATTTACATGTATGTTCCAAAAGTTTTACCTTTTGAAGACGGGAAAACATATGATTTCAGAACAATAGAACGGTGGAATGCGGAAGATGCACCAAATGGAACAAAGTTAATAAATACGTCATTCTTTGAAAATCCTAATTTACCACCAGATAGAGCAATAGAATTTACAGGTACATCCAATATTGATAGAATGATAGGATTCCATCACGGATTTGTATTTGACAGAGGTATCGGTGGAAATAAAAGAAAGGATAATATTAGGAATTGTTGGTTTTTTCCTAAAACAAGGAAATCATACATTTATGGCATAGATTCATTGTTGAATATTGACGATGGAAATTATGACTCAAAAAATAAATCGTCTGTTTGTTTTAGGCAGTATTGTGATTGTACAAAAAATCCTGATGGGCGAATAAATAATAGTTCGTTTGAAATCGATGGTAAACTGTATCTATACCTTGATTACAACAAGGAGATTGTAGATTTTGTCACATTAGATGATAAATGGAAGGGTAAATTAATCACGATTCTTGAAAAATCAGACAATATATGTGTGTTGAATGAAACAGTAACAACAGGCATTAAAATAAGAGTATCTAATAACGCTCCGATGTATGGGTATTGTGTTATTTTAATTGAATAAATACTCAATAAAAATATTCATTCGTAGAATAGTCGTGTAAACTTAAAACCCTTTCAAATAAATATATATGAAACTTTTAGACAATTTCTTGGCAAAAGTCGGTGTGGATAAGATACTGCACCATGTAGTAGGCGCACTTATTTGCGCATTGTTTACATTCGTATTCATCCTTCAGGATGCTATTTTTGACTGGACGCCTGTTGCAGTGCCGGTAATTGGTACTGTAGTAGTTTTGTTCCTTTCGATAGTAAAGGAATACGCCTTTGACGATAAAGCTGATTGGATGGATGTAGTCTGGGCTATGCTTGGCTGTCTTTGGATATTCGCTGCTGTAGCTGCCGGATTTCTGCTAAATCAGTGGTCTATGTAGATAAAAAAAGGGGCTGTACGGCCCCCCTTTTTCAGTCATTAAAATAGCATAAGTATTTCTCAAATGATGTATAGGTCTTATGACCGGAAGATCTCATAATTTCCATGGCATTATAGCCACGCATCACATTATTCGTTATAAATGTACGTCTGCAGGTGTGTGACGTTATCAGCTTCCATTTAGGATAGAAATCAACTTTTACATGTCCGTTTATCTTTGTCTCGCGCTTAACCTGGTCATTAAATTCCTTTCCTATATACCTCAGTAGTTGTTTGATATAGCGGTCGTAAGACGAAATGTCGCTCTTTTCTCTTTGTTTAAGCGGTGTAAAATAATCATACTTTTCAAGTATTGAATATGTGGTGTTCCTGTCAAGTGACATACGTTCTATGTCAACACGTACATGAGTGCCGGTTTTCTGCTGCAGAATAGTAAATATATTACGGTCAAAACATGTTCTGTCAATGCGCACCATGTCAGAGAATCTCTGCCCCAAATTGCAGGAAAGGACAAACATGTCTTTCACTCTCTGAATGTTCCTCCTGTACTGTATATTGCGTGGAATAGTATTTACATCAAAGTGATATATATGGCTCACTTCGTCCATAGTGAGTGCAATCTGCTGATGACAGTAAGGAGGTATCTTCAGTATGTCATAACTGCCTGATACCTTTGCGTTGTGCTTTGCTGCCCATCCTAAAGCGGTCTTTAGTTGTGAGCATGATGTCTTTATGGTAGCCAGCGAAAGTCCTTTAGAAAGCAAATATGGTATAAAGTTGCACCAGAATACATCGGTTATGTGTGTAGGCATAAGTACACACTGAAATTCTCTTTCAATGCCTTTCAAATGATAGATTAATGATGAAAAATGCTTTCCATAACACGGAGAAAGTTTGTTCTTTACCGTAGTAAGAGATTCGATTACTTCTAATAACGTAGCATTAGATAAGTCAATAACAAGATTCTGAAATGGATTAGTTAGAAAATCCCGGAATTGTGAATCACTATAATTCAAATCTATAGGATTCCCTTTGTTTAGATATTCTTCCATAACATAAGGATTTTGATGTCATAGACATCTGATTAAACATTTATTTTTTCTTATTTTGCTGTCTCTAATTTAGTGAATTCCCTTTATTTATGCAAGTTTTTATATTGAAAGTTTTGTGGATAGATATATACTATTTATATTTGTTCAGAGGATTCATTTATGGATTCTTATTTTGCTTGAAGGAGCTGGTCGAAGTGTCGATGCAGTTCCTTCTTTTTTTGATTACTGAACGCTTGCTGAACATGAAATGAACGGCAAATGAACATCCTTTATTAAGCGTTCATTTGCCGTTCACTAAGTATTTATTAAGTGTTCACTGAATTGTTTTTTTGTCTGTTGTGTGTCCTTCAAAAATAACATTTTGTTTTTTCTTTAAAAAAGTTAATTTCAACATTTTGTTTTTACGATTTGCGATTTTTCGTTTTTTCGGTTTTATTTTGCAAAAGGCTACTGGATATAGTCAGGTATATCGCACATGGAGTTTGCTACAACGTTCTTATTCTCTAAATGATGGCATATATCGTTTACAAACCAAAGATATAGCAACACTTTATGAGATATGGTGTTTCATTGAAGTAAGCCATATAGTAAAAGAAAAGTTACATTTGTCTGATGAAGACATTGATCATAGAAACCGAATGGAAATGAATGGCTTATTTACATGGGACTTGGGTAAAGGAGAGAATTCACGTATTCTTTTTAAGAAAGACAATGTAGAACTGGCTGAACTCATCTATAACCCCAAAAGTTCGGAACGTGAAAATAATTCTGTTGGCATAACAGATTGGGTGGTGCCTACTGTTCCTCAAAAGCCGGATATTGTGTTGCAACTTACCAAGAACGATTTGCAGGAAGGTATGAAATTTACCTACCTATTTGACGCAAAATATCGTATTGACGGGAAAGACAGAAACGGTGTAGATGTTCCACCAGAAGACGCAATTAACCAAATGCACAGATACCGTGATGCCATATATTACAAAGATTACAAATCAGATGTATTGAAAAAAGAAGTTATAGGAGGCTATATCCTTTTCCCAGGTGATGGTGAACCAACCGATGTTGCCGTATCCAAGTTTCGCAAGACTATTGATGAGGTTAATATTGGAGCTTTTCCACTCCGCCCCAAAGACATACATAACCGAATACTTTTGGAGCAATTTATTGAACAGCTCGTTAATATGAAATCGCACGATACCATTTCCAATGTGATACCGCAAAAAGGAACATTTGTAGAAGTCGGAAATAGAGTTCTTATAGGTCTTGTTACAAACAGCAGTCGTAAAGGATATTTACAGAGTTTTAAGGATGGTAATGCCACACTCTATTATACTGGCAGTCATTTTCCAACGACTATTGCTCTGCAAAATCTACATTACTTCATGCCTTACTTCAAAGGAAAAGGAATTTGTGATGTTTATGAGATAATTAGAGTTAGAACTATCACGTCAAAGGAAGTGAAACAAATAGAGGGAGATGAAGACACCAATGATCTTCGCCTTGCTTTTGAACTGCGATACTTTCGTAAACAATATGATGGCATTCAACCCATCAATACAAGCAAGATGATAAACTATACGTTTATTGATACGACTTTTGAAGAGTTGGATAAAATAGTTATAATGGATAATATATCATTCCATTAAAAATAATAATGTATTTTAAAATTTACAGTATAGATATAAAAGAAAAATGAAGACAATACTTGTATATTTTTCAGACATACATTTGACTGGGGATAAACCTGAGAATGAAGGTGCTGTGATAAAAGCATTTTGTGAAGATGTTAAGCAACAACTCTTTTCTATGCAATATAATGATGCTTATGTATTAATTGGTGGAGATCTTGTACAAGCAGCTGATAAACAAGAAAGTTACCAAGCATTCTACAATAAGATTTTAAGCAAATTAATTACATACGGTATTCAGCCTGAAAAAATAATATGTGTTCCTGGTAATCATGATTGTCAACGCCAATGGGTCATAGATAATAGAGAAAACTATGCGCCAGTAGTTAATCAAAAATTCACAGAAGACCGATTTAACAATATGATAAACGGACAGCAAGGAACCGTTTTCTTGGAAAAATTTGGCAATTATAAAAATTTTGTGGAGCAATATCTTCCAAACTCATGCAAAAATTTGATAGGATTTCCTATTGAAATCAATGAAGAATGGAGCATATATTGCCTTAATAGTGCTTTGACCTCTTTTGCTGGTCATGACTGGAAAGAGTATCAACAATTGAAAGATGATGAGAGAAGATTAAATGTAGATACACGTAACCTAAATGACTGGGTTCAAAAAAATTCCAAGAAGAAAATTCTAATGATGCACCATCCTCTATCATTTCTATCCGAATGGGCGGATGATGAGCTCACAAAACTACTTAGAATAGAATTTGATTTATTACTAACAGGACATGCTCATCGTCAGAATATTCTTTGTAATCAAGTTAAAGGGGAATCTTATGTTTGGTGCCAGTCTCCCCAATTGTATACAGATAAAGCGGACAAACTAGGTTATTGTATTATTGAGTTAGAGGATGATCATGTGAACAGGATTATTTATCGAGAATGGTTTGCATCAAGAAACTGTTTCAAGAAGGGACTTGATTTTACAGATGGAGAGGATGGTATTGTTGAAATAATAAATGATAAAAAAAAGAGAAAGACCCTATTCTGTTAATGTTAGAAGAACGATTCCGTGACACAATGGCTGTTTATGGTGATGATTCTTTAATATGGATTGACCGCTATTTTAGCATGAACAGATTTGATAGGGCTTTCACATTTAACAAAAAAGACCTGTATTCGGAAGATGATATTATAAATGCTGGTAAAAGTCTTAAGATTATTACACCAGCTCAATATGGATTAACATCATTTGGTTGGCATTTCTTGTTAAGACTATGGAAAGAAAAAAGAATTTTTGGTTTATTTCTTGATAGTAGAATTATCAAAGCAAATAAAATAGAAAAAGTAATAACACGACAGTTAGAAACTTTTGGTTCAAAGAAGGAAAATGTTGGATGGATTATCTTTGATAACTGGGATTTGAACAATAAAGATGCAAAACAAATATTAACTTACATAAAGAAAGAGTATGAAGATGTTCCTCTCTTGCTTTTGTGTCCAATGTTGGAGAAATCATTTATAGAGAATGAAAATATTTCTCTTCATGAGTTTTCAATAGCACCAATTTTTATGGCTCCAATGCAGTTATGCCAGTTGCGTAATATGGTTTCTGTTTATAATAGAAAGCGCAATATTGGTGAAGATGAAGTAGTTCTAAAAAGATTAAATGATGACATACAAAACTTCAATATGCATAGGACACCACTAAACTGTATATCATTGTTAGAAGTTTTTAGTAACTCATTCGATGAAAATCCTGTAAACCGAACTGAGATGATAGAACGACTTCTAAGAATAATATTTGAGAATGAAGAAGTTCCCAGTTATAAATCTCTGCCCGATATGAAAGATTGTGAATTTGCAATTGGGTATTATTGTGAACAGATGATTCGTAATGAACAATACTATTTTAGCGGTAAACAATTCTATGATACAATTTCAGATTTTTGCAAGCAACAAAAAATAACACTTGATATAAACTACCTTTTTTCAATATTGCTAAGGAATCAGATAATTTGTCAATATGACTCAGATCTCTATGGATTTAGATTTGCCTTTTGGGTATATTATTTTGCAGCTATGCGAATGACCAAATCGCCTGAGTTTACAAATTTTATATTGGAGGAAGAAAATTACGCCCACTATCCAGAAGTTTTGGAATTTTACACAGGTAGTGATCGTACAAGAAATGATGCTGCAGAAATCGTAATCCAAGACATCAATAAAATTACAAATAAGGTTCATGATAAAGTTGGACTTCCTGATAAGATGAATCCACTACAATATTTGCGTCTTGATATCACAGATGAGCAAGCAGCTAAAGCTATTGACAAGTTGGATAATCAGCTTAAGCAATCAAAATTACCAACAAATATAAAAGATGCTTTGGATGATTCAAATTATAATCCATCTATCCCCTTCCACCAAGATGTAAGAAAAGTTTGGGAAAATTATTCGGTAAACTATCTACAGGAAATGATAGGAATAGCGTCAAAAGTACTTAGAAATAGTGACTATATACTTCCTGAAAATAAAATCAAGTTACTTGATTCAATTGCAGATGCTTGGCTTAATACTATTAGGGTTATTTACTTAATGGCACCAGCTTTAGCTATGGAAGGTAAAGCTGGTTATGATGATTTTAGACTTCAGTTAGCTGATTCTTATGACACCAAGTCTGATGACAAAAAACAGTTACTAATTGATATAATGTCTAATATACCTCACAATATTGTCACATGGTATAAAGATAATATATACTCTTCTAAACTGACGGATCTTTTGTATGAGAAAATTGAACAGGAAACCAACCCTGTCATTAAACATGTTTTAATAAATTTAGTAATTTACAAACAACCAGATCGTTGGGATATTATGGTAAGAAGATATTTGGATAAATCAGATAAACATTCTTTTTATTTTGGCGATACACTATCATCATTACGAGTAATGTACGCTAAAGGAGCCATGTCTGATGCTGACCTTGCTAAGACAAAAACATTAATTTTATTAGGTTACACTAAACTGGCTACTAAGGGCAACAAAATGAATCCTGGTATGATAAAAAAGATAAACCCAAATATCTTACCACAACGAGAGTCTGGCAATGAATAGTACAACTATATAAAATAACAGTATAGATTTATAAAAACGACACTGTCTTCTTTGGGATTATCAAGTCTGAATTACTGTATACCGAGAATTTTGAATCTCCTGAAGCCTTTAAAAGGCTTTAGATAAATATATTGAATATTATAACAATACACTAGTGTCTCTTAAAAAATGTAAAACATCTCAATATGGCTCATTATGATGTAAAATCCAATT
Organism: Phocaeicola faecicola; assembly: GCF_013618865.1. Lineage (GTDB taxonomy): Bacteria > Bacteroidota > Bacteroidia > Bacteroidales > Bacteroidaceae > Phocaeicola > Phocaeicola faecicola. The sequence goes on from NZ_JABSOE010000043.1 coordinate 39,256, forward strand.
CTAGCTGACCGTCATTTTTGTAAAGGATGTCGTATTCAGCATGGCTAAATAGATCCTTGATAT
>NZ_JABSOE010000044.1 GCF_013618865.1 Phocaeicola faecicola
AAGAACGATTCAGATGCCATAAATTCGGTTTCGAAGATATGGTGATTCTTATTGCTTGTGGATTACACAACTTCAGAATCAGCCACAAAATGAGTCATATAACAAATTAATCTATATAATGTCTAATGAGGGCAAAATACATCAAATACATAACTATTATATGTCTTATAGCTATTTTCTTTATTCAATGTGCATGGCTATATAATTCATATATGTATTTAAAGGAAGATTCTATAACTAAAACATCTAAAATGTTAGAACAAGCTGTCATGGAGGAAACGTTCTCCAGACTGCAACATTTACCTATTGGAACTAAAGTTAAAAGTAGAACAGAGGAAGATAAAGGAAAGAATCTTCCAGAATTTACTTATATGCAAGAATCTTTAGATTCATTAAATATGCCTATATCATTGGATTCTATCAATCGCATTTATGCTATAACCCTAAATGATAAAGAATTTCCAAATGAATGTGTAATTTCAATATTTAAAGGAAACCAATTAATCCAGAGTTTTGGGAAAATAGAAAAATCCATTTTTAATATTAAAACATTACCTCTTCCTTTAAGAAAAGATTATTCTTTAACTATACAAGCTGAGATATCAAACCCCAGTCTGTTTTTCCTCGAAAAAATGAGTGCTTTACTCTTTTCTACAACAACCCTTATACTCATTGTTATTAGTGGATTTTTCTATCAAATTAAAATTATAGAGCAATTTAATAAAATATTTCATATACGAGAAGATTTCTCATATGCAATGGTACATGACATGAAAACACCTTTGAGTTCAATATTGTCAGCCTTGAATTTTCTACAGGGTGGAAGACTTGATAATAAGCCAGAGATGAAAGAGAAATTCTTCAATATAGCCAAAGATGAAGCTGATCACTTATTGACATTGACAAACAAGATTCTTACTATATCTAAGTTGGAGAATAATAAATTGGAGATGAACTGTGAAATGGTAATGCTGAAGCCTCTACTCTTAAAAATATCCGATAAATTTATGGCTAAATCTCCCAAACCAGTTACTTTTAAATTTGACCTGGTTGCTGAGTGTATTTATGCTGATGCTGAATATATAGAAGAAGTATTTTGCAATATGATTGATAATTCCATAAAATATTCCAAGGATAGTGTTGATATTAAAATATCTTCTTCAGAGAATAGTAAATATAGTATCATCAAAATTTACGATAATGGGCTTGGTATGAATGATGATGATCAACTTAAGATATTCAATAAGTATGAACGAGCATATGCCGGTCGTAAGAAAAAAACTTATGCTTCAGGATTTGGATTAGGCTTAAACTTTGTTCAACAAGTGATTGAAGCGCACAAAGGGAAAATTATAGTCAATAGTGTAGAAGGAGAATTTACTGAATTTATTATTTACTTACCTCTAATATTAAAAGAATTATGATAAAATTATTGCTAGTTGAAGATGATGTAAACTTAAGCTATATAGTACAAGCTGGACTTCAGGATATTATAGGTGGCTATGAAGTTACTGTGGCAGAAAATGGTAAAGAAGGTATTGAAACGTGGAAAAACTGGAAACCTGATATTATCATTTCAGATATTGATATGCCGGTAATGAATGGATTTGAGATGGTAAAAAGAATAAGAGAGACTGATGGTGAGATTCCAATACTTTTTGCTTCAGCCTTGACTTCGCCAAAAGATGTAAGAAAAGGCTATGATATTGGTGTAAATAATTATGTGAAAAAGCCTTTTGTTCCGGATGAACTTGATGCCCATTTGCGTGCCATCCTAAAATTAAAAGAAGGTAAAAAGAACAGAAATGAAGAAGGATTATGTAACTTTGGTCAGTACACACTGAACCCTAAACATGCTACCTTGCTTAATAACCAAACGGACAAACAATCAATCCTTACCGTAAGAGAGGCTGAAATTCTCCAAATTCTTGCTGAAAATAAAGGAGAAATAGTAAGAAAAGAAGCCATTCTAAGCCGCTTCTGGAATACGGAAGATGATTACTTCGCATCCCGAAGTCTTGATGTATTCATAGCCAAACTAAGAAAACTGTTTGCAGACGATACTCAGATAGAGATTGTCACCAAAAGAGGTACGGGATATATACTTGTCATCAAGGAATAGACTGTTATTGGTAAATCAGTAAGTCTTCCCTTTTTTGGTACCTCGATACCCATCGCCGAGAAGGAAAGTGGCTTGCCTTATCTGCTCTTCAGGCTGTTGTCATGGAGGCACATGTTCCACCCCCTTGGGGACAGACCGAAATCCATCCAATTCAGGAGGACTGTACAAACAAAAACAGAGGCTGCTTCCGTTCAGAAACAGCCTCCGTCATACTATCTGCGCCGATCAGTCCTGTTCAGGAGCAATCAGTTTATATCCTTTTCCATGGATATTGATGATTTCGATAGACGGGTCTTCCTTCAAGTGCTTACGCAACTTGGTGATATACACGTCCATACTTCTTGCATTGAAGTAGTTGTCATCAATCCAGATGGTCTTCAGAGCGAAGTCACGCTGCAGGATTTCGTTGGCATGCGCGCACAACAGTCCCAGCAGTTCCGATTCCTTCGTAGTCAGCTTGGTCTGCTTCTCTCCGATAGACAGAATCTGCTTCTGTGTATCGAAAGTAAAGCGTCCGATCTTGTATACGCTGCTTTCCTTGTTTCTCTTTCCGCGTACACGACGCAAAATAGCCTCGATACGGAATGTCAGCTCTTCCATGCTGAACGGTTTGGTAATATAGTCGTCTGCACCAATCTTGAAACCTTCCAGAATATCTTCTTTCAACGTCTTGGCCGTAAGGAAAATGATAGGAATCTCCGCATTCGCCTGACGAATCTCTTGCGCCAGTGTGAATCCGTCTTTCTTAGGCATCATTACATCCAACACACACAAATCATATTTACTCTTCAGAAACGCCTTATATCCTGCTTCTCCGTCAGGAAACAACTCTGCTGCATATCCCTTAGCCTGTAAATATTCTCTTAACAACATGCCAAGATTTTCGTCATCTTCGCACAATAAAATACGCAATTTCTCGTCCATATCATTCATCTTTAAATAAAGGTAATACAATTATAAATTTCGTTCCCACATTCAGCTCACTCTCGGCACGTATCGTACCCTTGTGGTCTGTAATGATTTTCTTCACATAGGCCAAGCCCAATCCAAAGCCTTTCACATCGTGCAAATTGCCTGTATGAACCCGGTAGAACTTTTCAAATATCTTTTTCAAATTTTCTTTCTTAATACCGATTCCGTTGTCCTCTATCGAGATATGCAACTTGTTCGACTCGTTCCAGGTGCGTACCTTCAGGTGGATGTTGACATCCGGTTTCTTGTACTTCAATGCATTGTCGAGCAGGTTGAAGATCACATTGGTAAAGTGCATCTCATCCACGAAGATAAACGGATCATCAGCGTCAAAGGCCACATCCAGCGTACCGTTGCAGTTCTCTACCTTGAGGCGGAAGGTATTCGTAACCCCGTAAATCAGTTCGTTGGCATCTACCTCCTTCTTCTTCAGCGTCGCTTTCTGACGCTCGAACATCGACATCTGGAGCACCTTTTCCACCTGGAAGCGCAAGCGTTTCGTCTCGTCGTTGATGACTCCCGAAATGTGCTTGAACATTGCCGGAGATTTACCCACAGCCGGGTCGTTCAGCATCTGGGCAGCCAGCGAGATGGTAGAAATCGGAGTCTTGAACTCATGAGTCATGTTATTGATAAAGTCGTTCTTGATCTCCGTCAGTTTCTTCTGTCGGAAGATGATGTATATCGTAAAGATAAACGTAACCAGCAGCACCAGGGTGAAGATGATGGAAGGAATCATGAATCTTACCGAACTGAAGATGTAATTATCCATGGTCGGGAAGAAAATGTTCACAAATCCCATCTTTGCCGGAGGGTCTTTCTCGAACAGCAGTCTTGAATAGATTTTCTCATTGTCGTAGCTGTAGTCCGAACAACGGTACACTTCCTTTCCGTCGCGGTCTGTCACGGTAAAATGATAAGGAATGTCAATGCCGTTGTTCAGCAGTTCCGCCTTCAGGAAATGATCGAGCTGCTTGAAGTTGACCCGTTCGTTCAGCGGCTTGTCGCTTGCCGTATACAGAATGTTGTATACCACCTCGTCCAGCAAGGCACGCTGATAGATGTAACGCTCCTTCAGAATCTCCTGCAGGGCGCGGGAAGTCTGCGGAATGTTCTTTCCGGTAGAAATGATCACCTTCGGAATTTTGGAAGGCCGGTTGATGATGGTCTTCAGTTCAAAAGAAGAGAAGGTACTTCCATCGGGAGCCGTCACCGTATACTGATGGTGCTCTACCGTATTGCTTTCAGTCGTACTACCCGACTGCTGCATCTGTTCCGACAGACGGGCAGCGCGTTCGGTGGCCGCCACATCCTTCTCCAGATACCGCTTGGTTTCCACCAGTTCCAGATTATGTACGGCCTGCGCAAGGCTCCGTCCTACATTTTCTTCAAACTGCTCCTTACGCATCTTGACCATCTCTTCGATATAGCTCACCTGCAAATAGAGGAGGCTCAGAAAAGAGAGGCCCATTACAATACCCAATATCCAAATCGTAGTCTTTTTCATAAAGACAAAATTAACAGTCTTCCTTTAAATTAACATATCAGAGGGGTGATTTTTCCCGTAATATTTTTCTTCATTAACGTAATTCCGAATTTTAGTGTCGATTTCATGCACTAAAATCATCAAATTCTTATGCTTAACAACAAAAATAACAAAATTTCACAATAATAACAAGTAATAAAACAAGATTGTTCAAGGTTTTTTGCAATAAAAATTTTAATTATGCGAGATAAGAAGAATCTTTTAGCAATATCCTTCTACAAATGTCTTTCAAATAAACCACTCGAACTTTCAAGGCTGCCTTAAATGACCTATCACATTCTTTACGTGAGATTTGCTGATCAGAACGACGATATAACAACAAATATCTCAGGTATATTTACAAATACTCCTAGTTAGTTTGCAATTCTTCACATTGCTTCTTTTTGGCCTTCAATCCACTAAAATCGACATGACTGTTACCTTTTATCGTGCAGTCAAGTACATCTGTTTCTCCTTTTAGGGTAAATCGACTACTCGCTCCAGCCGATACCTGCAGATATTTTGCCTTAACATCCATCGCCCCCTTGGATCCGGCAGACAACGACACACTGAGTGAATCTACTGTAAACAACTCTTCCGTCGTCAGTTCAGAATAAATCATACATATCCGACGAACATCATTGCTATAGATGCGTACCACATTTTTTGGCATCGAACCATCCGCATCTTTAAGTGTAAACGACAGTATTCCATCCTTAAGTTCCTGTATTCCCAAGTCCGGGTTGTCTACTTCTACGTGAAAGGTATCTGACGGAATAAATACGGCTTTGTATCCAGCAAAATAGAAATTCTTTACTGGTTCTTCTGCCTGACTCACCAAACAAAAGCCAAGTCCTGCTAAAAATAATGCTACCTTCTTCATCTTTACTATATATTTTAATTATCATTTATTTTCAAAATACTGTTCACCCAACCTGAATTCTGTAACCGTTTGTTGCTTTGGAAAATGGAACGTCCCCAATTGATGTTATATGAAAGACTGACATAAAACATATTCCGATTATTGCGAATCAATACATTTCGGTCAGAAGTAACGATTTGACTCAATTGTTCAGTCCGATATTTAGAGCCTTTAGTAAATGGAAACATAATTCCCATTCCTACATTTAAGTTTTTCCATTTGTAGGTTGCATTGATACTACTGTTATTTTCAGATGTCATAACATACTGCCCATACAATGATTTCATCGGTTTCCTCCAAGTACCATTAATTTGAAACCCTTTATATGTCATAGCCAGATAAACACCATAATAGAAATTATTCAAAGTATGTTCGTAAGCTTCACCTTTTGACTTATAATAATTCCATCCGCCAAATACCTGAAACATGAAAAGATCCAAAATATCTGTCACCTGTACAATCATCTGTGCACCATAGTCGACATCATACTCCTGATTGTTTTCCTGAAAGATAAACCGGTTCTCAATAGGCGAATAAAAAATATCCTGTTGGATAGGGTGAAAGCTACAATCGGCTACCAATGTCAGCATAGTTGCAAATTTCTTATTATCCCAGACTGAAATATTAACCTGATTACGCAAGGTGTTATAAGGAGCCAGCGAATGATTTCCTCGCATAATGGAGAGAGAATCTATTTCCTGTACCACTTCAGAAAGACTGCTCAAAGAAGGAAACAATGGACGAAAATTAACAGAATACTGTAAGTTCCAATATTTTTGTTTATAGGATAAAGACAAAGAAGACGTATTACGCCAATAATCCACCAGTTCGTTTCCCTGCTTCTGTTGTTGGAATCGCAAACCAGTTCCGACTGTATAAGACACTTTACCAAAACTGCCTTGTAGCTGGACATAAGGATAAGCATTAAAATTTTTCAAGTTAACTTCTCCGTTCACTCCATAAAGATTGCTTGCATATTGGTAAATAGAACGTAAACCGGCTGAAATATTAACCTTTTCACCTTCACGCCAATAGTAAACTTCACCAATCAGTGATTTCTGGTTACCCTCAGTCGTATTATTTACTTCCGTTAGTGCCTGTTCATCCAAATGGTCGGACAGCGCACGTTCATAATTTGTATTTGCCAATGTACCGACCAGGTTCACTTCCACACCTTGATTATTGTTCATCTTTCGGCTGTAGGTAAAATCAAGCGATGGTATATAGTTTGAAAAAGAAGAATGAATATCTCGCTGTCCTATGAGTTGCTGCTCTTGAAACATTTGCTGACGGTTTCTATCATAGTTTGAGCCAATTTGATTGTTAAATCGGATATTAACCATATCTTTATTATTCTTATAAAGGTAACCGACAGCAATGTTATGATCCGTATAACCGAAAGGAGCAAACTCACCTCGCTTATCACGCCTCAGAACTGAACCATCCGGATACGAATAAGTCTCCAGTTCGTCTGTCCGGCGTTCGGAATAATCTCGATAATTCACATTATAATCAATTGAGAACTGAGATTGCTTATAGTTTGTCCGGAAATTAACATTTCCGTTCACAAAACCCGTAGTAAAGGCACTCACACCTCCCAAAGACAGAGAAGTTCCAACCCGAGGTTCTTTCAAAATAAAATCAAGAACTCCGGAATTGGAATCCAATTCACGCATAGATGGCAACTGACAGTAATCCACACGTGCAATTTGTTGCGGATTCAAAGCCTTTACTTCTTGCAAACTGGCATTTACACCATTAATTCGATAAATCACTCCAGAGACTCCTGAAATGGAAATAGATTCTTGGACTGGATCAACAAATAATTGTGGGAGCATCATGCTTTTCAACAAACCAAGGCTGGAAGTTGCTGCTTCAACCTGTTTCGCACTTGGATAAGCTACAATCTTTCCTGTTTTATGTGCCATACCTTGCGCAACCACCTCAACACCTTCCAGGTTTATTGAATCAAGCGCTAGCGATATGGTTCCCAAATCCACATTCTTTCGATTACTATTTTGTACTAATACGATATTTCTTTCATATCCCACATAAGATATTTCCAACCAGAAGTTATTCAATTTTATGTCAGACCTGAAGCGCCCTTTTTCGTCGGTTGTGAAACCTGTCACATACACTGAATCTTCAGTCAGAACTCGCACTGTAGCACCAATCAATGGTCTGTTCCCATCTGCCGCATACACACGCCCTTTTATTTCTTGAGCAGAAAGGACTGCTATTTTAAATAAAAAAGATGCGAAAATCAATAAATATCTTGTTTTCATACATTTCTATTCGTTTTATAACAACTCCACACATGTTGTGCGAAGGATCTGTATTTATTTTGGTCAAAGGTTAATTATCGACTTTTATTTCTCCTTTTTGTGAAGTTTAGGATGAAAGTGATAATTTAATATGAGTAATTGTCCCACTACCACCTGTTCCAACTATTGCTGTTTTTTACCTTTAGGGATATATAAAGACAAGTCATCAACAATATAAGAAGGTGAATTCTTTACATATTTGAAAGAGATAAACTCAATGAAAAAATCAGATTAAAAGAGTTAAAAAATATAAATTTCATCATTCTGTTTCCTTCCTTTTTCTGTTGTAAATTGAACAACTGGAGTTCCACTTGCCAAACGAAATAGTATTGTATCTGGTTGAGCCCAAAGAAATATCATAATATAAGTCTAGTTAAGTTAACATACATATGAGACATCAATAAGAAGACTATGCTTAATAAAAATGTATCATTATTAATATTGTTGAATAAATATACTATCGTTTTCATTTAATTACAAGTAATAGATGCATTAAATTATGTTAATTATTTATTGACTCAAAGCCAGGATTATGTTACAGAAAAGTTTTTTAATCTTCTAATTTCGAGTACAGTCCCCATTTATTTAGGTACTCCCAACATACATGACTTTGTATCTGGAAAAAATCGTTTTATGAATATTCCTGACTTCGTCACTTTTTACTGTAAAAAACAATCTATTAAAAATCAGTTAGTTAGTTTTATAAAAGGGTGGTTAAGGGTGACATTACCATAAAAAATCGTATATTTACAGCATGTTTGTCCGTAAGAAGGATAGGACGGGTACAGCAAGTATTGTGGCAGGCAACAAGCACGGTGAAAAGTTCAAGGAACTACATACCGCTAGCATTGCAAGATCATGATGAAGAGAAAGCAGACCGATATTCCATTTCACGGAAAAACGCATAGAAGCACATATCGGTTTATGTTTTGTGGCATACAAGGTTTACAAGGGGCCGGAGCGTATAGCCTATAACCGTAAGATGGATATAAGTACTGGCACTATTTTGAAAATAGCTAAACAATAACAACAATTCGACTAAGGCTATCTGTAAACGGTACAATTATTACCAAAACGATACTGCTTACCCCTGGACTCAGGTCACTAAAACCATTTTTCGACTGTTTGTGCGTTTAGAGTGATGTAGACAAAGCTACAAAAAGATATCATATATCGTATATCTATATCATTAAATCACCTATACAGAGATTTTTCCGGCAAACCGCCAACAGCGAGAAATGATTTTCCGGCAGAAATCTGGAAGAAAAATGCTTGACCGGGGCCATTTCAACGAAAAAACAGGCCGATTAAATAGAGAAAAACGGTCCGGCACACTGAAGAATTCACAAAATCTTCAAGATGGAAGGAGGAAAAGATGGCGGGAAAATCAGAAAAGCCCGCGAGCTTTTTCTTCACACAACATGATGCGTGAAAAAAAATCTTTAGACAGGAGAGAAAAAGAAAGAAGGCAGAGAGAGAAAAAACGAAAGAACAAAGGGAAATTCATTGAAAAGAACCGGTTCCGGAGCTATTTGAGGAAAATCCGAGAAGAGAATATTCCGGCTTATCACACTAACAAACAGGTCATTATCCCAGTATATCGCCCCTGAGAATCCAAAATTCAGAAACCATCGTCCTCTTTTGCGGAAAAAAGGGAACACACCGGGGGCCTTCCGGACAAAATGACAAAACGTCACCGCATAAAAAAAGGGCTCCGCCCGGGAGCCCCTATCTTGGTAAAGCAATTTTCTGGCCGATTAAAATTCAGAAGTGAAATGGAACTTGATGTGCTTGAAGTCCATCTGCGCCATCTGAAGCACATAACCGCTGTCGGCAAGGAACACATCCCTTCCCTCACGGTCTTTCGCCATATACTGGTACTTACGCTTCTTGAACGCTTCCAGTTCGGCAGGGTCGTCGCTTTCAATCCAGCAGGCCTTGTACAGGCTCACCGGCTCCCAGCGGCACTTGGCATTGTATTCGTTCTCCAGACGGTACTGGATGACTTCGAACTGCAGCTGTCCTACCGTACCGATGATCTTACGGCCGTTGAACTGGTTGACGAACAACTGTGCCACACCTTCGTCCATCAGCTGGTCGATACCCTTGTTCAACTGCTTCGTCTTCATCGGATCGGCGTTCTCAATGTACTTGAACATTTCCGGAGAGAAGCTCGGCAATCCTCTGAAATGCAGGTTTTCACCTTCAGTCAGCGTATCACCGATCTTGAAGGTACCGTTGTCCGGCAAACCGATGATATCTCCTGCCCAGGCCTCATCGACCGTAGTCTTCCGCTGAGCCATGAACTGAGTCGGTGAAGAGAAACGCATGGTCTTGTTGTGACGGACATGCAGGTAAGGAGTATTACGTGTAAACTTACCCGAACAAACCTTACAGAAGGCCACACACGAACGGTGGTTCGGGTCGATGTTGGCCGTAATCTTGAAGACAAATCCGGTAAACTTAGGCTCGTCGGGGTTCACCGTACGTTCTTCTGCCAGCACCGGACGCGGACTCGGAGCGATTTCCACAAAACAGTCGAGCAACTCCTGCACACCGAAGTTGTTCAGTGCCGAACCGAAGAATACCGGAGCCAGTTCTCCTTTCAGGTACTCTCCTACCTGGAATTCCGGATACACTCCGTCAATCAGTTCCAGTTCATTGCGCAGTTTCTCGGCCAGCGGAGAACCGATGTGGTTGTCCAGGTCCTCGGTATGGATATCCACTTCCACCTTTTCCGTCACTACCTGCTTCGAAGGCTGGAAGAGATTCAGTTTCTGCTCATAAATATTATATACTCCCTTAAAACGAGGACCGCTTTCGATAGGCCACGTCAGCGGACGCACATGAATGGCCAGTTCTTCCTCCAGTTCATCGAGCAAATCGAACGGATCCTTCGCCTCACGGTCCATCTTATTTACGAAAATGATAACCGGAGTGTTTCTCATACGGCACACCTCCATCAGCTTGCGCGTCTGAGTTTCCACACCCTTCGCACCGTCCACCACGATGATTACACTGTCTACCGCCGTAAGCGTACGGTAAGTGTCTTCCGCAAAATCCTGGTGACCCGGCGTATCGAGAATATTGATTTTATAATCGTGGTAATCAAACTCCATCACGGAGGTAGTTACAGAGATACCACGCTGCTTCTCGATGTCCATCCAGTCGGATGTGGCGGTCTTTTTGATCTTGTTCGACTTTACCGCTCCCGCTACCTGAATCTGACCTCCGAAAAGCAATAATTTTTCTGTAAGCGATGTCTTACCAGCATCAGGATGGGCAATAATCGCAAAGGTACGTCTTCTTTCTATTTCAGCGTTCATTTCAGTAAGTATAATATATTATGCTAATAATTTCTTTAAACAATCTTCCAGACTGTCTACCCAGTAAGGAATCTCTACTCCATAAGTCTCCCGGATCTTGGCCTTGTCGAGCACCGAATAGTGGGGGCGCACTGCCCGGGTAGGATATTCTTCGGTATGCAGGGGACGCAGCTTACAGCCGTCGATGCCTGCCAGGCGGTGAATCATCTGCGTAAAGTCGTACCAGGAACATACGCCTTCGTTGCTGAAATGATAGATACCCGGTACAATCCCCTTTCCGATGACAGCGAAAATAACCGCAGCCAGGTCGCGGGCATAGGTCGGAGTACCTACCTGGTCGAAAATGACTCCCAGCAAATCACGTTCACGTCCCAGGCGCAGCATGGTCTTCACAAAATTATTTCCGAAGGTAGAATACAGCCAGGCTGTACGGATCACCATGGTCGAAGCACAGCCAGCCATGGCCTCCTGCTCTCCCGCCAGTTTGGTCCGTCCGTATACCGAAACCGGACAAGTCGGTTCTTCCTCCGTGTAGGGGCGGTGCGCAGTCCCGTCGAACACATAGTCCGTTGAAACCTGAATCAGGCTGCCTCCCCGGCGCTGTACTGCCCGGGCCAGGTATCCCGGAGCCAGATGGTTCAAGCGGTCGGCCAGCTCACTGTCGTCCTCGGCCTTGTCTACGGCGGTATAGGCCGCACAGTTGACAATGATATCTACCTCATTCTCGGCCACACACTGTTCTACAGCCTCTTCGTTACAAATATCCAGTTCCGCCACATCGGTAAAGACATAACGGTATTCCGGATGTGCGGCAGCCAGCAAACGCATTTCGTTACCCAGCTGTCCGTTAGCTCCTGTGATCAAAATCGTCTTCATTGCTCCAGTTCCTGTTCAATTATTCCAGTTCCAGTTCACCCTGTTTGTCCTTGATATAATATCCGGCGAGGATAGCCAGCAAATCACCGATTACCTTCATCGCCTTCTGCGTTTCCTCGCTGATTTCCTTCTTCTGAAGTTTCAGCATCAGCACCCCGTACATGGCATCAAAGCAAGTCTCCAGTTCGGGTACGTCCTTGTCGGCCCCCTTTGCACGCAGCTCGACGATAAACGGCAGCGCCTTGTAGTAGGCCGCACTGTAGTAAGGAAATTTAGGAGAACGCAACAGTCTCAGATGCAGGTCGGTAAGCCATACAATGATGTTCTTGTTGATCTGGAGATGCCCCTTCTCCATAACCCCTTCATCATGCATCATGTTCATCAGGTCCTGGTACCACTGGTCCAGTGCCTGCTTCTGTTCCTCCGTAAGCGAAGGATATGCATTGATAATGTGCTTGCGGATACTCTCCATGTCGAAACGGTTGGCCCGGATCAGGTCCTCAATCTGCCACATGTACAGCAGATATTCCGCAATATTCTGTTTTTTAAGTTGTTGAGAAATATACATAATCAAGAGAATGATTTTCCGGCAATGGCCAGTACGATACCCACTACGGAAGCAATCACTACCACCACACCGATGATTCGGTTCAAGATCCAGATACCCCTCACGTTAAAGCGGGTACGCACCTTGTTCACAAAATACGTGATGCTGAACCACCAGATGAGCGCACCCAGGATAATGGCCAGGTACCCCACCAGCTGGAATCCGAGCGGACTGCCCGGCATGACAAACGAGAAGCGGGCAAACAGACCGATAAACAAAAAGATAATCAGCGGATTGGACAAGGTTACGAAAAAAGCCGTCACGAAGTTATGGAGCAGCGACCCCCGGTTGTTCGAAGTAGGACGCAGCGACTTCACCGGATTGCTGCGAAAGGTATAGATACCGAATGCCAGCAGCATGATGCTTCCCACCACCTGCAGGAACATCTGGTGTTTCAGAATCAGTTCATCCATGAAACTCATGCCGTATCCCGTAATCAGCGCATAACAGATATCGCTCAAGGCAGCTCCCAGACCTGTAACAAAACCGTACCAGCGTCCTTTGTTCAGTGTACGCTGAATGCAAAGCACGCCGACAGGCCCCAGCGGAGCGGAAACCACCACTCCCACGATGATGCCCTTTACCAATAAATCCAGTATCGTAACCTGTTCTAACCAATTCATAATGCAAAGATGCTACTTTTTTACGAAAGTACCTACATTTCGTTTCGTTTTTCTTTCGTGAGAACGGGGTTTTATGTAACTTTGCACAATATTTAAAGTACGACAGAAACATCATTTATAAACATAAAAAGTGCTATGATTCTATTTTTCAGAACCCCTACTCACAGCGTAATTGCTACCGAATGCAGCAAGGAGCTGAACTCTGAAGACATCAAGAAATTGTGCTGGCTCTACAGCGACGCTACTGTGGAAAACGAAGAAGCCCTGACAGGCTGGTTCATCGGTCCCAGACGCGAGATGATCACTCCCTGGAGTACCAATGCGGTTGAAATCACCCAGAACATGGGCCTCGAAGGCATCCGACGGATCGAGGAGTATTTCCCGGTAAAAGATGAAAATGCAGATCATGACCCGATGCTGCAGCGCATGTACCACGGTCTGAATCAGACAATTTTTGAGGTAAACATCAAGCCTCAGCCTATCATATATATTGACAACCTCGAAGAATACAACGAACAGGAAGGTCTGGCGCTGTCACGCGAGGAAATGGACTACCTGCTGAAGGTAGAAAAAGACCTCGGACGCAAGCTTACCGACTCTGAAGTATTCGGTTTCGCACAGATCAACTCTGAACACTGCCGCCACAAAATCTTCGGCGGAACATTCATCATCGACGGACAGGAAATGGAATCGTCACTGTTCCAGATGATCAAAAAGACTACTCAGGAAAATCCTAACAAAATCATTTCTGCCTATAAAGATAATGTAGCCTTCGCCGAAGGTCCGGTAGTGGAACAGTTTGCTCCGAAAGACCATTCGACTTCAGACTACTTCATCATCAAGGATATCAAAACCGTTATTTCACTGAAGGCCGAGACACACAACTTCCCGACTACCGTAGAACCGTTCAACGGTGCTTCTACCGGTACCGGAGGTGAAATCCGCGACCGTATGGGTGGTGGTAAGGGTTCATGGCCGATTGCCGGAACTGCCGTATACATGACTTCTTATCCGCGCAGCGAAGAAGGTCGTGAATGGGAAAACGTGCTTCCGGTACGTAAATGGCTGTACCAGACTCCGGAACAGATCCTGATCAAGGCTTCGAACGGTGCTTCTGACTTCGGTAACAAGTTCGGTCAGCCGCTGATCTGCGGTTCGGTACTGACTTTCGAACACCAGGAAAACAACGAGAAATACGCATACGACAAGGTGATCATGCTTGCCGGAGGTGTAGGCTACGGTACACAGCGCGACTGCCTGAAAGGTACTCCGGAAGCCGGCAACGAAGTAGTGGTACTGGGTGGTGACAACTACCGCATCGGTCTGGGTGGCGGTTCTGTTTCTTCTGTAGAAACCGGACGTTATTCATCGGGTATCGAGCTGAACGCCGTACAGCGTGCCAATGCTGAAATGCAGAAACGTGCGTACAACGTAGTGCGCGCACTGTGTGAAGAGGATGAAAATCCGATCGTATCTATCCACGACCACGGTTCTGCCGGTCATGTCAACTGTCTGTCTGAGCTGGTAGAGGAATGCGGTGGTCTGATTCACATGGACAAACTGCCTATCGGTGACGAAACCCTGTCGGCCAAGGAAATCATCGCCAACGAATCGCAGGAACGTATGGGCTTGCTGATTGACGAGAAGGCCATCGACCACGTACGCAAGATTGCCGAACGCGAACGCGCTCCGATGTATGTGGTAGGAGAAACTACAGGCGACCATCGTTTTGCCTTCGAACAGGCTGACGGTGTCCGTCCGTTCGACCTGGCTGTCGACCAGATGTTCGGTTCTTCACCGAAGACTTACATGGTGGACAAGACCGTAGAACGCAAATATGAAAATGTAACTTACGACGCAGCGAAATTAAATGAATATGTACGCACCGTACTGCAGCTGGAAGCCGTAGCCTGCAAGGACTGGCTGACCAACAAGGTAGACCGTTCGGTTACCGGAAAGATTGCCCGTCAGCAGTGCCAGGGCGAACTGCAGTTGCCGTTGAGCGACTGTGGTGTCGTTGCTCTCGACTACCGTGGTGAAAAGGGTATCGCTACTGCCATCGGTCATGCTCCGCAGGCAGCGCTGGCAGATCCGGCAGCCGGTTCTGTACTGGCCGTTTCAGAAGCCCTGACCAACATCGTATGGGCTCCGCTGGCAGAAGGTCTCGACAGCATTTCTCTGTCGGCCAACTGGATGTGGCCTTGCCGTTCTCAGGAAGGTGAAGACACTCGTCTGTATACAGCTGTCAAGGCGTTGTCTGACTTCTGCTGCTCACTGCAGATCAACGTACCGACCGGTAAGGACTCTCTTTCTATGACTCAGAAATATCCGAACGGAGAAAAGATCATCAGCCCGGGAACCGTTATCGTTTCAGCGGGAGGAGAAGTATCGGATGTCAAGAAGGTGGTTTCACCGGTAATGGTCAACAAGGATAAGTCAACTTTCTATCACATCGACTTCAGCTTCGATGAGCTCCGTCTGGGAGGTTCTGCCTTTGCACAGTCACTGAACAAGGTGGGCAGCGACGTACCTACCGTACAGAATCCGGAATACTTCCGCGATGCCTTCCTGGCTGTTCAGGAACTGGTCAACAAGGGACTGATCCTGGCCGGTCACGATATCTCGGCAGGTGGTATGATTACTACATTGCTGGAAATGTGCTTTGCCAATACCGAAGGAGGTATGGAAATCTGTCTGGACAAGATCAAGTGCGACGATTTGGTGAAGATCCTGTTTGCCGAAAATCCGGGTGTCATCATCCAGGTAGCCGACAAGCACAAATCGGAAGTGAAGAAGATCCTGGAAGATGCAGGTGTCGGCTTCGTGAAACTGGGTACACCGACCGAAGAACGTCATATCCTGGTTTCTCACAACGGTGCGACTTACCAGTTCGGTATCGACTTCCTGCGTGACGTGTGGTACTCTACTTCGTACCTGATGGACCGCAGACAGAGCATGAACGGATGCGCTAAGAAGCGTTTCGAAAACTACAAGCAGCAGCCGCTGGAATTTGTATTCGACAAGTCATTCATCGGCAAGCTGTCACAATACGGACTGAACCCTGACCGCCGTACGCCAAGCGGTATCAAGGCTGCCATCATCCGTGAAAAGGGTACCAACGGTGAACGTGAAATGGCTTACATGCTTTACCTGGCCGGATTCGATGTAAAAGACGTGACCATGACCGACCTGATCAGCGGACGCGAAACCCTGGAAGACATCCACATGGTGGTATATTGCGGTGGTTTCTCTAACTCCGACGTACTGGGCTCAGCGAAGGGATGGGCCGGCAGCTTCCTCTTCAATCCGAAGGCTAAGGCTGCCCTCGACAACTTCTACGCACGTGAGGATACATTGTCACTGGGTGTATGCAACGGCTGTCAGCTGATGATGGAACTGGGTCTGATTACTCCGGAAGACAAGAAGAAGGGCAAGATGCTGCATAACGACTCACACAAGTTCGAATCGAACTTCCTGGGTGTTACCGTACCGATGAACCGCAGCGTGATGTTCGGTTCACTGAGCGGATCGAAACTGGGTATCTGGGTTGCTCACGGAGAAGGTAAGTTCTCATTGCCTTATCCGGAAGACCACTACAACGTAGTACTGAAATATTCTTATGATGAGTATCCTGGAAATCCGAACGGTTCAGACTACAGCGTAGCAGGTATCGCTTCTCAGGACGGACGTCACCTGGCTATGATGCCGCACCTGGAACGTGCATGCTTCCCATGGGAAAATGCATATTATCCTGCCGACCGTGTACACAGCGACCAGATCACTCCGTGGATGGAAGCATTTGTCAATGCACGCAAGTGGGTGGAAGCACACAAGAAATAACCGGCAGCTGTCTGAAAAACAGAAAAGCTGAAACTGATAATAATACGGAGGCTATCCCTTCAGGGGGTAGTCTCCGTTTGTTTTTCACTTCACTCTTCCCCATAAATCCTGTCCTGATTTTTTATTTATTTACCACAAGCTGTGGTTTCGATAAGCCGGTTGCAGTTTTTACGGGAAGATTTAAAAGTCAGTCGAAAAAAGCCAGGCTATTTACATAAATCATTTATTTTTTGCCTCTCATAAAAGAAAATAAATCACTAAAGGTTTTGAAAGCCCGTCATTTTTCACGATATTTGCGAACTTACAACAAATAAAGCCGTCAATATATCTACTAAAATGAAAACGATCTTTTGCTATATACTTCTCAGTCTTTTCACCTTATTCGGACTCCATGCACAAATTTTTGAATACATCGGAACTGACAATGGATTAAGTTCCCGAAGAGTATTGTCCATCCGCCAGGACAAGCAAGGATATATGTGGATTCTGACACATAAGGGAGTGGACCGCTATAACGGCAAAGAATTTACACACTACCCGCTTCTCAAGGACGGCACTTCCATCAACCTGTATCCTAATCTGAACTACCTGCGGACTGACGATGAGTTCACCATCTGGGAAATGGGCAAGGACGGTTATATCTTCCGGTATGACGAGCTGAAGGATACTTTCCAGCTGATGTTCGATCTGGGTGAGGTGTATCCGGAGGTGAAGCAGACACCGGTAAACTGTGTCTACATGGACCGGAACAACCACTTCTGGTTCTGTACACAGGGAACAATTTATATTTATGACGGTAAAAGCCAGACACACTACAAGTTTCCTGCCTGCTCCATGGGAATGATTACCAGCATCACCCAGGGAGAGGACAACCGATTCTATCTGTCCTCGCACAAGGGACTCTTTGCCGCTACTCTGGACAATTACCAGCTGCGGAACATCACAAAGATTGAATTGGGATTCAGCCACTTTATCGATTATATCTATTATCATAACCGTTCCAAAAAACTGATCATAAATACGTTGCTGAACAACCTCTTCCTTTACGACTGTCAGACAAAGGAAATTATGGATATGGGAGGTACACTGACCGATATCGGAGTCAATGCCATTATTCCCAACAACCTGAACCCGGACGAGGTGTTCATCGCTACGGACGGTGACGGTGTGTATAAACTGAATACACGGAACAATCATCTCGTTCATTTTCTGAAGGAGGATACGCATAGCTTGAATAAAATGAACGGCAGCATCATCAAGGATATTTACATGGATTCTGCCAACCGTATCTGGAACGTGATTTATCCGATCGGTATCACTATCTATTCGGAAAGATATCCGGCATATCAGTGGCTTACGCATTCTCCGAACAATCATAACTCATTGGTAAACAACCGTATCAACGGAATCATCGAGGATTCGGACGGGGATTTATGGTATGCAACCAGCAACGGAGTCAGCCATTATAACATACGTACGAAGCAGTGGAACAACTATTTTGCGGCTACGAAAACTGACCCGGCGACGAAAAGTTCGATTTTTATTGCCTTATGTGAAAGTCACCCGGGATTCATCCTGGCCGGCGGATACATGTCGGGAATATACATGATCAATAAAAAGACGAAGGAAACGAAGTTCTTCCAGCAGAAGCATCCCAGCAAAGAAGGCCCGGACAAGTATATCCGGGCAATCTTCAAAGACAGTGAAGGACTGATATGGAGCGGAGGATTTTATCGTCTGAAGGCGTATGACCCGAAAACTCAGACAACGACAGAATACAACATCGGCTATCCGATTACGGACATCGCACAGAAAGACAGTACTTCTCTGTGGGTGGGCACGATTAATGGTATCTATATCTTCCACAAGAAAGATTCCAGAATAGAGCCGTTCGAAACGGAAGTAGGAAGTATAAATATGATTTATGCCCCACAGGGAGAATCGAAGACCTATTTCGGTGCCTATGGGAACGGACTGTTCGTGTTCGACAAGGAAAGTGGAAAAACGACTCACTATCATACGGACAACTGTGAACTGATAAGCAACAACATTTACAGTATCGTACACGACAGGAACAATAATTTATATCTGGGAACTGAAAATGGGCTTTCGTTCTTCAACCTGAAGGAAAACCATTTTACCAACTGGACCAAGGAGCAGGGGCTGATGGCATCAAACTTCAACTCCAAGGCCGTCGTACACACGCATGACAACCAATTGATTTTCGGAAGCAATGAAGGAGTCATCATTATCCCCGACAGCATCAAACTGCCGAGAGACTTCTCTTGCCGGATGATTTTCTCGAACTTGTCCATCATGTACCATAATGTATTGCCGGGGGAAAAGGGATCGCCGCTGACCAAACGGCTCGACGAGACTTCTTCCATCGAACTGGATTACGACCAGAATTCTTTTTTGCTGAATGTCTCGGCCATTAATTTTGACAATCCGTCCAACATCCTGTACAGCTGGAAACTGGATGGCTTCTACAACCAGTGGAACCGTCCCTCTGAAATCGGTATCATCCGCTATACCAACCTTTCACCGGGAACCTATACCCTGCGGGTACGTGCCATCCTGAAGGAAAATCACCAGATACTGGAGGAGAGAAGTCTCGTAGTTACAGTCGATACTCCGTTCTGGTTTTCTTTCGGTGCCTTCCTGATCTATGCCGGACTGCTTATCGGAATGACCTATGCATTGTTGCGCTACCAGATGATCCGCAAGGACAGAAAGGTATCGAAAGAGAAAATCAATTTCTTCATGCATACGGCCCACGACATCCGTACTCCGCTGACTCTGATCAAGGCTCCGCTGGGAGAAATCATGAAAAACGAGCAGTTGTCGGAACAAGGCATGAAAAACCTGAACCTGGCCATGCAGAATACGGACAACCTGTCTGAACTGGCCAATAACCTGATGAACTTCCAGAAGGAAGAGCTTTACAGTTCCAACGTCAATGTGACCAAGCAGGAACTCAATGCTTATCTGGAAAAGTACCTGCTGCAGTTCAAGAACTATGCCGTTCAGAAAGGCATTGAGATGGAATACCAAAGTAATTTTGACCAGCTGGAGGTATGGATTGACTGCAACAAGATCAATTCCATCTTGCGTAACCTGCTGAGCAATGCACTGAAATATACGCCGAAGGGAGGAAGCGTGAAAGTACAGACCAGCCATACCAAGACACGCTGGCACATTGTCATTACGGATACGGGTATCGGCATCCCCAAGGAAGACCAGAAGAAGCTGTTCAAGTTCCTGTTCCGGGGCAAAAACGCCACGAACCAGCTGATTATCGGTTCGGGAGTAGGTATGCTGCTCACTTACCAGCTGATCAAAAAGCATATGGGTAAAATCACTTTCGACAGCACGGAAAACATAGGAACCTCTTTCCATTTAAGTTTCCCGATACACAGCAAGCACTACCAGTATAACGAGGAAAAAAATACCGACCAGGCACTGAAAGCATCGGTATTGATTCAAGACAACTGGGAATTGCCGAATTATCCACGACAGCCGGAAACACAGGAGCAGGCCGATGAGAATGCTCCGCTGATTCTGATAGTGGAAGACAATGACAACCTGCGTTCTTTCCTGAAACAGAGTCTGCAGAACCAATACCGGATAGCAGAAGCTGAAAACGGTCAGGAAGGTATTGCAAAAGTGAAGGAACAGCAGCCCGACCTGATTATCTCGGACATCATGATGCCGCTCATGAACGGTGAGGAGATGTGCCGCATATTGAAGAACGACATTGAAACGAGTCACATTCCGATTATCTTGCTGACGGCTCTGGGAGAACGTACGGAAATCCTGAAAGGGCTGGAAAGCAAGGCGGACATGTATATTGTCAAGCCTTTCGACCTGATGGTACTGAAGGCCAACATCAGCAATATCCTTGAGAACCGTGAACTGATCAGAAAGAGGTTCCAGCAGGTAGTGCCTCCTTCCGAGAAGGAAGAGCCTCAGGAACTGTCCATGCTGTCCAACCTGGACGATGAGTTCATGATGAAGGTAACCCAGCTCGTCAAGGAAGGTCTGGGCAAGGAACTGAATGTAGACATCCTGTGCAGCGGCATGCACATGAGCCGTACCAGCTTCTACAACAAGATCAAAGTGCTGACCGGTATGGCACCGGCCGACTTTATCCGTAAGATAAAGATGCAGGAAGCTGCCACCCTGCTGAAGAGCAAGAGGTATTCTGTTTCGGAAGTATCCGACATGATGGGCTTTGCCGATCCGAAATACTTCACGGATACCTTCAAGAAGTTCTATGGGGTACCGCCAAGTGTGTACATGAAACAGCAGCCGTCGGACACAGCAGAAACCGGCAGTCAGGCGTAACGTTATTTGGATATTAATATACTATTTATTGACTATGTTTTATTTAAAAGCATTTCTGATATTTGCCAAGATCGGTCTGTTCACCATCGGAGGAGGCTATGCCATGATTCCGCTGATAGAGGCCGAGATTGTGGACCGGAAGAAATGGATCAGCAAAGAAGATTTCCTGGACCTCATGGCCCTGGCACAGACTGTTCCCGGAATATTCGCCGTAAATATTGCCATATTTATCGGCTACAAGATACGAAAATTCTGGGGAGCCTTCTGGATGGCGACAGGCACTATCCTGCCTTCGTTTGCCATCATCCTGCTCATTGCCCTGTTCTTCCAGCAATTCAAGCACCTGCCGGCAGTAGAAAGTATTTTCAAAGGAATACGTCCGGCAGTGGTGGCCCTGATTGCAGCCCCTACCTTCAAGATGGCCCAGTCGGCCCGAATCAACCGCTACAACCTGTGGATTCCGGTGGTTTCCGCACTGCTCATCTGGCTGCTCGACTTCTCCCCCATCTATGTCATCATACTCAGCGGACTGGGAGGATACCTGTACGGACGCTATCAAAACAAAAAACATAAGACGCTATGATTTTCTTACAATTATTCTATACATTTTTCAAGATCGGACTCTTCGGATTCGGAGGAGGATATGCGATGCTGTCCATGATTCAGGGCGAGGTCGTTACCCGGCACAACTGGCTCTCGTCTTCTGAGTTTACGGATATTATCGCCATCAGTCAGATGACCCCCGGTCCGATCGGAATCAATTCGGCCACCTATGTCGGTTATCAGGCCGTAATCGAAGCCGGATATTCTCACGCTGTCGGAGTGCTGGGCTCAATCATTGCCACAGTATCAGTGGTTCTCCCCTCGTTCATCCTCATGGTACTCATCAGCCGTTTCTTCCTGAAATACCAGAAGCATCCCGCTGTAGTATCCATATTCAACGGACTTCGCCCGGGGGTAGTCGGTCTGCTGGCAGCTGCCGCACTGGTTCTGATGAATCAGGAGAACTTCGGAACGGGCAACGAACAGATGATCATCAGTATCCTGATTTTCCTGGGAGTATTCATCGCTTCCTGGCGCTTCAAGGTCAACCCCATCCTGCTGATTATCCTATGCGGTGCCATCGGATATGCCGTATTCTAAGATGCCCGCTGCAGGCATTCACGTCACCCGGATCATTTCCATACAAAAGAGATGATTAAAAAAGGCGCAAAAAACTTTTCATTAAAAAGAAATTATGTATATTTGCCCTTGAGTTTTGTTTCCTGTTATTTCCGCTGGCGAAGCAACAGGGATGCAAAAGGGAACCGGGTGAGAATCCCGGACAGTCCCGCTGCTGTAAGTTCCATACAAAAGAATTGCCCACTACCTAAGCCACTGTTTTTTGATAAAGCGGGAAGGCATCGCAATTCCGGAACAAGTCAGAAGACCTGCAAGACTCGTTTGATTTCTTGTTTTCTCGAGGAAAGATGATAAGAATATGCATTTCGAAGCAATTACACATTGATTAATCCCGTTCCGGACAAGGAGAATCCCGTTTCCTCTTGTCTACCGGTGATGCATATTCACCTCAGCCGAAATCCATGGAAATTTCGGACAAAAATTGATTGATACACATGAAAAAGTACATACTATCTGCCCATATAGTACTCTTGACAGTCTTGCTTTTATCTGCCTGTGGCGGAGGAAGTAAGGCTGTTTCAGGTTTGCAGGGAGACACCCTGCAGTTCAAGTATGCAGCACTCCTGCAAGTTGTCAGATATCCGGAATATACCCGGGTCACTCTTTCGAATCCCTGGAAATCCGGTCAGGTACTACAGACCTACCTGCTGACCTCACGCGACAAGCCGCAGCCGGCCCATCTCCCGGAAGGCACTGTCGTCCCGGTTCCTCTCCAGAAAACCCTGGTCTACTCCTCCGTACACTGCAGTGTAATGGAAGAACTGCAGGCAGCCGATGCCATACACGGAGTATGCGACCTCTCGTACATCTCCCTCCCTTTTATCCAGGAAAAATACCGGAAAGGAGCACTGACCGATGCCGGAAGCAGCATGAATCCCGACATAGAAAAGATCATCTCCCTCTCTCCGGATGCCATACTGCTGTCGCCCTATAATAACAACTCGGGGTACGGACGGATTGAAAAACTGCAGATACCGCTGATTGAATGTGCGGACTACATGGAAACATCGGCATTGGGACGTGCCGAATGGATCCGTTTCTTCGGAATGCTTTTCGGTCAGGAAGAAAGAGCCGATTCCATTTTCTCTGAAATCGAAAAGGAATACCAGAATATCAGCCGGATGGCTTTGTCAGCCGCTTCCCGCCCGACCGTCATCAGCGAACTGAAGATGGGAAATACCTGGTACGTAGCCGGAGGAAAGAGCGTGCCTGCCGGACTCTTTGCCGATGCAGGAGCCGACTATATCTTTTCGCACACTCCTCAGACCGGTTCCGTTCCCATGGCCTTCGAAACAGTGTTCGACCGTGGAGAAAAGGCCGATTTCTGGCTAATCAAATACAACCAGCAGCGCGACAAGACTTATACGGAACTGGAACGGGAATACGCTCCCTATGCCCTGTTCAAGGCATTTAAGGAAAGAAAGATTTATGGATGCAATACCAAGTATGTGCCCTATTACGAAGAGTCTCCCTTCCATCCGGAAAGGGTATTGAAAGACATGGTCAAGATATTCCATCCGGAAATGCTGAAAGATTATCACCCCCGATATTTCACTCCTTTAACCGAATAAGACCGTGCTACCCTACCGTACCCCTATTCTCTGTACTGCATTGACAGTCCTCATCCTGCTGCTCGTGGCTGCCAATCTTTGTCTGGGTTCCGTGGACATTCCTTCTTCGGCCATCATCGACATACTGACCGGACACGAAGTGGAAAAAAGCAGCTGGACCTACATCGTATGGGAATCACGCGTTCCCCAGTGCATCACGGCGCTGGTCAGCGGTGCAGCCCTTGCCGCTTCCGGACTGATGCTGCAGACGGTATTTCACAATCCGCTGGCCGACTCCTCCATCCTGGGTATCAGTTCCGGTGCCAGTCTGGGAGTAGCCATCGTCATCCTCCTGCTGGGAAGCAGCATTGCTACCGGAGCCTTTGTCCTCTCGGGATTCCTCTCCGTAGTGGCAGGAGCCTTTCTGGGTGCCTGTCTGATTATGGGAATCATCCTGTTGCTGTCGACCCTGATACGCAACCACATCATGCTACTCATCATGGGTATCATGATCGGCTATGTCACCTCATCGGCCATCACCCTGTTGAATTTCTTCTCCAACTCGGAGGAGGTACATGCCTTCGTCATGTGGGGACTCGGCAATTTCGGAGGGGTCTCCCTCGCGCAACTGCCTTACTTCTGTCTGCTGGCAGGAGTCGGACTGCTCATTGCTGCCCTGCTGATCAAGCCCCTGAACGCCTTGCTCCTGGGAGAGCGGTATGCCGAGAACCTGGGTATCAATATCCGGCAGGTGCGTGCCTGGCTGCTTTTCGCTACCGGACTGCTCACGGCGGTGACCACTGCATTCTGCGGACCGGTTTCCTTCATCGGACTGGCGGTTCCGCACATCGCCCGACTGGCTACCGGCAGTTCCAACCACAACCTGCTGATGCCCTTCACCATGCTGTCGGGAAGTGCCATTGCCCTTCTGTGCAACCTGATCTGCGTGTTGCCCGGAAAAAGCGGCATCATCCCGCTCAACGCAGTCACTCCGGTCATCGGAGCTCCCATCATCTTATATGTGATTATCAACCAGCGTAAAATACAATATTTCAACTGATATATGCTGCACACCGATACTGTCTTGGAAGGAAAGAACCTGACCATCGGATACGGTCAGGGAAAGAAACGGAATCCCGTACACCGGCACCTGAATTTCAGCCTGAAAAAAGGAGAGCTGACTTGTCTGCTGGGAGAAAACGGTTCCGGAAAATCCACCTTGCTGCGTACCTTGTCGGGCACACAGGCCCCGCTGGAAGGGGAACTGCTTTTGCAGGGAAAGCCGCTTTCTTCTTACTCCGAAAGGGCACGTTCGCGGCAAATCGGCATTGTGCTGACCGACCGTACACAGGCCGGGGGACTGACGGTGGAAGAGGTGGTGGGACTGGGAAGGCAGCCGCATACCGGTTTTTTCGGACAACTCACTTCGCATGACCGCCGCCTGATTCAAGAAGCCATGGAAGCGACGGGAATCATCCATAAAGCGAAGCGATATACGGCAGAACTGTCTGACGGAGAGAGACAAAAGGCCATGATAGCCAAGGCACTGGTACAGGAATGCCCGTTGATCTTACTGGATGAGCCAACGGCCTTTCTGGATGTGGTGAGCCGGATTGAGATCATGACACTGTTGCACCGGCTGGCAGTCGAGCAGCAGAAAGCCATCCTGCTTTCTACCCACGACATCGAACAGGCACTGGTACTGGCTGACCGGCTCTGGCTGCTTTCGGCTAAAGAGGGACTGCAGACCGGAATGACCGAAGACATGGTACTTTCGGGAAAGATGGATACTCTCTTCCCCGGACGGAACATCCTGTTCGACCTCATGCACGGAGGCTATGCCCCCGTCATCAAAGGAACGTATACGGTGTATCTGAAGAGTACGGACGAGACCCTCCGCCACTGGACACAAAATGCCCTGAACCGCCATCAGATATTGTGCATCAATGCCGAAGACATGCCTGCAGACGAAAATGCCCTATGGATAGACGTGCAGCAGTCCGACCGGATACTCCTGTACCGCGGAAAGGAACCGCATACCTGCCGCTCGTTCGAAGACCTGCTGAACAACCTGCGCACCCTGCTGCAAGGAAAATGACCGGAGGTTCCTAAAAATAGAACTGCACTCCGCCTTCCAGACCTACATTCTGGAAATCCCGGATTTTGCCTCCGCAATTATAGAATGAGAATGCCCCCGTTCCCAGGTTGACTCCCCAGCGGGACGTAATCATGTACCCGATTCTCAAGTCAGTATAGACCACCAGGCGGCAGTTCTGAAACTCATTCTGATGTACCCATCCCACACCGGCACCCGCCGCTGCCTGGAACATCCATTTGTCATGACGCAGGGTATACGAAAAAGTCGGCAGCAGCGTATGAATATCCAGCTGGATATCATAGCGGGAATCCTGACGGTGAAGGAAAGCATACACTCCTCCTACTCCCCAACCGCTCCGGGTCGCATAATTATAAGCCATCTTCCATTCCGACATTCCCCACGGATTCAAGCGGTCCGCCCCCGAATACAGTTCGTTGATGCACCAGGTATATCCCACCTGTACATAGAAGGTATGACGCGGAACGGCAATCCGCCTCCTTAAATCCTCGTGCCGGAACTCTGCCTCCTTGAGAGCCTCCATCACCGGATTATATGCCAGCGTATCGATTTTCATGTCCTTCAGATACAGCATCTGCCCTGCCACCGAAGGACAGGTCGTATTTCCCAGCACACAGTCCTCATGCATCGACACAATCACTCCGTTTCCTCCCACACTCGCCGTACGCTCCCGGGCCAGGCCGACCGCCTGCTCGAAGTCAGTAGAAATCCTTCCATCCAGCACCAGTACACGTCCCAGATTCTCAGCCGAATTAGGGATCCAGTCGTCGGCATGAAACACCTTCACCGAATCGACCGGCTGCGGAGGATATTTTTTCATTACATCCACAATTACGTTCGGAGTCGCACAAGCAGAAAATACCAATACCAGTAAAAGAGAGAGGGAAAATTGAGGTTTTATCATAAGGCCCATAACTTTTCACGTTTGTGATTTTATGACAAAAATAGATTTTTTTTAAAGAAAAAGCAATTGAAGCCAATGGTTTCTCATAAAAAATTCAAACATTTGCAGACTGAGTTTTGTTGTACTTAATAAAGATGAAACAAAAAACAACCGTTAGCAAATGATTACCGCAGAAAACATTTTACTCGTTGGATCAATACTGATTTTCAGCAGCATCCTTATCAGCAAGACCGGATACCGCTTTGGTATCCCTACCTTATTGCTTTTCCTCCTGGTCGGCATGCTCTTCGGCAGCGACGGACTGGGTATTCAGTTCAACAGTGCCCAGGACGCACAGTTCGTTGGTATGATTGCCCTGAGCATCATCCTGTTTACCGGCGGTATGGGCACCCGCTTTTCAGACATCAAGCCCGTACTGAAACAGGGTATCCTGCTCTCCACCGTGGGAGTGATACTGACCACCCTGCTCACCGGACTCTTCATTTTCTACCTGTCTGGATATACTCCGGCAAACATTGAACTGACCCTGATGGCCTCCCTGCTGCTGGCAGCTACCATGTCTTCCACCGACTCGGCCTCCGTATTCAACCTGTTGCGTTCGCAGCGCATGAACCTGAAAGAAAACCTGCGCCCGATGCTGGAACTTGAAAGCGGAAGTAACGACCCGATGGCCTACATGCTGACCATCGTCCTGATACAGGTCATCAGCAGCGGCAGCAGCCTCGACCTGGCTGTCATCGGAAAGGACCTGGGCATCCAGTTCCTGATAGGCGGTGCCCTGGGATACATCGCCGGAAAGTTTGCTGTCTGGCTGATCAACCGCATCAACCTTTCCAACGCCTCCCTCTATCCGATTTTACTTTTAAGTATCGTATTCATCACCTTTACCCTGACCGACATACTGAAAGGCAACGGATACCTGGCGGTGTACATTGCCGGAGTGGTTACCGGAAACGCCCGTCTGGCCTTCCGGAAAGAGACCTCCACCTTCATGGACGGACTGACCTGGCTTTTCCAGATCATCATGTTCCTTACCCTGGGACTGCTGGTCAACCCGCACGAAATGCTTGACGTCATCGGTCCGGCCCTGCTGATTGCCACGTTCATGATTCTCATCGCCCGCCCGGTCAGCGTATTTGCCTGCCTGCTTCCCTTCAAGCAGGTCAGCCACAAGGCCCGCCTTTTCATTTCATGGGTGGGACTGCGAGGAGCTGTACCGATTATCTTTGCCACCTATCCGGTGATTGCAGAGATTCCGGGATCGCAGCAGCTGTTCAATATCGTATTCTTCATCACCCTGCTTTCCCTCATCGTACAGGGAATGACCATTTCCCGGGTGGCCCGATGGCTGCACCTCGACCTTCCGGAGGAAAAGACAGGCAATGAATTCGGAGTTGAACTGCCCGAGGAGATTGACTCGCAGTTGCGCGACCTCACCCTCACCGACGAACACCTCCTTCACGGCAACCGACTGGCGGACATGAATATCCCCAAGGGCACACTGGTCATGCTCGTGAAGCGGGGCGACCAGTTCCTCATCCCCAACGGACAGATGGAACTGCACAAAGGCGACAAACTGCTCTTCATCATCGAAAGCAAGGCTACTCCCGAGAGTTCCCCAACCCTGCCCAAGGCATAAGACAACGGGGCAGCAATATCTCCCCCAAAAGGCGGCCGGCCGGATTTTCAATGTGATTGAATTGAAAATCCGGCCGGTCGCCTTTATATTGGAAACAATTTCCTTATTTCATTCCCGTCTGCCGCTCCTGATCTGCGACAAACCACCATCTCAGTTCTTCTTCTCCAGTTCCCGCAGACTTTCCATCTTCTTGGTTTCCAGGAATTCATAGATACCGCAAAGATGCTCCTTCACCCGCTGGTTGCCAAACTCATACACCTTGGTCACCAGTCCGTCCAGGAAGTCACGGTCGTGCGAAACCACAATCAGTGTACCGTCAAAATCCATCAACGCCTGCTTCAGAATATCCTTTGTCTTCATGTCCAGGTGATTGGTCGGCTCATCCAGAATCAGCAGGTTGACAGGCTCCAGCAACAGTTTGATCATGGCCAGACGCGTCCGTTCTCCTCCCGAAAGCACCTTGACCTTCTTCATCGATTCTTCCGGACCGCCGAACATGAAGGCACCGAGCAAATCCCGAATCTTGTTGCGGATTTCCCCCTTCGCCACATCGTCAATCGTCTGAAAGACCGTCTGATTCTCATCCAGCAGCGACGCCTGGTTCTGTGCAAAATACCCGATCTGCACATTGTGTCCCAGTGTCAGCGTACCCTCGTGCGGTATCTCGTTCATGATACACTTCACCAGCGTAGACTTACCCTCACCGTTCTTTCCCACAAAGGCCACCTTGTCGCCCCGCTCGATGGTCAGACTGGCATTCCGGAACACCACATGGTCGCCATACGTTTTACCCACATTATCCATAATCACCGGATAGCTGCCGCTGCGGGGAGAAGGCGGGAACTTCAACCGCAATGCCGACGTATCCTCCTCGTCCACCTCTATCAGTTCCAGTTTCTCCAGCATCTTCACACGGCTCTGCACCTGCAGCGTCTTACTGTAGGTTCCCTTGAAGCGCTCGATGAAGTCCTTCGTCTCCTGAATCATCTTCTGCTGCTCCTCATACTGCTTCATCTGCTGCTCCCTGCGTTCCTTGCGCAACACCAGGTACTGAGAGTAGTTCACCTTATAGTCATAGATACGTCCCATGGTCACCTCAATGGTACGCGTAGTAATATTATCCACAAACTTACGGTCGTGACTGATGACGATTACCGCCTTGGCACTGCTCACCAGGAAGTCTTCGAGCCACTGTATTGATTCGATATCCAGGTGGTTGGTCGGCTCGTCGAGCAAGAGCACATCCGGATTCTGCAGCAACAGCTTCGCCAGTTCGATACGCATGCGCCATCCCCCGCTAAAGTCGCTCGTAGGACGGTTAAAATCCTCACGCATGAATCCCAGACCCAGCAAGGCCTTCTCCACGTCTTCCTCAAAATGCGTCATGTCAATGGCATAGAACTTCTCGCTCATGGCGGCCACCTTCTCAATCAGCTCCATGTAAGAATCGCTCTCATAATCGGTACGGACAGTCAGTTCCTGATTCATACGCTCAATCTCTGCCTCCATCTCGCGCAGGTGCGAGAATGCCTGAGAGGCCTCCTCGAATACCGTCCGGCCGTCTTCCGTCATCAGGTGCTGAGGAAGGTATGCAATCACACAGTCCTTCGGGGCCGTAACCTTTCCGCGGGTAGGCTGACGCACACCGGCCAATATTTTCAAAAGGGTCGATTTACCGGCCCCGTTTTTTCCCATCAGGGCAATACGGTCCTTTTCATTGATCTGAAAACTAATATCACTGAACAGGGTAGTCCCGCCGAATTCGACGGTCAATCCATCTACTGAAATCATATACGCTGTATTTTCTTTGAACTTAATTTACTACAAATGAATTGCAAAGGTAAGCATTTTTCCGCAATTATCGGCAGGACGACCGTCCGTATGCGTCAGGGAAGCAGCCGAATAAGCCGCAGCCCCGGAAGAAAACCGCTTCATCAAAGAAAAATGCGCCGTGTCTGCAGTCCGCAGAAACATTCTGCAAGAGGCGGTTACGGATAAGTGCAGCGAACAGCAGACAAAAGAATAAAGAAACTGAAAGCTACCTTAATCCGCTATCCGATTTTATCACTCCACGGCGCGGTTTTATTAATCAGCAACGCAAACCAATAAAACCACGCCGACAAGCATATTCAGAAAACTTTTGCAATCATCTTCCTGCGCCGTTCCGGCACATTATCTCCGCTTATCCGTACAAAAAAACTTGTCCGGACACTTTCGGCGACCAACACGTCAGAGAAAGGTCCGGACAAGCAATGTAACAATATTACTTTCCTTCCTCTAATGTACTACTAACTGATAATCAGATATTTGTATAAGTCATGGTACAAATATGGTAATCTTATTTCATAAATATCAATAAGAATAAAAACTGGTACAAAAACGATTTAAATAATTGAATATCAAATATTTAATCAGAGGAAGCTATTGTTGTTATTTTGTTTTATTTATGTCAACACATTATTTTTACCCATAAATAAATGACCTCTTAGCCTAACTATCTTTTTTGTGAAGATAAAACATGTTTCATAAACAACGATAAACAATTAACCTAGTTTGATTATGTGATAAATTCCTTTCATTTGTTTTCACTTGTTCTTCATTCTTTGCAGTTATTTGGTACTTATCTTTTTACAAGAAGATTATTACTAATTATTGAGAGATAAAAATCTTTTGTTTTTTATTGGAAATGATTATCTCTTTATGATAGCAATAAGAAATGATAAAGATGAGTTTATATAGGCTGTCCCAAATGTGTTACACAGTTTGAAAATATGTTGCTTTTTATCAGCCCAAAGAGGATACCAACAACCTATTCTGCAACAATTGTAATGCCTTTGGTTCATCATCAAAAATCATTCCTCTTTGTTTGAGCAGGTTTATCTGGTCTGTAAAAATATGATATGTTTGGGATAAGATTCTTATTCGTTTCAGTTATCATGGATATATAAAAATAAAAAGCTCACCCTGAGCGCGCTGTTCTTACGGGAAGCGGGGTAAGCATGTTGCTACAAATTTAATACATTATTTTATGTCTGACAAAACATTCAACTGTTTTCTCTATATCGTATATCCCTTTTTATGTTATAAACAAAACTCTTTTATCTCAGTTTCATCATTCAGCCTTTCTAATCAGGCTAAGCTTTTTATTGCATAAATCCCCATCCGTCGCAATTCGGATAATACAGGTTTACAGTTTTTATTATTCTAAGATCATTACTGAGTATACAAGCTAAATTTTAAATCTATTTTTCCTAATAATCACCAAATTACTTTGACTACTGTTTTATGTTCATGATATTGTTACTGTTCAAAACTCATGAATAAATATTAACCATGAACAATACATTGTATTGTAAAAATACTCAATCCACTGTTTAAAATGTAAAGACACACAATAACTAAATGAACATTAAATAATTACATATAAAGATCAATATATAACAAAGGCTTATAAGATGCATATATGAAGCGAACACAATCAACCCCGATATATTCTCGACTTGCTTTTGTCAGCCATCATCCTTTCTAACCAAACAATGGACATAATAAACATTTTACCGAAACTTAAATTTTAATTAAACATGAATTTGTTATAGGGTATCCAGTATAATTACTCGTATACTTTATAACAGATTCATGATATGGCGATATATATATCCTGTTTCTTCCAAAATAACGGAATTTTCCATTTAAGATATCAATAAGCGAAACTTTATTTTCACATAATAAGTAAAGTTCTTCAACCGTAAAAAGAATAATTCTTGAAGACTTATCGTAAAAATACTCCAATGTTTTATTGGAAGGGTTGGATAAAGTTATAAATACTCCTTTTGTAAAGGGAGATTTTGCTTTAACTTTGTTTGAAAACAATAATAAATCATCTTTGGATATTTCTGTTGTTCTGTATTTTGCTTCAATAAGAATCGTATTGCCATTTAAGAGAAAGCTTCCGTCTATTTGGTCGTTTGTTGTACGATAAGAAGGTCTTGCATCCAAACCAAAAACATCAAATAGCTCTTTTAAATAATTTTCAAAAGCGTATCCTTTTTGTTGTTGGGTCTGCTTCTTTTCAATATCCAGTAATGATTTTTTTAGGGACTCAAAGTCTATCCTATACCTATCTTTTTGAGAAGTTTGTGTTCTCTTATGACTTTCCTTACCCAATTTTATTCTTCCAAATTCATACAGTCTGCTAATATCTTCTTGGGAAATATTTCCGCATAAAGAATTATTTTTCATATAGTTAATAAGCAAAATTATCATTTTGCCAACATATACATCTGATTCGTCTTCTATAAATCGTCGCAACATTTTTGCTTTTGATAATCCTGGATATTTTTGATATATGTTGTACGATACTACATCTTTCATGAACTCTTCAAATTCTCGGTTAGAAAAATTTAGGACGTATCCACTTCCCATGCCAAAAACTTTTTCTATTAATTGTTTTTCTTGAAATGATAATATGGCCATAAAATCTATTTGATTAATTATGTACTACAGTTTATATTTGGTTAGTATAGCAAAATGACGCAGTTATGTTAATAGATTGCCTCTGTAATTCTTTGTAAGATCTTCTATTTCGATATGTTTTGCACATTTAAAACACACTTTAATACTGGAATTTTGATTATAAATCTTTTGACTCAATAGTTTTACTGTCAGAAAAGTTCTTCCCATACCATCCCGATATTTCTTTCCTAAAATTCATAAAACTTTGTTTATCATCATTATAAGGACACTCAAAAGTTGAAATTAGTACATGTAAAGTCTTTTCCAAGCACCTTATAACCTCAAATAAAAGTGGAGGAAGTACCACGTTAAATGTACGAGTACAATCAGGATAGAATTTTTTACGTGCTTTTATATTCTTTAAAGTTCCACTTTCATTTAAATCAGGGAAAAAGATCCATTGCTCAATATTATCATTAATCAATCCATGATAAAGGGCATAATGAAAATCAAGCGAGCCATTATGGATTATTTCATCACGTAAACTCTCAATAGTTCGAATACATACAGCTTCCTTTTTTGCAAATAGTGTATTCTCTACCATTAAATTATCACCAAGCCACTTGCGTTTACCATACGTAATGTTTGCACTTTTCATATTAGGATAAGACAAGAAATTCACATTAGACATTTCTTGCAATTCGTAGGCTATCTTAGTTATGATATCAAAACTTGAAGCAAGGGTTATAATAAGTGAATTGAGATATGTATAAACATCAATACCCTGTGTACTTATTCCGAAAGCCACATCACCATACTCTTTAATATCACGGGATAAATTAGGCGTTAGAATTTCATATATTTTATTTATCAGCCTAACTAATACAGATGTTCTATTTTGAAAAGAAGACATCAACATTTCGCAATCATAATAATACAGAAGCCTATGAGTGAGTTCATTGTCATTTGCTTGCACAAGTGTCTCAAAATCTTCTTTAGAAAGACATCCCTCTTGACTATGCCCATCATTACGAACCCACATTGGTACCAATCCTACAATGGAATAATAATCGATACCTTTGAAAACATTCTTCATGATTACATCATGTAAGTCTACTTCAAGAATATTTAGATTCTCGAGAGCTTCATTGATTTGTATGCCTATAGGATCATAAAATGTAAACTCACAGATCTTCTCTTGTGGCGTTGGAAGATTTTGTCTTAACTTATCAAATAATTCTCTTGTTTGTTTTTTCATATTTTAAGTAAATTCTGGAAATTTGTAGTTTCTATTGCTTGCAGAATATTGTTTCATACCATTGATGTAAATAATCTCAGGTATGTATTCAGCATTATCCAACATATCCTTTTGAACTTCTGTAATTTTCTGCTTAATTTCTTCAATGTTGTTCTTTTCCATAATTATCATAAAAATGCCAGTCTTTGCTCGTTCTGCTTTCATGTAGGCAGGCAACTGAGTACGATAGCCGTGAATAAGGTTCTCGTTAGTTGAGCGTTTAATTTCAATAACAGTATTAGCCTTTGAACCTTTCGTTATATGAAAATCAATCTCACCTACACCAGGATTATCTTCACGTGTTATAGCCAAGTCTAGATTACCTGCGATTTTGTATGTATCCGCTACAGTATATAATAGGAGTTGCCAGTCTGTTTCATCTGGAGTCCGATTATTTCGATAGAATAACTCAGAAAGTCTATTGTGCTCAACTAAATGTTTGAACTGATAACACATCGCCAACGTTAGCTTGTAAACCTCTTCATCTTCGTTCGCATACTCGGTTGGTTTTTGGAATGGAATTTCGTCTAAGAGTTCTTGGAGTAATATATATTTATACTGATTTTTATTATCTGTAACAAAATCATATGGAACCGCATTGAGGTTTTTATAAAAGCTAATTGCTGCTTCATAGCAATCCTTATTACCTACAATAAGATTTTTCCAATCTTCCTTTTTATAGTTCTTATAATCAGACCAATTAATCCCTATTAGTTCTGCAATTTTTCTTTTTAGTCGATTATTATAATTACATACAGAATCTATATCTTCAAAATCATGAGCTACAGGAAGGTCTGCCAAAAATGATTCTGGAATAAAATGAATTGGTTTTCCCTTGTAATAAGGAACTTGAAATACAAGCCCGTATTCAAATGTGTAGGGGTGAGTTGTTAGCCCCATTTCTTGTGCAATCCTTTGTGTATACTCTAAGAAATGCTTTTGCAGGATGGCAATAGTCATATCACTGATTCTATCAGCTGCCATATTATCCTCTATTAATTGCATTAAACCAAATATTTCTGGATCTTCAAGACCTGCGTTTATGATGGTGTATGCACTATGGGCGAGTTGTATGGAAAGGGCACCACTAATACCTCTTCCTTTTGTATTACCTTTCGAAAATCCCAATCCTGTATTTGGAATTTCTTTGAAGGTGAATCTATTTACCATTTTTTTAAAGAATGGATCATGAAGATTATCTGCTTTTGAAGCCTTCACTAGAGGAATAAATAATCTAAAGTAATTGAAGAACTCTGTATATGCATTCGTAAACTCAGGTATCTCACTTCCTTTAAGAAGAAGTGGGTCTATATGAAGTAAGGAGTCTTGATCCAAAAAAGCATTATATACTCCTTTTTGAAGGAAATCCCTGTGCTTTACCTTAAAAAATCTACTGTATGTTAATTCCATATGCTTATTGCCTATAAATGTTTGATTATTCACATTGAACCTAATATATTTAGTAATTTTATCACTTTATGTATTTCTGAATATGCCTTCAAATCTTCTGGTGATTTTTGACAAAGTTGGCACAGTTTCTCTGAATTTGACATTGCCCGTTCCAAATCTCCATTCTCTGTTAAGTATTTATAGAGGTTGGTGCGTATGAAATATCGTTTTGTCTTTTCATACCCCGGCATATATTTCTGCAATTCGGGAAGCAGTTGCTCATAACTCTCATATCGCCGACAAACCACATTAGGCAAGAAGTGGAGCAGAAACCAGAATTCCGTGCAAGGATTCGTTTCTACGAACATAACCTTTCCGGCATATTTCTTCTTGTTATACTCTTTCTTTGCTCGTTGGTATAGTTGCATTTCGGAAGGATATTGATACAGCCTGTCCATATCAAAAAGGCATACGATAAAGTCATATTGCTTGTTCAAATAAGATTCTACAAGTTTTAGAATATGATTGATATCGCTATGCTGTGGAAAATCAGGCGCAACCTTGAAAGGATAACGACACGCAACCCTCAATGAATCAAAATAGAACCACTCGGTTTCTCCTTCGCCTATAATGGCGATACTTTTCGTCACTGTTCGCCTCATATCATTAGTCGTTTAGGTTAATGTATTGACTGCCAAGAAACGGAAGCTTAACTAATTTACCCTGTTTGTAAGCATTATACGGGGAAAGATTCTTGTGCAGACCTAAAGATGAAAGACGTACTATTTTAGTTTCGCCATATTCGTCTTTATCCGTAAACCATATCGTATCACGTCGAATGAAATCTTCGTTGAGAAGATTGATGTCGTGCGTTGTCAACAACATTTGGGATGTTCCTTCACTGTTCGCTAAAAAGACTTTTATAAAATAAGCCAGCAGTTCATAGTGGATGCTTGTTTCAACTTCGTCAATAAGCACAAACCGGTTGGTCTTCAACAAGAAATTCAGAATTACTGCCATTCCCAAAAATCTCATTGTACCATTGGATTCGTATTCTTCAGACAAATCGTATAGTTTGTCGCCAACCTTATGCCTGAATGTCAATTCTGTATTTGTGATTTTTCCTTTTCTA
Organism: Phocaeicola faecicola; assembly: GCF_013618865.1. Taxonomy (GTDB): domain Bacteria; phylum Bacteroidota; class Bacteroidia; order Bacteroidales; family Bacteroidaceae; genus Phocaeicola; species Phocaeicola faecicola. Next base: position 37,146 of record NZ_JABSOE010000044.1, read on the forward strand.
AGCATTTCAGCTTTTGCCTCATTATCAATTGGAGCACTTTGAATCAATTGCTCCAATTCAGGAGTAATCAATTCTTCCTCTTCATGCAATACGACATCTTCTATGTTGAAATCGGATGCTTTCAAAAAGTTCAAAATAAACTTCTTCAAATCGCCTGTTTCATCTTTATCCAATCGTGATTTTACATATCCCGAAAGCAGCATACCGGGAGCCAATACGTCTTTAACCTGTTTGGCAAAGTAATCATATACATCGTTCAACTTAGTGCGTTCTACATTACTCTTACCAAATGCAGCAAGCACACTGCAATTATTGATAGTGTTGCCGGAAATCACATCCTGACTCTTCCGTGGCATTTTCAGATTTACACCGAAATCTATTGTGGTAGAATCTGTAGTTGCATCATAACTACGGCTATACAATTTGGTAGGACGAATAGAATCGTAAACAATCAATGTCTCCGAATAGATATATTTTGCGTCTAATTCAAAAGTAAGGATATACTTCGATTTATTAATATAGAATACCATGGACATTTTTGTCCTTTCATTTCTTGATGTGTCATCTAGCATAAAAGGAATGACCCCGGTTTTTTCATTTCGGTCTTTGGGCATTCTAAGAACGAGCATTCTGAAAAATTCCACAGCATTCAAGATATTGGTTTTGCCTGAAGCGTTGGCACCGTAGATGATGCCCAATTTCAACAATCTTATCCCATCCTTAACTTCATATGAATATTCGTCAGACATAAAAGTGTCTGATGAAGGTTCAAAGCTTAACTTTTGTGAGGACTTTATTGAGAAAAAATTTTCAATGGTGAATTCTGCTATCATATTCGTTGAATTTATCTATTATATGACACAAAGATAGAAATAAAGCCTTATAAAATGAATTATAATAATCACTTTTGTAGAAATATTACATAATATTAGTATAAAATGCTGTTTTAGTCGTTTACAATAACAGATTAAAACAAATTAAGATGGAGATTGCATCGAATCTAATTGAATATAAATAATTACAGATAAAATCAATAAACAACAAAGAGATACCAGGTGCATACATGAAGCTATTAAGCTATAAAATGCGTAATATTTGATTAGGATTTAGAGAACAATATGACTTTATTTCAGCAATTCTTTGATGAGAAAATATAAGAAACTTATAACTTGCTGCTATTTAAGTATTTAATAATTATTTATTGCACATTACCTACTAATTTGTTGCGGTACAAATATGGTACAAATAAGCGAATTAAATATATTTTAGGAATAATGAATAGAAAAACCTATCCCAATATTCGCTTTCGATATTGACAAGGGAAAATTACTTGTGTATATCCTTGATTCTCAGACTATATTTTTTTAAGCGTCACATTATCTACCATTAAGGTACGGTACAAATATGGTACAATTATGCCATTAAAAGCCAATAATCATAGATAAAAACCACCATTATAAAGAAAAACAAAAAAGAGGCTGTCTCAAAATGAGATGGCCTTTTTTGTGTCTGCAAAAAAAATCGGGCAAGTCCTAACTTCGCGAAGTCAGAACTTGCCCGTCTCCCTAATTTTTTGTATCTTAGGGAATCAAGTCAAGA
>NZ_JABSOE010000045.1 GCF_013618865.1 Phocaeicola faecicola
CTTCCCATTCCGAACAGAGAAGTTAAGCTTCGTCACGCCGATGGTACTGCAGACTGTGGGAGAGTAGGTAGTCGCCGTTTTATTCAGAATCCCCGGAGTGGTCAACGCCCCGGGGATTTTTTTGTTTGTATACCTCTGATTGGTTGGTATGCTTCTGTAGCTATTTATATACCTCTGAAAAAAACGGGCAGATAACTTTAAAATATAAAAAATATATTTGCTTTCTAGGGATTATCAATATTTATTTGTATCTTTGTCGCCCGGTTTATATAGTATTGTAATTGGAAAAGTTAACTACATATCAGGTTGAATTGAAGAATATGAGAGAAGATTCATGTACTTATGAATATTCTCTGGGTGATTCTTTCTTTGCAAGTATCGAGGCTCCTGAAATCCAGAAAGGCGATTTAAAGGCAGTTCTGAAGGTAAAGAAAGGTATTGCTACGTATGCCTTGGATTTTCACATTGAAGGAACAGTGGTGGTTCCGTGCGACCGCTGCCTGGATGATATGGAAGTTGAGGTAGAAACCGATGATTCATTGAAAGTGAAACTGGGAGCGGAATATTCGGAGGAAGAAGATCTCATTATCGTTCCGGAAGAAGACGGATTTATCAACGTCGCCTGGTTTATGTATGAGTTTATTGCGTTGAGCCTTCCAATGAAACATGTGCATGCTCCGGGAGAATGCAATGAGGAGATGATGGGGACATTGAGCCAGCATTTGCGGGTAATGTCTGGAGAAGAGGAAGACCTGGGAGATAACTGGGGCGAAGACACGGAAGAAGATGCCGGCGACAAGGGAATCGATCCCCGCTGGAATGAACTGAAGAAAATATTGAATAATAATTAAATAAATTTTAGAAAAATGGCACATCCTAAAAGAAGACAATCAAAAACGAGAACTGCTAAGAGAAGAACTCATGATAAGGCAGTTGCTCCTACTTTAGCTATCTGCCCTAACTGCGGCGAATGGCATGTTTATCACACAGTATGTGGAGCTTGCGGTTATTATAGAGGTAAATTAGCAATCGAAAAAGAAGCTGCTCTCTAATCTGAGCGCTTTCCGTTGAACATGTTTGTGTGATCATGAAAGAATAAAGCCGGAGAGCTTTCGGCTCTTCCGGCTATATTTTTTTTATCAGCAAACGAAATTATGAAATGATGGAAAAAATAAATGCTGTAATTACTGGAGTCGGTGGATATGTACCCGACTATGTTTTGACCAATGAAGAGTTGTCAAGAATGGTCGATACCAACGATGAGTGGATCATGACTCGTATCGGAGTGAAGGAAAGACGTATTCTGAATGAAGAAGGTTTGGGTACTTCTTATTTGGCGCGTAAGGCTGCAAAACAACTGATGCAGAAAACCAACTCTGATCCGGATTCGATAGACTGTGTAATTGTTGCCACTACTACTCCTGACTATCATTTCCCTTCAACTGCGTCAATCCTGTGCGATAAACTGGGTTTGAAGAATGCCTATGCATTCGATTTGCAGGCTGCCTGCAGTGGCTTCTTGTATGCCATGGAAACAGCTGCAAGCATGATTCAGTCTGGCCGTCATAAAAAGATCATTATTGTGGGGGCTGATAAGATGTCGTCAATGGTGAACTATTCAGACCGTGCTACCTGTCCTATTTTCGGTGATGGAGCCGCTGCCTGCATGGTAGAAGCTACTACTGAAGATTACGGTATCATGGACTCTATATTGCGTACAGACGGTAAAGGACTTCCGTTCCTTCACATGAAAGCCGGTGGTTCTGTTTGTCCTCCTTCTTACTTTACAATCGACAATAAGATGCATTATCTGTATCAGGAAGGAAGAACCGTATTCAAGTATGCGGTATCAAACATGTCGGATGTAACTGCTGAGATTGCTTCCCGCAACGGCTTGAACAAAGACAACATCGACTGGATTGTTCCTCATCAGGCTAACATGCGAATCATCGACGCGGTGGCTTCACGCCTGGAAGTTCCTTTGGACAAAGTAATGATCAATATCCAGCGCTACGGTAATACCAGTGCCGGTACCTTGCCGCTGTGCCTGTGGGATTTTGAAAAACAATTGAAGAAAGGCGACAACATTATCTTCACAGCATTTGGTGCCGGATTTACATGGGGCGCTACTTATGTGAAGTGGGGATATGATGGTAATAAATAATCAAAGAAAGAATTCTATGACACTGATAAAAAAACGCATCCCAACCCGGTGCGTTTTTTTGTCTGTAAACTAAAATATATTTATGCACAAAGCCGGATTTGTAAACATTGTGGGTAATCCGAATGTCGGAAAGTCTACTCTAATGAATTTGCTGGTGGGCGAACGTATCTCGATTGCCACCTTCAAGGCGCAGACAACCCGTCACCGTATCATGGGAATCCTGAATACGGATGACATGCAGATTGTCTTCTCTGATACTCCGGGCGTGTTGAAGCCTAATTATAAGCTTCAGGAGTCTATGCTGAATTTTTCAGAGTCGGCGCTGGTAGATGCAGATGTGCTGCTCTACGTGACCGATACCATTGAAAAACCGGACAAGAATGCGGATTTTATGGAGAAAGTGCGCCAACTGACAGTTCCGGTTTTGCTGCTGATCAATAAAATAGACCTTACCAACCAGGAAGCACTGGTGAAACTGGTGGAGGAATGGCATGAGATGCTTCCGAATGCAGAAATCATTCCTATCTCGGCAAAGGCTAAGTTCAATGCCGACGTGGTGATGAAGCGCATCAAGGAGCTGATTCCGGACTCTCCTCCTTATTTCGGAAAAGACCAGTTGACCGACAAGCCAGCCCGCTTCTTCGTGACTGAAATCATCCGTGAGAAGATCCTGCTGTATTACGACAAGGAGATTCCTTATGCGGTAGAGGTGGTGGTAGAGCAGTTCAAGGAAGACGCGAAAAGCATCCACATCAATGCGGTGATTTACGTGGAACGTGAGTCGCAGAAGGGAATCATCATCGGACACCAGGGAAAAGCCCTGAAGAAAGTTGCGACCGAGGCACGGAAGACTTTGGAACATTTCTTCCAGAAGTCGATATATTTGGAGACTTTTGTAAAAGTAGATAAAGACTGGAGAAGCTCTGACAAGGAGCTGAAAAACTTCGGTTATCAGTTAGATTAAGAATATCGGCTGTGACAGCCGTAAATGAATGAAAATGATATGGGAAATTTAGTAGCAATCGTAGGACGTCCCAATGTGGGAAAGTCGACACTGTTTAATCGTCTGACCAAAACGCGTCAGGCTATTGTGAATGAACAGGCCGGTACGACCCGCGACCGCCAGTACGGAAAATCGGAGTGGCTCGGAAAAGAGTTCTCTGTAGTAGATACCGGGGGATGGGTAGTGAACTCGGACGATGTGTTCGAAGAAGAAATTCGCAAGCAAGTAGGACTGGCGATCGAAGAAGCGGATGTGATTTTGTTCGTGGTGGATGTAATGAACGGGGTAACCGACCTGGATATGGAGGTAGCCTCTATTCTGCGCCGCTCGAAGACTCCGGTCATCATGGTTGCCAACAAGACTGATAACAACGACCTGCAGTATAATGCCGCAGAGTTTTATTCATTGGGATTGGGCGATCCGTATTGTATCTCTGCGCTCAGCGGAAGCGGTACTGGAGATTTGCTCGACCTGATTCTGACCAAATTCAAGAAGGATGTGGAAGATATCATCGAAGAGGATATCCCCCGTTTTGCGGTAGTCGGTCGTCCGAATGCCGGAAAATCTTCGATTGTCAACGCGTTTATCGGTGAGGAACGCAACATCGTGACAGATATTGCCGGAACTACCCGCGATTCTATCTATACGCGCTATGACAAGTTTGGATTTGATTTCTACCTGGTAGATACTGCCGGTATCCGTAAGAAAAACAAGGTAAGTGAAGATCTGGAATATTATTCAGTCATCCGTTCTATCCGTGCCATTGAAAACTCTGACGTATGTATCCTGATGCTGGATGCTACCCGGGGTATTGAAGGACAGGACCTGAATATCTTCTCTTTGATCAACCGCAACCAGAAAGGTCTGGTGGTAGTGGTGAACAAATGGGACCTGGTGGAAGATAAATCGGCCAAGGTGATGAAGAACTACGAGGAAGCCATCCGCAACCGTTTTGCGCCTTTTACCGACTTCCCGATTATCTTTGCTTCGGCATTGACCAAACAGCGTATTTTCAAGGTGCTGGAGATGGCTAAGGAGGTTTATCAGGCACGTACGACACGTATCTCTACTTCTCGCCTGAACGAAGAGCTGCTGCCGTTGATCGAGGCATATCCGCCACCATCCAACAAGGGTAAGTATATCAAGATTAAATACATCACGCAGCTTCCGAATACACAGGTGCCTTCGTTTGTGTTCTTTGCCAACTTGCCTCAGTATGTGAAAGAGCCTTACAAGCGCTTCCTGGAGAACAAGATGCGTGAGCGCTGGAAACTTTCGGGTACTCCGATCAACTTGTTTATCCGTCAGAAATAAACCGTTCCTGCCGGCCTGAGGGCTGCTGGAAGGGAACAAAATAAAACCTCCCCCGGATATGCGGACCGCATCATCCGGGGGAGGTTTTTTGTGTAAGGTCCGGAAGACCTTACGGAGATTATTTCGCTGACTTCTCTTTCCCTTTATTCTCTTCCGTACGTACTTTCTGCAACAGGTCGGAAGCGAAGATGAAGTTGTTCAGCCGTTCGTTGGTCGCAGTAAACACATCGTCTTTGGTACCTTCCCATTCTTTGTTTCCCTGATAGATGTAGAGAATGCTGTCGCCGATACCCAGCACCGAGTTCATGTCGTGGGTATTGATGACCGTAGTCATGTTGTATTCTGTGGTAATGTCATGAATCAGTTCGTCGATGACCAGTGAAGTCTTAGGGTCCAGTCCCGAGTTGGGCTCGTCGCAAAACAGGTACTGGGGCTGTAAGGCAATGGCACGTGCGATGGCCACACGCTTCTGCATACCTCCACTGATTTCTCCCGGATACTTGTTCTGGGCATCAATCAGGTTGACACGGTCCAGACAGAACTGTGCCCGCTTTACCCGTTCGCGGTATGTCATGGTCGAGAACATGTCCAGCGGAAACATGACATTCTCCAGTACGCTCTGCGAGTCGAACAAGGCGGCACTCTGGAAGATCATTCCCATTTCCCGTCTCAGGGCCTTTTTCTCTTTTTTCCCCATCGATGTCAGGTCGCGTCCGTCGTAGAGTACCTCTCCCTTCTCGGGGGTGAGCAGACCTACCAGACATTTCATCAGCACGGTCTTACCCGAACCGCTCTGCCCGATGATCAGGTTGGTCTTTCCGTTTTCAAAAGTAAAGCTGATATCATTCAACACCGTACGGTCTTCGAATGACTTATAAAGTGATTTAATCTGTATCATCCCATTAACAATTGAGTAAGTATTAAGTCGGAAAACAAAATCAGTATGCTGCTTGACACGACAGCATCTGTACTGGCTTTTCCTACAGCGATGGAGCCTCCTTCTACCGTATATCCGAAATAGGCGGATACGCTGGCAATGATGAAGGCGAAGAACAGCGACTTGATGAAGCTGCACCAGATATACCATTCCACGAAACAGTACTGGAGTCCGTATTCAAGGTCGGTGGCATTCATGATTCCGGCGAACCAGGCTGTACAGAACGCTCCGATGATACCGGCGAATATACTGAAAATAACCAGGAACGGAATCATGGTCATCAGTCCCATGATTTTTGGGAGAATCAGGTAAGAGGCCGAGTTCACTCCCATGATTTCAAGGGCATCGATCTGCTGGGTGACGCGCATGGTTCCGATTTCGGAGGCAATGTTCGACCCTACCTTACCGGCCAGGATCAGACACATGATGCTCGAGGAGAACTCCAGCAACAGGATCTCACGGGTAGTATATCCTACCACAAAGCGTGGCATCCACGGACTTTCGATGTTCAGCTTGATCTGGATACAGATCACCGCTCCGATGAAAAATGAAATAAGTAACACGATACCGATGGAGTTGATTCCCAGCTGGGCCATTTCGCTGACGTACTGTTTGAAATACATCCGGAACCGCTCCGGGCGGGCAAAAACCCTTCCCATCAGCATCAGGTATTTCCCGAAAGTTGTAATTGGTTTAAGCATATAATTTCCTGTTTATATACACGTTTATATACACGGTTGGTTTTAAAATGTGACAGATGTGGAATCTGAATTTTACACAAAAATACTGCTTTTTAGCTATAATATAATAAAAGTAGGGTGAAAATAAAGGGAATGACCATATTACCCAAGATTTTTACTACTTTTGTAGCAGTTTAATGAATGATTATGGCAGAATTGGAAAATCAGCATACTGCGGAAAAATTTGAACTTCCGTCTGACGGGCGCATGGTGCTCCGTACGGAAAATCTGGTGAAAAAATACGGCAAGCGTACGGTGGTAAGTCATGTTTCCATTAATGTGAAACAAGGGGAAATTGTGGGATTGCTGGGCCCGAACGGTGCCGGCAAGACAACTTCTTTTTATATGACAACCGGTTTGATTGTGCCGAATGAAGGGCATATCTATCTGAACGACCAGGATATCACGGATTATCCGGTATACAAGCGTGCCCAGAACGGTATCGGCTACTTGGCACAGGAGGCTTCGGTCTTCCGCAAGATGAGTGTGGAGGACAATATCGCTTCGGTGCTGGAACTGACCAAGACTTCCAAGGAGTACCAGAAGGAAAAACTGGAAAGCCTGATTGCCGAGTTCCGTCTTCAGAAAGTGCGCAAGAACCTGGGTGACCAGCTTTCGGGAGGAGAAAGACGACGTACCGAAATCGCGCGCTGTCTGGCCATCGACCCGAAGTTCATCATGCTGGACGAGCCTTTTGCCGGTGTCGACCCGATTGCCGTGGAAGATATCCAGCACATCGTATGGAAGCTGAAGGACAAGAACATCGGTATCCTGATTACCGACCACAACGTACAGGAAACCTTGAGTATTACCGACCGTGCCTATCTGCTGTTCGAAGGCAAGATCCTGTTCCAGGGAACTCCGGAGGAACTGGCCGAAAACAAGATTGTGCGCGAGAAATATTTGAGTAACAGTTTCGTGCTCCGCAGAAAGGACTTCCAGGCACGGGATATACGTGAATGACGCCTGTGCGGTGCCTCTCCTCAATACTTATCGGGTAAATACGGTTGTACTCCCTTCACGGCAGGTGGAGGAGGTGCTTTGTAGTGTCTCTCTGGTATCCTTCTGCTCCGAAAAAGAAGGATGTAACCAAACAAACTGAAAAAAAACTTTGTCTGTTTGGTAGTTGAAAGATTAAACATTATTTTTGCAACCTCGTTGAGTATATTTTTGAAAAATATTAATAATTAAATAAATAAGTCGGAAATGAATATTTCATTGCAAAACGTAAACAATGTAAGCGCAGTGCTTACAGTACAGATTGAAAAAGCTGACTATCAGGTACAGGTTGATAAGTCATTGAAGACTCTTCGTCAGAGAGTAAATATGCCGGGATTCCGTAAAGGAATGGTTCCTATGGGACTGATCAAGAAGCAGTACGGCGTTTCTGTGCTGATCGAAGAAGTTGATAAGCTGATGCAGGAAAAGGTGGGTGAGTATATCCGCGAAAACAAAGTGAACATGCTGGGTACTCCGCTGCCGAAAGAAAATAACGTAAACTTTGAGACAGACGAAAACTTCGAATTCTCTTTCGATATCGCTCTGGCTCCTGAATTCAATGTAGAACTGTCTGCTGCTGACACTGTAGATTACTACGATATCGAAGTAACAGACGCAATGGTAGACCAGCAGGTGAAGATGTATACTCAGCGCACTGCCAAATACGACAAGGTAGAAGAGTATCAGGAAAACGACATGCTGAAAGGTCTGCTGGCTGAGCTGGATGAAAACGGCAGCACAAAAGAAGGCGGTATCCAGGTAGAAGGTGCAGTAATGATGCCTTCTTACATGAAGAACGATGACCAGAAGGCTATCTTCAACGGTGCAAAGACAAACACTGTACTGGTATTCAATCCTTCTGTAGCTTTCGATAACAACGAAGCAGAACTGGCTTCTCTGTTGAAGATCCAGAAAGAAGAAGTGGCTGCACATGCAGGTAACTTCAGCTTCCAGATTGAAGAAATCACTCGTATGATTCCGGGTGAACTGAACCAGGAACTGTTCGACCAGGTATTGGGCGAAGGCAAGGCTTCTAACGAAGAAGAATTCCGTGCACAGATCAAGGAAACTATCGCAGGACAGTTTGCAGCTGACAGCGACTATAAGTTCCTGATCGATGTACGCAACTATATCGTAAACAAGATCGGTAAACTGGAATTCGCAGACGATCTGATGAAACGTATCATGTTGGAAAACAACAAGGAAAAAGGTGAAGAATTCGTTTCTGAACACTACGAAAAGAGCCTTGAAGAACTGACATGGCACCTGGTAAAAGAAAAACTGGTTGCAGCAAACAACATCAAGGTAGAACAGGCTGACGTAAACGAAATGGCTAAGGAAGCTACTCGTGCTCAGTTTGCTCAGTACGGTATGATCAACGTTCCTGAAGAACTGTTGGAAAACTACTCTAAGGAAATGTTGAAGAAACGTGAAAGCGTTGAAGCTTTGGTGAACCGTGTGGTTGAGTCAAAACTTTCTGAAATCCTGAAAGGCCAAGTAACATTGAACCACAAAGCTGTATCAGCAGAAGAATTTAATAAAATGTTTCAGTAATTCTCTCCGGTGAATATATGACTGGAGCAAATTGCTAAAACTTACTAAAAGAGAAGCTTTAGACTCAATTTTTTTCCGTTGAAGAACCAGGTTTTGTACTTTTGTTCTCTCGGAAAAGCGGAGTCGAAGGCTTCTCTTTTATTATTTATCCTAAAATATGTGCTATTTATGAATGATTTTAAAAAATTCGCGACCAAGCATTTGGGAATGAGCAGTATGGTGCTCGATGACGTGATCAAATCGCAGGCCGGATATCTTAATCCTTATATCCTGGAAGAACGTCAGCTTAATGTGACTCAGCTCGATGTGTTCTCACGCCTGATGATGGATCGTATCATTTTCCTGGGAACTGAAATCAATGATTATACAGCCAATACGCTGCAGGCACAGTTGCTTTATCTGGACTCGGTAGATTCGGGAAAGGATATTTCTATTTATATCAACTCGCCGGGCGGATCGGTATATGCCGGACTGGGCATTTATGACACCATGCAGTTTATCAGCAGTGATGTGGCAACCATCTGTACCGGAGTAGCCGCTTCTATGGCTGCGGTGCTGCTGGTTTCCGGTAAGGAAGGAAAGCGTTCGGCGCTGACTCACTCTCGTGTCATGATTCATCAGCCGATGGGAGGTGCACAGGGACAGGCTTCTGACATCGAAATTACTGCCCGTGAAATCCAGAAATTGAAAAAGGAACTTTATTCAATCATTGCAGAACATTCGCATACTGATTTCGACAAGGTATGGGCCGACTCTGACCGTGATTACTGGATGACAGCGGCTGAAGCCAAGGAATATGGCATGATTGATGAAGTGCTTTCTCGTAAGCCTTCGCTCTAATACGAGATTGTGGGATTTTAATAATTAAACTACATTGGAAGATAAGTCAACGAAAAAGAATAAACGGCGCTGCAGTTTCTGCGGACGCACGGAAGATGAAGTGGGCTTCCTGATTACCGGGATGAACGGCTGTATTTGCGACAGCTGTTCGGAACAGGCGCACGAGATTGTGCAGGAAGCCATGCAACAGAAAGGAAAGGCTGGGAACCTGAATTTGTCGGAACTTCCCAAGCCGAAAGATATCAAGGACTTTCTTGACCAGTATGTGATTGGTCAGGATGACGCTAAACGGTATTTGTCGGTAGCGGTATATAACCACTACAAGCGCCTGCTGCAGCCCAGCAGCAAGGATGATGTGGAGATTGAGAAGTCGAACATCATCATGGTAGGTAGTACCGGTACGGGAAAGACATTGCTGGCACGTACGATTGCCAAGCTGCTGCACGTACCTTTTACCATTGTGGATGCTACGGTGCTGACCGAAGCCGGTTATGTGGGTGAGGACATTGAAAGTATCCTGACCCGTCTGCTCCAGGCTGCCGACTATAATGTGCCTGAGGCTGAAAGAGGCATTGTGTTTATCGATGAAATAGACAAGATTGCCCGCAAGGGAGACAATCCTTCGATTACCCGTGACGTGAGCGGTGAAGGAGTGCAGCAGGGATTGCTGAAACTGCTGGAAGGCTCTATCGTGAATGTACCTCCACAGGGAGGACGCAAGCATCCGGAACAGAAACTGATTCCGGTCAATACAAAGAACATTCTGTTCATCTGCGGCGGAGCTTTCGATGGCATTGAACGGAAGATTGCCCAGCGCCTGAATGCCAATGTGGTGGGTTACAGCGCTGCCAAGGAAACCGTGAAGATTGACCGCTCGAACCTGATGCAGTACATTGCTCCGCAGGACCTGAAGTCGTTCGGACTGATTCCTGAAATTATCGGACGTCTGCCGATTCTGACCTATCTGAATCCGCTTGACCGTACGGCGTTGCGCAATATCCTGACCGAACCCAAGAACTCCATTATCAAGCAATATGTCAAATTGTTTGAAATGGATGGAGTGAAACTGGAGTTCCAGCCGGAGGTATTGGAATACATTGTCGACAAGGCGGTGGAATATAAGCTGGGAGCACGTGGCCTTCGCTCTATCGTGGAAACTATCATGATGGATACGATGTTTGAGATACCTTCTCATCATACCGATTCATTTGTAGTGACACTGGAATATGCACAGGAGCAAATGAACAAGGCAAACCTGTCTCGGCTACAGATGGCTTAATTGCGAAAAGAAGTGATGAAAAAGTAATTTTTTGTGTAAAATATTCTCTGAAATAGTTGCGTAATATCGGAAGTTGTTTATAACTTTGTTATATACGAAGTTTCAAAAAGAGACTTTTATCTGAATATTATAGAGAATCACTAAAACAATTAAGACAATGGCAGACCACATCAATTTAACGGAGCAGTTGAAAAAGTATTTTGGTTTTGATACCTTTAAGGGGAATCAGGAGGCTATCATCAAGAATCTGCTGGCCGGAAAGGATACTTTTGTCCTCATGCCTACGGGAGGAGGTAAATCACTGTGTTATCAATTGCCTTCTTTGCTTATGGAGGGTACGGCAATTGTGATATCGCCCTTGATTGCTCTGATGAAGAATCAGGTAGATGCCATGCGGAACTTCAGTGAAGAAGATGGTGTGGCGCACTTTATCAACTCTTCTTTGACGAAAGCTGCCATTGATCAGGTGAAATCAGATATAAAGGCTGGTAAGACGAAATTGCTGTATGTGGCGCCGGAATCGCTGACAAAGGAAGAAAATGTGGACTTTCTCAAACACGTGAAGATTTCTTTCTATGCAATCGATGAAGCGCACTGTATTTCGGAATGGGGACATGATTTCCGACCCGAATATCGCCGCATCCGACCGATTATCAATGAAATCGGAAAGGCTCCGGTGATTGCTCTGACAGCAACCGCTACTCCTAAGGTGAAGATGGATATCCAGAAGAACCTGGGAATGGTGGATGCTACGGAGTTCCGTTCTTCGTTTAACCGTCCTAATTTATATTACGAGGTACGTCCGAAAACAAATAATGTAGACAAGGACATTATTCGTTTTATCAAACAGAATGAAGAGAAGTCGGGTATTATTTATTGCTTGAGCCGTAAGAAAGTGGAAGAGCTTGCCGAAATCTTGCAGGCAAACGGAATCAAGGCGCGTCCTTATCATGCAGGAATGGACTCTGCCACACGTAATGCCAATCAGGATGCTTTCCTGAAGGAGGATGTGGATGTGATCGTGGCTACGATAGCCTTTGGAATGGGAATCGACAAACCGGATGTACGCTTTGTGATTCATTACGATGTTCCAAAGAGCCTGGAAGGTTACTATCAGGAAACCGGACGGGCCGGACGAGACGGGGGAGAAGGTCGCTGCATTACGTTTTATTCAAACAAAGACCTGCAGAAACTGGAGAAGTTCATGCAGGGAAAGCCTGTGTCTGAACAGGAGATAGGAAAGCAACTGCTGCTGGAAACGGCTGCATACGCAGAGTCGTCGTTGTGCCGCAGAAAGATATTGTTGCATTATTTTGGTGAAGAATATACAGAAGATAATTGTGGTAATTGTGATAACTGTTTAAATCCGAAAAAACAAGTGGAGGCTCAGGATTCATTGTGTGCAGTGATTGAAACAATCATTGCGGTTAAAGAAAATTTCAAACAAGATTATATTATAGATGTGCTTCTGGGCAAGGAGACATCTGAAGTGTTGGCTCATAAACACGAAGACTTGGATGTCTTCGGTTCAGGAATGGGGGAAGATGAGCGGTTGTGGAACGCTGTAATCCGTCAGGCATTGATTGCCGGCTATTTGAGCAAGGATGTGGAAAACTACGGCCTGCTGAAAGTGACTCCCGAAGGACATAAGTTCCTGAAAAAGCCTAAGTCTTTCAAGATTGTGGAAGATACAGACTTCGATGAGGAGGAAGTGGAAGAGGTTCCGATGCGGAGCGGTGCTTCGTGTGCAGTGGATCCGGGACTGTTCTCCATGCTGAAGGACTTGCGTAAGAAGATGTCGAAAAAACTGGATGTGCCGCCTTATGTGATTTTCCAGGATCCGTCTTTGGAAGCGATGGCGACGATTTATCCGGTTACGCTGGAAGAACTGCAGAATATTCCGGGAGTGGGAGCCGGAAAGGCGAAACGTTACGGACAGGAGTTCTGTGATTTGATCAAGAAGCATTGTGAGGAAAATGAAATCGACCGTCCGGAGGATCTGCGCGTACGTACCGTAGCCAACAAGTCGAAACTGAAGGTTTCCATCATTCAGAGCATCGACCGTAAGGTGGCACTGGATGACATTGCCGTAGCAAAGGGCATCGAGTTCGGTGAACTGCTGGACGAGATAGAGGCAATCGTATATTCGGGTACCAAACTGAATATCGATTATTTCCTGGAAGATGTGATGGATGAAGACCACATGCTGGATATCTACGACTACTTCAAGGAATCGACCACGGATAAGATTGATGATGCGATGGATGAACTCGGCGCTGACTATACAGAAGAAGAGATTCGTCTGGTACGTATCAAGTTTATTTCGGAAATGGCCAATTAATAACCGGTTGCATCCGGTACATGATAAAAAAGGCACTGCCGCGGATATTGCCGGCTGTGCCTTTTTTCTGTAATACAACTTCCGTACATTCCGGCTTGTCTATCTGGAAATTAGCGGGAAAAAGAAAAATAATCACGACATATATTGTCGAAAAATATGTTAATCCGACTGGGCGGTTTGGAGAAAATTGCGTATATTTGCACGCAATAAAATTCTAAAACGCATAAAGCCATATGTCATTTATTGCAGATAAAATCGTAATGGATGGATTGACTTACGACGACGTATTGTTGATCCCAGCCTATTCAGAAGTTCTTCCTAAAGCAGTCGAGTTGTCGACCAAGTTTTCACGCAACATTGAGTTAAAAATCCCGTTTGTGACAGCAGCCATGGATACTGTGACTGAAGCACAGATGGCAATTGCCATTGCTCGCGAAGGAGGTATTGGTGTTATTCATAAGAATATGTCAATCGAGGAGCAGGCACGCCAGGTAGCTATCGTTAAACGTGCTGAGAACGGAATGATTTACGACCCTGTAACCATCAAGAGAGGTTCTACCGTAAAAGATGCGCTGGATATCATGGCAGAATACAAAATCGGTGGTATTCCTGTGGTGGATGATGAAAACTACCTCGTAGGTATCGTAACCAACCGTGACCTCCGTTTTGAAAAGGATATGTCAAAACGCATCGATGAGGTAATGACAAAGGACAACATCGTGACTACCGATCAGGCAACAGACATGGAAACTGCATCAAAGATCCTGCAGGAAAATAAAATTGAAAAATTGCCGGTAGTTGATAAAGATGGCAAACTGGTAGGATTGATTACTTATAAAGACATTACTAAGGCCAAAGATAAACCGATGGCTTGCAAGGATGCCAAAGGACGCTTGCGCGTAGCTGCAGGTGTAGGTGTGACTGCCGATACTTTGCAGCGTATGGAAGCATTGGTAAACGCCGGTGCGGATGCCATCGTAATTGATACAGCTCACGGACATTCATACTCTGTAATCGAAAAACTGAGAGAAGCTAAGAAACGTTTCCCGGATATCGATATCGTAGTAGGTAATATCGCTACGGGTGAAGCTGCCAAGATGCTGGTTGAAGCTGGTGCTGATGCAGTGAAAGTCGGAATCGGTCCGGGTTCAATCTGTACTACACGTGTGGTAGCCGGAGTGGGTGTACCTCAGCTGACTGCTGTATACGATGTGGCAAAAGCCCTGGAAGGTACAGGTGTGCCTTTGATTGCAGACGGTGGATTGCGTTATTCAGGTGATGTGGTAAAAGCATTGGCTGCCGGAGGATACAGCGTAATGATCGGTTCACTGGTTGCCGGTACAGAAGAATCACCGGGTGATACAATTATCTTCAACGGACGTAAGTTTAAGTCATACCGTGGTATGGGTTCTTTGGAAGCTATGGAAAACGGTTCAAAAGACCGCTACTTCCAGGGAGGTACAACTGACGTGAAGAAACTGGTTCCGGAAGGTATCGCTGCCCGTGTACCGTATAAAGGAAGCCTGTATGAGGTAATCTATCAGCTGGTAGGTGGTCTGCGTGCCGGAATGGGTTACTGTGGAGCGCATAACATTACTGAACTGCATAATGCCAAGTTCACCCGTATCACGAATGCCGGTGTGCTGGAAAGCCATCCGCACGACGTGGCAATCACCAGTGAAGCTCCTAACTACAGCCGTCCACAGTAAGGATGGATAATCAGAAATAGACAATACTCTCATTCTGGGCATGGTGGAAGAGTTGCAGCAGCATGGCTACTGTAATTCTCCCATGATGTTCAGAATGTTTTTTTAATAAGGAAACCCTAAATGATGCCAGCGACTAAAATCATTCTGTTGGCAGGAATGTTGACCTTCCTGTCCTGTCTGCACACTAAAGCGGAAAATGAACGTATCACCCAAGAAGAATTTGAATGCTATCTTCGGGTGGAGCCGCCTTCTGCCCCATTGAAAGAAAAGTGGGAGAATTTTATGATGCTGAAGTTGAAGGCTGCCGATGCGAAAGCAAGGGGGTGGGACACTCTTCCTTCTTTTATTCAGCTTTATAAGTCTCTTCAGGGTAGCGTACTGAAATCGTTGTTGCTGGCTTCGGAGAAGTCGGGCCAGGTACCTGCCGCCAAGGGTACAGAGAGAGAGCCGTTGACATGGGTGCGCCTGGAGCAGTATGCGTATCCGCTGGCACAGCATGCCACTCGGAAGGAAGAACGTATGGCAGTCTGCTACATGGACTCCGTGTATGGAGCATTACAGCAACAGTCTGCAGCCTCTTTCTCCAGATGCCGTCATACGCTGACGTGGTATCCCGAAGAAATATTGCTGCAGGAATTTATCTCGCAGACTACTTCGACTCCGGCCAATCAATATTCCAAACCCTTTTATTCGCCGCTGGGGCTGCATATTATCCGTGTCATCGACCGGAAGGTGGCCTGTGATTCTCCCGAAGAGGGAAACCGGTCGGTAAAGGATGCCTGGAAGACGCATAAAGAACTGAATGCCGATGCGTATGAGAAATGGAAAAACAGTTGGACTCCGAGCGACAACGAACGGATTCAGGCCCGGTTGAAGACCGTGCGCGACAGTCTGCTGGCCGTTTGCTGGGATCAGTACAACCTTCTTTCTCTTCCTCGGCAAATTCCGGATGATTCGCTCGACAGTTATTTCAGGCAGCATCAGGAGGAATATCGTTGGGAACTGCCGCATTTTAAAGGAGCCGTTATCTGGTGCAAAAACAAGAAAATGGCTTCGCGCATCAAGCGTTACCTGAAAAAGTGCGATCCCTCTGTATGGGACAAAGCCTTGTCGCGGCTGATGAAGGAAGATACAGGTATACAGGCACGGATGGAAACCGGGCTGTACCAGATTGGAAAGAATCCTTACGTAGACCGTCTGGCCTTCAAGTGCGGTACGTATCCCGAGGATGCTGCATACCCTTATGTCTTTGTCATGGGTAAGCGTCTGAAAAAGGGCCCTGAAGCCTTTTCCGATGTCTATGAAAAAGTAAGCAGAGATTACCGGAGATGGCTGCAACTGCAGCAAATTGCCTCGTTGAAGGAGCGTTTCCCCCTGGATTTTGATTCTGAGGTTTTAAAAACCGTTAATTGTAGCGGAAATAATTAATTATTAGTGTATCTTCGTTCATTAATTCAAAGCAAATGAAACGAATAGGCAAATATTTTTTTCTGATGACGGTCCTGTTGATGTTGGGTGCATGTAAAAATACAGTTGACCATAAAGGAAAGACTCCGCTGGTTGAGGCTGGAGGCAGTTTCCTGTATCAGGAAGATTTGCTGGCATCCATGCCCGCCGGTCTGCATGGAGAAGACAGCGTACATTTTGCACAGAAATACATCCGTAACTGGATAGAGGATGCATTGCTCTATCAGAAGGCAGAAGGAAATATTCCTGAGAACGTAAAGATTGATGAGCTGGTTGCCTCTTATCGCCGTGCCCTGATTATGCATACCTATCAGGAAGAACTGGTCAAACAGAAGGTCGGTGCCGAGATTACCGATGCGGAAATAGAACAATATTATACCCAGAATACCGGAATGTTCCGTGCCGATCAGCCTTATCTGAAAGGACTGTTCATTAAAGTGCCGCTGAATGTTCCGCATTTGAAACAGGTCCGTACCTGGTATAAGTCGAATACGCAGGAATCCATTGACAAACTGGAAAAATTCAGTATTGGAAATGCCGTGAGTTATGATTACTTTTACGACCGCTGGCAACCGCTTTTGGAAGTGGCTGCCAAACTTCCTCTGAAAGAACTGGATACGAATCCGAATTATCCGGACCGTAACCGGAACATTGAAGTCCGTGATACTGCATTCTGCTACCTGCTGCATGTAGAAGACTTCCTGCCGAAGGGGGAATTGTTGCCTTTGGAATTTGCAAAGAGTGAAATAAAAGAAATATTAATCAATCTGAAGCGTGTGAATTTTGTCAATAAGATGAAACAAGATTTGTATAACGAAGCTTCGGAAGACAATGACATTATTTATTATTATAGCAATGAATAAGTTTAAATTTGCCAAGGTCTATTTTTGTATACTGTTGTGTTGGGCCGGAATGTCTGTATACGCACAAGACAATGTAATAGATGAAGTAGTATGGGTGGTAGGTGACGAAGCCATCCTGAAGTCGGATGTGGAAAATGAACGGTTGAACGCCCAGTATGAAAACCGTCGTTTTACCGGCGACCCTTACTGTGTGATTCCAGAAGAACTGGCGGTACAGAAACTCTTCCTGCACCAGGCCGAAATCGACAGTGTGGTAGTTTCCGACCAGGAAGTGCTTCAGCAGGTTGAACAGCGTACTTCATGGCTTATCGACCAGATCGGTTCGAAGGAAAAAATGGAAGAATATTACAACAAGACCTTTACGCAGATCCGTGAAATGTTGCGTGAGAACATCCGTGACGGACTGACTGTACAGCAGATGCAGCAGAAAATCGTAGGTGACATCAAACTGACTCCGGCTGAGGTGCGTAACTATTTCAAGAAGTTGCCTGCCGACAGTATCCCGTTTGTACCCACTCAGGTAGAGGTACAGATCATTACTCAGGAACCGAAGATTGCGGAGGAAGAAATCGAACGGGTAAAGGCCCAGCTTCGTGAGTATACCGACCGAATCAATAAGGGAGAAACAACATTCTCTACACTGGCCCGTTTCTATTCAGAAGACCCGGGTACTGCACGTCGAGGCGGTGAAGGAGGGTTTACCGGACGAGGTGAGCTGGTTCCGGAATTTGCCAATGTGGTCTTTAACCTGACAGATACGAAGAAAGTTTCCAAGGTTTTTGAAACAGAGTTCGGTTTTCATATTGCACAGCTGATCGAGAAGCGCGGTGACCGTGTGAACTACCGTCACATTCTGTTGCGTCCGAAAGTCGACCAGAAACAGATTGATGCCGCATTGAGTCGTCTGGATTCCATTGCCGATGACATCCGCAAGAATAAATTCACCTTTGACGATGCTGCTACATGGATTTCGCAGGACAAGGAAACCCGTAACAACCATGGATTGCTGGCAAATCCTCAGACTAGTACCTCTCGTTTTGAGATGCAGCAGCTGGCAGGACTGGTATCGCAGGATGTGGCCAAGGTAGTAGAGGGAATGCAGATTGGTGAAATTTCCAAACCGTTTACCATGATCAACTCTAAAGGTAAGGAAGTCTGTGCCATTGTGAAGTTGAAAAACCGTATTGACGGTCATAAGGCGACGATTACCGAAGACTATCAGCGTCTGAAAAGCATGGTAACCGCCAAGCGTAGCGAGGAAAAGATTCAGAAATGGATTGTGGAAAAACAGAAAACAACTTATGTACGCATAAATCCTTCATGGAGAAACTGTGATTTCAAGTATCCGGGATGGATTAAGGAATGATTGTAAAATTATTATATGCAAGGAAAATATAACCGAAAAAATAATAAAAGCGGGCATAGGATACTTGGGCTAAGTGTCCTGTGCCTGTTCGGCTTTTGCCTGTCCGTACAGCGTCCTGTACTGATGGCGCAGCAGACCGTACAGCAGCAGACAACTCCTAAGAAGCAGCAGCCCAAGAGCAAGGTCTATCTGTTGCATTCCGATCTGCTCCGTAAGGACTCCCGTCATCCGGATGCTCAGGTAGTGGTGGGAAACGTGGTTTTCCGTCACGACAGCGTGTATATGTATTGCGACAGTGCCTACTACTATGACCAGATCAGTTCATTCGAAGCGTTCAGTAATGTAAAGATGAATCAGGGAGATACCCTGTTCCTGTATGGTGACCGGCTTTACTATGACGGATATACGCAGATTGCCGAAGTGCGTATGAATGTACGTATGGAAAACCGGAACACGACGTTGCTTACCGATAGTTTGAACTATGACCGGGTATATAACTTGGGGTATTTTTTTGATGGCGGAACATTGATGGACGAACAGAACGTGCTGACTTCCGAGTGGGGACAGTACAGTCCTGCTACCAAGCAGTCTGTGTTCAACTATAATGTGAAGCTGGAGAATCCGCAGTTTACTCTGACATCCGATACCCTTCAGTACAATACCGAAAGCAAGGTGGCCAATATTGTAGGTCCTTCTGATATCTGGAGCGACAATAACCACATTTACTCTGAACTGGGTACGTATAATACCGTTACCGGAAAGGCTCATTTGCTGAACCGTTCCATCCTGACCAACGACGGGAAACAGTTGACCGGTGATACGCTTTTCTATGACCGGGATGCTGGTACGGGAGAAGCATTCCATAATATGGTGATGACGGATACCATCAATAAGAACATGATGACCGGTGAGTACGGATTCTATAACGAACGTACCAAATATGCATTTGCTACCGACCGTGCTGTCGGAATCGACTACTCACAGGGAGACAGTCTGTTCCTGCATGCCGATACCCTGATGATGAAGACGTTCCACCTGGAAACCGATTCCATGTTCCGTGAACTGAGGGCTTTCCATAAAGTGCGCTTTTACCGTACCGACCTGCAGGGAGTAGCCGACTCGCTGGTATTCTCTACCAAAGACAGTTGCCTGACCATGTATAAAGACCCTATTTTGTGGAATCAGAACCAGCAGCTGGTAGGCGAGAAAATATGCATTTACATGAACGACAGTACGATAGACTGGGCCCATATCATCAACCAGGCGCTCTCGGTAGAACAGTTGGATTCACTGCTTTACAATCAGGTTACCGGAAAGGAAATGAAATCTTACTTCCGCAACCGGCAAATGTATAAAACAGAAGTGATCGGTTCCGTACGCGTGGTTTATTATCCGATGGACTCCGACAGTACCCTGATTGGAATGAACGTATCGGAAACCAGTAAACTGGACATCTATCTTCAGAATCAGAAACTGGAGAAGATGGTGATGAGCCCGAAATCAAACGGAACCCTTTATCCGATGAATCAGATACCGCCGGGTACAGATCGTCTGGAAAACTTCGTGTGGTTCGATTATATACGTCCGCTGAACAAAGAAGATATCTTCAATTGGCGGACCAAGAAAGTGGAAGACCAGCTGAAGAAAAATGTGCGTGGTCCGGTAACACTGCCAAATCAGCATTTATTTGAAAAAAAGGAGGAATAAATTATGGGAATGTTTACAATGAAGAAACCTCGCGCGTATCATCATGAATACATTTATGTAGATGAACGCAAGGAAAAACTGCAGAAAATGGAAGAGTCTGCTAAACGTGACCTGGGAATGTTGCCTCCCAAGGAGTTTTCTCCCGAAGACATACGGGGAAAGTTTGTGGAAGGTACCACCTATCTGAAACGCCGTAAGGAAAGTGGAAGAAAGCCGTTGAGCTATGCCACCATCTTTGTGGCCATTGCCATTCTGCTGTACATACTGCATTATCTGGTAACCGGAGAATTCACCTTGTAAAATTGAGAAACGATGAGCGATGTAATCCGTTTGTTGCCCGACTCCGTCGCCAATCAGATTGCGGCAGGCGAAGTCATTCAGCGCCCGGCATCGGTGGTCAAGGAGCTGGTAGAAAATGCGATAGATGCCGGAGCCTCCCACATTGATGTGCTGGTTACCGATGCCGGTAAGACCTGCATTCAGGTAATTGACAATGGAAAAGGAATGTCCGAGACCGATGCCCGTCTCGCTTTTGAGCGGCATGCCACCTCCAAAATCCGTGAGGCTTCCGATCTGTTTGCACTGCATACCATGGGATTCCGTGGCGAAGCCCTTGCTTCGATTGCGGCAGTAGCCCAGGTGGAGTTACGCACCTGTCAGAAGGATGCCCAGCTCGGAACACTGATTACCCTGGCAGGGTCGAAAGTCGAAAGTCAGGAAACGGTAGCCTGCGCTCAGGGAAGCAATTTCTGTGTACGCAATCTGTTTTTCAACGTACCAGCCCGACGGAAGTTCCTGAAGTCTAACCAGACCGAACTGAGCAATATTCTGGCAGAATTTGAAAGAATTGCCCTGGTGAACCCCGACGTATCCTTTACCCTTCATCACAATGATACAGAGATGCTGAATCTGCCGGCCATACAGTTGCGCCAGCGGATTATGGGGGTATTCGGGAAAAAACTGAACCAGGACCTGCTTTCCCTTGAGATAGAGACCACCATGGTGAAGATACATGGCTTTATCGGCAAGCCGGAGACTGCCCGTAAAAAAGGCGCCCGTCAGTTCTTTTTCGTCAATGGCCGTTATATGCGTCACCCTTATTTCCATAAGGCGGTTGCAGACGCATACGAAAACCTGATACCCGCCGGAGAACAAGTTTCGTATTTCATATACATGGAAGTCGATCCCGCCAATATCGATGTGAACATTCATCCGACAAAGACTGAAATTAAATTTGATAATGAGCAGGCCATCTGGCAGATTCTTTCTGCTGCGCTAAAGGAGACACTGGGACGCTTCAATGCCGTTCCATCCATCGATTTTGATACGGAAGGCATGCCCGAGATACCGGCTTTTGAGGCCTCTCCTTATGAAGGGGTACGCCCGCCTTCAACTTCGCTCGACCCGTCGTACAATCCTTTCAATGTCTCTTCGGCAACTCCTCCCTCTTCTTATTCTCCTTCTTCAAGGGGACGCCATACGGCTACGGAATGGGAACCTCTGTTTCAGGGACTGGACAAGAAGGCAGCCGTGACACCGGACTGGGATACTCCGGCACAGTCTTTCCCGGCTGAAGAATGGGAACAGCCGGAAGAAACTCCTGCAGCTCCTTCCTTGTATGGGGCTGAATCGGGAGAGAACGTGATGGAAAAGTCTGCCCAGCATTATCAGTACAAAGGTTGTTATATTCTGACTTCCGTCAAGTCGGGACTGATGATTATCGACCAGCACCGGGCACATGTCCGCATCCTGTACGACCGCTATATGGAACAGATTTCCATGCGGAAGCACGCATCGCAGCGCATGCTTTTCCCCGACATGGTTCATTTCTCTCCGGCCGAGATACCCGTACTGGAAAGCATTATGGATGATCTGCAGTCGCTGGGATTCGATTTGAGTAATCTGGGAGGCGGTTCTTATTCCATCAATGGCGTACCTGCCGGAATCGAGGGACTCAATCCGGAAAAACTCGTGGGAGATATGGTGCAGACAGCCATCGAAAAAGGATGTAAGGTGAAAGAGGAGGTGCAGAGCATGCTCGCCCTTTCACTGGCTAAGGCAGCAGCCATTGTTCCTGGTCAGGTGCTGACGAATGAAGAAATGAACAACCTGGTTGACGAACTCTTTGCTCTGGCGACTCCCAACTATACACCGGACGGGAAGACCGTACTTTCTCTGCTGAAGGAAGACGACCTGGAAAAGATGTTTAAATAACCGTGAAGCAAATTTGCTTTCAGGAAACCGAGAGAGGCATTCAAAAAGTTCTCTGCCGGAGATTCCTGGCGAATGCGGCATAAAATATGGAAAAAGGAATATCCGGATGATTTCATTCCGGATGTTCCTTTTTCTTTTTGGTACACTATTCTGCAATTTCCTTCGTAGATTATTTGAACCGTGACGTATCTACGGCCTCTCTTTTCTTCTCCTTATATCCGCCGAACTTCCAGGTAAACGAAATGCCGGCACTTCGGAAACTGGAATACGCATTGGTCACCCACTGGCGTGCATAACGTATCTCCGGGCAGGGCATCGAGGTCTGCAGAATATCCCGGCACCAGGCAGTCAGTACGGCATTCCCTCCCCAAAAAGTATAACGGAGCGTAGCCGAAAGGTTGCCGCACGCAGGAATGTCGTAAATTCCCTGGATGGCACGTCCCTGCAACCGTCCGTCTACCGTCAGACGTACATCCGGCTTGCGGCTCAGCGTGAACGTATTGTTCAGTGATGCGATACCGAGCAACCGTTTGCGGTCGAAAGGAAGATCATAGAAATCCCCGTCTTTCTGCCGCATCCAGATTCCCAGGAGGGTCAGCCGTGAGTTGAGCCATTGTCCCATCTTAAAGGGGATGGAAGCCTGCAGACCCGCCTGCTGCTCGAAGTCGAAGTTCTGGAACTTGTATATTTCCAGCAGTTGATCGGGCGACTGGTAGAGAGTCTGCATGGACCGGTCTTTGGTGTGGTTGAACCAGAGGGTAAAGACATATTTGGACTTCAGGATATACGACAAAGAAGTCGCATACTCGATTTCAGGTTTCAGCAGCGGATTCCCCTGTAGTTCGCTGTACCCTCCGCCCATGTAAGACACCACATCCTGTACCGCCCAGTACTCGGGATAAGTTTTGTCACTGCTGAAATTGAGCTGGACAATGTGTCCGTCGGCAGGCAGATACGTAAGGTTCAGTACCGGATAACAGTCCCATTCTTTCCATACCGGTGTCCGATAATGCTCTGCTGCCAGCGAGAAATCCGCCATCAGCTTCTGTCCGAACGATTTACTGAAGCCGGCATAGAAATTGAACGTCTGCTCCCTGCGGCGCGACTCGACATCCTCCGGTAACACCGTATCCTCCTTCTTTTCTCCTATCTCATTGAAATACGTCTGATACGAATGATCCACAGTCGTGGTATATATCGCCCCGTAATTCAGGCCCCACCCGTTTTTCAGTGCGTGTTCCTGCGACAGAAAGAATTTCCAGGCATTGATACGTTGTCCGGCTTCGGTATAGAAATCGAGTTGCTGTTCCTCCATACGACTGTGCAGCAGCTGTTCATCGGGGGCATTGTACCAGGTAAACTCCGCCCCTGCCTTCATCCCAAAAGGAGTCTGATAATCCAGACGCCCGTTGTGCAGCCACGAAGTCTGGCGGGTCATGCTTTCTGCCATCTGCGTTCCCCGGGTATACTGCCCGATATGACTCGTCGTATATGAACCGTTGTACACCCCGCTCAGCGAGTGATTTTCCCCCAGCTGATAGTCTGCTCCCAAGCGGAAGCTGTGAGTATGGCTCCGTCCGTGTTTCTCCTCTTCGTTCTCGATAAGATGTGTAGACCCGTTGGCCTGCTGCCAGTGACGGGCTTCCTTATGCGTGGTAGTGAAACTTTCCCCGTGGCTATGATCGTAAAGCACATCCATGGACAACCGCTTCCCGTTGTATAACAGTGAGGCCCGTTCCTCAAACGAAGCCTCATAATTCTGGTCGTATTTCCCATAGATTTCCCCCTGTACTGTACCGGGAGTCTCCAGTGAATGACGCAGGCGGATATTGATCATGGCACCCCGTACCTGATAACGGGCAGGAGCCTGATACATCACTTCCACCCGTTCCATCCGGCTGGGAGGCAGGGATTTCAACAAGGCATAAAGCTGGCTGGTACTCATGTTGGTCACCTTACCGTCTATCACTACCGTTACTTCCTGCATGCCTAAAGTCAGTGCACCGTCTTGCTCAATGACACCCGGCAACTCCTTCAGGGCCTCGTAGACATTGTCTACCGGACGGTCCTTAATCATCTGCGGCAGGTCGTACTCCAGTTTACCGGCCGATGCCTTGACCACCGGTCGTTCACCCATTACCATGACTTCGGGGAGCTGTCGGAAAATACTGTCCATACGGGCATCTCCCGTCAGCGGACTGTCTGCCGGAAAAGACTGTGAAGCCTCTTTCCCGATTTCCTTTTGGGCAGAGAGCGGCAGCGCTACACACAGGCAGACTGCCGATAGCAATACATTTCGTCTCATCATTTTCTGTTCCACATTTTGTTTGGTCAATTTTTTTCGTCACCACAAAAATACACGGAGATAACACAACTCCGTGTTACCGAAGACTTATGAAGTCTTATCGAGTGTTATCAGAAAAAAGTGCAGGACAGAAGTGTTATTTAGTCTTACCGATTATCAGAGTATACCGATTAACTGCGTATCTTTATCCTCATGAAACTACCTTCTAAATACATAGTGATGCTTGTCATCCTCTCGCTGGCAGGCATATTTGCCTATCAGACCTATTGGCTGACGGGGCTTTATCATACCATGCGTGCCGACTTGGAGCGCAACATTACGGAAGCCATGCGTATCAGTGACTACAATGAAATGATGATTCGCGTCGAAGGGCTGCAGGAGGAGGATGAAGAACATGGCGAAGTCTCTATCTCCACCGGATTTGACGTGGAGGGAACGCAGTTCGTAAGAAGCAATACCGTGCTTTATCAGGCTCCCGATACGCTTCCGCAAGGATTTACTTCTCAGAACGATACGCTTCATCGAGAAGAGAAAGATACCCTTCGTCCCGCGGCTATGCTCCATGCCAGTAAGGGACTTGACATGCTGCTCCGTAATCAGGATTCCATGATTGGCATGGCGGTTTATCTGCAACGAGGATTGCACTCCGGTCTGGATGTGCTGTCCGAGCCGGTATTCAGTGTATACGACAGCCTGCTCAATGTGATTCTGACCGAGATGAATATTTCCATTCCTTACCGGCTGCAATACCTGCATTCCGGTTACGATGTGAATGGCCGCTGGCTTTTTACCGATACGCTGGGTACAGGAGGTACTCCCGGTTATCAGCCCGGCCCCGAGTCCGTAAGTTACCAATATGCTTTTTCCTCTTCTCAGCGCCACGTTTACCGCCTTACCACGGAACCTTTGGAGGGAATTGTTTTATGGCAGATGGCCGGTATTCTCGCTACTTCATTCGTGATCCTGCTGATTCTCGGTTTCTCTTTCTGGTACCTTATCCATACTATTCTGAGGCAGAAAACCCTGGAAGAAATGAAGAGTGACTTTACCAATAACATTACCCATGAACTGAAAACACCGATAGCCGTAGCCTATGCAGCTACCGATGCCTTGCTTAATTTTCATCAGGTCAATGACGCGGTCAAACGCGAGCGCTATCTTCGTATCTGTCAGGAGCAGTTGCAACGGCTCAGCGGACTGGTGGAGCAGATTCTGTCCATGAGTATGGAGCGGCGCAAGACTTTCCGTCTGCACGTGGAGGAACTTCCTCTGAAAGAACTTCTGTTGCCGCTTGTCGAACAGCATAAACTGAAGGCAGACAAGCCTGTTCATATCTCTCTTGACATTGAGCCTGACGGACTGACTGTGAGGGCCGACCGTACGCATCTGACCAATATCATCAGCAATCTGTTGGATAATGCTATAAAATACTCAGACGGACAGGCTGAGATAACCGTCTGCTGCCGCCGTTATACCGGACAGGACGGAGATACTCATACGGAAATCCGGGTCAGTGATCACGGTATCGGCATTGCCCACGACCGCCTGCCTCATATCTTCGACAAGTTTTACAGGGTACCTACGGGTAACCTGCATGAGGTGAAAGGGTATGGCCTGGGACTGTTCTACGTAAAGACCTTGGTCGAAAAGCATAACGGTACGGTAGAAGTGAAAAGTGAACCCGGAAAGGGTAGTGAATTTACAGTAAGAATTTAAGGTTATGGAGAAAATAAAAGTATTGCTCGTGGAAGATGAAACAACCCTTGCCATGATTATTAAGGACACTCTTGAGGGACAGAATTTCATCCTGGAGACGGCATCCGACGGCGTGGAAGGTTTGCGCCTGTTTTTTGAGATGCGTCCCGACGTGCTTGTGGCCGATGTGATGATGCCCCGTATGGATGGTTTTGAGATGGTACAACGCATCCGGCAAAGCGACCGGAATACACCGGTATTGTTTCTCACGGCACGGTCGGGGGTAAATGATGTGGTAAAAGGGTTCGAACTGGGAGCCAATGATTATCTGAAAAAGCCTTTCAGCATGCAGGAGCTCATCGTACGCATCAAGGCTCTGGTGGGCAGAGCCTGCACTTTCATCCAGTCTGATGCGACTGAACAGACCTGCTATCAGATAGGTAAGTACCGGTTTGACGTCCGGCGGCAACTGTTGTTGTTTGAGAACAGCCGGCAAGAACTCTCACACCGGGAGACTGAGATTTTGAAACGGCTTTACGAGAACCGGAACTGTGTGGTAAACATGCAGGATATTCTGCTGGATCTTTGGGGAGACGATACGTTTTTCAATCAGCGGAGTCTGCATGTATTCATCACCAAACTGAGGCATAAACTGGCCGGAGATGCCAATATCCGCATTATCAATGTACGGGGAGTAGGGTATAAGTTGATTGAAACTGATTCGCTGGGGTGAAGTGCCTGATGATTTTCTCGGCTTTAATTACTATGAATTTCTGAATAGTCGGCCTATATTTATGCCCGGGTATTAATATTGATAGCTTTATCAGAACGGAAGGATATACCCCAATGGAACTGACTGAAGGTAATTGATATGCTTGTAAGATATATCTTTTGTATTGATTTTTTGAAAGTTGCTTGCCATGAATTGATCTAATGATAATGGCAGGTAACTTTTTGCTTTTTGTGGCATGATTCCGCTTTGAGAGTAAGGTGGAAAGAAAAGTTGATTTGTATGATTTTAGTAAACTGCTGGAAAATCTTGATGTTATGGCTATTTGCTTCAGATTTTGTAAAAAAGAATGAAGAAAATATAAAAATAACGTAAGTGTTTTTTAGGAGATACTTGTTTATAGGATAAAAACATATAGGATAAATTATATAGTGATTGATTTGTATTATGAAAGACAATGAATATCTGTATATAAATTGATATCACGATTAACAAAAAGAATATTATTAATTAATTTAATTTATAACCTTAAAAAAGCAGATATGAGAAGCAAAAACTCATGTAAAGGCTCGAAAAAAATATTTCGGGCATTGCTGGCTTCCACGCTGTTGACTGTTCCTGTACAGTTTGCGTCAGCTCAGTTGAATATTGCTTTATCAAATTCCAAATTAGGAACTGTGATTCAGCAGATTCAGTCTCAGTCAAAGTATCAATTCTTTTATGATGACGATCTGGCTTCTATGCCAATTCCTTCCATCAATGTGCAAAACTCATCTGTAGAAGAAGTTTTAAATCAAGTTTTAGCAGGGAAAGGCGTCACTTACAAAGTGGATGAAAATGTAATTTATTTGTCTAAGAATGTGTCTTCGACTCGGAGTATCAGTACTTCATCACAGCAAGAGGCAGAAAAGACAATTACAGGTACCATCGTAGACGCTTCAGGTATGCCGTTGATTGGTGTTACTGTCATGGAGAAGGGTACAACGAACGGATCAATCACTGATTTTGACGGAAAATACTCATTGAAAGTTTCTGCTAATGCCATTGTTCAGTTCTCTTATGTAGGTTATAAGAGCGTAGAAATGTCTGTAAGCGGAAAAACAACCATCGACTTGACTATGAAAGAAGACACAGAAGTCTTGGAAGAAGTGGTTGTAACAGCTTTGGGTATCAAACGTGCAGAAAAAGCCTTGTCATATAACGTACAGCAGGTTAACGCTGATGATATTACAACTAATAAGGACGTTAACTTTGTAAACTCTTTGAGTGGTAAGGTTGCAGGTGTGAATATCAATGCATCATCTTCAGGTGTGGGTGGTGTATCTAAAGTAGTAATGCGTGGTACTAAATCTATCATGCAGTCTTCCAATGCCTTGTATGTAATCGATGGTGTGCCTATCTTCTCAGGAAGAGGTAATAAAGGTGGAACTGAATTTGATTCACAAGGTGCTACCGAACCGATTGCAGATATCAACCCGGAAGATATTGAATCAATGTCTGTATTGACCGGTGCTGCTGCTGCCGCACTTTACGGTTCTGATGCTGCCAACGGTGCGATTGTCATCACTACCAAGAAAGGTAAAGAAGGTAAAATGAGTATTACTGTAAGTAGTAATACAGAATTCACATCTCCATTTGTAATGCCTGAATTCCAGACCCGTTATGGTACAGGTATTGGTGGAGTATTGAGCAACTCTGGTATCTTGAGCTGGGGAGCCAGATTGACAGATGCAAATGCGTTCAATTATTCACCGGAAGATGATTATTTCCAGACCGGTATTACGGGTACTGAAAGTATCTCGTTCTCTACAGGTACTGAAAAGAATCAGACTTATGCATCTGCAGCAGCTGTAAACTCTAAGGGTATTGTTCCTAATAATAAATATAACCGTTATAACTTTACCGTTCGTAACACCACTTCCTTCCTTAACGATAAAATGAAGTTGGATATCGGTGCCAGCTATATCCTTCAGAATGACCGTAACATGACTAACCAGGGTACTTATAATAACCCGTTGGTAGGAGCTTATCTGATCCCGAGAGGTTATGACTGGGAAGATATTAAGATGTATGAACGTTATGATCAGGCCCGTAAGATCTATACACAGTACTGGCCGGTAGGTGATGCGGCTATTGCTATGCAGAACCCGTACTGGATCAACTATCGCAACTTGCGTGAAAGCAAGAAAGACAGATACATGTTGAATGCCGGTTTGAGCTATCAGATCTTTGACTGGTTGAGCATTACCGGTCGTGTCCGCTTGGATAACACTGCTACCAACTATACTGAAAAGTTCTATGCTTCAACCAATACACAGCTGACTGAAAAATCCAGCCGTGGTTTGTATGGCCTTTCTAAGTCAGAAGACAAGCAGTTGTATGCAGACTTCCTGATCAATATCAACAAGAATTTCGGTGAAGACTGGAGCCTGCAGGCTAACTTTGGTGGTTCTTTCTCTGATTTGCGTTATGACCTGATGAAAGTACGTGGTCCTATTGCCGATGGTTCGGAACCCTTCGATGGAGAACGTGTCGGTTTGACAAACTGGTTTGTGATTCAGAACTTGAGTGCCAAGAATACTGAACGTTTGAACGAAGGCTGGCGTGAACAGACTCAGTCTCTTTTCGCTTCAGCTGAATTAGGTTATAAGAGTACTTATTATCTGACTTTGACAGGACGTAATGACTGGCCGTCACAGTTGGCTGGTCCTAAGTCAGAAAGCAAGTCATTCTTCTATCCTTCAGTCGGTGCTTCTGTTGTATTGTCAGAATTGATGCCTAACTTGAACAAGGATTATCTGTCGTACATGAAAGTACGCGGTTCTTGGGCTTCTGTAGGTAATCCTTTTGCCAGATATTTGGCTAATCCACGTTACGAATGGAAACCTACTGGAGGTTCTGGACAGTGGAGTAATACTACTCAGTATCCTGCATATAACCTGAAACCTGAAAGAACAAATTCTTTTGAAGTAGGTGTGACATTGAAGTTCTTGAAGAACTTTGACTTGGATGTAACTTACTACAATGCCAAGACAATGAACCAGACATTTAATCCGGATCTGCCTGTAAATGGATTTTCTGCAATCTATCTTCAGACAGGTGCTGTCCGCAACCAGGGTGTTGAATTGGCATTAGGATATAAAAACACTTGGAATAAGTTTACATGGGATACCGGTATCACTTATTCTATGAATAGAAATAAGATTTTGGAACTGGCTTCCAATGCAGTTAACCCGGCAACAGGAGAACCTATTTCTATTTCTACATTAAATGTAGGTGGTCTGGGTGAAACTCGCTTCCTGTTGAGAGAAGGTGGTTCTATGGGAGACTTGTATTCTTTGATTGATCTGCAGCGCGATGCTAACGGAAAGATCTATGTAGACGCCAATGGACAGATTGCTACAGAAACTATCAGCGATCCTAACAATTACATTAAATTGGGAAGTGTATTGCCAAAAGGTAATTTGTCATGGAGAAACAACTTTAGCTGGAACAACTTCAATGTAGGCTTCCTGGTTACAGCTCGTCTGGGAGGTATCGTCTTCTCTCGTACTCAGGCTATGTTGGACTATTTCGGTGTATCTGAAGCTACTGCTGCAGCTCGTGATTTGGGTTATGTAGTAATCAATGACAATGACCACATTAATCCGGAAACTTGGTATAATGTAATCGGTGGTGGTACATCTGTTCCTCAGTATTATACTTATTCTGCTACTAACGTACGCTTGCAGGAGGTTTCTGTCGGATATACATTCCCAAGAAAATGGTTGCGTGATATCTGTGATATCAGACTTTCTTTGGTAGGACGTAATCTTTGGATGATTTATAATAAAGCTCCATTCGACCCGGAAAGTATTGCTTCTACAGACAATTTCTATCAGGGTATTGATTATTTCATGATGCCGGCATTGCGTAATATCGGATTTAACCTGAGCTTTAAATTTTAATAGTTAATAGGTATGAAAAAACATATAATAAATAAATTGGTGGTTGGAGCTTTTCTTTTGGCTGCAACCTCATGTACAGACAAATATTTTGATATCAACTCCAATCCTTATCAGCCGGGAAATTTGAATCCTGATGATTATGCTTTGGGTTCGGCAATGAGCAATCTGGCTAGTGCCGTTATTTCTTCGGATGTCAACACGGCTCAGTTTACTGATTGCTTGTTGGGAGGACCGATGGGTGGATATTTCGCAGATTCTAACTCTGGTTGGTCAAATACAATCTCAAATTATAATGCGAAAAACGACTGGACACGTGTCTTCCTGATGAGTGACCGTGTGATTGCCACTTTGTATACTAACTTGAATGCGGTGAAAATTGTATCTGAGTCTACCAGTAATCCGGTGCCTTATGCAATTGCTCAGATCATCAAGGTTGCTGCCATGAGCCGTGTAACTGATACTTATGGCGCGATTCCTTATTCTAAGATCGGAGAAGATGGTAAAATCACCACTCCATACGATTCTCAGGAGGAAGTATACAATAAGTTCTTTGAAGAACTGGATGGGGCAATCACTACATTGACAGCCAATAGTGATGCTCGATTGGTGCCTTCTGCTGACTATGTATATGGAGGTGATGTCCAGAAATGGATAAAATTTGCAAATTCTCTTAAATTGCGTCTGGCTATTCGTATTGCTTATGCTAACGTAGATAAGGCCAGAGCAATGGCTGAAAGTGCAATTACTCAGGAATTTGGTGTTATTACTGAGAATGAAGATAATGCAGCATGGAATTATTTCAGCGCAATCAGTAATCCGATATATACTGCTGTAAGATATAATGAAAAAACGTCGGGTGGAGATACTCATGTGGCTGCCGATATCGTTTGCTATATGAACGGTTACAATGACCCTCGTCGCGCTGCTTATTTTGAAGCATCCGGATGGAGTGGCAAAGAATTCGTAGGTTTGCGCAGAGGTATCAACATGAAGAAGGCGGATAGCTACTTCTCAAAATATTCAAGAGTAAATATTTCTGCTTCTGCTCCAGTAATGTGGATGAATGCGGCCGAAGTTGCTTTCTTGCGTGCCGAAGGAAAAGCTGTTTTTGGCTTTAATATGGGTGGTGAGGCAAAAGACTTCTATAATGAAGGTATTCGCTTGTCTTTTGAACAATATGGTGTAGGTGGATATGAACAGTATATTGAGGATGAAACAAGTGTTCCTGACATTTATACAGACCCGGCTGGCTTGAACTCATACGAGTCAACTATTTCTGATATTACCATTAAATGGGATGAAACAGCTGATGTAGAGAAAAAACAGGAAAGAATCATTACTCAGAAGTGGATTGCCAACTGGATTTTGGGAAATGAAGCTTGGGCTGATTACCGTCGTACCGGTTATCCAAAGTTAATTCCTGCTACAGTTGAAGGAAACATGAGTGGAGGTATTGTGGATAGTGAACGTGGTGCCCGTCGTATGCCATATCCGTTGGAAGAGTATACAAGTAATACTGAAAATGTACAGAATGCCGTAAATCTCTATCTGAATGGAGTTGATAATATGAGCGTTGATGTATGGTGGGCTTGTAAACCTGGAAATAAATAATTTTGGTACATTATCTTAATTGTGAATTCTATGAATATTAATAAATATAATCCGTTAAAAAGAACTGCAGTTGCAGTTTTTGCGACAATGGCTTTGTTTTCTTGTTCAGACTGGACAGAGACAGAGAGCTTGGGTATAAAGAATCCGACATTGGAGGAGGAAAATTCTGCTCTTTATGAAGCTTATATCAATTCATTGAATGAATATAAGGGAAGTGAACATAAAGTAGCTATTGCTAAGTTTGACAATAAACAGTCTGATCCTTCTGGTCAGGGAGAACGTATTGCTGCATTGCCTGACAGTATAGATTATGTGATATTGAACGATGCTGACAATCTGAATTCTGCTACAGTGCAGGATATGCAGGATATTCGTAAGAAAGGTACTCGTACTCTTTTCTCAATCGATTATTCTGTGATAGAAAAAGATTATAAGGCATTTATCGAAAATCAAGGAGCAGGTGAAACTCCGGATAATGGTGCAGAAACTACCGAAGGAAATGAAGGAGAAGTTGAACCGGAAGTTGATGGATTCCTTGAATTCTGCGGACAGCGTATGGATTATTATTTAGGATTGTACCAGAAGTATGGATACGATGGTATCAATGTTATCTATTCAGGTATTGATCCATTGGCACTTCCTGAGGCTGATAAACTTCAGTTGGAAGCGCGTCAGCAGCTTTTCTTCGGAAGAATTGAAGAATGGAAAAATGCAAATGCAAATGCCGTTCTTTTCTTTGAAGGTAAGCCACAAAATCTTCTTTATGACAAAGCCTTATTGAAGAAAGCTTCCTTTATTATCATCCCGGTAGAAGATGCCGTAAATCGTGAAGACATTTTGTTTGCGGTTAATATGTCTTTGATAGAAGGTGTTCCTGCAGATCGTTTTGTCTTTGGAGTTACAATTCCTTCTTTGACTGACAGCAAGGATAAAACCGGATACTTTGAGGCTCAGGAAAACGGTAAACCTATGTATGCTGTAAAGGGAGCTGCATTGGTGGTTATTTCAAATAATGATAATTTTGTTCAGGCGGGATTGTGTATCTCTCGTTCTCAGAATGATTACTATTTTGGTGTGAAAAGCAATTATAAGAATATTAAAGAAGCCATTTCTATAATGAATCCATCACCATTAAATTAAAATGTGCGTTATGAAACTTTTTAAATTAAATATTTTCGCTTTTTGTATGGCCGCCTTATGGACCGGCTGTAGTTCGAATGACGTAGAGGAGCATCACTTCGACAATAAATTATTTGTGAATGTGGAGACTCCGGTCGAAGAATTGGTTTTTAAATCTGGTTCAGAAGTTGTCACTGAAACTCGTGAACTGACTGTGGCAACTGCTTTGCAGGCTACCGAGGCTATTACTGGTAAATTTGTAGCCAATCCTTCATTGACTAGTACTTATAATCTGATTTATAACGCTAATGCCCAGCCATTACCCGCAGAAATGTGTGTGATTGAAGAGCCGGAAGCTAAAATTAAAGTAGGAGGTACGGTTTCTGCATCGGTAACAGTTACTTTCACAAATCTTCAGCAGTTGGATCGTGATTTGGTATACGTAATGCCGGTTGAACTGGTGGATGTACAGGGTATTGATGTACTGGCATCCAAAACTAAGACTTATTTTATTTTCAAGGGAGCTTCTTTGATCAATGTAGTAGCAGACATTGCTCAGAATAACTTGCCGGTTAATTGGAATACTCCTGACTTGGTACGTTCAATGAAGACAATCACTGTGGAGGCTTTGATCAGAGTTCGTGATTTTGGTACTTCAAATGGTTTGAAAGGTGAGGCTATGAGTACTATCTTTGGTATAGAAGGAAAATTCCTCCTTCGTATCGGAGATGCAGGTTTCCCTCAGAATCAGGTGCAGATGGTAAATCCGAATGGAAACTTTCCGGAAGGTAATTCTGAATTAGGTTTGCCTGTTGACCAGTGGGTACATGTAGCTGCTGTATGGGATGCAACAACAGGTGATAGAATTATGTATACGAACGGTCAGGAAGTTGCACGTGATGCAGGGGCTTCAGGTACAGTAAATTTGACTAGTGGTTCTTGTTATGTAGGAAAAGCATGGAACGATGACCGTTGGTTGGATGGTGAGATCTCAGAACTCCGAGTTTGGAGTGTGCAGAGAACACAGGAACAGATTGCTTCAAGCATGTATGAGGTCGATCCAAATACAGATGGCTTGGTTGCATATTGGAAATTTGATGAAGGTGCAGGAAAGCAAGTAAAAGACCATACAGCAAATGGAAACAATATTACTGCTGTAAATGATTTGACTTGGACCAAAGTTTCTTTGCCTGAAAAATAATAACTTTTTATCTTAAAATTATGAATAAAATAATATTTTCATTAGCCTTAATATGCGGTTCACTGCTTTTTACCTCTTGTGAGGATGACTTGGTGGTTGGCACAGTGAATCAGGGTGCTTATAATAATATCGGGAAACTTGAAGCCTCTTTAAAAGATAAGAATAGCGGACTTTCTGATAATATTGTAGAGCTTAGAACAAAAGCGTATGCAACAGCTGTAAATGTAAATCTGACAAAAGCCCCTATGAAGGGAGTCGATTTTACCATTTCTTACGATGCTGATTATTTGCAGGAATATAATGCGTTGCATGGAACAGATTTCAAATTGTTCCCTAAAGAATTGATGTCGCTGGACGGTGCTGCTGAGGCTAGTATTCTGATGGCTCCGGATGAAAAACAGTCTTTGGCTGTTAACTTGACTATTCAGCCGGCAACAGATGATTTGGAAGAAGGAGAAACCTATGTTTTGCCTTTGAAAATTACTTCTGCAGAGTCTGGTGTAAGTCTTTCTTCAAATAGTCATTGCGTTTATTTGGTTAAAAACTATCACAGTGAATCAGATTGCGACAAAGGCGAAGATGCTGTAAAGAACTTCCTTTATTTTGAAGTTAATGATACAAACCCTTTGAATGCATTGGAATTTGTAAGAGAAGATGGTAAGTTGTTTTTTGACTATGTAGTTTTATTTGCTGCCAATATTAATTGGAATGCAGAAACAGGAAGAGTGTATGTATATAATAACCCTAACGTACAGTTCCTCCTGGATAATAATGAACAATATTTGCAGCCTTTGCGTAAACGCGGTATAAAGGTTATTCTTGGTATCTTAGGAAACCATGATGCATCTGGAGTATGTCAGTTATCTGATATGGGATGTCGGGAATTTGCGAGAGAATTGGCTGCAATTTGTGAGGCTTACAACTTGGATGGTGTAAACTTTGATGATGAGTATTCTAATTATCCGGATTTGAGCAATCCTTGGTTTACTAGTCATTCTTCACAGGCGGGAGCGCGTTTGTTGTATGAAACCAAGAAGGCAATGCCTGATAAATTGGTTACTGTTTACTATTTGGGAGGATTGAGTTCACGTTGCCCTTCTGTAAATGGAATAACTCCTAATAATTTTGTGGATTTAGTGGTTGCCGATTATGGGCAGAGTACTAGTCCGATGGATGGAATGACTAAGAAACAATGTGCGGGAATGTCTGTCGAACTGAGACGTGGCTATGGAAGTACTACTGAGGATTATGCACGTAGTGTTAAAGAAGATGGCTATGGAATGTATATGTGGTTTGCCTTGGATCCATCTTTGTACGGTAGCCAGGTATATCGTATACAGAATGTTTGTAAAGGGTTATATGAGCAGGAGTTGAAATATCCTAGCTATTACTATAAGAAAAATGATAATAAGAGATATTCGTTATAGTTGTTTTAAATTAGGCATTTCATATGAAAAAAATATTGATGATTTTAGCAACTGTAGGGTTGTTTTATAGTTGTTCAAATGACAACTCTGATGAAAATTTGAGTACAGGAACAGACTTTATCAATCTGTCTGAAGATACATTGTCTGTTGGCCCTGATGGAGGTAATTTAGATGTACTCGTTGAAAGTTCTGGAGACTGGGCTCTGGTAGGCCCTAAAGTAGATTGGACATCTCCTTCTATGACAAAGGGACAGAATGGACAGA
This sequence comes from Phocaeicola faecicola, assembly GCF_013618865.1. Classification (GTDB taxonomy): domain Bacteria; phylum Bacteroidota; class Bacteroidia; order Bacteroidales; family Bacteroidaceae; genus Phocaeicola; species Phocaeicola faecicola. The sequence goes on from NZ_JABSOE010000045.1 coordinate 36,797, forward strand.
CTTTAACATTTAATGTTAAACCTAATGAGGTCAATAAAGTGTTGTCAAATACCTATAAAATATTTACAGGATCTGCAGTACAAAAATTGACTGTAATTTCTAACCCTTCAATGATGCTGGAACTGGTATCAGAACCTGAAGTTGCTGTTACTTCAGAAAAGACAGTGGTTAATATTTCTTTGTCAACAAATGAAACGAATTTGAGCTATGAGTTTTCTAATGAAGGAGCTCAGTGGATTAAGGTTCTTTCTTTTGAATCTGCTTTTGGCAAAGAGACACTTCTCTTAGAGGTCAGTGCAAATGATAAATATGTATCGCGCAACTCTGTATTGACAATTAAAGGTTCTGAGAAATCTGTAACTGTTGATATTACACAGGCTCAGCAGGATGCATTGCTGGAAGACGGAGAGGTATATAAAGAAACTGGTTTGTCAGAAGGTGATTTGCAGTTTGATGTTAAGACCAATATTGATTATGAATTGAGCGAATTGCCGGAATGGATTGAACTGAAGGAAACCATAAAGGGAGAAACTGTAGATGGATTGCAAAAGCAGACTTTGGTATTCCATGTTTTGGAAGCTATTGCATCTAGAAGAACAGATATCTCTCTTATGAAAGATTCTAAAGTTTATTTGACCTTGACTGCAAAACAGCAGAATCCTAATCCTGTGATGGTTACAATTCCTGATCTGAACTTTAGACAGGCATTGGCAGAAAAAGAATGGGTCATCTTAGGAGAAACTGATGAAGATGCGGAATGCGAATTGCTTGAGAAGGGAATTACGGAAACAACGCTTGATTTGTCTGGAACTTTGTGGAATAATTACGATATAACTTCTTTGGAGGGTATAGAGCAGTTCCCGCAAATTAAAGTATTGAAATTGGCTTACAATGAAATGGAAGTTATCGATATTTCTAAATTGAAGAATGTAGAAGAACTGAACTTCCAGTCTGTATATCCTTTGCATACAGTAATTATTGGGGATAATCCGGTAACTTCAGTGGTATTTAATGATTACGTGGAATCTTCTTCTTTGTCAATTTCTGGAACTAATATTACAAATATCAATGCTTATCTGTCATCATGGTCTAGTTACTATGATATATTGACAACGTTGGATGTTACAGGTTGTCCGAAACTGAAAACTTGCAATGTTGATCGTCAGAAACTGCAAACTCTTTATGTGACTCAGGAACAGAAAGACAATGTTGAATTTACTATTCGGGAAACTTGTCAGATTGTGGTAAAATGATAAACTTATGTTATATTGATATAGTTTAAGATTTATCAATTTGATAGAAATAAAAGGCTACATCATAATGAGATGTGTTTTAGAAGTTCACTGATAACTTTTAGCTCATTTCAATATATGGTGTAGCCTTTTTCTGCTTTAGATGCATTTGTCTTTATAATTAGGGATATTCAGTAAATGTCCCTAAAAAGTAAGGTGGCATATAAAGTCGATAGAGTATAATCACTTTATATGCCATTGCTATTGCCCTTTTTCTGTGTTTTTTCATATAATCCTATCAGTTGGAC